>HF991359.1:17933-32473 GCA_000431515.1 Clostridium sp. CAG:632 | reverse complement strand
TGAACCGCTACTTCACCTGCAAGGCAGGCACTCAATGCGATCACACCTTCGTGAAACTCTCGCAGAACCTCCATATCTACACGTGGCTTGTAATAATATCCTTCCGTAAAACCGCGGGATACGATTTTCATCAGGTTATGATATCCCAGATCATTCTCTGCCAGCAGTACCAGATGATAATATCGGTCCTCACCGCGTCCGACTTCCCGGTCAAACCGGGAACCCGGTGCCACATAAACCTCACAGCCAATGATCGGTTTGATCCCAACCTCCCGGCATGCCCGGTAAAAGTCGATCACACCATACATAACACCATGATCGGTAATCGCTATGCTATCCATCCCCAGTTCTTTGGTTCTGGCAACCAATTCCTTTATTTTACTTGCTCCATCCAGCAGACTATACTCTGTATGGACATGCAGATGTGTAAAATTCATATTCTAACCCCTTGTTCTTCTCTTCTTATTCTTCAGAACCTCTGTCCGTATATAATCAAAGGTCACTTCTTCTCCTTCATCAGCCAGCATGTGCAGCAACCGTTCCAATAGTTCTCGTGTATTCGGATGCATCGGATACTTGTTTTTCCCACGTTCATAATAAGCCAATGCCGCATCGTCCGTATAACTGTCCGGATGATAATTCTTGCAGGCAGCCACCCGGTCGCAGAACATTTCTACTACATATTTCACCGGCATTTCCATACCTTCCAATCCGGCTCCGGGTGTCATACTGTAATCGATCCAGTACTCCAGATGATGCTTATTCCTGCCTTTATGATGCAGCCATGCGGACGTATAGCCCTTGTCTTCCCGCTCTGCCATGTTCGGGCTCCGGTCACCCTGATAGTATTTCACGCCTACCGAGAACTCGGTCCAGGAATATTTGGACAGATCATGCAGCAGTCCCTGCTTATAAAGACCGCAGCGAAAGCATTCCTTCATAACCAGCCATTTATGATGATTTATCTTCTTCAAATGTAATAACCATTTCATAGTCTTAATTAAAAAGATGTGAGCCGGGTATTAAAATCCCGTCTCACATCTAACCTCCATAATTAACGATTCAGATATTCCTCCAATGTAGATTCATCCACAATTATCCGGTTATCCATAGTCTTCATCAGATCCTTAATCTGCAATGTTTTTGCCGTCCGTGGTGAACTCAGATCATATACCTGATTCTTGTCAAAGCTCAGTACGATCGGCTGTAACGGATTCTTATCATTCTCCCGGATAACCAGTCCGCGTTCATGATTGGTCAGTTCTATACAAACACCCGGTGACAGGATCTTAATACTATCTAACAATGCTGACACAACCGTTACGTCAAAATGCTTCTCATTCTTTAACAGACTGCGTACCACCTGCACTTCTGATTCCGGCTCCTCATATAGATTCATTGCTGTCCGGATATCATAATAGTGTGCGACCTGAATGACCCGTACACCCCATGGAATGTTCTTAACCGCCGACTCATCCGCATAATCATAATCTTCCTGACTTCCCTTGACCAATCGCTTCACACTGGTATTAATATCCACATGATCCTGCACGGTCTTTACACCATCAAACTGTGCCTTCCGGAACATCTGATATTCCTCTGTATCAAATCCATCTGTTTTATTCTGCATCTTTGTCGGAAGATATAACCGGCCTATATCATAGAGTAATGCTGCCATTACGATATTCAACTGTTCCGCACGGTCTATATGCAGCTTATTGGAAATCAGCGCTGACAGAATCGCTACATTCAATGCATGCTTATAAACATAGTCCTCAGGACTCCGCAGATTTTGTGTGAAATTAATCTTATGCTTTAAGGAACCATAAATCTGTACAATCTGATTCGCCAGCACCATTAATTCGGCAGGTTTCTTTCCCTGTTTTACTGCTTTCAAATCATCCTTGATGCTGAAAACAGCCATTGTCTGAAAACGTTCAAACTCTATATCCTCTGCTGTCATCGGCGGTAACGGCTCCGCAGGTTCTAAAATATATAATCCGATCAATTCAAAATTTTTAACACTGTAAATACCCTGAAGCGTCAGCTTTGTATTTCTCTCATATAATAACACTCCATTTTTATTATAAATCGGTTTCGCCAGCCGCATTCCTACTTTCAATTCATCTGTCGGTACAAAAATCATGAAACCAGCCTCCTTTCTCCTTACCCGTCTTCTATCCCGTTTCAATTATCCTTATAATATCATTTTTCGCTTTTTCTGTCTATAAAGAACCAGTAATAAAAATCTCAAAAAAAGATTGAATTTTTCATTAAAATATTGTATTATATTGCTGTTGACATGCTTCCTTAGCTCAGTTGGTAGAGCAACGCATTCGTAATGCGTAGGTCATCGGTTCAAGTCCGATAGGGAGCTGATTTTTATTTTAAAAGTTCCATAATCCATAGATCGGAACATTTAGATTTCCCTTATGAAAGCTTAAAGCCTCCAGTGATATCCGTATCCACATCCGATTCCCATATTTCTGATGAAATACCTTCAGATTCTGCGCTTTCTTTCGGATCGTTGTCTGCACATCTACCGGTATGATTTCTCCATCATCTTCAAATACAAAATCAATCCGTGCCGTAGCCTCTGACGTCCAGAAATACAATTCCTGCACATTGGAATTTAATGTCAGCTCTGCCAGCACCAACTGCTCCGAAAGAATCCCATGCATGGCATCAAAAATAGCTTCATCATTTTCTGCTTCTTTTGCGGTAATTCCGGACACATTTCTCAGAAGTCCATGATCCAGATAATATAATTCAAAAGACTTCAGATCCAGATAGTCTGTCAGCGGTGAAAGCCCCTGTGTCACTTTCTGGACTTTTCTGACATATCCGGCCTCTATCAGCCAGTCTACTGCCGCTACATATTCCCTGGCTCTTGCCTTTGCATCTACGGCTCCATACATGAATTTCTTGTTTTCTTTCGTTAACTGGGCAGGCACACTGTCCCATACCTGAAGTATTTTTTTCACCAATTGTTTCGGTGCATGCTTTATAACATAATCCCGCATTTCCTGCAGATTACGATGTCCGATGATATCAACCTGATTCATGCTCCTGTTTTTCACAAAGCTCTGTACCACTTCCGGCATTCCACCGGTAATATAAAAATATTTTAAATACTCCAGAATAACCGGTCTGATATCCTCTTTCAACCCATCAACCTTTTCCTGTTCTATGATTTTACATAGCTCCTGCGCCTTATTTGCGATCAGAAATTCTTCAAAGGACATCGGATACATATATTCCACCTGGAGCTCTTCTGCCACCAGATTTTCTGCCGGAAGACTTCCCATCCAGGAGGCTATCAGAATCACAGACCGCCCTCTGCGTTGTCTTATATATTGCATAACTCCGGCAAATAAGTCCTCCTCCACCTGTACTTCATCAAAAACCAGCAAAAGCTCATTGGCACTGTAATCCCGAAATGATACACCTGCCAGAAGCTCCAGCTGTTCTTCAATAAATTCCGGTGTATGTGCCGTCATAAATAATTCCCGGAGAACTGCATCCCGATCAAATTCTATATGCAAAGTCTTTTTATAGAACGCCTCTGCGAAATCCATAACACACCAGCTTTTTCCTACATGAAGCGGCCCCTTTAAGAGTAACATTTTCTTTTCCGGATTCTCACTCCAGGCAGCCAGCGTATTTACCATATTCCGATACATTTCAACACCTTCCTTTAATCATTATGCATCTGCCAGGTATCCTGCAGAACCTGAATCCCCTGTTTCATCTCTTCATCCGTAAGCCTTGCATATCCCAACAGAATGGTAGGCTGCTCCGGTTTTCCGGTAATATAATACGCAGATAACGGATAAACCACGATTCCGGCTTCTGCCGCTTTCCGGACCAGTTCACTTTCCCTGTACTTCTCTGCCGGGAATTTCAAGAGCAGATGAACCCCTGCACTATATCCGTCGCAGATACAATCCTTCCACGGACTTAATAGTTCCAGAATACCGTCATGTTTTCCACGATAGACACTCCGCATCCGGTTCAGATGCCGTTCAAAATATCCTTCTGCAATAAATCTGCGTAATATTTCCTGATCTATTCTGGAAACAGTCGTTGCCAAAAACGAAGCCTGCGTATGGTAGACTTCACAAAGCTCCGGCGGCAGCACCACATATCCAATCCGGATAGACGGTGCAATTGCTTTTGACAATGTTCCCATATAGATAACTCTTCCCTGCGTATCCATTCCCTGTAATGCGGGAATCGGTTTTCCCTGATATCGGAACTCACTATCATAATCATCCTCAATAATATATCTGCCGGCTTCTTCATATGCCCAGTTCAGCAGTTGCAGTCTCCGGTTCACCGGCATCACGATCCCCAATGGGAACTGATGGGACGGAGTGACGAACACCAGCTTTGCGCCGGTCTCACGCAATGATGCTATCTGTAATCCATTCTCATCCAGCGGAATCGGATGAATCTTATAATTAAAATTCTGAAAGACCCGGTACGCCTGCTGATATACCGGATTTTCCATTCCGATTTCCGAATATCCGGGCAGTAACCGTGTCAGAAGCATCAGCAGATAATCCGTACCGGCACCGATGATGATCTGATCTGCAGAACAGTTCACTCCGCGGGAACGATGCAAATAATCCCGGACCGTTTCCCGTAATGCATAATCCCCTTGTGAATCTCCATTCTGAAATAATTCTGCTGTATTATCCAGCATCGTTTCCTTCATCACCTTCTGCCATCTTGCATAGGGTGCATGCGCCAGATCAATACCAAACGGTGAAAAATCAACCAGACAGTCCGATGAAGCCGGATCCTTCTTGTGAACCGGACCTGTCGGTTCTGCATAGCTGTTAGCTACGGATTCTATTCCATGGATATCCATCAATTCATCAATCTTCCGCACAAAATATCCCCGTTTGGGAACAGCTTCTATATATCCCTCCGACTCCAGCTGTTCATATGCCATATTGATCGTATTCCGGCTGACACCTAAATCCTGTGCCAATTCTCTGCCCGATGGCAGTTTCACATTACAGTTCAAATGACCGGTCTTGATCTCTGTTGCCAGAAACCGGTATATCTGTAAGTACATCGGTTCACCGTTTTTGTGGTCAAGAGAAATATGAAACATCACTACTCACCTCATGATTAAAACAGACCGGCTCATAGTCATCCCTGACAAGCCGGTCTGTATTCATTCTACTTACTCATCTAATTTACCAATGGACAGGAAGCCGTTCTCACCTGTTGAAAGCAATCTGGTCAGACCAATCTTCTGATTTGCCCGCTCACCGGTTGCAACATAAGTCTCTCCGGTCTCTACCAGAGAATTTGCCACCTCATATACCTTATCCCGGAATCCCATCAGTTCAACCTTACTCTGGGAGCTTAACTTAAACAGATACTGGTTCTTTGCACTGACAAGCAGAATACTGTAAGTACAAGCCTCACCGTTTGTATTTGTCATAGTAGAACCAACCATACGGGAATTTACAACCATGATATCCGCATTCGGAACAGGAAGATACTCACTGACGATCAGCTTGTACACCTTCAGGAATTCTTCCTCTTCTTCTACCTGTACCGGCATCTCTGCAACCGCAAACTCAACCACGGAATCCGCAATCTTAATGGTTCCACCTTCATCATCGATCACGGCTGTATATTCCTTCGGAACGACCAGCTTGAAGAACTTATTGTCAATTACCTTATAGCCTTCCCGTTCCTCCAGCTGACGATATAAAATATCCGGGAATGCCCGTTCCAGACGGTTCATGGCGGTCAATGCCGCTGCATTTCCTTTCACTGCCATTCCACGCAGATGCTCATATAGACGAATCACTTCATCTGTCATAACCGGCTCCAGTGCCGCGATCTTCTCGATTGCCGGTGCATAACCGTTCAGTGCTGCCGTATAGTAGATTTTTAACATTTCTTCCTTCGGAAGTCCCTGTTTTGCTTTCTCATCTACCACTTCGCATAAAGACTCGTTATCAAATCCGTCATATCCCAGATCCAATGCCTTTTCCAAAAGCTTTTTACCAATATGTCCATCCCGGAAATCTCCGTTCTTCTCTCGTTCACGGATCAGTTTTCCATATCGGTAGAATGCCTCCGGGCTTCCCAGATTGCAGGCTGTCTCATACGCGCGGTCAATCTCACGTTCACTTGCCAGATAGAATACCTGATTCTGCTTCTTGATCGCTACCTGCAATGCAGTCTCTGCATTACCTTCCTCGATCTCACGTTCCCAGCGATTGACTGCCAGCTGAAGTTCTTCTCCATTCAAGGCCTGAATATCACCTATATAAGCTTTTGCTTCCGGAATGCCATTCTCATCTGCCCGCATGAAATACTTTAATGCTAGGCTGCCATCCCGCTTCGTCCGCAGCAATCCATAGTAATATAATCTTCCCAGATAGAACGGAACTCTCTCATGTCCCAGCTCATCCGCTCTCTCATACCAGTTCAGTGCCTGAATATAATCCCGGTTCTGCTGTTCATATATGGTACCGATCAGGAATGCCAGATCTGAATCTGAGTTTGCATCAAACAATTGCTTTGCCAGCGATAGTGCCTTCTCATAATTAACATATGGACTTTCCTCATCATAATATAGCTCGATCAGAAGATAACTTGCTTTCTTACTTCCTACGTTCAATGCCTTCCTTGCAAACTCCATTGCCTTGTCATACTGTCCAAGGAAATAATAGAACACAGCCTCGCTGTAATACTGCTGATCTTTCCGGTTTGCACTCTCATCACTGATAACCGTTGGATCTACGAATGCAAAAGAATTCGCCACCTCGAAGATGATTTCCTCATACTGTTCAATAATCTCCATGGTCGCACACACGAACTTAATACATGCCATACGATTCCTCTGCTGATAAGCAAAGGTTACGATACCACGTTCCAGTTCCTTGTGATAGTAGGTTGCACAAATACCATCTGCATATTCCGTAATGTACTCCTGAATGTTCAGGTCATAATCCAGAACATCATTATCATATCGCAGGAACAGCTCCAGATCACGCGTAGACTCCTTTGGAATGCTGTCATAGGTTACATAGATTGCGAAATCCCTGTAATTCTGATCCGGTGCATAATACTCTTCATCTGTCTCTTCATTTACAACCTTTACCCAGTCCTTTGGAAGCTTATGTACATAGCCTTCCACCTCATCATGGATATATGTATACTGATATTGCAGCTTGGATGCTTCAATCGTCTTGAACCGGTATTCAATGTGGTTCGCCCGGCGGCGTTCTGCGATTCTGGTATAGAGCTTATCCATTTCCTCGAACTCAATACTGTCAGTATTATTCAGAGTGTATACCACCCGATCATATCCGGCCTTGCCCTGCTCATCGTCCATCTCTGCCAGAACCTCGTAATACTGCTTTGCCTTATTCAGGTCAATCTCGATCACGGTATCTCCCCGGTTACCGAATGCATCGTACCGATACAGACCTTCTTCATAAATGCTTCCCAGCTTTAACAATGCCGGTGCATCCTTCAGTGCCGCTGCTTTTTCCAGATAAGTCAGTGCCTTGCTGAAATTATTCTTTGCCAAGAGATCTCGCGCTACCTTAAAATAAATCTCTCCATCCGGCTCCATCTCCAGCAATTTATTATAATATTCGATTGCCCGGTCATTATTGATCTGAACGGTTGAGTTTCCATAGCTTCCGGTCTCATACAACTGTCCGAGGATTCGCAGTGCCTGACAGCCATAGGACTGATACTGCCCGTCATAATCCGCAAGCTCGATCGCCGCTTCCAGCTTTGTGATCGCATCAATTGCTTTGCCCTGATTCAGAAACTCTACTGCCTGATCCACATCATCCTGTGCCGGATTCCCGCTCTTGCTCTTACTCTCGCCATCCAGCAACCGATTTACAAATGCTATCTTCCCCAGTGCGATCAGAATCGCCAAAGCAATCAGGATCAGTGCCAACAGCCAGCCAACACCCTTTACTGCAACCCCAAGAATAATACCAAGAACACCAATCACACCCGCAACAATATATTTCTTCATACCGTTCCCTCTTTCTTCTTTCTATTTTTCTCAATTATTATCAATTTTCACAAAATACTAATCTAATTTTAGCACATTGTTCTCATCTCTGCAACACTTCCGACCCCTATAAACAGAAAAAGAAATGAACCAAAGTTCTACACTTCGGTTCATTTCTTAAATGTAATTCAGATATGATCAAACCTGCATATCGGATGTTCCATACAAACTGACAGTCTGCCTATGACTGCAGAAATTCTTCAATCGTCTCAATAGCTTCTGCCTCATCAGCACCCTCGCAGGAAACTAAAAGTTCTTCGTTCGCATAAAATGGAAGACTCATCATTCCCATAATACTTTTTGCATTAATCTTCTTATCTTCCAGTTCCAGATAGATTTTACTGTCAAATCTGCTTGCAACCTGTACAAACATTGCAACCGGTAGCTTACCTTCGGAATCTTCCTTAATATTTACTACCATTTTCCTTGTTATCATAACATTCTCTCCTTGTACACATTACTCAAGTTATCGCGGCTGGCACCATATTCTCACACAGGCATGATCCTGGTTTCCTATCCGCATTGTCTTATACCCCAAATACAAGTATGTACCCATATGATTGTCAGTTTATCCTTCAAGCCTGTTTGCCCTCATTATGCCATTCTATTCCGCAGATGTCAAATCTACTTTCGGTTTTTTTGCATTTTCTTTTCATTTTCGTGTCAAAACCGACACAAATATCCCATTAGCGTCTGCCATCCCGCAGCTCCTGTGCCACCTCGCTGAGCTTCCGTAAGCGATGATTCACACCGGACTTGCTGACCGGTGGATTCACTCTTTCGCCCAATTCTTTTAATGACAGATCCGGTTCTTCCATACGCAGCTCCGCCACCTGCCTCAAACCATCATTCAGACATGCGAAACCCTTGTTTTCATATATATACTGTATATCTTCGAGTTGTCTTCTGGCTGCCGAGATCGTTTTGTTCAGATTCGCCACCTCACAGTTTACACTGCGGTTTGTATGATTCCGGACCTCTTTCACTACCCGGACACTCTCCATATTCATCAACGCGCGATGTGCTTCTATCACATTCAGTGCATCAACGATCATAGTTCCTTCCTTCAAATAAACCACATAGCTCTTTTTGCGCTTTACAACCTTTGCCTCCAGTTCAAAAAAACGGAACAGCTCCTGTATCTCCTCTGCCAGTTCCGGATAATTACAGGAAATTTCAAAATGATATGCCTTTTCCGGACTGTTCACGGAACCGCTGACTAAAAATGCACCTCTCAGAAATGCCCGTTTACAGCAGTCCTTCTGAATGATCAGCTGATTTACTCTCGATCGGTCCTTTAATTTACATGCCTTCCGGATCTGCTCGTCCAGCTCCGATGTCCCCGCTGCCAGCTCATAAACACTGGCGGCTCTGGTTCCATGATACGTGCGCACCCGGATTTCCGGATCTGCATGAAACAGCCGGTAGATCAGTGTCGAGATCTTTTTGGCCACCCGGAAATTCTCTGTCTGGATCCGGATCACAGGCTCCAGCCGGACTCCGGAAAGGAGTAAAAGTGCCGTCAGCTCTGCAATCTGGCAATGTCTTCCACCGGATGTATGCGCCAGTAATTCTTCCTTTACCTCTGATGAAAACGACATCTGTATCACCCCTTTGTTATCGCATCCTTTTCAATATCACGATGCTCCTTCCGGACACTGTAATCCGAAGCCAGCATCCTTCGATAGATTGCGTTTGTCAGAGTTACAGAGCGATGCTTACCGCCGGTGCAGCCGATCGCCACTACCAGCTGGTTTTTGCCTTCTTTTATATAGTTTGGAATTAAAAACTGCATCATATCCTGTAATTTATCCAGAAATTCCGTGCTTTCCGGTGCCTTCATGACATACTCCTGCACCGGTTTTTCATTGCCGGTCATTGCTTTTAATTCGGCTACATAGTACGGATTCGGCAGAAACCGGACATCGAATACCAGATCTGCGTCCCGCGGGATTCCATACTTAAATCCAAAGGATACAAACGTGATAATAAAATTATTATACGTACAATCCTCTACAAATATTTTCTCCAGCTCCATCCGGCACTCTCTGGTCAGCAGATTCGAGGTGTCAATAATATAGCTGGCCTTGTCTCGCAGGAACTGGATCTTCCTCCGTTCCTCCTGAATGCCTGCCTCGATCCTGCCGTCCCTTGCCAGCGGATGCATCCGTCTGGTCTCCTTATAACGCTTGACCAGAACCTCATCTGTAGCATCCAGAAACAGAATCTCAAACGGATAGCCCTGCGACTGCAGTCCCTCCAGATAACCAAGCAGCAGAGTCAGTCCCTCTCCGCTCCGGATATCGATTCCGATTGCCACACTGTTCACTTCCGTATCCGAATCGTATGCAATCTCCGCAAATTTCGGGATCAGTTTTACCGGGAGATTATCCACACAGAAATATCCGAAGTCCTCCAATGTCTTTAATGCTGTACTTTTGCCTGCACCGGACATACCGGTCACAATCACAAATCTCATAGAAAATCACCCATTTTACGCACTTCCGGCTCTAATATCACCTGATAGTGCTCCTCTACCTGACGGATCACGGCATCCATCAGCATTTCAATATCCTTCGCAGTCGCATGACCGCGATTGATCACAAAGCCACAATGTTTCTCAGATACCTCCGCATCTCCGACCCGGAAGCCTGCCAGACCACTGTCCATGATCAGCTTTCCGGCATAATATCCCTCCGGCCGCTTAAACGTACTGCCTGCACTTGGGTATTCTAACGGTTGCTTCTGTCTGCGCGCCTCGCTGAGCTCCTGCATTTTCTCTGCAATAGCTTCCTTCTCACCCTTTTTCAGGCACAGTTTCACTTCCAGAACGATATAATTCTTTCTGGTCACAATACTCTGCCGGTATCCGAACTCCATCTGATCGGAAGGAAGAATGATGATCTCATCATCCGGTGTCAGCAGCGTCACACTGTCAATCACATCTTTCATCTCACCGCCGTAAGCGCCTGCATTCATCACTACAGCTCCGCCTATCGTTCCCGGAATACCGTATGCGAACTCCATTCCGGTCAGTCCAAGCTCCTGCGCCTTCTTGGCCGCCTTGCTCAGCAGACAGCCCGCCTGCACCCAGATGGTCTCATCATCCGTTGCCTCGATCTTCGAGAACTCCGTCCCCAGCAAGATCACAACGCCACGGATTCCTTCATCTCCGACTAATAAGTTACTTCCATTTCCAATGATATAATATGGAACTGAATGATTGTTGCACCACTGGATGACTGCCTCAATCTCTGAAATATCCTTCGGTTTTACCAGTACGTCCGCCTTTCCGCCTACCCGGAATGTGGTATGCCGGTCCATCGGCTCCTCAAACGAAACCCGCCCTGCATCGATCACTTCGCATATACTTCCTAATATGTCGCCGTCCATAATTATCCTTTCAAATCTTTATTTCTCTATTCTGATTCATTCTAAAACAAATAATTCTAACTAACTTTATGCCATTCCGGCATTATTCATGCCGATTAACCGAGGATCAGTTTTGCTCCGCCATAGATACCTGCATCGTTACCCAGCGTAGCCAGCTCAAACTTAGTTCCGCGGCATGCATGGAATGCATATTTTTCAAAATATTTTGCTGTGGTATCGATCAGCACCTTACCTGCCTTTGATACACCACCGCCGATTACAAATGCTTCCGGATCTACCACACATGCTACCTGTGCAAGTGCACGTCCGAGACATTCGCCATGTGCTTCCACCAGATCGTTTGCCAGCTCATCGCCTTCCTTTGCCGCATCGAAGATCTCTTTTGCAGAAATATACTGTACACTCCGGAGCTTGGAAGGTGCATCGGTATTGTTCAGCAGGATCTTTGCCTGTCTTACGATACCGGTTGCGGAGGTATACTGCTCCAGACAGCCCTTCTTACCACAGCCGCAGGTCTCGGTCTCATCATCCTTCACCTGCATATGTCCGATCTCACCGCCGGCACCATTCACACCGGCCAGCATCTTACCGTTCAGGATGATTCCGCCGCCGACACCGGTACCTAAGGTTACCATGACAATATCGGTGTAGCCTTTGCCGCCACCCTGCCACATCTCACCCATGGCAGCCATATTGGCATCATTACCGGCCTTTACCGGAAGACCTGTCAGCCTGCTCAGTTCTTCCTCTACATTGAAAATGCCCCAGCCAAGGTTCACACACTTTAATACGGTGCCATCCTGCTTTACCGGTCCCGGTACACCCATGCCGATTCCTGCTACATCTTCCTTGTCAATCGTATTCTCACACAGCTTATCCTGAATGGACTCTGCCACATCACTCAAAATATAGCATCCGCCCTCGTCCTTTCTCGTCGGGATCTCCCACTTCTTTAACAGCTCACCCTCTGCGGTAAATATACCGATCTTTACGGTAGTTCCTCCGATATCTACTCCAACTGCATACTTTGCCATTTTCATGTCCTCCTTTATAAATCATTATTCCTGTGTTTTATGCATATTGCCGGTTACCCGGTTGTATAATTCCTGTGCCGCATTATAGCCCATCTTCTTCTGTCTGTGATTAACTGCCGCAGACTCTACGATAATTGCTATATTTCTACCCGGACGGATCGGGATGGAATGACTGACTACCCGGTTCCCCAGAATCTCGGTATACTGGTCGGAAAGCCCCAGTCTGTCATACTCGGTATCCTTGTTCCACTCCTCCAGCTTTATGATCAGATCAATGTTCTGTGACATCTTAACACATTCTACACCGAACAGGGTTTTTACATCAATGATTCCGATTCCGCGCAGCTCAATAAAATGTCTGGTGATATCCGGAGCCGTTCCGACCAGAGTCTCGTCACTGACCTTCTTAATCTCTACGACATCATCGGAAACCAGACGATGCCCACGCTTGATCAGCTCCAGGGCAGCCTCGCTCTTACCGATACCGCTCTCACCCATGATCAGGATACCTTCACCATATACATCGACCAGTACTCCATGAAGACTGATCCGCGGTGCCAGCTCTACATGCAGCCACCGGACTGCCTCATGTACGAACGAAGAGGTCGTGGAATTAGAAGTCAGAACCGGGATTCCATACTCCCGTGCCACATCCAGAATAAAATCATGCGGCTCCAGTCCCCGGCAGAAGATCAGGCAGGGAATCTTATAGGAAAATAATTTAGCAAAAATCTCCCTGTTCTCCTCCTCTGTATGCATATTCGCAATATATGCATGCTCTACATTTCCACAGATCTGTATCCGACTCGCATCAAAATGTTCAAAAAATCCTGCCAGCTGTACTGCCGGACGGTTAATGTCCGGATCTGTGATCAGGATTTCATCCGTATTGATCTCCGGCAAATGATTGACCAGATGAAGTTTCTCGATCAGTTTTGTTAAAGTTACTGAATATGCAGCACTCGACCGTTCCATTCCTTCGCTCTCCTTTATTACAATATTCTCTGCCTAGTTTACCATATCATTTCTTAAATTTCTACCGGTTCTTCGGGATTCCCGCCTTTATTTTCATGAAATTTCCGATATACTGCCTCTGCTGCCGGGCGGTTCATTCCCGGAGCCGTCTGAAGCTCCTCCGGTTCTGCCTGCCGGATCGCTTCAATCGTCTTAAAATGTGTCAGCAGTGCCTTTCTTCTCGCCGGACCGACCCCCGGTATATCATCCAGAACCGACTTCACCTGTGTCTTACTGCGAAGTAATTTATGATACTCAATCGCAAACCGGTGTGCCTCATCCTGGATCCTGGTGATCAGATCAAATGCCTCATTTTTCGGAGGAAACATGATCTCCCGATTCTGATAATATAATCCACGGGTTCTGTGGTTGTCATCCTTTACCATACCACAGACAGGGATGTTTATGTTCATCGCATCCAGCACTCGGAGTGCCACATTCACCTGCCCGCGGCCGCCGTCCATCATAATAAGATCCGGGAACCGGTTAAAGCTCCCCAGTTCCTCCTCCAGACCCTCTTCGCGGATTTTCCGCTGTTCCTCCTGTCCGTGCAGAAACCGTCTGGTCAGCGTTTCTTCCATACTCTTATAATCATCCGGTCCCTGTACGGTCCGCAGACGGAATTTCCGGTAATCACTCCGTTTCGCCTTACCATTTTCAAACACGACCATAGAAGCAACCGAATTCACACCGCTGATATTGGAAATATCATACGCCTCGATCCGCTCTGCTTTTTCGATTCCGATCAGATCCGCAATCTCCTGTGCCGCGCCGGTCGTTCTCGCCTCTTCCCGCTTGATCTTCTCCAGATCCTGTCTGAGTACCATTGCCGCATTCTCCTTTGCCAGCTCGATCAGCTTATGCTTCTCTCCCTTTACCGGTGTCAGGATATGCACCCGCTGTCCTCGTTTGCCGCTCAACCAGTTCTCTAAAAGCTCTGTCTCCTCTACCTCTGTCTCTACCAGAAGCTCCCGCGGAACATACGGCGTACCGGCGTAATACTGTTTTACAAATGCCGTCATCGC
>HF991359.1:16057-17719 GCA_000431515.1 Clostridium sp. CAG:632 | reverse complement strand
CTCGATCAGATCCCGGTATTCGGCAGCCTTCTCAAACTCAAACTCTGCCGCCGCCTCCCGCATCTTTGTCTCCAGCACCTCTGTCACCTTCCGGATATTACCGTTTAAAAAGTCCAGCACCTGTTCCACATGCTCCCGGTACTCCTCTTCGGAAATATATCCCTGACAAGGTGCCGTGCATTGCTTCATCTGATAATACAGACAAGGCCTTTCCAGCCCGATCTCCCTTGGCAGCTTCCGGTTACAACGTCGGATCTGATAGAGCTTCTGCAGGATATCAATAGTATCCCGCACCGCACCCGCACTGGTAAATGGCCCAAAGTACTTCGCTCCGTCCCGTTTCATCTGCCTGCAGAGAAGTACTCTCGGATACGGTTCCTGCACTGTTACCTTGATAAACGGATAGGTCTTGTCATCCGTCAGCATGGTGTTATATTTCGGTGCATATTCCTTGATCAGATTATTCTCCAGCACCAGTGCCTCCAGCTCGGAATCCGTGACAATGTATTCAAAATAATGAATCAGCGTGATCATCTTCTCGATCTTAGGCGAACGATTCCTGCCGGTCTGAAAATACTGACGCACCCGGTTCTTCAGATTGATCGCTTTTCCCACATATATAATTTCATCTGATTTGTCATGCATCAGATAGACTCCCGGATGCTCCGGCAGCTTCTTCAACTCCTCTTCCAGATTAAATTCTTTCATGATCCGATGGTTTCACCACTTTCTATATCTTTCATAATTTAATATTCCATCCCTCTCGAAGAATGGTACTTTTTCAGTATAAGGGATTTATCATCCATTTTAAAGAGCGGATTTTCCATTGCTATTTTACAAGATTCAGTATAGAATAGATGTTATAGTAAATACTACATTTAATGATTGCGGGGTGTTATGCTAATGAAACCTTACATTATTTCTACGGATTGTATGGCAGATCTTCCGGCTGATTTCGTCAGAGAACATCATCTGTCACTGCATCCGCTTTATTATTTAATGGGTGATACCACTTACAATGCTCTGGAGGATGCACTTCCTGAAAAAGAATTCTATAACCGGATGCGGAATGGCGAAATGCCGACCACTATGGCCAGTAATCCTGAATCTATAAGAAAAAGCTTTACTCAGAATATTGCAGACGGCTATGATATCCTTCATATCAGCTTCTCTTCCGGATTAAGCTCCAGCTACAGCAATACCGCTGTAACTGCAAAAGAAATGGAATCCGAATATCCGGACTCCAGAATCGTAGTGATTGATTCTCTCTGCGCTTCTCTGGGGCAGGGCCTTCTGGTCTATTACGCATGTAAAAAGAAAGAAGAAGGGGCAACCTTAGAAGAGACTGCCGCTTATGTAGAAGCATTAAAGCTGCATATCTGCCACCAGTTTACAGTGGATGACCTGTTCCATCTTCATCGCGGAGGACGTGTCAGCAAGGCTACTGCCATTCTCGGCACGATTGCCAACATCAAACCGGTACTGCATGTGGATGATGAAGGTCATCTGATCAACATCTCCAAGATCCGCGGACGGAAACGTTCCCTTGCTGCTCTGGTGGATAATATGGAGAAGACCATCGGAGATTATAAAGACAAGAATCAGGTTGTTTTCATCAGTCACGGCGACTGCCTGGAAGATGCCGAGTATGTAAAGCAGCTG
>HF991359.1:9760-15967 GCA_000431515.1 Clostridium sp. CAG:632 | reverse complement strand
CGGTCCCGGCACTGTTGCACTGTTCTATTTAGGCGAAACCCGTTAATACGAATACTGTATCTGCTGTACGCAGATCAGAAAAACAAATACCCGGAGTCATTTTCCTGACTCCGGGTATTTGTTTTTATTTATTGCTTTTATTTATTCTTTTTATTCCTCTTCTGAAGCATCGGCACCCTGTTCTGCAGTTTCCGCTTCATTGTCATGCTCTGTCTCTATCGGAGCCGTATCTGCATCCGTATCCAGCTTTACACCGCTGACATATGCGTCTTTCTCCGCATCTACAACGATCGCCGGTGTCTCTCCGGCATCTGCTCCATGGTATTCCCGGTTGAAGATTTCCATGAATT
Organism: Clostridium sp. CAG:632; assembly: GCA_000431515.1. Taxonomy (GTDB): domain Bacteria; phylum Bacillota; class Clostridia; order Lachnospirales; family Lachnospiraceae; genus CAG-632. The sequence continues at coordinate 15,617 of HF991359.1, read as the reverse complement.
CCTTACCGGTGATCGTCTCCTTCTGAATCAGATACTCTGCCAGCTTATCCATCAGAGCCTCGTTTTCCTTTAACATCTTATATGCCTGCTTATAAGCATGCTTTAACATCTTCTGGATTTCCTTATCGATCTCGGTCGCAGTCTCCTCGGAGCAGTTCAGAACCCGTCTGCCATCCAGATACCGGTTCTGTGTAGACTCCAGTGCTACCATACCGAACTTATCCGACATACCGTATAAGGTAATCATGGCTCTTGCCTTTGCTGTCGCCTGTTCAATATCATTGGAGGCTCCTGTGGTCACCGAATCGAACTTCACAGCCTCTGCTGCCCGTCCACCGAGCGACGTTACCAGATCTGCCAGCATCTCATCCTTGGTATTCAGGTATTTCTCTTCCTCCGGAACCTGCATAACATATCCGAGAGCGCCCATGGTACGCGGAATGATCGTAATCTTCTGTACCGGCTCTGTATGCTTTTGAAGCGCAATGATCAGAGCATGTCCGATCTCATGATAAGAAACCACCCGTTTCTCCTGCGCACTTAAGATCCGGTCTTTCTTTTCTTTACCTGCGAAAACTACTTCAACAGCCTCAAACAGATCCTTCTGACTGACCACCTGTCGACCTGCCTTTACAGCTCCTAATGCTGCTTCATTGACAATGTTTGCCAGATCTGCACCAACTGCTCCGGAGGTTGCCAGCGCCAGCTCTTCAAAATTCACCGATTCATCCATCTTAACATCCTTGGAATGAACCTTTAATGTATCAATACGGCCCTTCAGATCCGGTTTTTCAACGATCACTCTTCTGTCAAATCGTCCCGGTCTCAACAACGCCTTATCCAGAACCTCCGGGCGGTTGGTTGCAGCCAGAATCACAATACCTTTCGAGGTATCAAAACCATCCATCTCGGAAAGCAGCTGATTCAGGGTCTGTTCCCGCTCGGAGTCCCCGCCATGTCCAACAGTATCTCTGCTCCGTCCGATAGCATCGATCTCATCGATAAAAATAATACATGGCGCCATTGCATTCGCATCCTTAAACAGATCACGCACTCTGGAGGCACCGACACCGACATACATCTCCACAAAGTCTGAACCGGAAAGTGAGAAGAACGGTACATTGGCTTCTCCTGCGACTGCCTTCGCAAGCAGGGTCTTACCGGTTCCCGGAGGGCCTACCAGCAGAGCACCCTTTGGCAGCTTTGCACCAATATCCAGATACTTCTTCGGATTATGCAGAAAGTCTACCATTTCAACCAGCGACTCCTTCGCTTCCTCCTGCCCTGCTACATCTGCAAATGTAACACCTGTCTTTTTCTCCACGTATACCTTTGCCTTAGACTTGCCGACTCCACCCATCATTCCATTTTTGGAAATCAGGCGCATGAACAACGTCATGACCAGATAAATCACGCCAAGCATCAGCAGAAATTGTAATACATTGAACCACCATGCACTGGAGTTATCCTGTATTTCTTCATATTCCACACCGGCTTCTTCCAGCTTATCCACCAGCTTCAGATCATACGGAACACGTACAACCGTATAGCTTACTTTCTGAAACGAATTCTCATTCGATTTCGGATAAACAACAATCTTGTTGTTCGAAATCTCCACAGACTTAATCTCATCATTCTGCAGTTTATCCATAAACTCGCTGTACTTGATCTCTTCCACCCGGCCCTGTTGATACCGTTCCAGTGTTCCCCAGAACAGCAGTGTCAGAACCACCGAAATGATCAGCATTACCACCAGCGGTTTCCAGGAGCCTCCCGGCTTTTTGTTATTATTGTTATTAGAATTGTTTTCGTTCATCATATCCCTCCTTGCCGCAACACAATCCTATCTGCATCTTACTTTTATCTGTGCCACACATAAAAATGTAACACTCTTTGATTAATATACTAGGTTCTTTATAATAAATCAAATAAAAGTTATGGAAACAATGTTAAACTTGTGTAAACCGCATTCTGTCCCTTGACTATTATTTCTGCTTCTTTTATAATTAATTCGATTATGTCAAGCATTGGGTGTTCAATGTGGTAGCAGAACACGAACGACTGGCACACACAGGAGGATAGATATGGCAGTTAAGTACATTTTTGTAACTGGCGGAGTTGTTTCGGGTCTCGGAAAAGGTATTACCGCAGCATCCCTGGGTCGTCTGTTAAAAGCACGTGGCTATAAAGTGCATAGCCAGAAATTTGATCCATACATTAATATGGATCCGGGAACCATGAACCCTGTTCAGCACGGAGAAGTTTTTGTAACCGATGACGGTATTGAAACCGATCTGGACCTTGGACACTATGAGCGATTTATTGATGAAAGTCTGAATAAGAATTCTAACGTTACAACCGGTAAGATTTACTGGAGTATTCTGACAAAAGAACGTCGCGGAGATTTCGGCGGACATACCGTACAGGTCATTCCACATGTAACAAATGAGATTAAGAGCCGCTTTTATCGCAATCCGGAAGCCGAACAGACAGAAGTTGCGATTATCGAAGTCGGTGGAACCGTAGGTGATATTGAGAGTCAGCCTTTTCTAGAGGCAATCCGTCAGTTCCAGCACGATGTTGGAAAAGAAAACTGCATTCTGATCCATGTTACCTTGATTCCTTATTTAAAGTCTTCCGGTGAGCTGAAGACCAAGCCAACACAGGCAAGTGTAAAAGAGCTGCAGGGAATCGGCCTGCATCCAGATATTCTTGTCTGCCGTTCCGATCTGCCACTGGATCAGGGAATCAAGAGCAAGATTGCAATGTTCTGTAATGTAGAGCCTTCCCATGTAATCCAGAACCTGGATTGTGAGGTGTTATATGAAGTTCCTTTAGATATGGAGAAAGAACATCTGGCCAATATTGCCTGCGAATGTCTGCATATGCCATGTCCGGAGCCGGATCTAAAAGACTGGATCGATATGGTTAACCGCTGGAAGAATCCAACCCGTAAGGTAACGGTTGCTCTGGTCGGTAAATATGTAGCACTTCACGATGCATATATATCTGTTGTTGAAGCTTTAAAACACGGTGCTGTTGCACACGATGCCGAAGTAGATATCAAATGGGTCGATTCCGAGCTGGTAAATTCCGAGAATGTGGGAGAGATTCTGAAAGACGTTCACGGAATCATTGTTCCGGGTGGTTTTGGCGACCGCGGCATTGAGGGTATGATCGATGCGATCCGCTATGCCCGTGAGAACAGAATTCCATACCTCGGTCTCTGTCTGGGTATGCAGCTGACCATCGTAGAATTTGCAAGAAATGTTTTAGGATATGCAGATGCCAACAGCAGTGAGTTCAATCCAAGCTCTGTCCATCAGGTTATCCACATTATGCCGGATCAGAACGGGGTCACGGATTTAGGCGGTACACTTCGTCTGGGATCTTATCCTTGCGTTCTGGATAAGGATTCTAAGTCTTATCAGCTTTATGGCACCGATCATATTGAAGAGCGTCATCGTCACCGTTATGAGGTAAATAACGATTACCGTGCTGCTTTAACCGCTCATGGTATGAAGCAGGTAGGGCATTCTCCGGACGGTCACATCATTGAAATGATAGAGCTGACAGATCATCCTTGGTTCATCGGAACTCAGGCTCATCCGGAATTCAAGTCCCGGCCAAACAAGGCACATCCATTATTCAAAGGCTTTTTAGGTGCCGCTCTGGAGCATCAGGAAAAGAGCAACTAATCCATCCGGATCGGATATATAGACAAAAAGAGAATCCAACGCTTAGTGGATTCTCTTTTTATATGCTTATTGCTCCGTATTCAAAAGTGCTTAGCGTAATTCCGGCCTTATCCGATACGCTGCAGCACTTCAACCAATATGGCATATGCCACACACAGTCCCATGCCTATACCAAGTATCACATTCATGACCCGGACTTTATCAATCTTCATAGCTTCCTTCTCTTCCGGTGTCTTCTTCCGGAACATACTCTTTAAAATCTCCTGTCGCCCATTCAGATATGCAATGGCATAAATCAGAAAACCTGCCAATGCCGCACCCGCCAGTGCAGGTATCAGCATCATGCCTGCAATTGCCAGACACTGTCCCGGGGTCGTTGCCGCAGCCGCATCCCCGACATTCATCATCTGATCGATCTCCTGCTGATTAATACCGCTGTCCTCCAGCACCTGTGTACTCCAGTTCATCAGCTTCGGCAACAGATATAGCAAGGAGGTAGATGTTGCATTGTATAAGAAATGCAACAGCATCGTCGCCAGAATACTTCCGCCTGCCTCTAATATAATTCCCATTAAAATACCCAGCACCAGTGCATATGCTATCTGATTAAAATTCATATGCATCAGTCCAAAGCATAAGGCTGAGAACAATATAGCCGTCCACGGATGCCGCTCCTGATAAAAGCTGTTCAGCAATACACCGCGAAATGTTGTTTCCTCAACAATTGCAGGAAGTAATGCCATCAGTGAAATCCCCGCCACATATGGCAATGTGCTTGTAATATCATCCATCGTACCTGCGATCACATTCGTAGAAAATGCCATACTCACTGCATTAATGCAGATCAGCAACGGTTCCAGCAGATACACAACCGGAATCACCAGCAACAGAGACCAGAAATTAATCTTCCGGAACCGGATCAGTTGAAACAGGTTCTGTTTGGTAACCAATACATAAATCAGCACCGGGATTAAAATCAACCCCTGTGGGATCAAAATATTTAATGCAATGGGAATCTCCCCGAAATCAATCAATCCAATACCGATATTCATTATCACCAATATCAGGAATAAGATACTGGCCCCCCATATCATCTTTTTCTTTTCCATACACCCTCCAGTCAGTCCAAATTACTTTATCGCAATTGCCTCAATTTCAATCAGCACATCCTTAGGAAGTCTGGCTACCTCTACGCAGGAACGAGCCGGACACTCTCCATGAAAATATTCTGCATAGATCTCATTTACTTTTGCAAAATCATTCATATCTTTAATAAACACCGTTGTTTTGATTACTTTTTCACAATCGGATCCTGCCTCTGTAAGCAGCGCTGCCAGATTACCGATTGCCTGCTTCGCCTGCACCCGGATATCGCCCTCTACCAGCGTGTTGGTTGCCGGATCGATCGGGATCACACCGGATGTAAAGATCATGCCATTTACCTCAATTGCCTGCGAATATGGTCCGATTGCTGCCGGAGCCTTGTCTGTTGATATTACTTTCTTCATAATAATAACCTCCATTCTTACTTGCTTATTGTTGTTTTTTTAATTCCCTGATCGGTAATCTCAATCCTGCCGCTCTTCAGCAGATGTCCTATCGCACGTTTAAACTCATTCTTGCTCATACCGAACTCTGCCTTTATCTTCTCCGGAGAAGCCTTATCCGTAAACGGTAATAAGCCTCCCAGCTCATCAATCCGGCTCTCGATCTGTTCAGCATCTTCATTCATCTGCACATATGCCACCTTACGCAGGCTGACATCCAGCTTTCCATCCTCCCGGACATTCATGATCCGGCCCTCGATTTCCTCGCCAACAGAAACCTGCCGGTATAATTCCTTTTTCGGAATCAGTCCGGAGTACCTGCCTTCTACCAGTACAAATGCCCCCATATGATCCTTATACTCATATACAATTCCATGGATCGTATCATTCTTTTTATATGGAGAATCCAGATCCAGATGCTGGTATAAACGCATCGTCACACAAAGCCGGTCACTCTTATCCACATACATATATACCGGATACGATTTTCCCTCAGCTACTTTCGTTGTCTGCTCCTTAAACGGAAGTAATACATCCCGTTCCAGTCCGCAATCCATAAAGGCGCCAATCCCGGCCACACTGACCACCTTCAGGTCTCCGATCTCACCGGCT
>HF991359.1:3424-9744 GCA_000431515.1 Clostridium sp. CAG:632 | reverse complement strand
CTCACCGGCTGTCAGACACGGCCGGTTCGTTGTTGCAATCTTCCTATCCTGGGAATCCCGGTAAACGAACACCTCTATGGTATCTCCGATTTCCGTATGCTCCGGAACCTGCTTCTTGGGAAGCAATACTGCTTCTTCCTCATCATCTTCCCCTAGATAAACTCCGAATTCCTTCATGCGGAGCACCTTCAGATTCAGATATTTTCCAACTTCTATCATTTCTCTCTTCCTTTCCCGCACCTGTCTGTGCTACCGGATCATAAATTCCGTACTGACATGCATATCTCCTGCATTATCGTAAAATGCCACATAACATCTATCCTCTGCCAAATGGCGTCGGATATGCATCCGGTCACCGATCTTTACCTGTTTCCGATAGTCTACCCGAATCCGGATGATCTCGGCATTTTCCGGAAGATAATCCGATGCAATATCTACATACATCGCATTATTCATATGCTGATACATGTCTGCATAATGCTCTGTTACCAGTACCTGATCCACCTCGTCCATTTCTGCGGGAAGTGTGATCTTCCGCGGTTGGTACTCCATCTCCAGTTGTTCATCCAGTCCATATTTACTGTATTCTTCCGGAAGTGTTACCGCCGGTTTCATATTCGCAATATCTGTATGCAGCCACAATGCATACGCTTTTACAATCTGCCTGCCTTCCGCATCGATAATCTCATAATTCCGATACCCAAAAGATGACCGGAAGCTATATGGCCATGTCCGCACGGTCACCACTTCATTATATACCGGCAATCGTTCTATATCAATCTGCCAGGATGTCAGCAGCCAGGCAAGTGACCGTGGCGCCAGATACGGGATCCCGACTCCCGCTGCTTCTGAATGTTCAATACTGATATCCTGAAAATACTTTGGAAGTTCGTACAATCGTAATTTCTGATCAGATCCTATATCACTGAACCGGATACGTATCTTCATTTCATACATATTAATTCCTTCTTTCTGTTTTCCGACCGTTATTTTCCTGTTTTCCGTTTCTGACCTGTCTGCCCGGTGCCTGCCTTCCCCGATGTCTTACGCGGCTTTGCGGAATCCCATTTAAGAATCTTCTGTCGGATAAATATCTTTTCTGATTCTTCTGCCGGCACATATCCGAGCTCACGCAGCCGTTTTACAGAATTCGTTACGTCCAGAATCGATACCTCTCTGTTCTTTGTTGCAAAATCATATCCGTGATACACGTCTAATACCACATAGATATCTTTCGTCCGTTTATCCGGACTCTTAATAACGCTCTTTACACTCCAGTCATCTACAATGGTCTGCTCCCCCGGCACCTCATCTGAGATCTGATTCACTTTCTTTACATATATGTTATCCGTATCGCAAATTGCCCACGGCACAATATATATCAGCTTACCCATCTACACTTCCTCCTTTGCATCTGTCTTATTATACATAAAAGCGCCCTATTTGTCATACTTATTTTAAAATTTAAGATTTTAATAATATCTTTAAACTTTTTGCAAGTTTTTTTGATTTTTTTTAAAAAAGGTCTTGCATTTTTCATTCACATACCGTATAATAGCCATTGTTGTGAGTGATGGGATATCGCCAAATGGTAAGGCACTGGATTCTGATTCCAGCATCTGTAGGTTCGAATCCTGCTATCCCAGTAAAAAGGATCTGTAAGATTTACAGGTCCTTTTACCTTTTTAAACATCTAAAAAACCATGGAATCAATCCATCTACCGGATATATTCCATGGTTTTTAATCATTCTATCGTATTTGAAAAATAATATTTCGCAGATGCGGCTGCTCCGATCAGTCCAAACCGATTATGCCGATTGACACCGCTTCTCCGGGTCATATCTCCTTCTACCTGCGGATCAAATATAAATTCCGTACCCTCCACTACAATACACGGCCAATAATGCTCCACGCTACCGCCTCTGGACGCTGCTGTACTTCCGTAGCACAATCTGCAATCATATCCCAGTGCTCTTGCAATATAGGTAAATGCAGCAGACCAGTTATTACATGCTCCGTATCCATCCCGCAAGAAAGCGGTAGCCCAGGCTACAGACTGCCTGCCAGAACCATAGTTACAATTATAATTATATCCATAGCTGTAATTCGCTACCATATAATCATAGCAGGCCTGCAACTGCTCGGAACGGCTCATATCATCTGTTACGGCCTTTCCGATAAATTCCTGTACCAGAGAATCCAGACAGGCATCTCCGGAGCCCTGTATCTGTGTATCGGCATACTCCAGAACCTGCATCACATCTCCGCCGGCAATCGCTCCCGTCAGCTTCGCTGTACGGTCCTGTTCCAACTGTGCATAAGCAGACTCTGCATCCAACAATCCCTGTTCATTAATATAACTCCTTGCATCCCCGGATGCATTCTCATATAACTGTCTTGCCTCCAGAATCTCGTTATAGCTGGATAAGGATACCGTATCCAGCTTTGCAATTACTGCGGATATCTCCTCTGCTTCTATACGGGCTGTAATCTCGTTTCCAATCTCTTCCATGGAAGCATTGCTCATTACAGCTGTTTCCGTTGTCTGAATACGAATCTGTTCATGCTTTACCGTATAATCCGTAATCGTTATCAAAGACGCAGCCAATGCCAGCATCACACCTGCACTCACTCCGGTTTTTAATGAAATCTTCATATTATTCCTGCCATCATTTTATTCATCTTTTTCTGTTTAAATATTAAATCCCCTTAACAAGATGTAACAAAATTGTAACATATTGTTAAGGGGACTGCAATACACAATTGAAAATCTATAGAATTATTTCAGGCGATGCAATAATTCTTCAAAGCATACACCATCCTCCGGCGGAATCTGCCTTTCATTTGTCAGGAGCATACAGTCACGGATAAAATGCACGGCTTTTCTGACAGAATCAGAAAACTCTACGCCGTTTACACAGTCTCCTGCAATAATCGAAGCGAAAACATCTCCGGTTCCGGCACGCTCCTGGGCAATCCGCTTGCTCCGGATGATCGTCTTTTCACCGTTCCGTTCATACACGACATTTCCCAGATATTCTCCCATGGAAATACCGGATATTACGACCTTATCGGCACCTACCTGCGACAACTTTTCTGCCATAGCATATAATTCTGCCTTCGTCCATCCTTGCGGTCTGTATGGTGTATCTGTCAGGAAACAGCACTCTGTCAGATTCGGAGTCAGGATATCTGCATAAGAGACCAGTTTTCTCATCTCCCTGCACATTTCTTCCGTATAAGTCGGATATAATTCTCCGTTATCTCCCATCACCGGATCAATGATCACCTTTGTCCGTTCTGTCCGGAATGTCTGAATAAACTCCTCTACGATCTGAATCTGTTCCTTAGAACCCAGGAAACCTGTGGCGATTCCATCAAACTCCAGCCCTAACAGCTTCCAGTTCTTAATAAACTCCCGCATATTCTGTGTACAATCTTCAAAAAAGAAATGTTCATATCCGGTATGATTAGAAAAAATGGATGTCGGCACCGGGCAACACTGCAGACGCATATGAGAAATGATCGGGAGGGCTACCGCGATCGAGCACCGACCGAATCCGGACAGATCATTGATTACTGCTATTTTCTTCTGATTATTATGTGAAATCATATGTCTTCTCTCCTGTTATCTCTTATCCAGATATCCAGATAAACGAAAAGCCTGATGAACACTCATCAGGCTTTTATGCCGCGTGCTAGAGGATTCGAACCCCCGGCCTTTTGGTCCGTAGCCAAACGCTCTATCCAGCTGAGCTAAGCACGCATACAACTTAAAGTTGTCTGTTAAGCACAACACCGTTGTGCTCAACGAATAGTATATTACCAAACATCCTGCCGAATGTCAAGTCCTAAATCAGTTGTTTTTCATAATATTCTTGCGTTTCTTCTTCTTATAAACATACAGATCAATATCTGCCTGTTCCAATTCGTTCGAAATATTCACATCTTCCGAGCAGATAAATGACTTCATTCCGGCACTCATGCTCACATAGTATGGTTTGTCACTCTCCTGATTGACCTGCTCCGTTATCTCATCAATACTATTCCGCAGTGCCCGTTCTCCGTCTTCCCGGTCGGTGATCAGAAATGCACAGAACTCATCTCCGCCAACCCGTCCTACTTCACCTGTTCCCGGCACACTATGTACCGCATCCCGCAGAATCTGCCCGATCAGCCGAAGTGCATAATCCCCTTCTTCGTGTCCGAACTGATCATTTACCAACTTAAGATTATTCATATCCGCATATACAGCAATCACATGCTTCCCGTGGTTCTCTTTCAGAATCACATTCCGTTTCATGCTGTTTAAGAATCCCCGGCGGTTATATACCTGTGTCAGTTCATCTACCTTGGATATCTCCTCCAGAATCATATTCTTCTCACGCACCTGCTGCAGACTCTCCTCCAGTGCGGTTGCCATCCGGTTTTTCTTGTGCAGCAACCGGTTCATCTTTAATACATTGGACACCTGATAGGATAACTGACTGATATATGCATAGTACTCCTGCTTAATATTCCAAATCATAAATCCATACTGGGTCTCGCCGGCATACAGCAGCGTCACCACCTTAATATCCGGATCTCCGATTCGCATAAAATGATTCCGGAATATATCATCAAACGGTATTCTCTGATCCAGAGTCTGCACTTCTTTTACATCCCCGGGTTCTACCGGATAATAATATACCGGCATCGGCTGATATTCAATATCCGGAACTCTCGCATAAGGTTCCTGATAGTAAGTCCTAAGCCGAACACATTCCGGCCGCTTCCATACATCCCCTTTCTTATACTCCTGTTCCTCCAGAAAGGTATACAAATACACTCCCTGTACATCAATCTTACACAGGCTGTTCAGAATTGCTGAATATATCTCTTCATTTTCTTCTTCATAGTTCAGAATGTTTCTGGATATTGCTACCAATGTATGGTTCAGCGAGTCCATCTTGGCCTGAACGTTCAGTATGTCTGCCTTTTTATCCATAACCTCCCGTTCTTCACAGCCACAGGAACCACGGAATACAACCGAGGTCTCTACTTCCAGCTGCTCCGCCTCTCCCCGAATGGTGCTCTCACATAACTTCACCGCCTCATAACCAAGCAATGCCGGATCTGCCTTCACTGTAGACAAGCCCGGTTTGATCAGGCCGGAATACGGTGAGTCATCAAATCCAAGCAGGGCAATATCCTTACCGACCTGCATACCTCTGGCCTCTAAAACCTGATATGCGCTGTAACACATCATATCATTGGCGCAGATCATAGCATCCATATTGGGATAGCTGTCCAGCAGCTGCTCGATCACACCGGAAGATGTGTACGAAAAATCTCCTTCTACGATTCGATATTCGGCAGGTGATATTCCGTTGTCCCACATAACCTGTTCAAATGCCTGCTGCCGTTCTACTGCATCTATATTACTCTTAGGTCCGCTTACATATCCGAAATGGCGCTTCTGATGTACCCGGATCAGATGTTCGATTCCTTTTGCCATACCCGTATCGTTGTCATATGTCACACAGGAATACCCCTCTATAATATCAGATATCAGAATTACAGGAACCGTCATGTGTGAAACAAATTCTTTTTTTGCTTTCACACTTAACTGCGATCCGATGTTGCCAAGACATACGATCGCCACGTCAATATTCTTCTCTGAAATAAACTGGTACAGACAATTATTCTGATATGAATACTCATCATTAAACACAAGGCTCACTCTGGAGTCCAGAAACTTTCCGGGAAAAATGTATAAGTTATACCCATATTCTTTTACTGCCTTAATCACACCACTGCATAACGCATCCGAAAACGTATCTTCAAATTCACTGATAAACAATGCTACATTTATCTTTTTCATACCTTCACCCCATTTCCAGTTCAGGATTTTCCACTATTCCAATTAAATTACATTGTACAATATATTTTCCGTTTTGCATACTGATTTTTATCTTAATCTACGGATTTCAGTGATTCTGCCATATTGATCTGTTCCAGCTTCACCGCCATAACACGATTCACCAGAAAATAGAATATAAATGTCAGCACCACACTATATATATAACTGAGCGGTCGGATGATCGTGGCAAACGACACCATATCAACCTTGATCTGTCCTATCACAAAGCTATGAAGCATCACGCCAAGCCCCAGTCCCACCAGACTTCCGATTGCTGTCAGGATCATATTTTCACGGAACACATACGTCTCCGTCTCCCGCCGGAAGAATCCCAGAACCTTTACGGTCGCGATTTCCCGGATCCGCTCTGTGATATTAATATTGGTCAGATTATAAAGGACAATAAATGCCAGTCCT
>HF991359.1:2576-3313 GCA_000431515.1 Clostridium sp. CAG:632 | reverse complement strand
GCAACTGCATCCGCCTTCATCAGCTCCGATGCTGCCATATGAACATCTTCGCCCTCTTTGACGTTCACATACAGGGTCTTATATTCCGGTGCCATCCCCAGCTGTCCCTCATAGGTATCTGCTGACATCAGCACATAATTATATACATAGTTTTCAAAGATTCCCGCTACTCTCACCGTAATTGTCTGCATCTCATCATTCTGTATCCGTATCTCATCTCCGGTGCGGATCTGATACCGCTCTGCCAGACCGGTGTTGATCAGTGCTTCTCCATCTCCCGGATAGGATAGCGGTTCCTGCTTCTCGGTATGAAGATTCATATATCTGTCAAAGTTATCTGTCTCCTCCGGAATCACAAGATTCACAGATTTCACTTCATCCCCTGCCAGCAGATTCCAGTTGCTCTCACTTACGTATATCGAATCTTCTGTCTGTTCCGTCAATACTTTCTCCAGTGACTGTCTCTGACTATCTGTTATATCATCCTTTAATTCGACTGTACCGTCTAGAATCTGGATGTTTTCATACTGCATCTGTGCAAAATCAGCAATTGAGTCCTTAATTCCGAATCCTGTCAGAAGTAATGCCGTACATCCGCTGATTCCGATCACCATCATGAAAAACCGTTTCTTATATCGCAGCACATTTCGAATTGAAACCTTCTGCAGGAATTTCAGATGATTCCAGATAACCGGAATCCGTTCCAGAAATATCCGTTTCCCGGCCCGGGGTGCCTT
>HF991359.1:0-2559 GCA_000431515.1 Clostridium sp. CAG:632 | reverse complement strand
CCGGGGCGCCTTCGGCCGCATCAGATTGGCTGCTGTCTCCTGCAATTCATGCCGACAGGTCAGCCATGTAGTTCCGATCGAACATGCCAGTGCCGCTATCAGAGAAATCAATGCCAGTGGCCAGCTGAATATATATTTTAACGGCAGATTCAAATACATCATACCATAAGCCTTCCAGATAACCTCCGGAAATACGGCCGTGCCGATTCCATAACCGGTCACGCATCCGATCAATGCTGCACTGCCGGAATAGACCATGAACTTTTTCATGATCGTCCATTCCGAATATCCCAGTGCCTTCAGCGTTCCGATCTGGGTCCGTTGTTCTTCTACCATCCGGTTCATTGTTGTCATGCAGACCAGAGCTGCTACCAGAATAAAGAATACCGGAAATACCTTGGCTATTGCATTTACAATCTCAGAATCACTTTCAAAGCACGCATAGCCGGTATTGGTATTTCGATCCAAAACATAGGTAGACGGTGCCTTCAGCTCATCGATCTTCTCCTGTGCATCGGAAAGCTCCTGTTCTGCATCCGCAATCTTTGCATCATACTCTGCCTTGCTCTCGTCATAATCCGACTGTCCCTGTTCCAGCTCTGCCTGTGCATCCTTTAATTCCAGTTCTTTCTGCACCAGCGTATTCCGCGCATCTGCCAGCTGATTCTTACCATCTTCCAATGCACTCCTTGCGGTATCGATCGTACTCTGTGCACTCTCCAGCTGCAACGCCGCAGATGCCAGCTGCCACATCTGCGGAGCCTGCTGCTCCCACTGCATCTGTAACGCCTGCATTGCTTCTTCATTTCCCTGTGCAGCCACAATGCTCTGTTTCAGCTGATCAAGCATCTGCTGCTGTTCCGCAGGCAGCTGTGCGATCGTCTGCTGTAAAGCCGTCCGGTTGGTCTGCAAGGTCTCTGCCTGTTCATTCAGTGCATTCTCTTTCTCCTGTAGATCTGCCTCCTGCTGCTCCAGCTCCACCCATGCAGAATCCAACCGGTTTCTGCCATCTGTCAACTCCTGTTTCGCATCTTCAATCTTCTGATAAGCCTCTGCCAGCTTCTCATCACCATCTGCCTTCTGATCCTCGAACTTCTTACGTGCATCGGAAAGCTCCTGCTGTGCATCATCCTTTAGTGTCTCATATCGGATGTTTCCTCTCTGCTTGCACAATGTCTACCAGGAATCCTTATGCTCTGTAATANNNGAATCCTTATGCTCTGTAATATAATCCTTATATGCCTGTGAGTAGATCTCATAATCCTGATCAAACCGGACAAATACCTCCGTATAATAATCGCAGTCAAAAACCTCCGGCTCCATATATACAAACCCACTCACCTTACCATTTCCAATCGAAGTCGTCCCCCGCTCAAAGTTTATATAATAAGAGGACTGCACCATACCAACAACTGTAAATGTCCTCTGTTTAAATATATCCAGCGTATCCGCCTCATTCGTATCCGTAAGCGTAATCTGATCACCGATCGCTACATTTCTCATATTGGCATCTATAACACACTCACCCGGCTGTACCGGCATCCGTCCACTTACCAGTTTGATTCCGTTCACATGCTCCGGCAGTGACATTGTTTTTAAGGCTGTTTCTCTCTCTCCAATTCCGGAATACAGGGCATCAAAGCTATAGGTCCCTTCTGCATACCTTACATCCGGTTCCTGCCGAAAAGCTTCTACATCCGCCTGCTCAAACCCAAGACTTGACACCAGACGGAAATCATAGAAATTTTTCTCCTGTATAAACTCATTGATTGTTGCTATCATTTCCGTTTTCGTGATCTTAAGCCCGGTAAAAAATCCCACTCCGAGTGCAATGATCGAAAGAATGGCCAGATACCTTCCCATGCTGCCAAGGATCTCCCGAAATGTACTGCGACGGATCATGGATCCGCGTGCTTTCTTCGATTGTCTCAGTCTGTTCCTTCCCATAACTAATTACCACTCTATATCTTCTACATTAATGCGCTGTTCATTCAGCCGCATATCCGTCACTGTTCCGTTCTTTACTGTGATCACCCGGTCCGCCATTGCCGTCAATGCCTGATTATGCGTGATCACGACAACTGTCATCCCTGTGCTTCTGCAGGTATCCTGTAACAGCTTGAGCACCGATTTACCGGTATTATAATCTAAAGCTCCTGTCGGTTCATCGCAGAGCAGAAGCTTTGGATTCTTCGCCAAAGCCCTTGCAATCGCTACCCGTTGCTGTTCACCGCCGGACAGCTGTGCCGGGAAATTCGCCATCCGATCACCCAGACCCACCTGTCGCAGCACAGTCGCCGCATCCAATGGTTCCCGGCAGATCTGTGCTGCCAGTTCCACATTCTCCAGTGCCGTCAGATTCTGCACCAGATTATAGAACTGGAACACAAATCCGACATCATACCGTCTGTATGCTGTCAGCTGCTTCTTACTAAAATTCGAAATTTCCTGTCCATCCAACAGAACTTTCCCGGATGTCAGAGTATCCATGCCGCCCAGAATATTCAGAATCGTCGTTTTCCCCGCTCCGGAAGCTCCTACGATCACACAGAACTCACC
>HF991358.1:17946-32645 GCA_000431515.1 Clostridium sp. CAG:632 | reverse complement strand
TTTTTTCTTTTACTGCTGAAACAGTATCTTTGATTGAATGCGTAGTTGTATCTATAACATTTAATTCATAGATTCCTAAATTGGAAAATTGATTCCACATTGTTTCAACTAATTCAATATTTGTTTCTCTGTCTAACTTTGAGCGTTCGATAGCTCGCTTCATAGTTTCTTCTTTACTTGCCCTTAAAACGATATAGTGTACTTCATAATGCTCTTGAACAATGTTGAGCCACGGCTCTAAAAACCACGGTCCTACAATGCCATCTACAATTACATCATATCCACCACGAGCATATCGCTTCGCAGCTTCTAAAAACGCTTCAATGACAATCAAATTTTGCTCATTTGATTCTGGCAAATGCGGTGGTATTGCCCCTTTAATCAAATAATGATAAAAGTCATCTGTGTGCATATGCACAGACTTTTCCAAATCTGATTCTTTTGCAACAACAGATGCCGTTGTAGTTTTTCCTGTCCCCGGCGCACCTGTGATTACAATAATTCTACCTTGATTCATCTATATTTTACCTCCACAAATCTCGATTTGTATATCTCTAAAAATGAAATTACCGTTCCTGTATTTTCTTACCACTAAGATATTCAATCTCTATTTCAAAAACCTGTGCAGCCTTTCCTGCGCGGGCGATCTCCTCGTCAACCATCTGTTCATCAGGATAGTATTTCATTGCGAATTGTTTTAACAGAGACGTTACTTTTGCACCGATTTCTACTAAATGGCATCTGCCGGAACCCCTGTTTCTCGTATAGTGAACGGGCATAGACCTGAGCTTCGATGGTAATTGGACCTGTATGGAGTTTCTCTCTCGCCACATCAATTGCACTGTCCACAATCTTACTTCCCAATCCACACCGACGCTTGACCGCAATCACACGTCCAATAGACACCGTTGGAAAAGTTGTCCCCCGCGGCAGCGCACGTGCATATGCCTCAATACCATCAAAATTCCAATCAAATATTATTCCCTGTATGAATTGCTCATTCATCTGTGCGCCTTGCCGTAAAAACACTTTATACCGTTGTCTCTGCCTGTCGCCAGGACACGATATTGAATTCATTATACTGTATACCGGCAGGATTGCATATCCATTTTTCCACATTTACGTTCCTCCGCCCCTGTGCTACAATAATAATATACTGCATTTTTATACAAAGGAGGACATCCTATGATCACTATCAGCACCTGTATGATTGTTAAAAATGAAGAACGGGTACTCGCCCGCTGTCTGGACTGTGTGAAGAGTTTCTCTGATGAGATCATCATTATAGATACCGGATCTACCGACCGGACGAAAGAGATTGCCGCCGCTTATACCGACAAGCTCTATGATTTTGAGTGGTGCAACGATTTTTCCGCCGCGCGGAATTTTTCTTTTTCCAAAGCAACTATGGATTATATTTATGTTGCAGATGCCGACGAGATCATTGATGCAGACAATCAGCAACGGATTCTTGATCTGAAGAAGGTTCTGCTGCCGGAGATTGAGATTGTCCAAATGTATTATACCAATCAGTTGGAGTTCGGTACTACTTATAACTATGATAAAGAATATCGCCCGAAGCTGGTACGCCGCCTCCGGGAATTCCACTGGCAGGATCCGCTTCATGAAACGCTTCGTATCGATCCCGTCATTTATGACAGCGAGATCGCTATCATCCACAAACCACACGAGAATCACAGTGCCAGAGATTTTGCCAATCTACAGGCTCTGATCACCAGCGGGCAGAAGTTATCCACTGCCCTTATTACCATGTATGCTAAGGAGTTATTCATTTCCGGAAGTGATAAAGATTTTTTGGATGCTGAGGATTATTTTCTTACGATTTCCATGGATGTATTGCCGGAAGATCTACTGGCTCCGGTACAGTGCGTACTGACAAAATGTGCTGTGATCCGCCAGGACGCACGTGCGCTTCTGGCTCCGGCATTGAAAAATCTCTCAACCGGTGATGGTGTCTCCGAAGTCTGCACCTGTCTTGGTCAATACTACGAGAACTGCACAAACTATCCGGAGGCTGTTTTATGGTATTATAATGCCGCTTACGAGACAACCAGCATCCTGTCACTAGACTACGGACACCGGTTGCCTCTAGAAGGACTGATCCGATGCTATGAATCTCTGGGTGATACTGAGAGTGCCGGGCATTATGAATCTGAGCTTAACCGGCTCTAGTCTGTCTGCTTTAAGCCGGGCCGAATTGCTAGATTTCCCAGGTTCCGTTCTCGCCGTTCTTCTTCCGCGGACCCTTAAATGTCATCTCCGGATTCTTAACGATAACCTTGGTCTCTGCGGCTACGGACTCTGTGATAAATGCATTACCGCCGATCACGGTCCCGTGTCCGATCACGGTATCACCGCCAAGAATGCTGGATCCGGAATAAATCGTCACATTATCTTCAATGGTAGGATGCCGTTTCACACCGGCCAGCTGCTGTCCCATTCTAGTTGACAGTGCACCTAATGTTACACCCTGATATAATTTCACATGATTTCCGATCGTTGTCGTCTCACCGATTACCACACCGGTACCATGATCAATAAAGAAATATTCTCCGATCTCTGCTCCGGAATTGATATCGATTCCGGTACGGCTGTGAGCATACTCTGTCATGATCCGCGGAATATACGGCACCTGCTTCTTATATAATTCATGAGCCACCCGGTATACATAAATAGCAAACAGTCCCGGATAAGAAATAATAATATCTTCCTTACTCTGGGCTGCCGGATCGCCGTCAAACCCTGCCTGTACATCCTTTAACAACATCTGCTGTACATGCGGCAACCGGCTGATAAAGTATCGGCAGATTTCTTCTGCATTCTCCTCTGCCTGTTCCGGCGTCAGCCGGTCACATCCGGCTTCCTTTTGACCTTCTCCATGGACTGTCTCACGATCAATAATGACCGTATTCTGATAAATCAGTGCAGTCACAATCTGTTCCTTCAACACCTCATAAATATGATTCAAATGAGAACCCACAAAATAATCCCCGACATAGGTTGCCAGATTCTCGTCTCCGAAATATCCCGGGAACATGATCCGTCGCAACTCCTTGATCAGATGAATGATCGTGTCCCGGCTCGGAAGATGAATCCCCTCCTTTGCCATCAGTACATCATGGCTCTCATAATTATGTGTAATCTCTGCAACTGTATCCTGTATCTGTCTGATTGTTGTCTGATTCGTTTTCATTTTATCCATGCCTTTCTTTTCAATCCGTCTCCTTCTTATCCTTATTGTATGGAGCCGGCTCTGCTTTGTGACTCTTTCTCTCCATCCCTGACGAATAGCTTATGATTCCTTCCTGTCTGCGACCGGTCGATGCATCATATAGAAAGAAAATGTTGCCTTATCTACCAGTTGCTCCTTATCATCATAAAGGAATGCCTCATACTGGGAAACATGGATTCCCTGCCGGACCTCCTTCGCTTCACAGATAATATACTCCGTATCTATCGCCGGAAGAATATACTCCATATTGCCATCAATGGTGGATGAATAATTCCCATATGTACAGGCTGCCAGTCCGGCTGTAATATCCGCCAGCGAAAAAAGACATCCTCCGTGCACGGATCCATAAGGATTCAATACCTTATCCGACACCATCAGACGTCCTTTCACGTATCCCCGTTCGATTTCCAACATCTCAATCTGCAGGTTCTTCATATACTCGTTCTTTTCCACCATTTTCTCCAATGCCTTCTGTACATCCGGAGAAATAGGCGGCTTTATTTCTTCTATCCGTTTCTGCTCGTTCATTCTGATCCTCATTGTATATGTTTCATTTTCTTATGTCCTTAATATACAATAAACGATTTTAAATGTCTATACCGGAATCTTCTACTCTGCCTGAATCCTATGTTCAATAAAATCAAGCACTTCATCCCGGCCAATCCCAAGAGCCATGGCGAATTCACAGTAGAGATTCTCTTCTGCTACTTTCAGATACCGTGCATCCGTCGCAGTCACCTTCTGCCCCCGCTCTTCTCTTGCCTGCCTGCGAAGATACAGGGTCTTAATGATCCGGATCCAATCCGTACAATCATGACGCCTTAAGCACTCTTTGAACTTTTCTTCCCGTAGCTTATCATTCAACTCCGGAATCGTCTCTATCTCCGGAATCTTATCAATCAGTGCCTGAGCCTGCTCCTTTGTCAGAATCTTCCGCATCACGATCTTCTCATTATCAACCGGAATGTAGACAACACTGCCTTTCGCATAGACCGGCTGCAGGATATAATACAGCCGTTCCGGATTTACATCCGGCACATCAATCGTTCCGATACTCTCAACGGTACAGATTCCATTATTTCCACATACAATATAGTCACCGATTTCAAACATTTCTCTTCCTCCTGTTCCTGCACTACCTTTAGTCTGCCCAATCTTTCCCAATCTTAAACAGACTACTCCTGTCCCGTATCTTTACTCTGCTTTTAGTGTAACACTTTTTCTGTTAAAAAAGTAAGGACAGATTTACCTGCCGGATCATTTTTGTAAGAAATGTCAATATCGCTACTTGTCTTTGTCAAAAATTTGCACAATGGCAGAAATTCTTCTAATGGATATATTTCTGTATGAAATTCACGATGATTCTTCTGGTCTCTTCTTCTGCTTCTCCTGTCTCAAACTGCCGCTCCGGATGCCACTGGAGTGCCAGCAGTTTCATTTTCTCGGAATAATATGCTTCAACCACATGATTTTCCTCATCGATTGCCATCGGCGTGAAGCATGGTGCCAGCCGGTCTTCAAAGATCACATCCTGATGAAAATTATTCACATAGATATCCCTGTTCTCTGTCAGCAGATGCACCCGGTGATCCTTACCTCTCGGCCGGTCTACCGGAAGCTCCGGATGATAGGATAATTTTCCTCCGTAAAGAACATTGATATACTGCATACCCCGGCAGGTCGCTATGATCGGAATCCCGTGTTCCACGCAATACCGTATCATCTTCGCCTCTGTCCGGTCCCGGTTCGGCTGCGTCTCTTCCTCATGCTCTCTGTCATACCATTTCGGGTCTAACGCTCCGCCGCCTACTACGATCAGCAGATCGATCTTATCATCAAACAATCGTTCAAAATTCTTCGTATGATTCGATACCGGCTTCGGTATGAAGCCCATAAGCTCATAAAACCGTATGTAAGCAGATTCCAGAATATCCGTTGGGTCACCATACTGATTGACGCCTTCTCTCTGGGTGATCAGAGCATGGAGATTATTATACTGGATTCCGGGCTGGATCGTTCCGTTCCTGCAATCTAGCTCCAGATAATCCAGCTTGGAAACCGTATCATATATCTTAGCTCCGCATCCGATTGCCGCCGGTATATCAAACTCCGCACAGCGGATTGCCATATGGGATGCCGCTCCGCCGTATTTGGTAATAAATCCCTTAATACGTTTCGTAAATATCCATTCATAGCCCGGATCTGCCTGCGGAACCACTATAATCTTTCCGTCAATATCCACATCTCGCTCTTCTTCGAGCAGCACTACTTCTCCGGCTACCCGCTTGCTGGTGATGAAATTCGGTCTTGCTTCATAGACCGGAATGATATCAATACTCATTGCCGAAAGAATCACTTCCGGAAGCAATACACTCCGATTCTGCCGGAAATCCATATGATTTTTCGCAATCACAGAAGCCCAGTGTTCCTTCAACTCCTCTGTTTCCATATCGCGGTCATACTGTTCGATATCTTCGATTGCAAGCCACGAAAGCTCATCTACGCGAAATCCCATCAGCTGTCCCAGCTTCTTGATCCATTCCAGCACAAGACTTAAGGACCGGGTAAATTCAAATTTAAAATACTCTCGCTGCTCGATCGCCGAAACCAGAAACTTCTGAAACACCTCTGCCGGTATCTGAATGTCATGTTCATCCAATGCCCGCTGCATCGGTTCCAGATTAAACTCAATATTCTTATTTGCCTTTGGCTGTTTGCTCTTCGCAGATACCGGGCGGAAATTCATCGCATCATACCGTTCCGTCCGAATATCGTAAGTACCGCTCCGCAGATGCCCGTACTTGGAATCAAATTCCTCCTTACTCATCTGCCCATTGGAATATGCCTCAAAATCCTCATTAAACTCTGTAGACACTGTCGAGATCGACTGCATAAACCGGTCCATCTCTGCCTGTTCATAATATCCGGCCTCTACCAGCGTCCGTAAGAAGGCTCTTGCCATAAATGCCATACGAGCCTGTCTGGCAAACTGCGGCGTTCCGTATTTCGTAATCGCTTCCAGCAGCCACTTCACGGTTTCGATCAATTCTTTAGGGCTATTACAATTCTCTCCGATCTTCTCTATCTCACTTCTGGTAAACTCCAACGTATTGATAGAGCTCTTATCCTGTGCCAGAATTACATTATGCTTAAAAATCGCATCCATCGTAAGTCGTTTGACTTCTGCTATGATCTGCGCCCGTTCTTCTTCTGTAAATCCATATTCCAGCAACCGCTTACTGTTCTCTCCGGTCATGAAATCATAACAGCTGAATACGATCTCGAACTCGATCTTATCATGCGCAGACAGATCCTGCTGCAACCGTTTATGATAATATGCGACCAGCTTCTTTGTTAATGTCTTCGGTAATGATTCCGGAATCAGGGAATAAAAAGAATAATTTAAATTGATATATGGTTTATTGCCTATCTGGTACATCAGATCCTCATCCAGGGCACAGTATCCCAGCTCCCGAATCCCTTCATTCCATGCCCGATGTGTAATAATCCTGCGATACAGAGAATAATCCAGAGTCCTAGGATTCGACCCGATGATCTCTGATGGATTCCAGAATGCCATATCGGATAATTTCATCGGTTCTCCGGACAATACATCCGGTCGTTTCTGATATGCCTCCTTGATCCTGCGTTTACACAGATAAAAGGTAGTCTCATCCATCGGTGCCGTATGCAGATTCGCTGCTGCCAGCGGCCGCACCTGAAACAGAATAATCTCATCCGAATCGTTAATCGCGAACTCCATATCCAGCGGAATTCCCTCAATAATACTCTCCACTTCCCGGACTGCCGTAATCAGATTCTGCCACCGGATACTCAGTTGCTCCTGCTCCACATCTCTGGCGATCCACAGCATCTTTCCGCCACGTCCGCTGGTTACACTGTCCGTCGATCCATGGTCGTCATAATTCACCAGATAATACGGACGGTTTTCCCTTAAATCTCTGGTAAAGATAACACCACTGATGCAGACCCCGGTTGCCTGTCTCTGAATCAACACCTGTTCCTCTGCTGCCGATTCCATATCCTCTTCATAAGAATCTATTACTTCATCTACGGATTCCTCAATCTCCTGCAGGCTGGCCGAATCCACGTCCAGAATACTCTTATAATGTCCCGCATTGGAGGATTTCAGACAATCCTCATGACTGGAAGAGCTTCGGACTACGATCCTGCATCCGCCAAACCGCTCCCGGATCTCTCTGCATACTGATTCCTTATCTCTCCAGTAATCCTTCACCCGCAAAATATACATCCGCTCAATCTTTGCATGCGTGATCAGGTTTTTCATCGCATATAACGTATTTGCTTTCGTTGAAATGATCTCATTGGTTGCCTTCATAGGCTATGCTGCCTCCTATTCCAGAAATGTACTGATGATTATAATTATAACCCCTATTCCCGTTCCAAGTACAGATAATCCTTTCCGGCTGCTGTGAATCAAATGCGGAATCAGTTCAAATATAATAATATATAACAGCATACCCAATGCCAGACAGATCAGAATGCCTATTACAAAATCATTCAATACAGGACTGATCCATGCCATCAGCAGTCCGCCAAGAAATGTAGAACCGGCTGCTGCTCCCAGCACCAGGATTTTCTTTTTCCTACTATCCTTCTGAAGAGTCGAATAGATCAGCATTCCCATCGGAATATTATGCAGACCTACCCCGAGTGCCACCAAAGCGCCCACCTTTACAGACTCTGCCGTCAGACTGTAAACAGCCATTCCTTCTACGATATTATGAAGTACAATTGCAATTGCAGACATCACTCCGATATGAACCACATTCTCCTGCGTCTGCGTATCCTCTTTTGTTCCTTCCTCATGATCCGGGATGAAATGATCCAATGCCTTTAATCCAAGAATTCCGACCAGCACTGCAATTCCTGCAAACAGCAGATTCTTTCCATGAAACGTCTCAAAAATCTCCGGAATCAGTTCTATCATTGCCAATGAACACATGGTGCCCAGCGCAATTGAAATAGAAAATTGTTCTATTACTTTACTTCCTCTCGCCAATCGTACGACCAGTACTCCGGCCAAAAGAAAAATTCCCAACAAAAATGTAATTAAAATGCCCATATTACTTTACCTCGTATACATATTATCAATTTCTGATCCGATACAAGTATCACACGCAATTGGGCGAATGTCAAGATGCAATTGCAATTCATTTGCAATTATTTTTATCTTTTCTTACTCTTCCTCTTTCCGCTCATCCTTCTGCTTGTCCTTATTTATTTCCTGTTCAACCTCTGTAATTGCCATCTCCGCCTGCTTTTTCTTCGTATAATGATTATAGAACCCGAGACCGACACCGCTGATCAAAATCGTAATGCCAAACACCACTATTGCAAACAGATACTGTCTGGTCCCAATTGCATTTCCTCCTACGGTGGAGGTTATGATAGATGGAAGCTTTGCGATCGTAGTGATTACCAGCCAGGTCTTTACATCCATATCGGTCAGCCCGGCAAAATAACTCAATGCATCCTTTGGTGTCCCCGGTATGAAGAATAACAGGAATACCATGATATCCCGCTTCTTATGATCCTGCAGAAATTTTAATGACCGTATCTTTTCCATCGGTATAAAAACCTCTACCAGCTTCACTCCGAACTTCTTAACCAGAAGAAATACCAGCGTACCGCCGATCGTACTTCCCAGTACGCAGATAACGGTTCCCTCCACCGCACCAAATGCATATCCCGCAGCAATCTCAAACGGTTCCCCCGGAATGATCGCAACCACGATCTGAAAGACAACCATTCCTATATAAGCCAGCCGGCTTCCCAGCCAGTTCTCATCTACCCAGGCTCTTAATCGGTCGCTGTCAGATACAAACTGTATCAGCGGCTTTCCCACCAGCAGAAATACAATTACCGAAGTAGCCAACAGAACTGCAACAATTATGATTGATATAATACGTTTTCTTTTTATGTTCTTATCCATTTTGTTGTCCTCAATTCTTTCCAGCCTACTAGGTAGTATAGCACAACCTGTCAAAACTTCTTCTTTCATAATTCTGAATTTTCATGAAATAATTTCGACAAAGGTTGTAAACACACAGACACATGTTTGAGTATATTCTCTGCACGCACAAAATAAAAGACAGAAGCACCACCGATGTTTCTGCCTTTTCCCATTTCATATTTTCTAAAGTCCTGTTTCCCGTCCAAGACTCCCTCAACACCTTTTCACTCCGTTGTTTCCCAAATCCTATCTTTCGCCCAGCTCATGTCACATATGAAGTAGTCTGTCGGATCAGTTAACACTCCCTCTTCCCGGCTCACCACCGATGAGTCCTCTATGAAACATTTCCGCATCTACTGTCATATACCTCATTGACTCAGAAAACGCCTTTTTTAGACATATTTAGTGTACTATTTCTTTCCGCCTTTTCCAAGCTTTTAAAACTATTCTCATCTTTTGTAATTAAAAAAAGTTTTTAAAACGAATATTAAAAGAAGCATAGACATTTATTGCGAAATCATGGTATTATGTTACAAGGTATGAAATATACTTCAATAAACTATATTTAGGGAGTGAATGTGGCTCATATGTATTCTGTAATTATTGTTGAAGACGACCCAATGGTGGCCGCAATTAATCTTAAATATACACAAATGAATTCGAATCTTGAAGTAGTTGGGCAGTTCACAAACGGCAAGGATGCTCTTGATTTTCTGGAAACACATGAAGCAGATTTGGCAATTGTGGACTTATATATGCCGGTTATGAACGGTGTTGATTTTATGCAGGAGCTCAGAAACCGTAAGCATCCCATTGACCTTATCGTTGTCACCGCCGCCAATGATGCAGATCATATCCGTCAGTTATTATCATTAGGCGTTATTGAATATCTGATCAAACCATATGAATATGATCGATTCAATCAGGCTCTTTCTACTTTTCTGGAATACAAAGAAAATCTTGCATCCGAACAGCATCTGACCCAGCATCAATTAGATCAGCTTCTCCGCCGGAACAATACAGAATTAAACACTTCTGAAGCATTGGGTAAAGGCCTCCAGCAGAAGACTCTGGATCTGATCATGAACTATATGAAAGAACATATCGGCGAAGGATTGACCAGTGAGCGTTTATCTACAGATACCAATCTGTCCCGTGTAACAATTCGCCGTTACATGAATTATCTCCTTGAAAAGGAAATCATCACCAGTGAAATCGACTACTCTACCGGTGGTCGTCCTTCTATTATTTATCATTACCATGGCTAAAAGACCTGAAACATTCCGGGGCATTCTGCTCCTCCTGTTTCAGGTCTTTCGTTTATCCGGACAGCTTCGTCTGATATTTTCTTTTATTTGGTGCCGAAAATACGATCCCCCGCATCTCCAAGTCCCGGACAGATATATGCCTGTTCATTCAGACATCGATCCAGATGTCCGACATAGATCTGTACGTCCGGATGTGCTTTCATCAACCGGTTCAAGCCCTCCGGTGCCGCGATAATGCACATGAACTTAATATTTTTTCCACCATGCTCTTTGACGAAATTAATTGCATCCACAGCAGAACCGCCGGTTGCCAGCATAGGGTCTACAATTACGATCGTTCTCTGCTCGATCGGATCCGGCAGCTTGCAATAATACTCATGTGGCTCATGTGTTTCCGGATCCCGGTACAGACCGATATGTCCGACCTTTGCAGTCGGAACCAATGCCAGAATACCGTTTACCATACCGAGTCCCGCACGCAGAATAGGAACCACCGCCAGCTTCTTACCGGATATCATCGGTGTCATGCAGGTCTCGATCGGAGTCTCCACCTCTACCATTTCTGTCGGCAGATCCCGCAGTGCTTCATATCCCATCAGCATTGCGATTTCTTCTACCAGTTTCCGGAATTCATTCGTACCTGTCCGCTTATCACGAATCATTGAAATCTTGTGCTGGATCAGCGGATGTCCCATAATAGTATAATTTGCCATCTTGTAACCTCCTGTTATTCTATAAGCTTTCTACTTCTTCTCCGGCATCAAACACATAGTCCTTACCCGGAAGCACTGCGTTCAATGCAATACCAATGACTGCAGCAACTGCAAGACCTGTCAGGCTGATGGTTACCTCACCGATCGTAAAGCTGATTGCTCCTGCAGCATTCACATACTTAATACCGATTGCAAGCACCAGAATCAGAGCTGCAATGATAACATTTCTGCTCTTAGAGAAATCCACCTGATTTTCCACCAGATTTCTGACACCGACTGCTGAAATCATACCGTATAATACCAGAGACACACCACCGATGGTTGCGGTCGGCATAGAGCTGACAACTGCGGCAAACTTCGGTGAGAACGAGAATATGATCGCCAGATATGCTGCGATCCGCACGACTCTAGGATCAAATACTTTGGTCAGAGATAACACACCTGTATTCTCACCATAGGTTGTGTTGGCCGGTGCTCCGAACAGAGATGCCAGGAATGTAGCTGCGCCGTCTCCAAGCAGTGTTCTGTGAAGCCCCGGATCCTTAATATAATTCTTACCAACGGTAGATGAGATTGCACAAATATCACCGATATGTTCTACCATGGTTGCCAGTGCGATCGGCATGATTGTAATGATCGCATTGATCAGCAGGCCGGAATCCAGATGCTGGAAGATAGAAAATACGGTATCACTGCCCTGGAACGGAAGTCCGATCCATGCGGCATCCCGGATTGCGGTAAAGTCTACATCCTGTCTTAAAATACCGACTGCATAAGAACCAAGCACACCCAGAATGATCGGGATGATCTTAATCATACCCTTGCCACAGATATTACACACTACTACGATCACGATTGCTACGATTGCTACCAGCCAGTCTGCAGAACAGTTTGAGATTGCAGATGATGACAGGGTCAGACCAATGGCAATAATGATCGGACCGGTAACGATCGGTGGGAAGAACTTCATAACACGTTCCACACTGAATGCCTTGATCAGTCCGGCCAGAACAAAATATAACAATGCAGAGCAGGCAACACCTGCACATGCGTACGGCAGCAGTTCCTTTTCACCGTTCGGGGCGATTGCTGCATACCCCGCCAGATATGCGAAGGAAGAACCGAGGAATGCCGGTACCTTTCCTTTCGTCAAAAAATGAAACAACAATGTTCCCAAGCCTGCAAATAACAATGTTGATGAAACACTCAGTCCGGTCAATGCCGGCACCAGCACCGTAGCACCAAACATTGCAAACATATGCTGGAATCCCAGTATCATCATCTTCGGCACTCCGAAGGTTCTGGCATCATAAACTGCCTCATTCGTATTCTGTTTCATAGCCTTTCGCTACCTCCTCATTTTTCTATCTGACAGTATACACTATTTTTCGGAATTTGTAACCGCATTCCTATATTTATTTTCATTTATGACTGGCTTATTTAGAAAAGCACCGGGACTTACCTCCCGGTGCCTGTTCTGAACGGCTCTTATACCTCTTTCATGCTCAAATCATTCAATAACTGCATCTTCATCTCATAATAATCCGGTGTCATATCCAGATAATGCAGATGCGGATATTCAAACCGCTGCTCCTCTTCCCAGATCTCCTCTGACAATTGCCGCTTGACATACGCAGCAATCTCATCCAGTGTCGGCATATCATATACCAGCTCACCATTCCGGATAATCTGCTTCTGCAGCTCGATTGCCCGGCAGTTCTCGAAGTACCGATTCTTCCATGGCTTGGTCGGATCCACATAACGGAATGGCCGGCTCATATCTACTACTTCATCCGCCTTGGCGATCATATCCGCAATCGCTCTTCCTTCCTCATCAATGATCCGGTATACCTTCTTACGTCCCGGATTCGTGATTTTCTCCACATTCTCGGATATCTTAATCCGTGGCACAAATTCTCCCGGCTTCTCCTCCACTGCAGAAATCTTATATACCGCACCAAATACCGGTTCTGACTTTGCTGTGATCAGACGCTCTCCGACACCAAAGCTGTCCACACAGCCACCCTGTCCCAGAATAGAAGTGATCGTAAACTCATCCAGACTGTTGGAAATAATGATCTTACAGTCCTCAAGATCTGCCTTGTCCAGCATCTTGCGGGCCTTCTTGGTCAGATATGCCAGGTCGCCGCTGTCGATCCGGATTCCCTTTAACCGTTTTCCCATCGGTGCCAGAACTTCTTTTGCTACCCTGATTGCATTCGGAATACCGCTTCGCAGTACGTCATATGTGTCAACTAAGAGTACCGTGGCATCCGGATAGGTCTCCGCATATTTCTTAAATGCTTCAAACTCATCCCGGTAGAACATGACAAAGCTGTGTGCCATAGTTCCGCTGATTGGGATTCCAAACATCTGCCCGGCCAATACAGTTGCTGTGCTGCTGGCGCCTCCGATATAAGCAGCTCTCGCACCATAAACGGCAGCATCCATATTATGTGCCCGTCTGGCACCGAAATCCGATACGCTCCGATCTCCGGCAGCATATACGATTCTTCTGGTCTTTGTGGCGATCAGTGACTGATGATTGATCTGCAGTAATATCGCAGTCTCGACCAGTTGTGCATCGATCAGCGGTGCCACAACTGTCAGACACGGCTCGTTCGGATACATGATAGTTCCTTCCGGGAATGCATAAATATCACCGGTAAACTTAAAATCCGCCAGATATTCTAAGAATTCCTCCGCAAACAGATTCCGGCTCCGCAGATATGCAATATCTTCCTCCTCAAAATGCAGGTTCTGCACATACTCTACTACCTGTTCCAGTCCGGTAAAGATTGCAAATCCTCCATTATCCGGATTCTTTCTGTAAAATACATCAAATGCGACCCGGACATCCTTATCCTTGTCCAGGAAATAGCCGTTACTCATGGTTAACTCATAAAAATCCATAACCATTGTCAGATTTCGTTCCATGTTCTGTGTTTTTTTCATCTTATACTCCTTCTTGCGTGCTTCTTTCTATCTCTAATATTCTTTTTACTATTATCTATCCTGCTCTCAGCTGCCTATCGGCTCCGCCTGCCGGAACCGGTATAATTCCGGACTTCGTTTCGTACCCTCCTGTATCTTCTTCGCTCCGGTTGCTTCCACATAAGCACTGATCTTCCGGCGGAAATTTGCCTTATATAACGGTTTTCCTAAAACAGTTTCATATAATCGTTGCAGCTCCGGTAACGTGAATTCCTCCGGCATCAGTCCGAACAGAACATTGGTATACTCTGCCTTATTCCGCAATCTGTATAACCCCATCTGAATCGCCTGTTCATGATCGAATGCAATCCCGGCATCTGCTCCCTTATGTGCCAGCTCCTGCACACTGGATACGCCGCCGATGCTCATTGGAATCCGGGAAATCTGATATGATAACCGGTCTCCCTGCTCGCCTTCCAGAAGCACCTGATCCTCCTTCTGTCTGACAGTAAACCACTCCCCATCCATCGCAT
>HF991358.1:3525-17891 GCA_000431515.1 Clostridium sp. CAG:632 | reverse complement strand
CTGAACCAGTGCCATATAGGCAACAGAAATCACTCTTGTTCTCGGATCTCTGTGTACCTCTCCGAATGTATACAACTGCTCCATATAAATATCCTGCATTCCGGTCTCTTCCTGCAGCTCCCGTCTGGCCGCCTCATCTAATGATTCGTTCATCTCCACAAATCCACCGGGCAGTGCCCAGTTGTGCATATATGGATGATTCTTTCTGCGGATCAGAAGAAGTTTTAATGCATCCAGCTTCTCATTCACTGCAAAAACCAGAATATCAACCGTTATGGAAGGGCATTCTTTTTTTATTTCTTCCAATTGTATTCCTCTTTCTATAAAGTAGTAGTTTGATACTTTTTGTCAGAATATCATATTGTATTATCTTTGTAAAGTTATTTCTGCTAAAGTTATGTCTTTTAAAATATAATGTGTGTTTTTTCTGTGACATCCCTTGATTTATATATTAGAGGAATATATAGTATACTAAGTAGGGATTTATTTTCCTTTTCAATCATTGTATAATCATAGCATATACGGTTTAAACCCGTTACTTCTATAATAATACAAGTCACATTAAGGAGTGTTTGAAATGGATGATTTTTATGCAAACCTTGGAAAGAAAGTAAAAGAACTGCGAATTGAAAACGGATTAACTCAGAACGAGGTCGCAAAAGCATTAAATGTTACCCCGGGATATATCAGTAATGTTGAAAACAATCGAAGCGCTATGACACTGCGTCTGCTCATGTATTATGCAGAGCTGACACATGTTTCACTGGATGCCCTGATCGGCAGCATCGATTCCCGTTATGAATCAACCGCTTTAGATTATGAGCTGGCTGATCTGACACAGAAGCTCTCTGATGATGATAAACGGAAACTGGTAAAGACCCTTAAGATCTGGGCCCGGAAATAAGGAGATATATTATGAGTAAGAAAACACCAAAAACAAATGAACAGGAACATAAGAAGACGAAATATGACCTGAAAATGGAAGCCCGCCGTAAGGCAGAGAAGAAAGACAAGATCACTTCTACCATTTTCCGTACCGTCTGCATCACCCTGCTGGCAGCGATCGTCCTTACCGCAGGATATTTCAGTGTCAGCATGATCGTGGATATTGTAAATGCCAACAATAAGCCATATGTAACAGTCGGCGACCACTCCTTATCACAGGTAGAATATGATTACTATTTCAACAGTACCGTATCCAATTATCTGAATACATATTCCTCCTTCCTTTCCTATATGGGACTGGATACTTCTGTACCATATGACGAACAGCAGTATTCTGAGGATATGACATGGCAGGAGTATTTTGAGCAGTCTACCGTTGAGCAGATGAAGCGGGAATTTGCATTGCTGGATGATGCTGCAAAAAATGGATTTGAGTATGATACTACAGATGACTACAACTCATTCCTGGAGCAGGCCAAGAGCGCTGCCGATACTGATAAGGTCAGCCTTCAGGCTTACTATAAAACCATGTTTGGTCAGTATGCAACTGCCAAAAACGTTAAAGACTACATCCGGAATACTTACATTGCCAATGCTTACTATCAGAAGCTTTTGGAAGACAACAAGCCATCCGATGATGAGGTTACTTCCCATTATAATGACAACAAGGCTGATTATGATCAGTTCGCTTATTATTCATTCTCTTTCGCCTCTTCCGATTATGAAGACAGTTCCGAATCGATCGAAGCTATGGCAGAAGAAATGAAAGAAAAAGCAGCGGCCGGTAAGGATTTTGAAACCTTATGTAAGGAATATGCACCGGATTCCAAAAAAGACACCTACGGTGCAGAGGACGGTTCCGAAGCTTCCCTTACTCAGGGCGTAACCGGTTCTACCCAGAACTCTGACTTCAGAAGCTGGCTGACCGATGAATCCCGCAAGGCCGGTGATACCGTAGTCATCAAGAATAATGACGGAAGCACCTATTACGTATTGAAATTCGTCAGCCGTACCTATGATGATTCCTGCAAGGATACCATTTCATCTTCTCTTGCTTCCGATGTGGTCGGTGAATATATCAACGGTCTGACAGAGGCCTATACCGTCACAGATTTAAGTGGCAACATTGGTTACCTCAATACAGAGGCTGATACCACGGATGCTTCTTCCGATTCTACAGAGGACGCTTCCACAGATAGCAGCTCTGAGCAGTAAATAAATTGCATATTAAAACCTCCGGTTTTCCGGTTATGATATTCATCTTTCTTGAATATCTTCCCGGAATCCGGAGGTTTTCTTTTTCTTATCTCAAACCTTATTTTTAATATTGTAATATTGCTTTCTCACAATCACGAGTCCTTAAAACTCATTTCCCGGAAATCTTGGAATTGCATCAAAGCCCGGTTTCAGGTCTTCATCTGTCGGAATATAATCTGTCATCTGACCATCATGGAATTTCTCATATGCTACCATATCGAAATATCCGGTACCGGTCAGACCAAAGAGGATTGTCTTCTCCTCACCGGTTTCCTTGCACTTCAATGCTTCATCGATTGCCGCACGGATCGCATGACTGCTTTCCGGTGCCGGCAGGATACCCTCGGTTCTTGCGAACTGCTCTGCAGCCTCGAATACGGAAGTCTGCTCAACTGCAACTGCCTCCATATATCCATCATGGTAAAGCTGTGACAGAATGGAACTCATACCATGGAACCGAAGTCCGCCTGCATGGTTTGCAGATGGGATAAAGCCACTACCCAGTGTGTACATCTTGGCCAATGGACAGATCATTCCGGTATCACAGAAATCGTATGCGAACTTACCTCTGGTAAGGCTTGGGCAGGATGCAGGCTCTACTGCAATAAACCGATAATCAGCCTCTCCTCTTAACTTCTCACCCATGAACGGAGAGATCAGTCCGCCCAGATTCGAACCGCCGCCTGCGCATCCGATGATGATATCCGGCTTGATGCCATACTTATCCAATGCGGCCTTTGCCTCCAGACCGATTACGGACTGATGTAACAATACCTGATTTAATACACTACCTAATACATAGCGATAGCCTTCGTGTGTGGTTGCTACTTCAACAGCCTCTGAGATCGCACAGCCCAGACTTCCGGTTGTTCCCGGATGTGCCTGTAAAATCTTTCTTCCGACCTCTGTTGTCTCAGATGGTGACGGTGTTACACTGGCTCCGTAGGTTCTCATTACTTCACGACGGAATGGTTTCTGCTCGTAGGATACCTTAACCATATATACCTTACAGTCTAATCCGAAATAAGCACATGCCATAGAAAGTGCGGTTCCCCACTGACCGGCTCCGGTCTCTGTCGTAACACCCTTTAAGCCCTGCTTCTTAGCGTAATATGCCTGTGCGATTGCGGAATTCAGCTTATGACTTCCGCTGGTGTTATTACCCTCAAACTTATAGTAAATCTTAGCCGGTGTTCCCAGTGCTTTCTCCAGATGATATGCTCGCATAGTCGGCGATGGACGATAGGTTCTGTAATATTCCTGGATTTCTTCCGGAATATCAATATATGCTGTCGTATCATCCAATTCCTGCTGAACCAGCTCTTTACAGAAGATCGGCTCTAATTCTTCCGGTTTCAATGGCTGATGGGTTGCCGGGTTTAACAACGGTGCCGGCTTTACCTTCATATCGGCACGTACGTTATACCATTGCTTTGGGATCTCTTCTTCGCTTAAATAGATTTTGTTTGGAATTCTTGTTTCACTCATGATGGATGCTCCTTTCGCTCGTGATCAGATTTTACAGGAATCTGATCCTTGGTATCTATTACTTCCGGGAAAGGATTTTTTAGAATCTGTTTTAAAATAAATAAAACCCTTATCCCACTATCTGCTGGGACAAGAGTTAACTCCTGCGGTGCCACCCTGCTTGATATCAATGACGATATCCACTCGCGATATACCTGCATATATCCGATTTGTTAACGGAGTCTCCTCTCCGTCTCACCTACCGCAAATGCTTTATCTGTTTTCCTGCATATCTTCCGGTTCGGTTCGCCCTCGAAAGCCCATTCCATTATGCTGCCATCTGCCGCAATCCCACCACCTGCGACTCTCTGTGAGATACATATCACATGTACTTCCTCTTTCTCAACGGTTTCTCTGTTAATTAGACTAGCACAGACTTCATATATCTGTCAAGCCTGTTTTTTACTTTCGGGGTAAATGTTACAGAATCACAATTACTGATTTATTCTATGATACTGCAACTGACATTTTATTTTTATAGTTGACTAAGGATCTTAAATTGTATATAATGTACTTGTTCATTAAGTACACTATATAAGGCGGTGAATTATGGAAATCATCATCAGTAATAATGCCAGCAAACCGATATATGAGCAAATCACATCACAGATTAAAGCTATGATAATGAGCGGCGAACTGCAGGCCGGAGACGCAATCCCCTCAATGCGAGCATTAGCAAAATCCATCCATGTAAGCGTCATTACTGTACAGAAAGCCTATGAAGATCTGCAAAGGGACGGTTTTATAGAAACCACAGTTGGCAGAGGGAGTTTTGTATCAGTTCAAAACAAAGAGTTTTATCA
Organism: Clostridium sp. CAG:632; assembly: GCA_000431515.1. Classification (GTDB taxonomy): domain Bacteria; phylum Bacillota; class Clostridia; order Lachnospirales; family Lachnospiraceae; genus CAG-632. The sequence goes on along the minus strand of HF991358.1, from coordinate 13,359 downwards.
GGAAGGGCAACAACGTATTGCCGAGGAACATTTACAGGCTGCCGCCGAAATTGGACGGACAAGCAATATTTCACTTGAAAAACTGACAGAGTTGTTGACTCTGTTTTATCAGGAGGACGAATGAGCATGGAAAACATTTTAGAATTACAGCAAGTTTCCAAAACTTTTCCCAAATCAAATTTCACATTGGAGAATGTGACGTTTTCCCTACCGTATGGAGCTATATTAGGATTTGTCGGAGAAAACGGTGCGGGAAAAACTACAACAATTGGTTGTATTCTAAATACAATCGCCAAAGATAGCGGAACGATAACACTGTTTGGGCAGGAAATGCTGGACGAAGACACAAGCTTGCGAGAAAGAATTGGTGTCGTCTATGACGGTGACAATTTCCCCACTTACTGGACAGCGAAGCAATTATCCAAGATTATGAAGGGTTTTTATACACAATGGGACAGTTCCCTGTTCCAGAAATATTTAGAAGATTTTCACCTGCCAACAAATCAGGAAATCAAACATTATTCCAGAGGAATGACAATGAAGCTGGCAATTGCCACAGCACTGGCCCATCATCCGGAATTATTAATTTTAGACGAAGCAACCAGCGGCTTAGACCCAATTGTACGTGATGAAATGCTGAACGTCTTTCTGGAATTTGTGCAGGAGGAAAATCACTCTATTCTGTTGTCTTCCCATATCACAAGTGATTTGGAAAAGATTGCAGATTATATCACCTTTATCCATAATGGCAAACTCATTATGACCGCATCCAAAAATGATCTGGTATATAACTATGCGGTTATGCGTTGCAAAGAAAGTCAGTTTCTTGCATTAGATCCGAAAGATATCCTGGCCTATCGGAAACGTGATTTTCAAATCGATGTGCTGGTTTCTAACGGGAAAGAAGCGCAGAAAAAGTACAAGAATGTTGTAGTAGACCATACTTCTGTGGATGAAATCATGCTGTTACTGGTAAAGGGGGAACGGATATGAAAGGACTTTTGAGAAATAATTTTTATGCGACGCTCTCAAACACAAAGATTTTTGCCGCTATCATGCTTTTATTGGAATGTGTTGTTGTTGCTATAGGAAATAAAATCCCATCACTGGTGATGGGTTATATGTTACTGACCATGATTGGTTTCTCCCTTAATTCGATTGCAAGTCTGCGAAAAGAGGGTGCTACCAAATGGAATAAATACAAACTTACCACACCTGTAACGAGGTCCGCCATTGTACAGAGTTATTTTTTGAGTCTTTTATTATGGTTGACTGTAGGAATGATTTTTGCAGGAATCGGAGTTGCTTTGTCAATTATGCTACATGGTTTTCTTTTTGACAGAAGCACAGATGTTTTCTTGCTGTTTGTAATAGGTGCTGGAATAAGCCTATTTATGGGAGCTATTTTCTTTCCACTGTTCTATATAGGCGGAGAAGAACGAAACGAAGTATTTTTAGGCATTAGTTTACTTGGTGGGACCGGACTTGTTATGGGACTTTCAGCTCTTATAAACACTTTATTTCCAGCCCCTATGACTACAACACAGATAATCTTGGGCGGTATCATTATTTTAGTATGTGCACTGCTTGTATTTGTTGCCTCCTGCCCTGTGACTACCTATCTCTATCGTAAAAAAGAATACTAAGTAAAAAATAGCAGGATCTACCTTTCTGATCAGAAAAGCACAGAGCGGCCGGATCAGCTTCCGGGCCTGCCTCTGTGCCTTTTATTTTATCAGTTTCTAACGTTCCTCCCGGAAATACGGTACACCCAGACTTTCCGGCGGCTGATTTTCCAGTTTGTTTCTCCGGCTGCTCAGGATCAGGACAATAATAGTCAGCACATATGGTGCCATTTTTACCAGCTCCTGCGTTGCACGATTTAATCCCGGAATATAAATATTCAGGATATACAGTCCACCGAACAGGATGGAACCGACGATTGCTCTTGCCGGACTCCAGAGGGCTAAGATAACCAGTGCGATTGCCAACCATCCACGGTCACCGAATCCGTTATTGGACCAGGTACCGCCGAAATATTCCATAACATAATACAGACCACCCAGACCTGCGATCATGGCTCCGACTACCGTAGCCACATACTTATACTTGGAGGTTGAGATACCGGCTGCATCTGCCGTTGCCGGACTCTCACCGACTGCCCGGAGATTTAATCCGACCTTGGTCTTCTTCAGAACATATGCCAGTACCAGTGAGATAATGATTGCCGTGTAGGTCAGAAATCCATAGGAGAACAATAACGGTCCGATCACCGGAATCTCGGAAAGCCCCGGAATCTGCTTCTGAAAGACAGCAGCGGTTGTCATAACGGAAATCTGTCCGACACCACCTGCAATCTTTGAGATAGAACCACCGAAGAAGTTACCAAACCCGATACCGAATGTGGTCAATGCCAGACCGACTACGTTCTGATTGGCACGCAGCGTAATTGTAAGAAAGCTGTAGATCAGGCCACCCAATGCGGATGCCACCAATGCGCAGATCACTGCAATTAATGCTCCGATCACTCCATTCGGCGTTGTCTGACTGTGTTCATAGAAGAACGCTCCCATCAGACCTGCGATACCGCCCATATACATAATACCCGGAATACCCAGATTCAGATTTCCGGATTTCTCTGTTACGATTTCTCCACTTGCTCCAAACAGGATCGCGATTCCCTGTGCAATTGCTTTCTGGATAAATGTCATTACAACTGTCATTTATGCTTCCTCCTTTCCACTCTTCCGCACCTTCAGCTGATAACGGATAAAGAACTCACAACCGATCAGGAAGAACAGAATAATACCTGTGATAATATCAGATGCATTCTCATTCAGACCAAACTGTGTTGCGATCTGAATGGAACCCTGCTGCATAAATACCAGAAGCAGTGAGACTGCCAGCATGGCAACCGGATTGAAGTTGGACATCCATGCAATGATAATGGCCGTAAAGCCTCTGCCGCCTGCCGTACTGGTGGAAATCGTATGGCTGGCACCGCTGACAATGACCGAGCCTGCCAGTCCGCAGATAGCACCGGATACCATCATGGTACGGATAATAACCTTCTTTACATTGATACCTGCATATTTGGCTGTACTCTTACTCTCACCGACAACGGAGATCTCATATCCCTGCTTGGAATACTTCATATAAAGATAAACACCCAGTGTCATGACCGTTACGATCACAATATTCAGGAAATAATCGGTCCCGAACATCTTCGGGAACCATCCTGCCTTGCTTCCTGCATTAATGATTCCGACAGTATTGGAACCACTCGGATTCTCCCAGAACACGATCAGGAAGGTGATAAACTGCATCGCAACATAATTTAACATCAGTGTTACCAGAGTCTCATTGGTATTATATTTTGCCTTAAAGATAGCCGGGATCAATCCCCATAACAGACCTGCCAGTGCACTTCCAAGCAGGATCAGAATCAACAGTACCGCATTCGGCACCTTATCACCCAGATAGATCATCAGAGCTGCCGAAGCGGCACCGCCCATCAGAATCTGACCTTCCGCACCGATGTTCCAGAACTTCATCTTAAATGCCGGTGTCAGTCCGACTGCGACCAGAAGCAGAATCGCTGTCTCGCGGATCGTTACCCAGATCCGTCGGCTGCTTCCGACTGCACCGTCAATAATTCCCGCATATACCTGTAACGGATTCTGTCCGGTTACTGCGATGATTACAAAGGAGCAGACCACCAGAGCAAGTACGATTGCAAGCAATCGTATTCCAAGGGCTTTCCCACGTGAAATGTTGTCCCGTTTTTTCATCCGCAGAAACGGTTCTTTTCCTGTATGTTTCATATCATTACTCATAATATTCCGTATCCTTTCTGCTTCCTGACATATACAGTCCCAGCTCATCCTTCGTCACGGTTCTTGCATTCACAATGCCGCTCACTTCTCCGGCATGCAGAATCAGAATCCTGTCACACAGCTCCAGCAGTACATCCAGATCCTCAATGACACAGATGACTGCCACACCTTCCCGCTTCTGCTCATTTAACAGATTATAAATCGCATAGGAAGAATTAATATCCAGTCCACGCACCGGATAGGATACGACCAGCACCTCCGGATGCTCTGCGATTTCTCGTCCGACCAGCACCTTCTGAACATTACCGCCGGAAAGTCTCCGGACCGGTGTATGTACGGATGGAGTCACAACATCCAGCTCTTTTACGATCTGTTCTGCCAGTTCTTTCGGTGCCTTTCGGTCTGCTACCGGGCCTTTTCCATTGTTATAGCTCCGGAGCAGCATATTATCGATCAGATCCATAGAGCCTACCAGACCCATACCGAGTCGATCCTCCGGCACAAATGCAAAGGATAACTTCACATTCTTCTTCCGTCTGGTCTCCACATTCATATTTGAGATCACGGTTGCGGTTCCGTTGGAATCCTTATAGGTGATCGTGCCGTTCGCCACATTCTGCAGACCGGAAACCGCTTCCAGCAGTTCCTTCTGTCCGCTGCCGGATACACCGGCAATTCCGAGGATCTCACCGCTCTTTGCATGGAAGCTTACATGCTTTACGACCTCCACGCCTTCCCGGTTATATACGGAGATGTCCTTTACCTCCAGACGTTCCTCCTGATTCTCAGGGTCATCCCGTTCAATATTTAACTCTACCTTCTGACCAACCATCATTTCCGTTAAGGACTGTGCGGTCGCATCCTTCGTCGCAACGGTTCCGATATCCTTACCCTTTCTGAGTACCGCTACCCGGTCTGAGATCTCCAGCACCTCATTTAACTTATGGGTAATGATAATAATGGATTTGCCCGCCTTCTTCATGTTCCGCAGGATATCAAACAGCTTCTCTGTCTCCTGTGGGGTCAGTACCGCCGTCGGTTCGTCAAGGATCAGAATCTCTGCGCCGCGATACAACACCTTCATGATCTCCACCGTCTGCTTCTGCGAGACAGTCATATCATAAATCTTCTGCTCCGGATTCAGCTCAAATCCGTACTGTGCTGCCAGTGCCTCCACTTCCCGATTCTTCTCGGCAAGATTCATTCTGCCCTGCTCCTTCAGCCCCAGAATGATGTTCTCCGTCGCCGTAAAAATCGGAATCAGCTTAAAATGCTGATGGATCATTCCGATTCCCAGATCAAAGGAATCCCTTGGAGAACGGATGGTTACCGGCTGCCCATTTACCAGAATCTGTCCCTGATCCGGAAAATAAATACCGGAGAGCATATTCATCAATGTTGTCTTACCACTGCCATTCTCTCCTAAGATTGCTAATATTTCTCCTTTTTTCAATGTTAAGTTTACGTTATCATTCGCAATGACCTCGCCAAAGGTCTTGGTTACGTTCCTTAACTCAATTGCATAACCTTCCACAGACTGTCCTCCTAAACTTACTCCTTGCGTCCTGGTGATCAACCCTGCCCCGCGCAGTTCTCAGCACCGACATCCCTATTATATAAAATACGGAGCCATTTTCATAGCTCCGTATTGAAATTTCAGCTTCTTTGCTGACTTATTATTCTGTAATTGATGTAATACCATCAATAATAATTGCAAAAGAAGGTGCTGATGCCAGCTCTGACTCATGGAAATATCCATCGGATACATAGTCTGCATAATCAGCATACTCGCCGTCCTCTGCAATTGCATCCTCTAAGGACTTACCGCCAACGGTAAATGTGGATGTATCAAATACATGTAAAGAACCGTCAATAATCTGATCCTCTACTTCCTTTACCTTCTCTGCAGTACCCTCTGCAACTACCTTATCATTTAACTCAGTAAGCTTATCTGCGCCCTCTGCAAATCCACGGCACCAGTCTGTTTCGATCTCTTCGCCATTCATTGCGCACTTTACTGCATATGTATAATATACAGACCAGTCAATGGATGCGGATGTCAGAGCAGTGTTCGGTGCTACGGAAATCATGGATACGTTGTAACCAACACAAGGAACACCGGCAGCTTCACATGCGGAAGGAGCACCGGTTGTATCTGCATGCTGGCTGATCAGTACACAGCCATCTGCGATCAGTGCATTGGCAACCTCTGCCTCTGCAGACATATCAGCCCAGCTGTTTGTATATTTTACTTCCATGGTAGCAGACGGACATACGCTCCGGATGCCCAGGAAGAATGATGTAAATCCTGAAATAACCTCTGCATATGGATAAGCGCCTACGTAACCAACCTTACACTTATCCTCTGTAATAGTACCGTTATCGATCATCTCATTTAACTTCAGACCGGCTACAACACCTGATACATAACGTGATTCATAAATGTTTGTGAAATAGTTATGCATGTTTGGCAGACCGGATGATGCTGCCTGATAACCGGTTGCATGACAGAACTGAATGTCCGGATACTCGGTTGCTGCCTGGATCACATAAGACTCCTGACCAAAGCTGTTTGCAAAAATAATATCACAGCCCTGCTCTGCTAAATCAACTGCTGCATCATATGCAGACTCATCTTCCGGAATGTTTGTCTTCTCGATCACCTGACTGTCATCCAGACCAAGATTCTCCATCATCCCGTCAATACCTGCCATATGTGCTGCGGTATATCCCTCATTCTCATCTCCAATGTACATAATACCTACCTTGAAGTCAGAATCCGCTGCACTGTTTCCGTCTGCAGAAGACGAACCGTCTGATGCCTGAGCACCACACCCTGTCATCATACCAACTGCCATAACGGCTGTTAAAATGATACTTAAAGCTTTCTTTTTCATTTTATCCTCCTTCTCAACTAAAAAGAAGCTGGCAACCTTGTCGATTCCCAACTTCTTCGTTGACTCAAATCACAGTTAAGATACTATGGCATCCCACCGGATTTGTCAATATTTTTTCGTTGATTTCTTTCATTTTTCTGTCACTATTTACAACATATGACAGAATTATGCAATACTTTTCCCGAATACTACTGACGCACCTTAATATGTGTCTCGCGTAACTGCTGCTCAGTCACCTCACCCGGAGCTCCACACATCAGATCCTGTGCATTACCATTCATAGGGAAGGCAATGACCTCACGGATATTCTCTTCATTTCTTAACAACATGATCATACGGTCAATTCCGGGTGCCATACCTGCATGCGGTGGTGCACCGAACTGGAATGCGTTATACAGGGCACCGAATTTCTGCTTTAAGTCTTCCTCTGTATAGCCTGCGATCTCAAATGCCTTTACCATAACCTGCATATCATGATTCCGGACTGCACCGGATGACAACTCAATACCGTTACATACAATATCGTACTGATATGCCAGAATCTCTTCCGGATTCTTGGTATTCAGTGCTTCCAGTCCGCCCTGTGGCATAGAGAACGGATTATGGGTAAAGATCATCTTCTTCTCTTCCTTATCATACTCGTACATCGGGAAGTCATTAACATAGCAGAAACGATATGCATTCTTCTCGATCAGATCCAGGCGTGCACCCAGCTCGTTACGAATCTGTCCGGCATAATTTGCCGCACGTTCCTCATTATCTGCGATAAAGAAGATTGTATCACCTGCCTGCAGACCTGCCAGCTCTGCAATCTCGGTCTTCATATCATCCGGGATAAACTTATCAATCGGTCCCTTGTAGCTCATGTCTTCCAGAATCTCCAGATAGCCAAGTCCACCCATTCCGATTCCGGTTGCGAACTTCAACAGCTTCTCATGCTGTCCCTTAGACAACTTTGCATGCACATTGATTGCACGTACAGTCTTGCCATGGAATGGCTTAAAGGTACATCTCTGGAAGAAATCGGTTACATCAATGATACGCAGCGGATTCCGAAGATCCGGCTTATCAGAACCGAACTCCAACATTGCCTGCTTATAGCTGATGATCGGATATGGTGCTTCCGTAACCGTGTATCCTTCCGGCGCAAACTTCTTAAAGGTCTCAGATAATACTTCCTCACCTACCCGGAATACATCCTCCTGAGTAGCAAAGCTCATCTCAAAGTCTAACTGATAGAACTCTCCCGGTGAACGGTCCGCTCTTGCATCCTCATCACGGAAACAAGGCGCAATCTGGAAATATTTATCAAATCCGGATACCATCAACAGCTGCTTATACTGCTGTGGTGCCTGTGGTAATGCATAGAACTTCCCCTTGAACTTTCTGGATGGCACGATATAATCTCTGGCTCCCTCCGGAGACGATGCACACAGGATTGGAGTCTGGATCTCCAGGAATCCCATCTCTGTCATCTTTTCCCGTAAGAAGCTGATGACCTTGGAACGGAAAATGATGTTGTCCTTTACCTTTTTATTTCTTAAATCCAGATACCGATACTTCAGACGGACATCCTCACGGATTTCCTTTGATGTCATGATTTCAAACGGAATCTGCTTATATACCTTACCAAGTACGGTCACGGTGTGTGCCTCTAACTCAATGGTTCCGGTCTCGATATTCGGATTATAGGTCTCCTCATCCCGGTGCTCCATAACGCCTTCAATGGATACGCAGTCTTCCTTTACGATTCCTTCCAGCAAAGTAGTGTCACGCATAACGACCTGCAATACACCATACATATCACGCAAATCGATGAAAGATACACCACCATGGTCACGGATATTCTCTACCCAGCCTGCTACTTTTACGGTTGATCCCACATCGGATTCTGTAATCTCATTAATGGTTCTGTCACGATAAATGTTTACAATACTCATGTTACTCTCCTTTTCTCTTTTTATTTATGCTCCGGCTAAGAGCATTTAAACGCAAAAGTTCGCCCTGAACTTTTGGTTCAGGACGAACAGAAATCTCTATCTACTGTCCGCGGTACCACCTGATTTACTGCCTGCGCAGTCCCTCATGGCTTCTAAAGTATGCCTTGCATGCTTTCTCACCGACTGTTTGTCGCACAGCTGCGGCTCCCCTACTGTCCTGCCTGTCGGAATCTGCCGATGTAGAATCGGATCGTTCCGTCATTCAATTCTGATCTGCCAGAATCTCCAGCCTCAGAGTTCAGGTCGCGGCTGGTAAAGTGTTATTCACACCGATTCATTCTGTGGAGCTTCCACCGTTCTCCACTCTCTGCAAGCGATAATCGGGCTACTTCTCTTCGTCATTGCCTATATTTCATTATTATATATCAGGCCTTTTCTTTATGTCAAGTATCGGTTTTTCCACTACATTGTGGACAGTCAGCACCCGATCCTTCACATGAAACCAGATATCCTGTTCTCCAAACAGCATCCGGTATTCCTTATCCACAGCTTCCTGTGTTCCCGGCCGCGGATCCTGCTTTAACAGTTCAATGACCGTCCGGTGCTGTTCTTCCGGGATCCTCGCCAGCAGCTCCTCCGGAAACTCTACCTCCAGTCCGTAATCAAAGACATCCCCGGCAAATCCATCCACCGCATCCGGATGACTGTCTGTAAACGCCAGATATGGCTTGATATCATAGATTGGAGTGCCGTTTAATAAATCTGCACCGGATACATATAAGACCGGGCCAAGCTTTTCATCCATCTCGATCCGTTCCAGCTTTACCGAGGACAGACCGATTGGATTCGGACGAAACGGTGACCGGCTGGCAAAAACGCCCACCTTCTTCTTTCCACCCAGACGGGGCGGTGCCACGGTTGCCGACCAGTTCTCCCGTCCGGCCTTTGAAAACTGCCATAAAAGCCAAATATGAGAGAAGCCCTCCAGTCCGCGCACTGCTTCCGGCTGTCGAAACTCCGGTTCAAAAACAATTCTTCCGGTTAATGTTTTCACCAGACCGCTCTGTCTCGGAATCCCGAACTTCGCCGGGAATTCCGTTTCGATATGCGCAATGACCTTCCATGTTGCTTCTCTCATACTCATTTCTTATAAACCAAATG
>HF991358.1:0-3433 GCA_000431515.1 Clostridium sp. CAG:632 | reverse complement strand
TCACCCTTATTCAACCGGTCGATCCAGTAATTCAGACCGCCCTGATCAGCCTCACGTCCCATGAATGTACGATATAAAACCTTAACATACTCCTTATTATTTAACTTCTTGTTTGTAAACTCCGGTGCAAAGAAGAACATCTCTGCCACCTGAACGGCTGTCTTTCTTCCTGCCTTGATCTCACCGACCCAATATTTCAGGCCTGCCGGCTCCGGATCTCTGCCCAATGCCTTTGTGTAGATTCTTGCTACATAGCTCTCTACAGAGTCTGCATAGACATTGATCCTGCAGGTTACCTTCTTACCGCTTCCATCCTTTGCCTTGGCTGTGATCGTGACCGTACCGGTTCTGACTGCCTTTACCAGACCATTGGAGGTAACGGTTGCTATCTTTTTATTGCTGCTGGTCCAGGTCACTGCCTTGTTCGTTGCATTGCTTGGTGTTACGATAACCTTCAGCTGTACGGTTTTACCCTTTAACAGGTCTACCGATGTCTTATTCATTCTCAGCTTCGTTACCTTGACCACCGGATTGGTTACTGTGATCTTGCAGGTAGCACTCTTACTCTTGTCAGCTTTTGCGGTACAGGTAATCGTCGCTGTTCCCGCTGCCACTGCTGTAACCTTTCCATTGCCGTCAACGGTTACGATCTTTGTATTGGACGATTTCCATGTAACATTTTTATTCGTAGCGTTTGTCGGTGTTACCGTTGCCGTTAAGGTTAAGGTCTTACCCTTTACCACACTTGCGGTTGTCTTATTCAAAGTAACCTTCGTTACCTTAACGACCGGATTGGTTACTGTGATCTTGCAGGTAGCCTTCACTCCGCTGTCATCAGCTGCTGTCGCCGTGATGGTCGCTGTTCCGGCTGCCTTGGCTGTAACAACGCCATCGGTGCTGACTGTTGCTACGTTTTTATTACTGGTTGTCCATTTTATCGTTTTATCGGTTGCTGTATCCGGTGTTACCGTTGCTGTCAATGCTACGGTCTTGCCCTTTACCACACTTGCGGTTGTCTTATTTAATGTGATACCAGTTACCTTGACAGTCGGCACCGTTACCTGTACCGTACAGCTTGCAGAGATGCCGCTGTCATCTTTCGCAGTTGCGGTAATGACGGCCGTTCCTGCTTTTATAGCTGTAACCTTTCCGGTTGAGTCAACGGTTGCTACCCCTTCTACACTACTGCTCCAGGTCAGACTCTGATTCGTTGCCTCTGTCGGAAGCACCGTTGCTGTTAACTGCAGTTCTTTTCCCTCATTTAAGCTGGCCCTTGTCTGACTCAATTGGATCTGCGTTACCTTTATAACCGGAGCAGTACGCTCTGTTACCGTCACCTTACAGATTGCCTGTGCGCCACCGTTATCGGCAGCCGTTACGGTAATTGTTGCTTCTCCCGGATTTTTTGCAGTTACATTTCCACTCTCATCAACGGTTGCTACCCATGTATTCTTGCTTTCCCATTTCAGTGCCTTATTTGTCGCATTTGCCGGTGTGATGTTGGTCACACTCAGCTGCTTCACATCCTCGGTCTGCATGGCTAATGTCGATGCACTTAATGTAATACCGGATACCTTAATATCTGTTACATTCACCTGACAGGTAGCCGTTTTGCCGCTACCGTCCTGTGCCGTTACAGTAATGACTGCAGAGCCTTCTTTCTTCGCTGTGATCATTCCTGTCTGATCTACTTCCGCGACATCCTTGTCATTACTGCTCCAGGTCACCTTACTGTTCGTCGCATCGGTTGGCTGTACCTTCGCGGTCAACTGTTCTGTCGCTCCGGTTTTTATATTTAATGTTGTTTTGTTTAATGTAATGCCTGTTACCTTGATATCCGTTACGTTTACCCAGCAGGTCGCGGTTACACCGCTGCCATCCTTTGCTTTTACAGTGATTGTAGCATTTCCCACACTCTTGGCTATAATGTTTCCGCTCTGATCGACACTCGCCACCGTCGGTGCACTGCTGCTCCAGGTCACTGCCCTGTTATCTGCATTAGTCGGTGTTACCGTTGCTGTTATCTTTTCTGTGCAGCCAACCTTCGTCAGCAGAGTGCTTGCACTCAATGAAATCTTTGTGACCTTAATGACCTTTTTGGTAACCGTTACCGTAAAGGTCGCTGATTTATTACTGCCGTCATTTGCCTTTGCAGTGATCACGGCTGTACCGGTTGCTACACCGGTTACCAGTCCTGCGGTACTTACCTTTGCGATTCCGGTACTGCTACTGCTCCATGTGACGCTTGTATCACTTGCATTGGATGGTGACACCTTTGCGGTCAATTGCAAGGTATCTCCTGCATTTACAGTATTGCTGCCATTTGCGGATGTAATACTTACTCCGGTCACCGGCTGCTTTACCGTCACATTCACGCTCTTTTCCAGTAACGGAGTTGTTGCTGATGCCGTGGCATAGACCGACATCTTAACCGTGGCACTTCCTTTCGCTTTCAGCGATACAGTACCATTGGAGTCAATACTTGCTACATTCGTATTCGTGGATGTGAACTTCACAGTGTTGCCGGATATCTCCTTTATCTTAGCCGGAGTCGCATTTGCAGAGGTCACTCCAAAGGAATTCATCACAGATTTAAATACAGTCTGCGTCGTACCGACATTTCCGGTAATGGAAGCTGTCGAATTAATCGTCTTAATATTCGATGGTACGGAAATCGTATAGCTGACTGCATTCTCTGATTTACCCTTCGGGGCGATCGTTACTGTCGTTGTTCCGTACTTTAAGCTCTTGATCGCAATCGTTTTCGCTGATGTATTCGGAGTCACTGTAGCAACTGCCGAATTTGCAACCGTAATATCCAGATCATTACCGGATACTGAGGTCTCTGTACCGGAAGAATTCACAAATACATAAGGATATGTCTGTGTTGTCTGACCCTTGGATGCATCGAATGTGATCGGATTCGCAATTGTCTTTCCGGTGCCGGAATCACGCAATTCTACGCGAGTACCGGAATCGGTGACGGTAACGGTGAACGTGCCCTTAACCTTTCCCTGCATCGCATAGGAATACGCAGTGATCTTTGCTGTACCGGCCGCCAATGCCGTAACCGTACAGCTTCCATCCTTATTATCCGTTACTTTGACTGCTTCTTCATTGCTATTACCAAAATATATTGTATCCTTATAGCCTGCACTTGAATTCATATAATTCAGAGTCGATGGCTTCACCGTCTGGCTGCCTGTTGTCGCACTGTTCAGCACCAGACTGATACTGGTTGGATTAAATGCAATTCTTGTAATCGGAGTTACCACATGAACCGTAATCGTTCTGGACTGTGAGCCTGCAGTAACCGTAACCGGAAATTCTCCATAGCTTCCCGATCTCGGAACTGTAACCTTGATGCTCTTCTTATCTGATGCTACTGTAACGGTTGCCAGAGAGGTATCATAGCTCCAGTTGATATCATCCG
>HF991357.1:32092-48537 GCA_000431515.1 Clostridium sp. CAG:632 | reverse complement strand
ACTGCACTAAATGCCAGCCAGATTGGAATCTCCGCCAGCATTGTTCCTTTGGGCAAAGAGAGCAGTTTCACTGCGAGCCGGTTTACCGCCAGTCCGGAGATACCATACGATATCAGCACTCCGATTATGCCGCCGATACCGCCCAATATTCCGGATTCTAACAGAAACAACGAGAGCAGCTCTTCCGGATCTGCCCCCAGAACCTTCAGCATACTCACCTCCTGCACCCGGTCATAAACCGCTGTGGTCATTGTATTTCCGATTCCAATAACTGCAACGACCAGTGCGATCATTCCGATCCCTGCCAGGATCAGCTGTGCGATCTTCATTGTTTTTTCAATATATTCCACAAATTCAATATTGCTTTCTGTCTGAAATCCCATATCCTTTAAAGCCTGCTCCAGCTTTTTTACAGACTCTATATCATCGGCTTCTACAATCGCACTTCCATAGATCCATTCATTATAATTCTCATCATTCTGATTGACCGGCTGTCCCGGAATCTTCCCACCATCTGCCAGACGTTTCAGGTATAGCTTCAGTTCATCCTGATTACAGTAAATGGAATAGGAATTCTGTTTCGTCATATCCGTAATCGGGAGCCGTACCTTTGTCTCACTATCGCTTCCTGCCTGTGAGAACATGGTTTCCAGCTTTTTCCCGGTCAGATCTTCGGTTTCCTCACTGCTGTCACTCTCATGGATTTCTCCGTAGCTGGTTCCGGTCACTTCATTAAAAAACAGATTCAGCACCTGATTTCCCATGATCAGCTCCGGTATCCAGTTATCTCCTTCCGACTGATTTCCATGCAGTGTTTCTATTTCATCCAGATATTCCTGCGGTATACCATCAATTGTCCAATAGCCGACATAATTATCATATGAGAACCGGGCGTCTACGGAAAGTATCGGATAAACAGCCGCTACCGCATCCAGCTTCCGTACCTCTTCCAGACGGCGGTCTGTGATCATCTGATCCTTCCGTTTTCCCTCTGTGATGCCCCGGATACGGATCTCTGTAGCACTCCCTTCCTCTCCTGCCATAGTCAGAAGCACCTTCTTTGTTCCCAGCCCGATTGCCATCAGGGATACGATCGATACGATTCCGATCACAACTCCCAGAATCGTAAGAAATGTACGGATGCCCCGCTGTTTCATATTGGCCCAGCATAAATGCCATATCCATTTCATAGGCTAAAACTCCTCCAGCAGTTTTTTCTTCCTGCGTCTCCTCTGCAATATCAATCCGACAACTCCGCCTGTGATCATAAGGACTCCCAACACAATGCTGGTTATCATCCAGCCCTGTCCCGTATGGGTGTCATCCTTCACCTTCTCCAGATTCTCATAAACCGGCTGTGTCACCTTCAGCTCAATACTCTGAACCACAGTATGCCGCTCTCCCTTCCGATCCTCATAGGAAACGGTCAGTTCATTTTTATCTCCGCTCATCTCCGATATTGCACTCGCCTTTGTCAGAAGATCTACATTGCCCCGTTTTCCGGCATCGATGGTTCCGATATACGTATCAGCAACAGCCACATTACTTCCGCTGATGCCGGCGGTCACATTATAAAGCGGCTCTTCTCCCAGATTATTTACAGAAGCTCCGATTTCTACCGTTTCACCCAGTTCAACATCACTATCCGGGAGAAACACATCCGTTACCGAACATCGCTGCTGCAGAGTAACCGGAAGGAATATAGATTCCTCAACCGTATACGGCGAGCCATCATTTCCCTCATACTCCGATTTCAGAAGCAGCTTATAGGACTGCGTGGTCAGTCCATCCACAGCCTGCATCGCAAATGTAAACTCTGATTCACTTCTGCCAGCCAGTTTCTCCAGATATGCCGTACCCGCTCCATCCACCGGAAGAAATTCGCCTTTTTCCGTGGAGATTGTAAGCTTCAGATTCCGGATGGAATTCGCCGCTGTATTCCTCAGCGTAATATGTAACGTAAACGGCTGTCCCGCCACGATTTCCCCTTCTTCTATCGAATAATTGGACAGCATTACCCGCGGAGTGGCGGCCTGCGCCCTCTGCACATTTAGTACCATTATCAGTATCGGAATCAGTACCGGAATCAGAAATCTATACGCTTTCCTTTGTGTAACTTTGATTCTCTGTCTCACTTCCTGCATGGCTTATCCCTCCACAATCTCTCCATCCGCGATCTTAATGATCCGGTCTGCCTCTCTTGCCAGATCAATGTTATGTGTGATCAGAACCAATGTCTGATTCAGCTTTTTCACGGAGCTTTGTAACAGTGCAATAACCTCATTTCCATTCTTGGAATCCAAGGCTCCGGTCGGCTCGTCTGCCAGGATCAAGGATGGCTGATTTGCCAGAGCTCTTGCAATTGCCGTTCTCTGCTGCTGTCCACCGGACAACTGATTCGGCAGATGCTTTCTCCGATCCTGCAGTCCCAGTAATTCCATGATCTGCTCGACATATTCCCGATCCGGCTTTCTGTGATCCAGAAGGATCGGCATGGTAATATTCTCCTCCACGGTCAGTACCGGAATCAGATGGTATGCCTGAAAGATAAATCCGACCTTCCGCCGACGGAAAATTGCCATCTGCTCATCATTTAACTTCGTGATATCCTTGCCATCCACCACGACCTTGCCGCTGGTCGGTGTATCCACACCACCCATGACATGAAGCAGGGTAGATTTGCCGGAACCGGAAGCACCTACGATTGATACGATTTCCCCCTGTTTCACCGTCATACTGACATCATGCAGGCCCCACACTCTGCTGTCGCCTTCTCCATATACCTTTGTGACATGTTCCATTGTTACAATATCCATATTGATTCCTCCTGATTTTCCACTTCGTACTTGCCGGTTTTTTCTTAATTTATATTCCGAATCAGTCTCCACCCGTTGTCAGATCACCGATCATATCCCGTGTCATATGACGCATCGGCGCATAAATGGAGCCGACCAGAAGCAGGAATGAACCTGCAATACAGATCGGTATCATCGCCCATGGGAAATAATACGGAATCTGCACCAGCTGCATGATGTAATAATACAGCCATGCACTCAAACCGCATCCGACGGTAATGCCAATGAGATTTGACACCAGAGTTGTGATCACGCCTTCCAGAAGTGTCATCTTCAGAATCTCACCTCTGGTAGCTCCAAGCACCTGCAACTGTGCAAACTCCTTTCGTCGCAGATGAAGATTGCTCGCCGTTGCATTGATGAAATTCAGCGAATACATCAGCACCACAAAGGTCAGGATCAGGACTGCGATCGCTATCTGCCACTTCGTGCCATCAAGTATAGTATATATTTCCGGATATCCGGAAACCGTGCATATGGCATCTCCATAATAAGATCCTTCCCACATTCCGTTTGTAATTTCATAATAGGTATTCTGCAATTTTTCGCTGAGCGTTCCGTTCTTTATATGATACGCCATGCCCGTCATCATGCTCTCATCCGTACCTGTTGTCATATAATATTGCTGTAGCGGAAGGATCCACCCGCTCTCTCCCATGCTATCTTCATCAACAACTCCCCTGTTCATATTCGGGTCTCTTGAAATAATTCCCTCAATGGTATATGTCTCATAATCTCCTTCTGCCAGTAATTGCTTCCAGCATCGGTAAGCCGCATATTGTTTCTTCTGATAATACCGGTTCTGGATCTCCTCTGTCGGCGTCAGCTCGACACCCAGCTCATACTCCTGTACAACATCCAGAAGCCAGCCCGGATGCTCTTCATCCTCTCCCCCGGTCGTTCCAAGCTTTGAAAGCTCCTGATCCCGCTCAGCATTCAGCTTCTGAATCTCCGACTGCATCATTTCCCGGAACCGCTTCATATTTACAATGTCAATTGTGTCTCCCAGCTGATAATCAAGCATCGTAATCGTCTTCGTTGTATAACCATCATCCGTTTCTATTACCCTCCGTGACTCCGGATTGACCAGAATGATACCATGATCGCTGAGGTCAACCGTACCGGCTGTCAATGCAGACTTACAACGTGACAGATCCGCATCATCATATCCATAGCAGGTATCTGCTGCCAACAGCTTGGCATACCAGCCGATCTGTCCCTCATTCTGCTCCTTCTCCTCTCCGGCTGTCAGCGTATTCTCCTGTTCTTCCCGCTGCTGCAATTTGCTCAATATATTCTGCGTGAAATCCATATTTCCCAAATATTCCAGATATTCATTTGTATAATGACCGGTCTCATAATCCTGTAACCAGATATCTGCCGAGTATTCTCGTTTACTGTCAGTGACTTCCCGGAAATCATTCATAGCTGCCAGCTGCCCGGTTGCCGGAAGGGATGCGTGTACTTCATCTATGGTTTCTATTACATTTAAGGAATTTAAGAAATAGAGCTGATAATATCCGTACCTGTTTCGCGTATCCTGCGTATACTTTCTCTCCGAAAAGCCGATTCCCGTAACCGTCATGATCATGGCAATCCCAATCGCCATAGCTGCTGTCGTTCTTCTGAATCTTCCGGGATTGCGCATCAGGCTCTTGTATGCATAATCCCCTTCCATACCGAAGATTTTGCCGAAGATACCACTCTTCCGGGCTTTTGCCTTTTCCTTCTTAATCCGATACTCACCGCGGATTGCACTGACCGGAGACATTTTTGTGATCAGCTTGCTGTTTTCTCCCATCGTAAAATAAAGATCTCCCAGGAAGAATATCAGAAGTACCGGAATAATTAACGGCTGAAATCCGAGCGGCAGCTGCAGAACTGCTGCCAATCCCAGACTGGCTCCGATACCTAGCAGCAGCCCGATACCGATACCCGACAGTTCAAGAATCGCTCCCTGCAGGTACATCAGACCCTTTAACTGCTTACCGGTCGCTCCGATGCATCGAAGATTTCCATAGTCCCGAATATTTTCCAGAGCATCCAGCTGAATTGCATTCCGGACGATTCCGACACCGAAGATTGCTATAATATAGGCGATCACCAGACTGAAATAAATGAAAACCAACACATCATTCTTGTCCCTTCCCTGAAAGTATCCACTTGCTACCCAGTCGTTGATCTCTCCTTCCACCCCATACTCTCCACACAGATCTGTAAACTGCCGCTCCAGTGTGTACGGATTTCTAACGTTAATGTACAGGCAATTCTGATACTGAATGTCCTGTTCCACTCCATGAATATCATGGTCATAATATGGGCCGATATAAGCACTCTCGATCCGGTCATCCTCTAAGATTGCCTGCGCCTGTGCTTCTGACTGTGTGAAAAGAATCGCCTCGTAATCTCCATCGGCTCTTGTTTCCTCCCGGAACTGCAGCAGAAAACAAAATACCACATTCAGAAAAGCCGTAACCAGAATAGCTGTAATAATAACACCTAAGATTGCAATCCGGTTCCTGCTCTTATTCATCTTCAAATAGCGTAACGCCAGACCCTTATAATCCTTCATAGTCTCCCTCCACAATCTATCTCGATAACACAAATAGGTATTGCCTTTTATTGACAATACCTATTATAACTGCTCTATATTACGTTTCGGTGACTTGGAATCTTACAGAATTGTAAGAAACGTCATTGGCAGAAAATCTTCCGGATTATTAGTTACCCCAGACTTCCTCTGCTACTTCCTTTACAAGTCTGAGTTTTGCCCACTGCTCTTCTTCTGTCAGCTTATTGCCGATCTCACAGGAAGCAAAGCCGCACTGCGGGCTCAGATACAGACGCTCCAGTGGAACATAGTTCGCTGCTTCATGGATCCGGTTAATTACAAGCTGCTTATCCTCCGGCACCGGTGACTTGGTCGTGATCAGTCCAAGAACTACCTTCTTATCTCCGGAAACCTTTGCAAGCGGTGCGAATCCACCGGATCTCTCATCATCAAACTCCAGGAAGTACGCATTCACGTTCTCTTCTCCGAATAAGATATCTGCAACAGAATCATATGCACCCTCACTTGCATAAGTAGAATGGAAGTTCCCCCGGCATACATGTGTATTTATAATCATATCCTTCGGTGCATTCGCGATAACCTGATTGTTAATATCCTTATGTGCTTTCTGAACCTCGATCAATCCTTCTCTGGTTGTTCCGTAGAGGGTATGACCGATCTTATCCGCAAACATACCCCAGGTACAATCATCCAGCTGTATATTTCTGCAGCCTGCAGCATACAGATCATTAATCACCTTACCATATCCTTCTACGATATCATTTACCAGATCTTCATCCTTCTCGTAATATTTCTCTGTATTGATCCGGTTGAACGGCATGGTAAACTGTGCCAGGAACTGTGCCGGCGATGGCATCGTCTGCTTTGCTACCGTGTTCTCATCTTCGAGTGCCTTCACAAACCGGAAATGTTCTACAAACGGATGCTCCGTGGATAATCCGACCTTTCCGATAATGTAGGTATCATCCACCATAGCCGCCTCTCCATGGAACGGAAGACCCGTCTTGGTCGGTGTATGTCCGATACCATCAAATCCCCACATAAAATCAAGATGCCAGGTTGCTCTCCGGAATTCGCCATCTGTGATCACATGATAACTGAGCTCCTTTGTCTTAGCTACAAGTTCTGTAATGGCCTCGTCTTCCACTACCTTTAATGCAGCATAGTCAATCTTGCCCTCATCGAATTCTCTTCTTGCTTTCTTTAACTTTTCCGGTCTCAGAAAGCTACCTACAAAATCATATCGAAACGGTGTCTGTAATGTACTCATAATTCTATCCTCCATACCTGTTTATTTAATAATCGTTTGAATCTGAGGATAGTATATCAACCCTGATACCATTTGAAAAATACATTAAAAACGAAGTTATCTATAGTTTCAATCTATAGACAAATGCTTCTTTAATGCATCTAAATAGGAATACGCATACTTACTGAACAGTATATTCTTCTTTCTGATGATTCCGATTCTCATTGTACAGTCTACCTCAAGCGGTCTGGCAATAATGCTGTCACCGTTTAACTTCGAATCGATCACACCGGAGCTGACGGTAAAGCCATTCAAGCCGATCACCAGATTAAATAAGGTTGCTCTGTCCCGTACCTGAATATTTTTTGGGAAATCCAGCACACTCAGGAACTCCTCGGAATAGTAAAAAGAATTCCGCTCTCCCTGTTCAAAAACCAGATACGGATACGGCTTTAACTGTTCCACTGTAATCTTCTCCTGTCCCGCCAGCGGATGATCCTTGCAGATAAACACATGCGGTGCCGCAACAAACAGCTCCTCGAAGATCAGCTCCTGTTTCTTGATCATCTTACTGAGAACCTCTTCATTGCTCTCTGACAGATAGATAACTCCGATCTCACTTTTCCCCTCCGCTACATCATCTATGATCTCACCGGTCTGCGTTTCCCTTAATATAAAGCTATACTGATCCGCATCATACTCCTTGATCAGATCTACAAATGCGTTCACCGCAAAGGAGTAATGCTGACAGGAAACCGAAAATCTGGGTTTTCTTCTCACCCCCGTACCAAAATGCTCCTTCATGATGTCTGCCTGCTCCAGAAGCATTCTAGAATATGACAGCAACTCCTCACCCTCTCTGGTAAGCACGACACCGCGATTTGATCTGGAAAATGCCACGATTCCCATTTCTTTTTCTAAATTATGAATTGCACTACTGAGGCTTGGCTGTGCAATAAACAGTTTCCCCGCTGCTTCTGTAAGACTGCCGCATTCTGCCACCGTTACGTAGTATGCTAATTGCTGTAATGTCATATTCTGCTCCTCTGCTGTACTATTGTTTACATTTCCATAAAGCCAGCCATCCTTTTTATACAGCCTGGTCCTGACCGGCCACCTTCTTTATCAGCTCATTAAATCTCTTATAATGCACCGGCGGTATATTATGTGCCGCCTTGCTCCAGATCTCATATCTGCAGTTCGGATTACACTTTGCCAGTGCCTTTACGCTTTCCGTTACCTCTTTCTGTTCCTTTTCACCGGCAAGTGCATACACCGGAATCTTTACATTCTCAAATCCTTTTACCGACTCCAATGTGATTCCGTTGTCAACTGCATTATGGAC
The DNA here is from genome assembly GCA_000431515.1 of Clostridium sp. CAG:632. Classification (GTDB taxonomy): domain Bacteria; phylum Bacillota; class Clostridia; order Lachnospirales; family Lachnospiraceae; genus CAG-632. The sequence continues at coordinate 40,516 of HF991357.1, read as the reverse complement.
GGTTTCTATCTTCAGATTCTGCATCTGCTCCACAAACTCTTTGCGCTGTTCCTTCGGAAGACCGTTCATCATTCCAAGCAGATTGCAGAACCACCGCTTCTTAAATGAATGAAATTGCTTTTCATTCTGCTTCATCGCATACTGCAGCATTGCCTCATTCTTATCCAGCCACGGACTTACAAGAATCGCAGCCGTAAACAGCTCCTCATGCTCCGTCACCAGCTTAAACGCCACCTGCGCTCCCAGTGAAAATCCTACCAACAGGACCTTCTGCCCTAATGATGCAATATATGTCGCCAGTTCACGAACCTGTGCCTCCGTATCGAATATTTTATCCGTTTCATTTCCGTATCCCATCAGATGCGGAATGATCAAGTGATAGTTTTCCGCCAGAACATACTGCCTTCCAAACGAATGCACGAAATTAGCACCGTGCAGCATTACGATAATCTGCTCATTTTCTTTTCCATATTCCTCCAAATGCATACTCATTTTCTCCTTTCTGCTTTCCAGTGTATGAATTATTCGTGTGAATTTCTACCTACCGGCGGTTGAGCGGAGAGCATTCAACCGACAGTTGAGTGACCTTTTATTTCAAAAAAGTAAGTATAAACCACGTATAGTTTCCGACCTCACTCTTTACGCGGATACTGCCTCCCATGCCTTCTACTATCGACTTTGTTAATGACAACCCGATTCCTACGCTGTTCGGGTTTACTTCCTGATGTACCCGGTAGAAACGTTCAAAAATATGCGGAAGCTCCTCCTCCGCAATCCCCACGCCCTCATCCTTCACATAGATCCGGGTATAAATCTGGGTCTGTTCTACCTCAATCTGAATCCGGGTATTCTCACCGGAGTAATCAGACGCATTTTTTAGAAGATTGATCACTGCCTCGACCAGCCAGTCTCTGTCACAGTTCAACCGGCATTCCGGCTCACAGGTGATCTCCAATATCTGATTCCGTTTATCGGTCAAATAGCGAACGCCCTCGCCAGCCTCTGACAGCAACGGAAGCAGCAGTACATCCTGCTTCTCAAACTGAATCGCTCCGGCTTCTATTCTGGCTAATTTTAGCATAGACAGAACCATCCACTCCATACGATTCAACTGATTCTGTGCTTCACGAAGCACCTGCTTCCGTTTCTCCTCGTCCTCTACCTTATCCTCTACCAGGAGATCCACGAATACATTCAGAGATGCCAGCGGTGTCTTCAGCTGATGGGAAATATCCGAGATAATATCCCGCAGAAACAGCTTCTCTTCCATCTCCCGGTTTTGACTCTCCTTCAACGCATAAACCATTTTATAAAAATTGCTGTACATGATTCCAATCGTACCATCCTGATAGTCCTCCGATGGCGGATCGATCCCTTTCTCCATCATGTCATTCATGATCTGCGATGCATGTTCCATATTCTTATAAGCATGATTTAACATCCGATAAACAACAATATAAATTATCACAAGAAAGAATGCGGTGAACCCGATCACTCCGATACTTCTCCAGTCCCAGTATCCCCATGCGATCAGACACCAGATGGCGATAGCCGCCAGAAATATAACTGCCAGAATTCCATATATGATTCGAAACCGATTTCTCTCATAATCACTTCGCATGCCTGTCTCCCTCTGTGTATCCATCGTTACAATCGCACAGAACCCCAGCACTGCTGAGGTTCTGTCGTTTAATTACCTTCTGTCCGAGCATCCTTACGGCGGAACCGGTAGCCGACACCACGGACGGTCTCGATCCATTCCGCATCCGTACCCAGCTTATCCCGCAAGCGTTTCATATATACCGACAATGTATTATCATCCACGAAGCTTTCTCCGGTGTCATAAATCCGCTCCAGAAGCTGATTTCTGGTCAGCACGATTCCTTCATTCCGGATAAACTCCTGCAACAGACGCAGCTCATTCGGCGTCAGATCGACCAGTTGATCCGCCTGAAGAAGCCGCAGCTCTTTCCTGTAAAATCTATGGCTTCCAAAGACATACATCTCATCCGCATCCGTCCGCTTTGCAGCATCCTGCCGTGCATTCCGAAATCCTGCCCGCCGAAGATTGGCGGCAATTCTTGATAACAGCTCTTTGACACGGTATGGTTTCGTCACATAATCGTCCGCTCCAAGCTCCAGACCCTGCACAATATTTACTTCTTCTCCAACTGCAGTCAGGAAAATAATCGGGATCTGCATATTCGTCTGCCGCACCTCCTTACAGAAGGTATAACCGTTTCCATCCGGCAGCATCACATCCAGCAGGATCAGATCCGGGTTGTCTGATTGCATAACCTCTCTGGCTCTCCGGATCGTTCCGGCCTGAATAACGGTATACCCCTCTGCCCGGAGTGTATATTCTGTTCCCATTGCGAGGGCAAAATCATCCTCTACCAGTAATATTTTACCTGCCATCATTTCCTCTCACCGTTTTACAACAGGCTTTTATTCCAATGTAAAGTTTCCTACAATCTCACCTAATGCCTGTGCCTTCTCCTGATTTACCACTATCATTTCTTCTTCATCTGCCATCTTATCAACGATTTCAGATGTCTTTTCTGCTATCATAGAAATACCTTCTGCCGATTCTTCTGTCATACGTCTGATACCATTTACCGCTTCTGTAATCTCTTCAATCGCAGCTCCCAGTTTCCGAACAGCTTCCCCTATCTCACACATATTCGTCTCATAATTTCCGGCATCCTCTGCATACTGCTCACCGACCTGCATGAAATGATTATAATCTGATAAAACCGTATTTTCCAAAAACTCTGTAGATGTGTTCAGACACTCTGCCATACTACCCACCGCTTCATATATTTCTTTAATAATACCGTCAATATCATTAATCGTATTTTGTGTCTGATTTGCAAGGTTACCAATCTCATCTGCTACAACTGCGAAGCCACGTCCGGATTCACCGGCTCTTGCTGCCTCGATGGATGCATTCAGTGCAAGCAGGTTCGTCTGTGCGGAGATTTCCATAATGGTATGTGTCAGCTCATTAATACGCTCAACCGCCTTTGACTTCTCAATTGCCAGCTCGGTCTTCTGTCTTACCTGCTGATACATCTCCTTCGTCCGCTCTGTCGCTTCCTGTGTTGTTTCACTCAGGCTCTTAGCTCTTGCTAATATCTTCTGGGAATCTTCCTCACCATTTTGGGAAAGATTCATAATATCCTTCGTATTCTTATTTACGGTTTCTATATTCTGTGAAACAGTTTCCACCGTTGCGGAGGATTCCTCCATAGCTGCCGCCAGCTGCTGTGTGGTTGCCGAATTATCGCTGCACATCTCACCAACACCTTTTGAGCTATTCTTCAGGTGTCCTGCATTTTCCATAATAACAGTCCCGGTTTCCTCCAGCTTCTGCACTATATCAACTAATCGTTCATTCATCTCCTGCATTGCCTGGGACATAAGACCTGTCTCATCTTTTCTCCGGCTCAGCTCCTGCATTTTTTCATCCTGTGCCAGATTCAGTTCCGAGATCTGACGCATCATCCGGGTTGCATGCTTAATCGGCGAAACGATTCCCGCACTCATAAAAAATCCTGCCAAAGCAGATACTATAACAGCAATCACTCCTGCCACAAAAATCATCCGCCCTATAGCGCTTGAAGCGGACTGTATCTCAGACTTTGGCACTACCATTACCAGTTTCATGCCATTTCCCAGCTTACTATAACAGCCTACCTGCTTCTTTCCGTTCAGAGTATAATTCAGTTCCTTTCCCTCTTTTGACTCATCCTGAAGATCCTCATTCAGGCTTTTTAATTCACCGGCATTTACATCTGTTATCGCCGTACCGAACTCAAGATTTTTATGATACATGATCTGATTTGCAGAGTTCACAATATATGCACTGCCTGTTTTATATAACTGAATCTCTTCTGCAACGGATTCGATCTCACTGAAATCAATATCCATTCCGACAACGCCTACCGACACGCCATCTACATAAATCGGCACAACATAAGAAATCATATAAACATTAATATTGGAATTCAGGTACGGATCCATCCAGGTAGCCTCACCATTCTGAATCGGTATATAATACCAGCCCACATGTGCTACGTCATCCGAATCATAAACGCTGAAATCGGTTGGTGTCAGCTGATCAAAATCCGCATCTGCCGACTCCCGGGATGCAAAAATTCCGGACGTTGGCTCCGTAAATTCCGGATTATACCGGATATAATAGGTTAACGCACCTTCTGTATTTCTGGCAAACTCCAGTGCAGTCGGCCGTAACTGTTCCGTATATGTCTCTACGTACTTTGCATCTGTCCGGAATGCCTGCAGGTCTGTCAACGACTGCTCTGCCACCTCTGCCAATGTATCTACAGACTGCTCCACCCGGCTCAGTGTTGTATTGATCTCACGGCTGCTGTTATTACATTCCAGTGCCATAATCTTGCTTGCATTCTGATTTGACACACTTAGCATACCTGTCAAGGTCAATCCCCCACAGATTACCGTTGAAATAATCGTACAAATCATTAATAAAATAATAATTTTTGCTTTAATCGTCCTCATATGTATCCCCTTTCCTTCTCCTGCCTCTAAAGTGTACAACACCCTCTTACACTTTAGCACAATCCATGCTATTTCGCAATTCTTTATACCCCTATACGGCCTTCAATGAAAAAACAGGAAAGCCAAATCCGGCTTTCCCGTTTCATTACGTCCTGCTTCAGAACAGTCTTATTTATTCTCCATGCGGGCCTTTAATTTCTCACGCTGTTCCTCATAACCAGGCTTACCCAGTAATGCGAACATGTTCTTCTTGTAGCTCTCAACACCCGGCTGGTTGAATGGGTTAACACCCAGAACATAACCGCTGACACCACAAGCGAACTCGAAGAAATAGAACAGCTCACCTAAGCAATACTCATCCATATGCGGAATCGTGATCTTTAAGTTCGGGATCTGACCATCTACGTGTGCCAGAATCGTACCCATCATAGCCTGACGGTTAATGAAATCAACCGTTCTTCCTGCCAGATAGTTCATGCCGTCCAGATCATTGTCTTCCTGCTCCATGATAATCTTTCTTCTTGGATTCTGAACATCCAAAACAGTCTCAATATGGTTCTTGGTACCATCCTGAATAAACTGACCCAGAGAATGAAGATCGGTTGTAAAGTCGCAGGCGGTTGGGAACAGACCCATTCCATCCTTACCTTCAGACTCACCGAACAGCTGCTTCCACCACTCACCGATGTAATGAACGGATGGAGTATAGTTTGCCAGGATCTCCATAGTCTTACCCTTTTCCAGTAAGATGTTACGGATAGCGGCATACTGCAGTGCATAGTTCTGCTCAAACGGCTGTGTCAGGCAGAAATCTCTGGAATATGCAGCACCTTCCATTAACTTATCAATATCTGCTCCGGATACTGCGATTGGAAGAAGACCAACAGCTGTTAATACAGAGAAACGTCCTCCGACATCATCCGGAACTACGAATGTCTCATAACCTTCTGCATCTGCCAGATTCTTCAAGGCTCCCTTTGCCTTATCGGTTGTTGCATAAATACGCTTTGCAGCCTCTTCCTCACCGTATTTCTCGATCAGAAGACGCTTAAACAGACGGAATGCGATTGCCGGCTCTGTGGTAGTACCGGACTTTGAAATAATATTAATAGAGAAGTCGCGATCTCCAACAACCTCTAACAAATGCTCCAGATATGTGGAACTGATGTTATTTCCGGCGAAGAAAATCTGCGGAGTCTTGCGCTGCTCCTTTGGAATCACATTATAGAAACTATGTCTTAATGCTTCAATGGCTGCTCTTGCACCAAGGTAAGAACCACCGATACCGATTACGATCAGGATCTCAGAGTCGCTCTGAATCTTTGCCGCTGCCTTTTTAATTCTGGCAAACTCCTCCTTGTCATAATTAATAGGAAGGTCTAACCAGCCCAGGAAATCATTTCCTGCTCCGGTACGGCTTACCAGGACTTCCTTCGCATCCAGGACACGCTTGCTCATTGCCTTCAGATTATCATCTGAAACCATAAATCTTGCATTACTGTAATCAAAACTGATATTGTAATCCATTGCTTCTTCTCCTTGCTCTCGTTCATATATTTACCGGATAATTCTGCTTATCCAGCATCCAAGAATGATTGTAGCAGAGCAGCTATTGAAATTCAAGACAAAATCCGACGGTATTTAAAAATGGCAGAACTCATCCACGGTTCCGAACCGGTATCCGGCCTCCCGCAGGTTCCGGATCAGCTGTGGCAGTGCCTGTGTATTCGCACTTGACACATTATGGATCAGCGGCATAGCTCCCGGATGACAATATTTATCAAAATGCTGCAGCACATAGTCCGGAGACGGCTGATTGTTCACATCATAATCCAGATATGCAATACTCCAGAATAACGTACAGTATCCCATATCCTCGCATAGCTGCAGAGTCCGCTCACTGTACTCTCCCTTTGGCGGCCGGATATAAGGATCCATCTCGTATCCGGTTACTTCCTTCATATAATCCGCACAGCCCTGAATCTCTGCTCTCTGCTCCTCAATACTAAGGCCCGGAAGACTCGGATGGGTGATCGTATGATTTCCTACCATATGCCCTTCTTCCTTCATCCGCTTGACCAGATCCGGATTATCCCGGATAAATGTCTGTGTCACGAAAAAGATAGCCTTTACATCTGCTTCCTTTAGCGTATCCAGAATGGCAGGCGTATATCCGTTCTCATATCCGCAGTCAAAGGTCAGATAAATGACATTATCCGTCGCATTTTTATTTACATAATAGGCATGATATTGCTCAATATCAAAATCCTCCTGACACCCGGAAGGCCGGTGGTCTTCATTCCGCTTAAACCACCATGCCTGCAGCTCATTGCTGATCACCGCATATTCCTCTGCCGACCGTTCCACAATCTCGGTCGTTCCTGCACCGGAGTTATTCCCACTCTGCTCCGTTGTCTCTGCCTGCCCGGTTTCAGCGGTATCATCCACGGTCGATTCCTTCTGCTCTGTCCCGGAATTCTCCCCTTCTGACGTATCGGAAGAACCATCCTCTTCACTTCCGGACTCCATGCCGGCCTCTCCGCCTGTCAGATCTTCACTGCTTTCAGACCCCTGATTCATTTCCACTACCTTGATCTCATTACAACCACTCAGACCCAGTAACAGGATTCCCATACACAAAAGTCCAAGTAGTCTGTTTAACCTCTTTCTTATCATACCTGCTCCTTCTTCCATTAACTTGAGAAGAAATTCCGTAAGACCTGCGCGACCAGTTCCGCTTCCTGTCCTGCTGCCGCCTGTTCCATTGCCTCGGCCGGTTGTACCTTCTCCGATGACAGAGCCTCCTGCTGCTCTGCGAGCGGAGCCGGTTCTGCAGAACCGTTTACAGGGCGGGTATCCCCCCGCCCTGCGTCCCCTGTCTGTGTACGCCGCCGTTCCTGCCGGCTTGAGACCGGTCGTTCCAGTCGGTTCTTCAGATTATTTTCCAGATAATCCTCGATATTCGCCTGAAGTCGGTCATAGGAACCTTCTACTCGAAATATATTCTCCATACTGATCAAACATGCACAGGAAATGATCGTTGCAAACAGGATACTGAAGATCACCTCTTCTCCGTATCCCCTATGTATGCTGTTCACGATTCCAAGCCCGCCACCCGCAACTGCCAGCAACGCCATTTCCATCGTCATGCCTGCCCACGTCCTGATGGGTATTCCACATAGCTTGAGTTTCAAAAGATATTTATCCACATAGGCATGGATGTTATACACCTGTCGATTCATCGTCAGACTGTTCTCATAATGATTCCTGATTTCCCGCAGCTGTTTTCCCGTTGCGGATGTCATGTTTTCCGATTCTTTTAAAAGCCGCCGGAATCTCCCCTGAAGAATCAGCCTGCACAGGATTCCGACAATACACACTCCTGCAATGAAATATACAAACCTGCTCTGATTTTCTACCATATTCCATAATTCCTGCATAATACGTTCCTCCCAGTTTATGTTTTAAACGATCCCGCTGCGCTCAGTTTCGTTCCTGTAAAGTATTGCATTTGTGAAATTATGAAATCAACTTGAGAACTCCGACATTTTCCCGTTCCTTACGACAGGTTTCCTCATGCCTGCAGGATCTGAAGGTCTTTTTTAACCTCCTCATAGATCTGCTCAGGATTCTCTCCCGTAAAAAACTGCCCGTTCTCGTATAAAATCCTGCCTGCCACCATAGTCAGCAGGACATTCTGCTTGGATCCGCTATACACCAGATTCTTGACCGGATTATGCTCCGGCTGCATATTCGGCTGATGCAGATCGATCACGATCAGATCTGCCTGTTTCCCTTCGGCAATGCAATCACAATCCTTCAGTCCCATTGCTGCCGCACTACCGGTCGTTGCCATCTTCAGTACCGCCTCCGCCGGACAGG
>HF991357.1:18287-32072 GCA_000431515.1 Clostridium sp. CAG:632 | reverse complement strand
AGGCTGCCGCATTCTGCTCCCGCAGCTTCGCCAGACCGGTGACCAGAAACATTTCCCGGAACATATCGAGACAATTATTACTTGCCGGCCCATCCGTACCAATCGCCAAGGGAATCTCCCGTTCCAGCATGGCGCAGATCGGTGCAATTCCACTCGCAAGCTTGGCATTGCTTGCCGGATTTGTCACCACGTAGATGCCCTTTTCCTTTATAATATCCATGTCCTCTTCCGATACATGTACACAATGGAAGCCACCACCGCCATACTCCCACAGGCCCATCTCCGCCAGTGTCTTTACCGGACTGCTTCCATACCGTTCCTCACAACCCGCTGCCTCCGCCGCCGTCTCCGACAGATGTGTGTAGACCGGTGCCCGGTACTGTCCGGCCAGTGCCGCCAGATCCCGCAGTAAACCCTCGGAGGTTGTATATTCCGCATGGAATCCCAGCCGGTAGGAGATCAGCGGATGATACTGATTGTATTTCCGATAGAATCCTTCCAGCGTCTCAATGGAATCTTTAAAGTCATTTAAGGTACCACAAAGAACCGTCCGAAATCCCATCTCTAGATTCGCGCGGGCATTTGCCTCCGGCTCCACATACATATCAAAGCTGGCTGTGATGCCACTGGTCAGATATTCGAGCACCGCCAGCTTCGTAAAATGATAGATCATTTCCGGTGTCAGCTTCGCCTCCATCGGAAACACCTGCTTATATAACCAGTCCTGTAATGGCATATCATCGGCATAAGAACGCAGAAATGTCATCGGCGAATGCGTATGTGCATCCTTAAAGCCCGGCATCAGAAGATTGCCGTGAAGATCGATCTCACGTTCAAATGAGATCTCCGCCTGCGCTCCATCCTTTCCGGCCTTCTCCGCCTGTGTCCGGCAGAACTCCCGCACTCGTCCGGCATCTCCTGCCAAAACGACCCGGTCCCGGTCTACCCAGACCTCACACGACTCCTGCACCTGAAGTTCTCCATCCATTGTCAGAAGCTTACCATTATAGAAACGAATCATAGTCTCACCTACTCTTCCGGATATACCAGCTGCTCTGCCGCGATACAATATAATACCTCATCCAGATATTTCTTTGCCAGATAGTTGGCCATCGGAAGGTTCATATCCAGATAATTACCACAATCTCTCGGGGATGCTCCCGGCACCTCACCCTGATAATCTGCAATAAACTCATACATCCGGGTTAACAATGACACGATATCAATAGAATCATAATCTCCTGCAAGCAGCAGATAGAAGCCGGTTCTACAGCCCATCGGTCCGAAATAAACCACTTTACTTCCGTATTCCTTATCATTTCTTAAAAAGGTAGCACCCAGATGTTCGATGGTATGCACCTCTGCCGTATTCATCACCGGCTCATAGTTCGGTCTGGTCATCCGGATATCAAAGGTCGTCACAACCTCAGAACCGATATGATCCTTCCGGGATACATAAACACCCGGTATTAAGTTCAAATGATCCACTGTAAAGCTTGCTATTTTTTCCATTATACACGCACCACCATTTCTAAGATTAATTTTACGGAGTTCCGAATTGCCTGTGCCTCAAAGGTCGGATAATCCATGTGAGCACTGTCATCTGCCTTGTCGGAGATTGCCCGAAGGATGACAAACGGTATGTGATTCAGATATGCAACCTGAGCGATTGCAGCACCCTCCATCTCACAGCAGCATGCCTGAAAGCCTTCTGTGATCTGATCCTTCCGCTCCCGCTTCGCCACAAACTCATCACCACTGGCAACTCTGCCGGTAAAGACACCAAGCTCCGGCAATACCTTCCGGCAGCCGGCTTCCGCAGCCTCTATCAGCTTCTGATCCGCCGGAAATGACCATGTATCCATCCGCGGAATCTGTCCAGGCTTATAGCCAAATGCCACCGCATCCATATCATGCTGCACCGCATCCGTGGAAATCACGATATCTCCGATATTGATCTCGGCCCGTAATGAACCGGCAATTCCGGTATTTATAATCCCATCTACCTGATAATCATCCGCCAGAATCTGTGTACAGATTGCAGCATTTACCTTTCCGATTCCGGACCGGACTACTACGACCTCTCTCCCTTTGAGCTTTCCGCGATAGAATTCCATGGATGCCTTTGCCTGCACCCGGACCTCCGTCATCTGCTCCTTTAACTTCTCCACTTCTTCTTCCATTGCGCCAATGATTCCAAGCATGTCATTTCCTCCTTCTGGTGTCTTATCCTTTGCATGGGGTCTCCGTTATCCGGAGACCCGCTTTCCTATATTATGATCTAACGCTGATTATCATAGTCCTTCACATTACTGCAATATTTCAGTGCCGTTGCACGGCTGATCCGACCCTCACGTTCCAGCCGCTTCAGGTCTGCATTCATGGTATGCATTCCGGTAGAACCGCTGCTGATAATGCTGGATGTGATCTGATGGGTCTTATTCTCACGGATCTGGTTGGCAATCGCATCGGTATTCAGCAGAACCTCTGTCGCAATCGTCATACCGCCATGAATATCTTCCTCCGGAACCAGCACCTGTGTCACAATACCCTTTAATACATTAGCCAGCTGCGTCCGGGCCTGTGCCTGTCCATGAGATGGATACGCATCAATAATACGTTCAATCGTCTGTGCCGCACTGGAGGTATGCAGGGTAGACAGAACCAGATGTCCGGTCTCTGCTGCCGTAATCGCTGCACTGATCGTCTCATAATCCCGCATCTCACCTACGAGAATAATATCCGGATCCTCCCGGAGTGCGGAATGCAATGCCTTCTCAAAGGTCGGTACATCTTTACCAATCTCCCGCTGATGGATCATGGACTTAGCATGATAATAAACGTATTCGATCGGATCTTCAATAGTTATTACATGTTTTGCCTGATTTTTATTCACATAATCGATCATGGATGCCAATGTGGTCGTCTTACCGCTTCCTGTCGGGCCTGTGATCAGGATCAGTCCGCGCGGCTCATTGACCAGCTTCCGCACTGCCTGTGGAATCTCCAGCTCATCAAAGGTCGGGATCTTATCATTTAAGATTCGATAGGTTGCCGCCAGATTATTCCTCTGATGATAAATATTCGCTCTGAGACGCACACCGCCCGGAAGCATGATCGCCATATCCAGATCCTCTCCCGCCAGCACCCGGCTGCGCTCCTGCTCTGTCAAGCATTCCAGAATCATACTCGTCGATTCCTCTGCGGTCGGAATCTCCTCCAGCATCTTAAGCTTGCCGAACTGGCGGATCGCCAGCGAGGTTCCGACTGTAATATGTACGTCTGAGCACTGCTCCCGTTTTGCAAATTCAATTAAATCATAAAAATTCATTCCCATTTCTTGTCCTCCTCTTACCGGATCTCTTCGCCCGGTTTCTTCTTTCTCTTCTTATCCTCATACATCAGCTGATCTGCTGTTTTCATAAGCTCCGGCAGGTTATACTCTTTCTTACCGAAGGCAACTCCCACTGCGATCACACAATGAATACCATCCTCCGGTGTGTTTAACCGGTCTAACTCCTTCTCCCAGCGTTCTAACAACGTCTGTGTCTCCTCTGTGCTCACATTACAGGCCACCATCAGGAACTCATCGCCACCCATCCGGTATCCATGTACCCGGTTACTGGTCACCTTTCGGATACTGTTTGCCGCTTTGATCAACAGCTTATCTCCGGCCTCATGTCCATAGGTATCATTCATCACCTTCAGATTATTCACATCAAAATTAAAGATCGCTATTGAATCCTGATTTAAGTAGGTATCTTCGATCATAGACAGATATTTACCCTTGTTATAAAGACCTGTCAGATGATCATGCTCGCTGTCATAGATCAACTTCTCCCGCATAATACCGTTTTCCAGATACAACCGGATCACACTTAACAATGTACTCTCCTTCATAGACTCCTGATCGGTATTCGGCCACAGAGATAGGTATACCGCATATTTCTGCCCGGATACGCTGCCCTTGCAAGGCATCCGGAACCGGCTATCCTCGTTACTGCCTCCCAGTCTGAAGACCTCTTGAATTTCCTCCGCAAACTGATCCAGTGACAGTGTTTCATCTATATGATCTCCCAGTATCTCTCCTACCCGTGCATTCATGGAAATCCGGTCATTGCTGTATACATTCCCCACCTTATTGTAGGTAATGATATCCAGATTGCCTTCCCGCTGAATGACAAAATATACTTTATTTGTCACAAAATAATCGGACAGCATCGGAAGCAGCTCATAATAGGTACTGGACAGCTTCTCAAGGACCGCAGCCTGAAAGCCCGCCAGCTTCTTGAAGAATGCCATGTACTTCGTAATGTCCCGGTTCAGTCCCATATATTCCGTGATATCCACCATCTGATGAATCTGATACTGCTTCTCTTCTTTCTCAAATCTTCCGGATATGATCTTATAGTACTTCCGTGTGTCGGTATCGATGCTCTCCCATTCTACCGTACTTCCGTCATCCGGGATTCCCGGACAATCCGATAGCCACAGATATACATCCTCTCCAAACATCCCTGTTACATCATTTCCATATTTATTCTGATAGAATCCATCTGCATAAACGATCTCTCCGGAGCCTTCCGCCAGGATCGTAACACCACCGATCTGCCCCGATATAAACCTTACGATCTCTTCCTGAAATTCCATAGTAAATCCTCCTGTTTTCTCATATTTTATTGCATACCCTAACTGTAACTGCCTCTTACACGATTGTAAGAATATCCGCAAAACCGGTCATTTCAAACACTTCCATTACATTGCTGATCACATTTTTTACAACCATATTTCCCTGCAGGCTGTTCATCTTCTTCTGTGCTACCAGTATCGCCCGGAGACCGGAGCTGGCTACATAATCACACCCCTCCATGTCCAGAACAAATGAAGTTACACCATCTACCAGAGTTGCTTCGATTTCTTTGATCAGATCCGGTGCCGCATTCGTATCTAACCGGCCTGAAAGCTGCATTACTACTTCATTTCCATTTGTTGTCTTTTTGATTTCCATAATTTCTCCTCCATTATCTTTATTGTATAAATAACCTTTATTTCTACCAGCTCTTTACCATTGTCAAATGGTTCTCTGCGTCTTTATATTCATAAGCCACAGAATCCATGATTTCTTTCACCATATAGATTCCAAGACCTCCGATCTGCCGTTCGTCTACAGATAACGTAATATCCGGATTCTCTTTCAGCAGAGGATTAAACGCTTTCCCTGAATCTATAAATGTGATGACCGCATCTCCCCTTCCTTCATCCAGCTGCGCCGTTTCCACTGCGATCCGGCACATTCCGATTTCCGGGGCATACGCATAATCCACAACATTGACAAACGCTTCCTCGACCGCCAATATGATCTGCATAGCCAGCTTAGGTGGACATCCCATCTGCAGAACCTGCTCCTCTACAAATCCGGTTACCTGGTCCAGATTCCCGGAGACCGCCTCCACTTCTATCACTTCTTTTCTTCGTTCCATAGTTCACCTTCCTCCCCTTCCGGCTTTCTCTCACGGTCAACTCCTATTACCGAATATACAAATACTCCCTTAGATTTTCCTTTTAACGGAATCTCTCCGATCGGCTCTACCTGAATCCGATCCTTTACGCGTTCATAAATGGTGTCACTGATCAGCACCTGACCCTTTTTCGCATTGGCTTCCAGTCTGGCCGCAGTATTTACGGTATCACCGATGGCAGTAAAATCCATCCGGAACTCACAGCCGACATTTCCTACGACTGCCGGACCGCAGTTGACACCCACACCGAATCCGACGCTTCTTCCGAACTCCTTTAACAACTCCTCTTCCAGTGCCGCGCCTCCCGCCACAATATCCATTGCCGCACAGACCGCCCGGAACTCATAATCCTCCAGATCAAACGGAGAATTAAAGACTGCCATTGTCGCATCTCCGACAAACTTATCCAGCGTGCCTTTATTCTTAAAGATCGCATTCGTTGTCAGATTCAGATACCGGTTCAGGATCTCAACCACCTGCTCCGGCTCCAGGATCTCCGACATTGTAGTAAACCCACGGATATCCACAAACAAAACTGCAATATCCCGGTTTTCGCCACCAAGCTTAATCTTGAAATCACCCTTTTTCGCAATCTCATCTACGATCTCGGGTGCCACATATTTCTTAAACGCTGTCAGAACCTTCTTCCGCTTCCGCCTCTCTTTGATATATCCCAATGCCAGGGAATAGATATAGGACACGATCAGAACCAGTGGCACATAGATCAGACTACCCGCGATTCCATGGTTATTCAGAAGCACGCCCAGCATCAGCTCAAGTGCAGTCGCCGTCACCAATACGATAGCCGATAGCCATATCTTTTTCTTCCGGAACAGCCAGTGCAGTAACGCACATAGGAGTCCGTAGACGGCTCCGAACAGATACGGATTTCCATTAATAGAAAACCGGTTCTGCATAAATGCCTGGAGGATATTCGCATGGATCTCCACTCCGAACATCTGAGAGCTTCTTCCGTTCGGAACATTGAAATTGTCCTGCATGCCGGGTGCATAGGCACCGACCAGAACGATACTGTCCTTAAAGGTCCGGCTGTCAATCTTTCCATCCAGTACATCTATAAAAGAAATAGCCTCATAATCTCCCGGTCTTCCGGAATAATTGATCAGCGTCCTTTGGTATTTATCCGTTATGATCTCATTGGGTTCCGTCCCGGTTCTTTCACAATACAGGTCATAAACCACCTTCGGAAATGCGGCATACGTTGTTCCCTGCCAGATCTCCTCCGGGATCACCCGACGGACCGTTCCGTCCGAATCCTGTGCCACATTGGAATATCCGACCTGAACCGCATCCCGCAATGCCTCGTATGGAAGTACCACATCCTTAACCGGATAATACCGCTTTCCGTCTGCATCCCGCTCCGGCTTCTCACTGTAGACAAACTGGGAAACTGCTGCCACATTTCCACTCGCCGCTGCCGCCTGTGCAAATGCGTCATCTCCCTCCTGCTGTGCCTGTCCGGAGAAAACAATATCGAATCCGATCACAAGCGGCTTCGCCTCTTCTTCTGCATTTAACCGGGATAGCAGCTGCGCATAGACCTCTCGCGACCATGTGTTGATCGGCCCTAGGGCTTCCAGCGTCCGCTCATCGATCGCTACGATCTTGATCTGACCGGTCACGCCTCGCGGTGTCTGATACAGTGCATCCTTTAGAATATAATCCAATGGTGAAAATATATTCGATACGGTCAGAATGAATACTAACCCAAATACAATTACAGATTCTATTAACAGCCTTACATTCTGCTTCATAACTTCCCCCGTTTTTATCTCTCTGACTCCTTACGCGTCACGTACAACATGGTAATATCATCTGCCTGCGGCTCTCCGTCCGCAAATGCCTGAACCTCCCGATATATCGCCTGCACAAATGTCTCCGGCTCTCCTGCCTGCGCCCTGTGCCGGTTCAATATCTCATACAGCCTGTCATCTCCGAACAGCTCCTGCTCCGGATTCAGTGCTTCCGTTACACCATCCGTATATAAATAAATGCTGTCTCCCGGATTCAACGTCAGCGTCTGCTCCCTATATGGCACATCCTCCATTAAACCAAAGACAAGATTTGCCTTTGCCCGAAACATTTCAAATGCACCATCCTGTTTCTGAACAAACGGACAGTTATGGCCTGCATTCACGAACTGCACCTCGCCGCTTCTGACATCCAGCACACAGATAAATGCCGTCACAAACATTCCGGACTCATTCTTATAGCAGAGCTGATTATTCGCCCGGACAGCCACCTCTGCCAGCGGTAATCCAACCGTTGCAAAGTTCTTAATATGTGTCTTCGCCATCGTCATAAACAATGCCGCCGGCACACCCTTTCCGGATACATCCGCGATCAGAAAGCACAAATGATCCTGATCGATCATAAACACATCATAAAAATCTCCGCCAACTTCTTTCGCCGGCTTCATATGTGCAGTCAGGTTTACTGCCGTCAACCGGTTAAATGCCGTAAAATCATTTTCCAGACAATCTGCCTGAATCTTTGTCGCAATCGACAGCTCGGATTTGATCCGTTCCTGCTCTGTTACCAGCTTCGTCGTCTTTGTATAAAGCATATTCATAAAGGATCCGTAGATCTTCCGGTTTCTGCTGGCAATATCTTCAAATAACCGTTTCGAAATATTGGCACATCTCACATCTGAGGACGCACGCACCGTTGCCGCCCGGTTGTCATCATTGATCAAGCCCAGCTCACCGACAAAATCACCGGCTCCCAGCCGGTTGATCCGGGTTCCGTCACTGCTGAAAACATCTGCTTTTCCACTTAGGATAATATACATGCCATCCTCACTGCCGGCTCCGCAGGTCACGATATCCCGTCCCTTTGGAATCACAAGCTCTGTCATAGCCTCCAGTAACAGGCGGGTACCCTCGCTCAGTTCCTTCTCTTCATCAATCTTAAAAAACTCCCGAATTGTAGATACCTGCTTTAATGCTTCTGCATCCATCCATTATCCCCCTATTTCCATTCAATCCTTGTATCCTTATTGATCGGAGTTGAAAAATCAAAGTCCCATGCGCCACTCTGTGCCGGCATCAGTGACGGCTCCGCCGCATATGCGCCTTTTTTCACTTCCTGTGTTCCAAATACACTGTTCTGATACATAAACGTAACCGTAAACGGTCCCTGAAGATACTTCTCCAGATCCTCTGCCGGAATACCGATATCATATCCTGCATTTGCTTTTTCCAGCAGGAATGCGATTACACCCTGTGGCAATGCAGAGTAATCTATATCCGAAGGTTCCCCTACATAATCCGTACCGCTGTTATCATCATAAATCAGCACTTCTTTACCTTTCTCGACCAGCTTCTCCTGATCGGAAACCGAACCATCCGCATATATCAGCTTCGTGGCCACCGCCCCTTCGAATACAGAGACCTTCGTATAGCGTATGCCGTTTTCTTCATATACGTCTACCATATAAATCGTTCCGCGAACAGACATGGTAGAGTTCGGCGTATTTACCTCATAGGAAGACTCATCACTTAATTTATTCTGGATCTCATTCGTAAGAATCCCCTCTTCTAACCGGATTCTGGTCTTACTGTTCTCGCTGGTTCCGGCAGCCTCCAGCTGAAACCGCGTCTTTTCCTCTGCGTAGACGTATTTATCCTCATCCATCTTAAGTGTCAGCGAACCGGTATCGACATATACCTGATCTCCGGATTCCAGAACCATATTATCATAGGCATCGAGATCTCCGATATCCTGTCTGGTCACGGTACTTTTGCCATCCAGCTCAAACACCTTGATGATCCGGTAGACCGCTTCCTTTCTGTTAAGCAGAAGAATGACAACGACTGCCAGGATCACCACTGCCACACCCGCAATCGCCCCGATCAGCGGTCCCTTCTTTACCGTTTTTTTTGACTCCTCCATCTCTAACTCCTTTCGCATCCGTCCTGCTTAATTCTTCTTTGTAAATGTATATTCTCCGTCCTTCTTAACGTAAAAGCTTCTGCCTCCGGCATAACTGGTGGTGTCTCCTTCTACCTGCCAGGTGCCATCTCCGAAGGAATAGGCCCGGTCACTCTTTAACCGGATCAGCTCACCCGTCGGGATAATACCCTTCTTCATCCATGGAGCTGCAACCGTCAGAGATACCTTCGTTTCATTTCCTGCCACATCTCTTGCAATAATCTGATAGTCTTCAGAACCATGATTGGAAGAAAGGGTAAATGTCATCTCCGTTCCCTTTACAACTATATTATCATCATTGATCTGTATCCGGCTCAGATTCTTATCTGATATTACAACCTGAACGGAATCCTTATAATAGGTCTCTCCATCCTTAACTGCTGTGATCGCCGGTACCTTCTGATCGATCAGAACTGCCTCTCTGGCAATCCCATCCGTCTTCTCTCCGGTTGCCTGCTTTTTAAGATAAATCTGTCCCGCTTCCATATCCTGTGTCAGTATCAGATTCTCTGCATAATCACCATCCAGCGCATCTGCGATCAGATAGCCTTCTGCCGGTACTACCGTCACACTGGAGGTATAATATCCCTTCTCACCCTGCGTTCCGTTCAGGGAGTATGCCCGTTCCGGTGTCGGAAGATAGCGAATAGCAAACTCCGCCACTGCAGTCATAGCCGCATAGCTCTCTGTTGCAGGGAAGGTGGCACGTATCATATACTCGCCTACCTGCGTTGGAACCTTTGTCGTATAAGCGGTATCCGGTTCGGATGCCTTCTTATATTCCACAACCACTCCTGCTGTACCGTTTGTCTCAGACTTCAGCTCCGGCGCCGGCGCTGTTCCGCCGTAATAATAATCGGCCATGGTCACACTGCCTCTGCCGGGCTGTAACTCCGTTGTCGGTTCTTCTGTCTCCGGCTCCTCTTTCGTTGCCGCCTCCAGCGGGATTTCTACAACCGGTGCCGTCGGTATACCGGATACCTTAAGCTGTGTACTGCTTAATCTGGTCACCTGAATACCGGACTGCTCCTCGACCGCATAATCCTCCGGAATATAATAACCGTCCTCAACCGTATAAACAGCTTCAAACTTCTCCTGATATCCGGCCTTTGGATAGCAGATCTGCTCCTCCTGATCTGTGGTCACAAGATGTGTACCCTCAGAATCAACCGCTACCCGGCTGATTCCCAGATCGATCTCCAGCGGCTTTGTTGCATGAGAAAGATAGATCTCAGCCAATGAATTCTTAAAATCCTTTTCTGCAAGGAGATATACATGATCCGTAGTTTCATAATCCGATGGAAGCCGGAATGCAATCGTTTCAGCATCTCCGCCCTCTATTTCTTTAATCCGGCCATACCATTTGATCTTTGCATTTGCTGCAGTATATGCCCGATCTGTAATCAGTACCGAATACTGGCACGGATTATCTGCCACTTCGAAATTCTCCACCGTCACTGCCGAACTCCAGAAGACAGCCGGTGTCTTTGTCTGGTCCGTATCTCCCGCCGGATCTGCTTCAACACTCACTGCTACCTCTTCGTCTGCCAGCTCCAGCGTTCCTGCCGTTAACAGCGTTAATACCCATTTCTGATTTGTAACCTGCTCCGGCTGCTGTAACCCGGTTGCCTTTCCATCTGCAGTTGAAGTAAATAAAACACTTGAAATCGAAGAATCTATCTGAAATGCCGGACTGGCTGCATAGCTTCCCGATCTGGTCGTCATGATCTGACCATCTGCCGTCACATATGTATTCGCATCGGTCAGCTCCTTATTGCTGCCGGTCGAACGCAGCCAGTATGCGCCGCCCTTAGCCCGAGCGCTGTCATCCGCATAATAGGTTTCCGCTTCCTCCGCACTCAGCATGAATACCTTATCTGCACCTGCAGATGAAGTATAAACCGTGCCATCCTCTGCCGTATAGTTCTCAGCCGGGTGTACGGTATCCAGAAGCTTTGATACTTCATCATCCCTTAACTGCAGCTTGCTTCCGATATCACTGTTCATATCCTCTTTCGGCACACTGCTTTCCCATGCTCCAAATTCCGAATAATTACTTAAATGATTCTCATACTTATATGTCTGTGCACAGTCCAGCAGCATGGAGCTTCCGTTATTTTTTAATATCCGATAAGACATACCGCCGCTGTTCGCAACCGCTGCTCCCCGTCCATAATAAACCGTATCTCCCTCTGCTTCCGACCATTGATATCCGTCCCCCGTCTGCAACACGCCTGTACCCAGATTAATATTATATGCCGATGTGGCCGCAAACGCCTGTGTTATCTCATTTCCGATACCGCTGCCATCCCCTGCCGGGAACTGAAAAATCATAAATACAGCTAATAAAGCTGCCACAAATCTTCTGAACCTATCTCTCATACTTACACCCCTCTTCTATGATTTTAATTGCGGTTACATTTTAGTAACCTTTTAAGCATATCATATGTTTCTTTTAATTCGCAATAAAATTTCTACTTTTCTTAGTTATTTAAATATTGTCTCAACTTCTGCACTTGAGCCACTCGGACATTCATGTTACACTAGGAGCTGAATATTTACATGGGAGGGGGATTATATGAAGGCTGACAAGCAACCACAACATTTTCGCGTCAATAAACAACGACTACGTTTTACAGCAATAGCAGCTCTATTGTTTACTCTGCTTATTGTGGCTCAGTTCGGATGTCTGATCGCCGCCGCATGTATTCCGCGTACCGATATTCAACACAATCTGGAGGAATCCTCCGCCCTTCTGAACAGACATGAGGTATTCTTTTATGCCTCCACCTCCAATCCGGCTTCCCGGATCGATCGGTATGCCGATTCCATTTTGATGAACATTATTTATTACTATGACTCGGAACATCCGGTTACCTCGGTTCTCCGCTCTTCTTATTATCATACGGATTCTGAAAATGAGAATGTGAACCTGAAGTATGCTTTAGCCAATGCTCCGGCACCAACACTGGAATACAGCCGCTACTGGCATGGCTCGATTGCACTTCTCCGGCCTCTGCTGCTGATTCTTAATCTGAAACAGATCTATATCCTGCTCGGATCCACCCTGCTGCTTCTGACAGCTCTGCTGATCCTATGCATGAGCCGATACCGTTACGGCCGCAGTACAATCCTCTGCTTCCTGACCGGATCGATCATGATCTCCATCTGGTATGTTCCGTTCAGCCTTGAATATATTTGGACTTTTCTGCTCATGAACCTCGCCTGTATTCTGGTGACTGTCTTATATGAAAAGGGACAGGATGCGTTATGGCTGCTTCTGATGTGTATTGGCAGTCTGACCGCTTATTTTGACTTTCTGACAACAGAGACTCTGACACTGCTGGTGCCTCTGGCACTGATTCTGATCAAAGCATATCAGCCATCTGCCGACCGGTGGTCGGATACTACTTTTCATCTGACTTCCTTTTCCGATGGTGTTCGTTTCTCTCTGCCGGCCTGCCTGTTATGGTTATTGGCCTATGCCGGTACCTGGAGTTTAAAATGGGGGATCGGCAGTCTGATCTTGCATGAGAATCTATTTCAATCTGCACTCTCGCAGGCATCCTTCCGGCTGAGTGGTGCTATTGACATTACGGATCAAGGCATCGTTGATGAGACCACCATGCTGCTACAGGCGATTCCCCGTAATTTATATTACCTGTTTCCATTTTCCTATCTGGGACAGCACGCAGTTCCGGTCATCTTCCTTACTTTATTTGGAATTGCTTTTTTCTATTATATGACCCGGCGCGGAAGTCATATTAATCCACTGCCACTGTTACTCGGAATACTGGCATGTGTACCCCTGCTCCGCTACCTGGTCCTGTCAAATCACTCATACATTCACTGCTTCTTCACCTACCGGGCTTTATTTGCAACGATCTTTTGTATCGGCACAGCGGTTTGTCAGGGTGTTGATGCCGACTGGTTAAAAAAGAAATGGAGGAAGCTATGGAACCCATCCAAATCCAGAACAGCCCGGAAGCGCCGGAGCTGACGATTCTCATGCCCTGTCTGAATGAAGAAGCCAATCTGCCGGATGCTATCCGTTCAGCCCGGAAATTTTTGACAGATAATCAGGTACTCGGGGAAATCCTGATTGTTGATAACGGCAGTACAGATCGATCTGCCGAGATTGCCCGGAGCCTGGACGCCCGTGTGATTTCCGTCCCGGAACGGGGATACGGAAATGCCCTTCGTGCAGGGATCAGACAGGCACGGGGAATCTATACCATCATGGGAGATTGTGATACCACCTATGACTTCGAACACCTGCTGCCATTTCTTGCAGAACTGCGTTCCGGCACCC
>HF991357.1:10600-18102 GCA_000431515.1 Clostridium sp. CAG:632 | reverse complement strand
TGCACAGCAGCTGCCCCTTCATACCAGTGGTATGGAGTTTGCAACGGAATTGATTGCCTGCTTTGCAGCACATGGTGCTTCCATAGCCCAGGTTCCCACTACCCTTTCCGTCAGCAGCCATCCCCGCAAATCCCACCTGCACTCTATCCGCGACGGACTGCGGCATCTGCGTTTTATGTTTCAGTCATGATCTTTAACAGACCTCCGGATTTAAACGGGCATGAAAAAAACAGCCTCAAAGTGTGCTGATCCTTTGAGGCTGTTTTTTATGAATCCCCGTTCGCTCCCTCGTATATTTACTGTCCTCAGTAAAACTCCCGAACTACAATCTTATTTGCAGTCCTTTTCCATCTTGTCCTTCAGTGCTGCAGGCACCTTTGGCTCATAGAAATAGTATGGAATACTCTTTCCAACAGAATCATATGCCAGATGCTCCCCCATCTTAGCAACTGTTGCCTTCACTCCACTCATTTTCTTCATGTCGCGTTTCCTCCTTTTTAACTAATAATAATATGCTAAGGCTTTCGATAAATAATGAAGCCGTTATCATATCCAGAATCTCCATTCTGCCGAACCCAAAGCCAATCACAGCTCCGGCTCCCAGCAGAACACCGGTTGAAATAATTGCACCTCTCCGCTTTGCCTTACGGATATCTTCTTTCCGGATCGGATTGTTCCGTGTTGTTTTCGGTGCATATTTCACGATCACTCCTATTATAATCAGCATCATAAACAGAACTACCGGCAGACTGATGCCGACTTGCCCCATCACCAGACCTATTGCCCAGACTAGAACCATACAGGCTGTACACCCCAGACCGCTCTTGCAATGCACGCCCCCGGCAAAGCTTCTCACAAGCACAAAGCTTCCGATAATAATAACCGTCCGGATCAATGTGTGTGTCAGAATTGCTATAGTAAGTAATACCAGAGTCTTATATGCATTTTCCAGAAACAGGACATATCCATAGGAAAGAACCTCCAGCTGTTCTTCATAATGCTCCTGATCTTTCGGCAGACTCCATACTGCGATTCGATTGGCGAATTTTTCCGTTAAACTCATTCTTTACCTTTTCTTCCCTTGCTGATTATGGTAGAATTGTAGCATATAAATTTCTATCGTTTCCGTTTTTGTCATAAACGTTGGATTTTAAAGCATGTATGCAAAAAAATACAAGGCAGGTGACAAGATTTGACATTTTACGAATTTTCATATTACATATTTGGTGTTGTTGATTTATATATTGTTCTACTTATCCCTATTTTGGGCTTGTTAAACACGCGTAATAAAATAATTTTGCATCTCCTGTTTTTTATTACATCTCCCACCTGTATTGTTTTTCTATCTGATTTTTCGCCATACATTGAACTATGCCTGATTTTTATTTATATCTATATCTTAACCAAACGCAATATTCTGGCCGTTTGTCTATCCTTGTTTAACTATCTACTATCCATTGTTTTAAACTATGGTCTGCTAGCCTTTCAACACTTGACACATGGCATATCGGAACTGGATGCTATTACCAATTATCCTATTGTTTACTATACCCTTTTTACGGTGCTCTTACTATTTGTTTCCTTTGGTCTGCGCTGGCTATACCAGCATTTTATCGGTAATAAATTAAACCTGTCCTTTCCATTCACCACATTATTTCTGGTTTATCTTGGGCTATGTGCCATGATCTTTGTCTATAATTATACCTATGAAGAAACTCAGAACTTCCCACAGGAGCTGGTGTATGTAAATACGCTCCTGTTTATCGTATTCTTTATGATCACCTGTCTGTTTATCATTCTCCTGATCCATATGTTCAAGCGGGATGTGAAGCTGCAGACCCAGAATGTCCAATATAAGAGCCTGCAGAACTATACGGCTCAGGTTGAAGAGCTTTATCAGAATCTCCGTGGCTTCAAACATGACTACTTAAACCTGCTGACCACCATGGATTATTACGTTGCCAATAAAGACTGGGCTGCGTTGACAGACTTCTACGAAACCAAGATTTCACCGACCCGCACCATGTTTCAGAACAGTTATCAGGATCTCGGACAATTACAGAATCTTGAGATTGCAGAAATCAAGAGTATTTTATACAATAAATTTGTAAAGGCTGTGGAAATGAATATTTCTGTTACTCTGGAAATCCGGGAACCGATCCGCCGGCTGGATGCAGATCCGATAGATATTGCCCGTGTGCTGGGGATTTATCTGGACAATGCTATTGATGCCTTGAACGCTCCGGAGCTTTCCGACGATCAACGACAGCTCCATGTTGCCGTCCTTACAGACTCAGATGCCGTTGTTTTCATTATACGGAATACCTGTCAGGAATTTCCGCTCCAGCTCCAGAAATTAGGCACCTTGAATTATTCTACCAAGGGTGAACATCGCGGAATGGGACTCTATCTGGCCAGACAGACATTAAAAAACTATCGCAATATTCAATCTACACCATCCTATGAGAACCATGCATTTACGCAGACTTTAACAATCTATCCTAAGAGGTGATCACGATGCTACCGGTTTTTATTTGCGAGGACAATCCGGTTCTTTTGCAGCAATACAGACAAACAATTGAAAACCTGATCCTGATCGAAGAATATGATGTTGAGCTACTTACAGCCGTAACCACACCGGAAGAGCTGCTCCATGCTGCCAAACAGCATTATTTAAAAAACGCTCATGCGGGCTTCTATCTATTAGATATCGATCTGCATGCATCCATGGACGGCTTTGAGCTGGCACAGCAGATCCGTGAATTTGATTCCCGCGGCTTTATTGTCTTTATTACCACCCATTCTGAAATGGCAATGCTTACATTTAAATATAAAGTAGAAGCTATGGATTTCATTCTGAAGGACGACGGCTGGGATATTACCTCCCGCATTCATGATTGTCTGAATCAGGCAGTTGCCCGCTATCTAACGCCGGGAAAATCCGAAGATACCATTGCCTTTAAAATCGGACACCAGACTGTTCAGTTCCGTTCCAATGATATCCTTTATATTACCGCCTCCCCGGTTCCTCACAAGATACTGGTGGTTATGGAACATCGGACCGCAGAATTCTACGGTACCCTGGCGAAGATCAGCAGCGAGCTTCCATCCTATTTTATCCGTTCTCACAAAGGATGTCTGGTCAATCTGAACCATGTCCTGCGTGTCGATCGTGAAACACAGTCCATCTATCTGACCAACGGCACTACCTGTCTGGCATCCACACGTGGGATCAACCATGTTTCACAGGCACTGCAGAGTGAAAACAGATTGCAAAAATAACCGTAGACTGCTATAATTCTTCTTACATTTAGGGATAATGATAGTATCCCGTATTTCACAAAAGGAGTGATTCAGTATGGTATATAAAACACACGGAACCTGTTCTTCACAGATTTCCTTTGATGTCATTGACAACAAGGTGCGCAATGTTAAATTTACCGGCGGATGCAACGGCAACACACAGGGTGTCGCTGCCTTAGTCGAAGGTATGGATGTCAATGAAGCGATCAGCCGTATGGAGGGTATCCGTTGCGGTTTCCGTCCTACTTCCTGTCCGGACCAGCTGGCAACCGCATTAAAGGAAGCCATTGCCAATAAATAAGGAGGGCATATGAAACGAATTATTTTAACCGGCGGCGGAACAGCCGGACACGTCACCCCCAACATTGCTTTGATCCCAAAGCTGAAGGAAGAGGGTTATGACATTCATTATATCGGTTCCTATAACGGAATCGAGAAGAAGCTGATAGAAGATATGCGCATTCCGTATCACGGGATTTCATCCGGAAAGCTGCGCCGCTACTTTGATGTAAAGAATTTCTCAGATCCGTTCCGGGTTATTAAAGGGTACGGAGAGGCTTCCCGTCTGATGAAGAGTCTAAAACCGGATGTCGTATTCAGTAAAGGCGGATTCGTATCCGTTCCGGTTGTTATAGCTGCCAAGAATCATCGGATCCCGGCGATCATCCATGAATCTGATATGACTCCGGGTCTGGCAAACAAGCTCTGTATTCCAAGTGCAGCCAAGATCTGCTGTAACTTTCCGGAAGCTATGGAGCATCTCCCGAAGGGAAAAGCCGTGCTGACCGGAACTCCGATCCGTCAGGAATTATTTCACGGTAATCCGCTGGATGCCATTCAGTTCACCGGTCTTCAGGCAAATAAGCCGACCATCCTTGTAATCGGTGGCAGCACCGGAAGTGTGAGAGTGAATGAGGCCGTTCGGGAATGTCTGGACGAGCTTTTAAAGACCTATCAGATCATTCATTTATGCGGAAAAGGAAAGCTGGACATTGCTTATGAGCATCGTGACGGCTATGTCCAGTATGAATACATCAAGAAGGAATTAAGCTCTCTGCTCGCTCTTGCTGATATTGTGATCTCCAGAGCCGGAGCCAATGCGATCTGCGAGCTTCAGGCACTTGCCAAGCCAAATCTTCTGATTCCGTTAGGTGCCAAGGCCAGCCGCGGTGACCAGATCCTGAATGCAGAATCATTTAAAAAACAGGGCTTCAGTTATGTTCTTCCGGAGGAAGATCTCACAAAGGAAACCCTGTTAAATGCTGTTGATCAGGTATATACTCACCGGGCAGACTACCAGGCGGCCATGAAAAACAGCCGGATGACAAATTCCATTGATCTGATCGTGGATCTGATCAATGATGCCTGTCAAAAGAATCTGTCCCAGTAATCAAATAGAAATTCTGTTCCTGCTAACCCCATGGAAAAGAATACGATCAGGAAGCAAAGTGCGATTGCCCAACCGTCGTACTTTGCTTTTTCTGCATAAAAGGTACTGATCAATACCTCAATCCCAAGCGAAATCAAAGTACATGGCCAAAACTGCCAGACTGTGAAATATGTGATTTCCGGATTTATAATATGCAGTAAGAATCCAACTCCAAACCCAACCAGCATCAGTCCGAACGTGATCGTTCCGATCCGGTGCGTCCGTTTCGTCCGGTGTGTCCATACCGGTTCTGTTTCCTGTTCCTGTCTGATTTCCTGCAGTGGCTGTATGCCCTGCAGGCCCTGTACTTCCTGTAAATCACTCATGATCTGCGCCTCCTTCCGATGTAGCGGCCTGTCCTGTTGCCTGCTCCGCTATCTGTCCGGCCTCATTACCTGTTTCATGACCGGCCTCATACTTCACTGCTTCGTTTTTTGCGGCCTGTTCTCCGGCAACCTCATTCCATGCAGTCTGATTCTTCACGGCCTGCTCATTGGACGCCTCACTCCATGCTGTCTCATTCTTAATGATCTGACGTATCGGCGGCTGTTCCGATGTCTTCTGACTGTCTGCCTCTTCCTGATCCAGAGCCTCCTTCTTGCCCTGAATCATCACGATTCCCAGTAGGATCAGGCCAACTGCAACCAAAACCTTCGGAACATACTCTACTCCCGGCAGATAAAGGATACTGCCAAGCATCTTAATACCCATGTTCCACAGCATAAATGCCCCCAGAACAATCAGCACAATAGAGCAGAATCTCCGCATCATCTTAGACTGCCGTCCCGGATTTGACTCATACAACGGGATCAGATATTTATCCTCCAGCCGGCTGAACTCCTCATCAGAAGCTCCGGCAATGCTGTGTACATGGAAGAATGCATAAAACCACAGGATAATATCGATCAGCAACAGCTGACTTACCTCCGTAACCGTTGCCAGGAATATAATCCCGAAAAATTCTGCCATCAGGGACACTCCCATTTTCATGAATCCCATATACATCTCTCCGGCTCCCGGAAGCAGGGAGAATATAAATGTCAAAAACTTACTTTTCTTTCTACGCATATCTCATCAATCCTTTCTTTTCTTACTCTTCTTATATCTCTTATTCATTCTGTCCCGGCTCTGTCTCTTCGGTTGACTCTGCCGATTTATCCAGCCACGGATCTAACATCCGGTCGCTGGCCTCGCTGATCTCTTCTACCATCCGATCGGAAATCTGTCTGCATACATGGAAGAATTCCTGCGTCTTTACTTCAATGACAGTCGGATCTTTCCCCGCAGTCTCTCCGGCCTGCTCTCCCTGTGCCGTAATCGGCAAAAGGAACAGCATCAGCATAGCCGCTGCCAGTCCGCCGGCAATCTTCATCTCAAATATGACTAATTTCTTCCGCTGCTTCTTCGTTCTGATGCATGACTTATCCGCATCCAGTGTTTCCAGCACCTGTTGCTTTAGATTCGCCGGCGCCTGCAGCATCTTATTATCTTCAACATCTTCGATCAGTCTCTTCAGCTCTTCGTCTGACAAATATCCCTGATTCATAGGAACTCCTCCTTTCGATATAGCTTCTGTAACATACTTCGTGCCCGATAAATCTGTGTCTGTACGGTCTTTCGGTTCCGGTTTAACTTCCCGGCAATTGCCTCCGGTGATTCCTCCCGGTAGAAATATAACTCTGCAATCTGATCATATGGCGGCTTTAACTGCCGGCATCGCTGTAACAATTGCTCCCGCACCAGTGCCTCATAGGTTTCCTGCTCCGGTCCGGTATCCTCTGCCGGAAGATCCTGCATCTCATCCCAGTCCACCGGCTCCGACCTCCGCTTCGCCGATTTCAGGTAATCGGTGCATTTATTTGCCGCAATCCTGCACAGCCATGCCTTCTCATAGCTGCCGTCGAACTGCTCCAGATTCCGATAAGCAGATACGAACGTGTCCTGCGTCAGATCTTCTGCCGCAAAATAATCGCCGGTCATCTGATAACAAATGGAAAATATTAAGTTTTGATATCGATCCATCAGCGCTGATATATTGATATCCACGATCCTATCTACCTCCTTCCCTCTCTGTTTAATAGAACGAGACAGGTATCCGTTTGTCTTCAACTTTCTGCATTTTTTTCTTTAAAACATAAAAAGAGCGAACCTTCAAACTGTTCGCTCCTCATTTCCCCAGATTCCTAACTGACCTTCAGCTTAAACTTCATAATATCCTTCTCGGTTTCCACGATCTCAATCTTACCGCCCAAGGCCCGTAATTTCTCTTCAAACCGCTCATAACCGCGCTGGATATACTTGATGTCTTCCACAACGGTAAAGCCTTCTGCCGCCAACCCTGCGATCACCAGTGCCGCACCTGCCCGGAGATCCGGTGCCACCACGGAAGCACCGCTGTAATGGTCCACGCCGGTAATAATTGCCATATTACCCTCTACCTTGATATTCGCACCCATGCGCATTAACTCATCCACATATTTAAAACGATTTTCAAAAATATTCTCGGTAATCACACTGGTTCCTTCCGAAAGTCCAAGTGTAATCGCCATCTGCGGCTGCATATCAGTCGGAAAACCCGGATATGGCTGTGTCTTGATCTGTGTTGCACCCAGCCGTTTCTCCCTATCTCCGATCACGCGTACCGCATCATCGTATTCCTCTACGGTTGCTCCGATCTCTGTCAGCTTGGAACTGATCGCCTCCAGATGCTTCGGAATGACATTCTTGATCAGGATGTTACCACCGGTCGCGGCGGCCGCCATCATAAAGG
>HF991357.1:9036-10586 GCA_000431515.1 Clostridium sp. CAG:632 | reverse complement strand
AAGGTACCTGCCTCAATCTGATCCGGAATGATCGAATACTCGGTGCCGCTTAATTCTTTTACGCCACGGATCCGGATCTCATTCGTACCGGCACCCTTGATATTCGCACCCATACTGTTTAAGAAGTTCGCTACATCAACGATGTGCGGCTCCTTCGCTGCATTCTCGATCGTGGTCTTACCTTCTGCCAGAACCGCTGCCATCATGATATTAATGGTTGCACCGACACTGACGGTATCCAGATAAATATGCTTTCCGATCAACTGATCTGCACTGACGGTGATCATTCCGCCATCGATCACGACCTCGGCACCTAATGCCCTAAAGCCCTTGACATGCAGGTCGATCGGTCTGCTTCCGATCTCACAGCCACCCGGAAGGGCAACCTGAGAACGTCGGTATTTTCCAAGTAAGGCACCCAGAAGATAGTAAGATGCCCGAATCTTACGAATAAACTCATCATCTACACATAACGAATCAATATTCGTGATCGTTCCGCCACAAATGCTGACCGTATGCTCATCAATATATCGTACCGTTGCTCCAATCTCCCGGATAGCCTGCAATAATACCTTGGTATCCCGGACATTCGGTACATTCTCAATAATACACTCTTTATCTGTCATAACCGCAGCTGCCAGAATTCCAAGGGCTGCGTTCTTTGCTCCTGCTATTGTTACTTCACCAACTAAAGGGGTTCCGCCCTTTATTACATACTGCTCCATAATGCACCTCTTACATTATTTTATATATCAATTAATTATTTTTATCAGATTACACTCTACGCCCATTATTTAAGCATAACTAGGCTAATTATAACACAACTTTCCTGTTTGTAAACCTTTTTTCTCAAGAGGTGTCCCGATCTTAGCTCATTGTCTGCCGTTCTTCTTCGCAATAGATGCAACGGTATGTACGTTTCTCGCGATTTACCAGCTTAAATATATGATCAATCCCCTGCTCGGTTGTAGTGATACAACGTGGATTCTTACAGAATATTATATTCACCAGCTTCTCCGGCAGTTCAACTTTTTTCTTTTCTACGGTCTTTCCGTCCTTGATAATGCTCACGGTAATATCCGGATCAATGTATCCAAGCACATCCAGATTGATAGAATAATCCTGATCGATCTTGATGATATCCTTGCGCCCCAGCTTATTACTCTTTACATTTTTAATGATCGCCACGCTGCAGTCCAGCTTATCCAGCTCCAGATCCTGGTAGATCTGCATACTCTTTCCTGCTTTAATATGATCTAATACGATTCCGTTTGTAATACTGTCAATGTTCATATCCCTGCCTCCTTTGCTTTACAGATTCTCCGGTGCAAGACCGAGAAGTGTCATAATCAATGCCATACGCACATGCTTTCCGTTCATTACCTGCTTGAAATAACATGCCCGTGGATCATCATCTACCTCTGTCGAAATCTCATTCACTCTTGGCAATGGATGCAGGATTGACATATCCGGCTTCGCCTTCTTCAGCTTCTCTGTATCCAGAATGTAGGTATCCCGTAACCGGATATAATCTGCCTCATTGAAGAACC
>HF991357.1:0-9018 GCA_000431515.1 Clostridium sp. CAG:632 | reverse complement strand
CCGCTCTTTCTGAACACGGGTCATGTATAAAATATCCAGATCTCCGATCACATCCTCCATACTCTCTACCTGCTCATATGGGATATTGTTTTCCTCAAATACTTCCTCCCGGATATAATCCGGTACCTGCAGCTCCTGCGGAGAGATCAGAATGTAACGGATATTCTGATACCGGGACAATGCCTTGATCAGGGAATGTACGGTTCTGCCGAATTTCAGATCGCCGCAGAAACCAATCGTGAAGTTCTCCAGTCTTCCCTTCTCCCGCTGAATCGTTAACAGATCCGTCAGAGTCTGTGTCGGATGTGCATGTCCGCCGTCTCCCGCATTAATGATCGGCACCGGTGACTTTAAGGATGCGAGCAACGGTGCTCCCTCCTTCGGATGCCGCATTGCAATAATATCCGCATAGCAGCCTACGACCTGAACCGTATCATGAACGCTTTCTCCCTTCGTTGCCGAAGACGAATCGGCCGAAGAAAAACCAAGTACATTGCCACCTAACTCTATCATAGCCGCTTCAAAGCTCAACCGGGTTCTTGTACTTGGTTCAAAAAATAAGGTTGCAAGCTTCTTGCCCTTACATACCTCACTATATTTTTCTTTATGTTCGATAATGTCATTGGCCAGTGCCAACAGCTTCTCAATTTCCTGTACGCTTAAATCCATTGGATCAATCAAATGTCGCATAATGCACCTCCGTACTTTCATCTGTTTTTATCCTTCAACAGTATAAACTTCCACCCTTCCTGTGTCAATTATTTCCCGGAATCTCTTTTAACTTTCTGCGGACCAGATTCTCCACTTCTTCCTGCCGGTCCTTCTCGCATTCAATAATGTACTGACGCTTATTGGCGCGCAGCTTCACCTTTATTGTATTTATGTTGTCATTTACGAATTTATAACCTTCAATATGCTCCCAGTCAATAAAAGTTAATCCCACAAACATGCCTTCTTCGGAAAGTCCACTGCGGATTCGAGTCGTTATGACAATAAAGAAGATATACATCAGGAGCGGTGGCACAAATATGTAATACCGGAACCAGACAGACATGGCGATTCCCACCAGCGCCACATTGACATTGATGATCTCCGATACACTGCTGGATTGTCCCAGCCGGCTTTCCACCAGAATGCCCTTCTGCCGGTGCAAAACCACACAACTGATGATCCCGATCGTCACAAATCCCAGCGTAAGTGCTGCGGATAATACATATTGTAAATACTGCCACATAACCTTTATCTCCTGCTTTTCTACCGGTTTTATAAATGACCGCACACCATTCCTGATATGCGGTCATTCCTTTCTTCAAATTCTGTTAACGGATCTCTGCTCCGTGCGGCATCTCCTTCTCGGATGTCAGCAGAGAAAGATTTCCGTTCTCATCCTCTGCACACAGAAGCATGCCCTCTGATTTTACTCCTGCCAGTGTTGCCGGCTTTAAGTTCGTTACTACAACGACCTTCTTACCTACCATCTCTTCCGGTGAGTACTGTGACTTGATACCGGATACGATCTGACGGATCTCGCTGCCGATCTTAACCTGTGAGCATAACAGCTTCTTGGACTTCTTTACCTCTTCACAGGCAATGATCTGTCCCATCCGTAACTGTACCTTGTCAAACAGATCAATGTCGATCTCTTCCTTCTGCTCAACATCAATGCCTGGACCGTACTGATTTAATTTCGCTTCTTCCTTCCGGCGCTCCAGCTCCTCCAGAACCTCATTCACATCCAAACGGGCAAATAAAATCTCCGGATTCTCGGTTACCTTATTGTTATTCGGATACATACCAAAGCTTCCCAGCTGATCGCACTCACGATCGGTTGTATTTAACTGCTTTAAGATCTTCTCTGCAGTCTCCGGCATGAAGGACTTTAACAATACAGCACCAATGGTGATACTCTCAACCAGATTGTAAAGAACGGTCTCCAGTCTGCCACGGGATGCCTCATCCTTTGCCAGTACCCAAGGCATGGTCTCATCAATGTATTTGTTACATCTCTTAAAGAGTGTGAATATCTCTGTAATCGCATCTGCAACCCGAAGCTTCTCCATTGCCTTTGTTACCTTTAACGGAGTCTCCAGTGCCAGCTTCTTCAGCTCCTCGTCTACCGGTTCTGAAACCTCTGAATTGTAAACGATACCGCCGAAGTATTTATTGGACATGGAAATGGTCCGGTTCACCAGATTTCCTAACGTATTGGCCAGATCAGAGTTCATACGCTCTACGATCAGCTCCCATGAGATCACACCATCATTCTCAAACGGCATCTCATGAAGCAGGAAATAGCGGACTGCATCAACACCAAACATATCTACCAGATCATCTGCATAGATCACATTTCCCTTGGACTTGCTCATCTTTCCGTCACTCTGGATCAGCCATGGATGACCGAATACCTGCTTCGGAAGCGGAAGGTCTAATGCCATCAGCATGATTGGCCAGTAAATGGTATGGAATCGTAAAATATCCTTTCCGATCAGATGCAGATCTGCCGGCCAGTACTTCTTAAATAACGGATCACTGTTGCCGTCTACATCATAGCCAAGGCCGGTAATGTAGTTCGTTAATGCATCGATCCATACATAAATGACATGCTTGTCATCAAAATCAACCGGGATGCCCCACTTAAAGGAGGTTCTAGATACACACAGATCCTGCAGTCCCGGAAGCAGGAAGTTATTCATCATCTCGTTCTTTCTTGCCTCTGGCTGAATGAACTCCGGATGAGCGTTAATGTGCTGGATCAGCTTGTCGGTGTATTTGCTGAGTTTAAAGAAGTATGCCTCTTCCTTCGCCGGCTGGCACTCTCTGCCACAGTCCGGACACTTGCCGTCGATCAACTGGGAGCTGGTAAAGAAAGACTCACAAGGTGTACAATACATACCCTCATACTCACCTTTATAAATATCACCTTTTTCATATAATTTCTTAAAAATCTTCTGAACCTGCTTCTCATGATCCTCATCGGTAGTACGAATGAACTTATCATAGGAAGTATTCATCAGATCCCAGATTCTCTTGATCTCACCGGCAGTCTTGTCTACGAACTCCTTCGGGGTAACGCCTGCTTCTGCTGCCTTCAGCTCGATCTTCTGACCATGCTCATCGGTACCGGTCTGGAACCGTACATCATAGCCTAAAAATCTCTTGTACCGCGCAATACTGTCTGCCAGTACGATTTCATACGTGTTTCCAATGTGCGGCTTGCCTGATGTATAGGCAATCGCAGTTGTGATGTAATAAGGTTTCTTTGCCATTTCTGCTCCTCCTGCATTCTATTTCTCTTCCAATCAGAAAACCCGCCCTTAAGATTCCTGTCCGGCGTTTCGGCCTTCTGCTCAAGTCATCTTAAAGACGGATATAAATCACTCCAAGACCATCTTCCATAAGGACTCCACTCTCTGTTCACAGCTACTCAGAGCCTCTGTCAGTGTCCTTCTCATGTACTCTTCTTTTTCTCGCGTATAACCTAACAAAACTATCTTTAAGTATACCTATCCGCCTCTCAACTGTCAAGCATTCTACTAGAAATTATCTTCCATGCTGTGAATCAGCCGGACAATCATGGCATGTCCCGGAACCGGCACTCCATACTCCTTTGCCAGGTCCACAATACGACCATTTAACGTATCGATTTCCGTCTTCTGCTTCTTCTCGATATCCTGCAGTGTGGATGCCCGGTGATAATAGGTATCCGGTATCAGCTTCTCATAAAATACCTGCTTATATTCTCCGGCCGTTGCCCAATTAGTCGTGTAGCCTGCTGCATCCATAACCGCATAGGTCTCATCGATCAGCTGGTCCATAATGGCTCTGGAGGATTCCGACTCCATCAGCTTTCCGTAGTTCACTCCAAGAATCGCTCCCAGCGGATTCAGAGTCGTGTTGTAAAGCATCTTTGCCCACAGGAACTTACCGACATCCTCTGTTACCTGCGTCGGCATCCCTGCCGTGTCCAATGCATGTGCCAGTGGCTCCATGCAGCTGTTATCACATCCGTGCAGGGAACCCAGCAGGATCGGTGCCGTATGCACCGTGATGTGACTGATATTCGGCTCCGGTCTTAAAAATCCGGTAATCACTCTGGCATTATATACCTGCTCCTTCGGGAAATATTCCAGATACGGAACATCATTCCCCCAGCCGTTCTGCATGATCACAAGCCTGCCGTTCTCCTTCAGACACTCCCGGTGAGCCCACAACTCTTTACTCACTTCCGGATTGGCCATCGTCTTTGTACTGATGATCACATAATCATATGCATCAGAAGGAAGTTCTTCATAAGACTCATACGCTCCGACATCTCCCGCCGGACAGCTGTACTCGCCAAACAGTCCATTCCTGCCGATCCCGTTCTCACGAATCGCCTGCAGGGTCTTTCCCCGCGCCAGAATGTCTACCTGCACATCCTGACTTCTTAAAAATGTTGCGATCGCAATTCCAATTGCTCCCGCACCTACTACTAATGTCATCATGGTCTCTGTCCTAAGCCGCCTTCCAGTGTAATTGTCTCACCCGTCATATACTTGAAATCCGGGGATGCCAGCTGTACACAGACTCTTCCGATCTCCAGTTCAGCATCTCCGAAATGTCCCATCGGAGGCGTGTGTACGTTCTTCTCAAATGCATCCGGATATGCATTCCGGAACTGCTCCAGCTGCGAGGTCCATGCCAGCGGGCAGATAATATTTACATTGACTCCGTCCTTGGCCCACTCGGTTGCCGCTACTCTGGTCAGACCACGAATGCCTTCCTTCGCTGCTGCGTATGCACATTGTCCGAAATTACCGAACAGACCGGCACCGGATGCGAAATTGATCACCGAGCCCTTCTGCTCCTTTAAATATGGATAGCATGCCTTCATGTAATAAAAAGCTGCATATAAGCCGGAGTACATTGCCAGATTAAACTGGTCGGTCGTATGCTCTGCCAGCGGTACACCGGATGCAGATGCCTGTGCATTATTGATCAGCACATCGATTCTTCCGAATGTATCCACGGTCTGTTTTACCACATTGGCAACCACTGCTTCATTGTCCGCACCTGCCTCAATGTCTGCCTGCACTGCCAGCACCTTGATTCCGTACAGACGCTCCAGTTCTTCCTTTGCATCCTCGAGCTTCTTCACATTCCGTCCTGTGATAACAAGGTTCGCACCTTCTTTCGCATATGCCGTCGCGATTCCGTAGCCGATCGAACCGCATCCGCCGTCACTTAAAACTGCACGTCCGCCACCGGTAATGATTGCTGTTTTGCCTGTTAAAAATCCCATACCTTAACATCCTCCTTACTTCTTATACCTGCATATGCGGATATTCCATACACATATGCTCCTTTCTGCTACTTGTCAGTATACCAAAATCCAGGTGAAAATTCCACCGATTCCGCTACTTCTTCTCTATTTTCTTCTCTATTTTTAGTTGTTTTTTCCCAATGCTATGCGTATAATTAAGATAGGTTATTTTATGTAAAACACAAGCATAGAAGGAGTTTATATGAATCTACATACTATTTCGAAACGAATTACAGCCGTTGCCTTAAGTGCAGTGCTGCTGTTTACCGCTTCCGGATGTACCGATTCCTCGGTTGCCACAGCACCCGATGCCGAGTTTGATGCATTTCTGGAGGATTTATTTACAGAGGAAGTCACCTCAAATACCCTGAATCTCCATTTCACCTTAAAGGATCCGGAGGGGTATGGCATCGAGGATCCGGAGCCAACGCTCGGCGATCTGGATGACCGCGACTTTGCAAACATGGATTCCGACTGGGATGATCTGGATGGCACCTTTCAGGAATTAAAGTCCTATAATTATAAGAAGCTGGATGCCAAGCAGCAGCTGACCTATGATGTCCTGTATCATTATATGGAACAGGAATTATCCGTACGGGACTGCAAGTACGAGGGAACGATTTTCGGTCAGGTCACCGGCGTACAGAGCAATATGCCGCTTAATATGTCCCTATATGAATTCTACTCCAAAGAAGATGTGGACGATTACCTGGCCCTGATGGAGCTTCTGGATGATTATTTTGAGTACTGTGTGGACTATGAAAAGTACCGTACCGATAACGGATACGGTATGTCCGACGGTGCCATTGATGATGCGGTCGAGCAGTGTAATGAGTTCCTGGCACATCGCGAGGACAATTATCTGATCACCACCTTTGATAACCGGATCGATGAGCTGGATTTCTTAACCGAAACCGAAAAAAGCTCCTATAAGGACCAAAACAAAAACTCCGTTCTGAATACTGTGATTCCTGCCTATGAGAACATGATCGATGAGCTGAACGGTCTGAAGGGCAAGGGCAAGGATCTGGGCGGTATCTGCAATTATGAAGGTGGAAAAGAATATTATGAGTATATTCTGGCGCATAAGACCGGTTCTTCCAAATCCGTTAAGGAAATGGTAACGGTTCTGAATCAGGTGCTGGATGACTCCACCACGATGCTTTATGATGTATATGTGAATGCGCCGGATGTATATATGGAATATTTCGGAGATGAGAACTTCGTAGTAGAGGGATTATCCGATCCGCATAGCTTCTTAGAGTATTACAAGCAGGAAATGGACGGTTCTTATCCGACTCCACCGGAGGTCAACTATAAGATCAGTGATATCGATCCATCCATTGCGGATATTTTATCTCCCGCATTCTGTGTAACCCCTTGCATTGATGATTATACCGACAATGTGATCCAGGTAAACCGAAGCAAAGACAATGGCGGTGCCGGCGGCTTATCTGCCACCTATGCACATGAGGGATATCCGGGACATCTTTACCAGATGACGTATTTCCTGTCCACGGATCCTTATCCGGTCCGGGATGCCCTAAGCTTCCTCGGCTATGATGAGGGCTGGGCCATGTATGTCGAGATGCGTTCCTACAATTTGGTCACCTATGAGAATTATGACAGTGATTATGTACGTGAAATGTATATCGCAGGCACTCTGCAGAACATTGCATTCTCCTGTCTGGCGGACATCTATGTAAACTATTACGGTTATACTGTAGATGAGCTGGCAAGCTATATGGATGATAACGGATTTAACGGTGATGCCGCACAGGGCTTATATGATATGATGATCGAAGAGCCGGGATATTATCCTCAGTACTTCATCGGTTATCTGGAATTCGTTGAACTGCGGGACTATGCCGAAGAGAAGCTCGGTGCGGATTTCGACGAGGTAGCCTATCATAAAGTCATTCTGGAAACCGGTCCGTGTGATTTCGATACCTTGCGGACACAGGTTGATCGATATATTGAGACCGTTAAATAGTGGATTATAAATTCATTTAGAAAAGGAGCAGTTGCATGAATGCCTGCTCCTTTAATTTATCCGTTACAATTATCATTTCATGCTTCTCGCGGAAATGAGCCTACCAGTGTCGGCTTCATCCCATATACCTCTGAAAACCGATAAATATACGTATTAACCACGGATGCGGAATATACCTGCTGCTCTAGACAACATTTCACAATCTGATCATTCAAACAGGCATCCTCAAAATGATAACCTGCCAGATATAATAAATCTTCCGCTTCTTCTTCTGTCAAGCCCAGCGCAATACAATATGCCAGTGCGATCGCCTTGGTCGGTCGATATCGGTCTCCGACCTTTTTCAGCTTACTATGTACCCGCCGGTCAATATTTCCGCGTTTATAAATATTATAGGGGTGTTCAAACTCTCCGGACATAATCAAATCATTAATTCGATGTTCAACATATCGCTTAAAGCTTCTTTCCGGATTATTTACAAAATGCTCCTGTAAATATTCATCCATGATTAAATCCATCTCTGTCATCGCTTCTGCACTCTCCCACTTGTTCTCTTTTGATTCATATAGATTATAATATAATATTTTGAAAGATTTTAGGTCTATACAGAAGCGACAATTATAAAAAATTAGCTATTCTGACCGATGTTTTTCGATAATTTCTTTAAATCTCTGATAAGAGGCATCGGTCTCCCGATCTGCCATCTGATCAATTTCTTCTTCGATTGCCTGTTCATCTAACTCGCTGAATAATCCTGCCAGATCATCCTCTGAAAAAAAGCTGCCGTCCATTTGTAACCTCCTCGTATCCGTAATATATATATCATCATAACAAATCCCTACGGGAATAACAAGGTACTTATTACCACACTCGCTACGATTCCGGCCAGAGTCGCGATCAGTCCGCCGACCAGCGTCCATCCGGTTTTCTTAATGCCGACTGCCAGAAAATATACCGACATAATATAGAAAATGCTCTCCGTACAGCTCATGACTATGGATGCCAGCAGCCCAATCTGCGAATCGGTCCCAAACTCTTTAAACAGATCAAATACCAGTCCATTCGCCGCCGAGGTGGAAAACATCCGCACCAGAATCAGCGGCAGCACCTCCGCCGGAATCCGAAAAAACTCTCCCACCGGAGCAAGAAGCTTCGCCAGCATATTCAATGCACCGGATGTCCGTATGATTCCGACCGCAACCATCAGTCCCACCAGTGTCGGAGCAATATCCACCACAATCCGGAATCCATCCTTCACACCCCGGATAAATATGTCATATACCTTCTCACGATTCAGAATCCCATAACCGACAATATAGAAAATCACCAGCGGTATCAGGAAGTTGGAAACCATGGAAATGATACCCATCAGACTCATTTCCTGCCTCCTCTCCTGCAGCGCCAGAGACCATACAACACACCTGCCAGTGTTGAGACAAACGTTGCGATCATGCCCGGCAGAATAATGGCTCCCGGATGCACCGAACCGTATTGGGAGCGATATGCTATCATGTTGATCGGGATTAATTGAAGAGACGAGATATTGATCACCATAAAGAGACACATTTCATCGCTCGCTACATTCGGATCTCCTCCTGTCACCCGGCAGGTCTCCCGATGAATCCGCTGTAGCTCCTTCATCGCCTGCAAACCGGTCGGTGTAGCCGCCCAACCCAGTCCCAGAAGATTTGCGACCATATTGGCGGCAATGTATCCCATTACT
>HF991356.1:2743-3417 GCA_000431515.1 Clostridium sp. CAG:632 | reverse complement strand
TTAGAGCCTGAAACTCATCGGTACTGACAATGGCATCCTGCGGGATGACCGATGGCTCGATGACCATGTAGCCGGTAAATGTCTGGAAGACCTTCTCCCGGTCAGACAGCATCAGCTCGAATGGAATCTGATGTCCGGCTACAGCAGTCATCTGCTCTGTCATGAGGATAGTTACCTGATTCCCGGAGATCCTGCCGTCATTGAATACCACGGTGTGGTCCGACCCCGGGGTGTGGTCGGGTTTATGAATCCCGCTCCGGGCAGTACAGCCGGTCAGATCAAAGGCACAGCCATTCTCCGTTACGGAGAAGATCAGCTCTCGTCCGGTATCATACTGCTTCGCATAGGGATGGTCGAGTGTATGTTGATTCATAATATCAATTGAAATATATTGTTTGTTTTCCATAATGTAATCCTTTCTTCTTATAATATTGTATTCAGAGTGGCATGGATGTTACTGGGTCGAACCATTCTTCAGGGCATTCAGCTCTGTGCGTAAAGTATTCAGTTCAGTCTGCAGCTCCTGAATCGTAGCAGAGGAGTCCCCGGGGAACAAGGCCGGATTCAGACCATAGATCCGGGAACCGGCTCCCGACTCGCTGCCGGAAGTGCTGTCATCCCGTAAGGAGTGATAGCCGATCAGGGTCTGGGGGGTCGCCCAGTTGTCAGTGGCA
>HF991356.1:0-2738 GCA_000431515.1 Clostridium sp. CAG:632 | reverse complement strand
GGGTGGTCGCCCAGTTGTCAGTGGTAAAGACAATAGAATTGCCGATAATCTTAAGCTGTGCATCAGAGTAAGCCCCGAGATCCGGGTCATAGCTCCGACCCAGCAGGCAGTTACTGTGATAGGTGACATTCCGGGTGGCATCTGACGCAGGATCATAGTTCGGACTGGTATCGGCCGGCTCAGAATTCGCAGTAGAGCCTGCAGCAGAAGAGACATGACTCTGCCTGAGACGGCGCTGCTTTATGTCAGACAGGGTCTGCCGGATGGTGCGAATCCCGGATGACAGAGAAACAGCATTGGAGAAGGTAACGGAAATCGTTGACAGATCGGCATAGTTCAAGGTGCAGGAAGAGAGGCGGAGCTTGTAGATATGACCGTCACATGCCAGACGAATCCAGTTCCCCAGCCGGAACTGTCCAACCAGAGGACGGAACTCCGGGATCGCAAGCAGATTATTGAGGGAAGCATCCATCGTAATTGCAGGCTCGGAAGCCTGTATAAGCTCTGCCTCCGCGGTATCCATCAGGTCCTGTGCATTCTTAAACAGTTCTGCATCATTCAGGCCGTCTGAGATATAATTATCATTCTGATAGCTTTCCTCACGCCGGAAGGAGCAGAATTCTTCCCATACAGACCGTTTCTCCAGAAAGTCACGGAGATCCAGTGCTTTCTGAATAGAATTCCGGATATTCAGGTAGGTATCTGTCTTAGCCTGCGTTTTCTTCAGCTGGCCTTCCCGCACCTGAATCTCATGACTGACCAGCAACCGCTTCTGATAATAGAAGGCATAAAGGTCTGACAGACCAAGGTTTGGATCAGCATCCGCAGCACCCATCTCTATCAGAATATCCAGACATGCCTGGTAGGCATCCAGAAAGTTGATCAGCGGATTCAGGCCGTAGAGGGTGTAATCATAGGTGGTTTCCGACTTGACCTGATACTGGTTCAGACTTTTCCAGATCCGCTGCTTTGTGTAGTTCAGGTAATTCTCATCTACAGGCAGGGTGATCGCAGACTTGTTCTCGGCAGTATCTGTAGTACTTTTAGAATCGGATGTATGAGAGGTGGATGTCTGAGACCCGGCAGCAGAAGCAGTGACACAGAACCGGCCGACCCATGTATGGGTAGCAGCAGAATAGTTCGCTTCGGGAGCGGTTACCAGATAGCCGGGAGCCAGCAGGGTTTTAGCCATGGCAAGGACTGCATTGGTAACAGTTGTAGTACTTGCAGTCGACAGACGCTGGACGGAGATGGTTCCGATCGTTTTCGCAGTAAGCTTCGCCAGCTCTGCAGCGGCTGAAGTATCCGGCAGAGTCTCCTTCGGCATCATGCCGGAGGTCAGATAGAGCGTAGTCTCAATCGAAGCATACAGAGCGTGCATATTGTCAGCATATTCCTGCTGTCTGGATTCATATAGCTCCTGATAGATGGTCAGACTATGTGACAGTGTATCCGACATATTCCGACGCATGGTATCCGAGAAATGATAGATATAGTTCGTGCCGTTTGGATTACAGGCGGCAACGGCAGCCGTCATGGAATCATCCCCACCCTGTATCCGATAGGTGTTCTTTACAGAGTCTTTCTCCAGATTCAGGGAGATGGAGGTCGCCAGGTTCTCACGATCTACGAATACGGATGTATCCTTGCCATAAGAATCAGCGGAATAGAGGCTGATCCGCCG
Organism: Clostridium sp. CAG:632; assembly: GCA_000431515.1. GTDB lineage: Bacteria > Bacillota > Clostridia > Lachnospirales > Lachnospiraceae > CAG-632. The sequence continues at coordinate 1,054 of HF991356.1, read as the reverse complement.
GTGAACCGAGTCGAAGCACACCAGACAGTCCAACTCCCTGGCCAGCTCCTCCGTCAGGAAGGCATAGATATCCTTCCCATGAATGCTGAATGGACGCACCTGGCCGGCAAGCACTGCATCGACTTCACCGACAGAGTAATGAGGTGCCTTGTTCAGAATCCGGAGCAGCAGGGAGTCTGCCGGATGCTCCGGATCATAAACCGGAGCCACCGTATAATCCTCCCGGCTGATATCGGATTCGGTATTGATCTCGATATCATACAGGACGATTTGGGACAGCTCTGCCTCACAAAGAGACTTGCCGGTGATCGTCTTGACGGATTGCTCAGTCTCGGAAACAGCGACATCCAGATCATAATATTCTGCAAACTCTGGGATATAGAGGAGCTTGAACTGATCAAGTCCATTCCAGAGGGTATCGGGTAAAAGCTCCTTATATACCCGGAAGCTCAGCTCCTGACAGGTGTCCAGATTCCAGGTGACCGTCAGATCCGTGACCGGATAAAGGGCACCGAGTACGGTCCGGTCCCGGCGGCAGAGCAGCAGGGTCGGGGGTGCCATCTGCTCCAGATTGTCATAGGAAATATTCATTGGCATCAGAATCCCACCTTTCTGTAAGCTTTATAATCCAGCTCTACCTGACAGGGCTGGGAGAAGGTGAATACATTGGTACGCTGTCCCAGTGTGTTAGAGACAGCCGGAAATACATAGTTAAAAGCATTGGCAATCTCATTCTGCCGTATGGAGGAGGAGATGGTATGCAGCTCTGTCAGCTGCAGCATCTCGCCGGAATGACAGCCGGTAATGCGGGTCTTTCGATGGTCAAAGGAGTTCTCAATCTCCAGCGTCTGATTCTCCTCGCCCTGATACAGCAGGAACAGATTGACAGGACTGGAGCCTACGCGGGATGAAGGGTCCTGAAGCGTCAGAGCAGGTGCATCTGCGGAAATGCTTCGGATAATATGCACCGGCTGATAGCCATACGGACAATTGGTCTCCAGTGTAAGTTCGAAGCCGCAGGGACTGCCTGCAAGCTCCAGAACACCGGCATTGA
>HF991355.1:1248-16542 GCA_000431515.1 Clostridium sp. CAG:632 | reverse complement strand
TTTTATTTTATTGCGTTCCGTTATCCTTGATGCTCTCGAACATCTTACAAATTAACCCGTAATACCGTTGCCGAGATCTTTGGAACCCGGATAAACAATCGGTTATCCGTTACCCGATATGCAATCGGATCCAGTAAATAACCTTCTTCTGTTGTCAGCATCACCTGAGTCAGCACGGTATTATTCGGGATTCCAAGCTCTGCCACACTGAACTTCAGATCTATATCCTCATAATTAATATTCAGGATCACGATCACTTTATTATTTTCATCAAATCGTCCATATGCCACGACCTTATGCGAACCGTGCAGGAAACGATACGATCCTTTCATCAGTGCTGAATTTTCCTTATGGATCCGGATAATATCCTTATGGAACTGAATTAATTCCTGATCCTCATGTCCCCATGGATACGTTCTCCGGTTATCCGGATCCGTCCATCCACAGACACCGGCTTCATCACCATAATAAATCGTCGGTGCACCCGGCCACGTCATCTGAAACACAACCGCCTCCCGAAAAACACCCTTATTGATATTCTGACCGGCTGCCTCCGGTCCCAGGGTATGTGTCCGTCCTACCATACGATTCGTTCTTGTCAAAAATCTTGAATGGTCATGATTTGACAATTCATTCATTGCTATATAAAGCGACTGGTGATGGAATCGCGACATATGATGTCTGAGTGCACCGATAAATGCATCCGGATTACCCAACAAATCTCCTCTGAACTCGTCGCTATGTTTTTCAACACCTGTCAGGAACCAGGTGATCGGTTCCATAAATGCATCATAATTCATGACTGTATCCCACTGATCGCCTAATAACCAGTCCTTCGGATCTCCATAATGCTCTGCCAGAATGATGGCATCCGGATTCGCTTCCTTTACATTCCTGCGGAAATCTCTCCAGAATTTATGGTTATATTCCGGACTATGTCCCAGATCTGCCGCTACATCCAGCCGCCATCCGTCTGCATTAAACGGCGGGGATACCCATTTCTTTGCAATATTCATAATATACTCATATAACTTCGGTGAATCCTCATAATTCAGCTTCGGCAGGGTATCATGCCCCCACCATCCATCATAGGTCCCATTATACGGCCACTGATACTCATCATGGAACTTGAAGAAACTACGGTATGGACTGTCTGCGTCAATATAAGCTCCCTTTTCATACCCCTTCTGATTCTCGTAAATGCATTCCCTATCCAGCCACTTGTTAAAGGAACCACAATGGTTGAACACGCCGTCCAGGATAATCTTCATACCGCGTTTATGCACTTCTTCTACCAACTCAATGAAAAGTTGATTACTGGCTTCGAGATTCTCCTTATCGGTCACTCTTGTGATATATCTGGTTGCTTCTTTATTGGGTGCCTGACCATAACTCAGGCACTCCCCTTCATCCTTAACGATTCGCCCAAAATGGGGATCCACATAATCATAATCCTGACTGTCATACTTATGGTTCGACGGTGATACAAAAATAGGATTCAGATAGATTACATCTACGCCCAGATCCTGCAGATAATCCAGTTTGTTCATAACACCCTGCAAGTCACCACCGTAAAAGCACCGCACATCCATTGCATCCGGATACTTTCCCCAATCCTTAATCTGTCGGGTTCCATCTCCGATGTAACTATATTCATTATCCAATACATCATTGCTCTCATCGCCATTGCAGAAACGTTCCACGAAAATCTGATAAAAGACTGCACCTTTGGCCCACTCCGGAGTTACAAATCCCGGTGCAATCTGGAAATTATAATATGCATTTAAGTCTTTTGCCGCTCCGATTTTATTATAAAAACAGGTGATCCGTCCGACTCTGATTTCAAAATAATAGTCACACATCTGATCCGGCAGATCTAAAATAGTATACTCATAATAATCAAACATCTGATCTGAAAATCCTTTTTTCATCTCATAACGTTCCTGATTCCATACCAAAAATACCTGACCAACATTATCCATCCCTGTCCGGAAACGAATACGCAGATCATCTCCGATCAACGGTTCCTCCGGAGAACGATAAAACTCCGTACCATCACTAAACAATGCGCCCAGATTCAGCGCCGGTTTCGTTGAAAATGTATATCGAAAGATCTTCTCTGTCACTGACAAATGGCTGAAATTCGCCTTAATATCCATATAACTTCCTCCCTGGAAATAATTCCTCTCTTATTTTAATATATATTTCCCAATTTGTACACGAAGAATTTATCCAAAATCCATCTTTCCCCATCTATTTTCGTCGTTATTCCAGGCAATCCACACAATCTGAGAAAAACTTCCCGTTCCTCCTTTACACAAGTAAAAGGGACAGTCACCGAACGACTGTCCCTTTTGGAGAAGGTATTTTTGTTACTTATGGGTGTAGCAAAAACTATATAATGTATTGGGGGGGTTACAAGTTTATTATAACAAATCCCCTTAAAAAGTGTTCACAAACAATTTTTAATTTTCACACTTCTTTTGTGCAAAAAAACGATGATTTCTTCTAACTCCTGCAAATCGCAATGGCAAAATAGATAATTCGCTTTATGGAAATTAGCAATTTGTTATACATCCCCATTTTCCGGCTCATTTCCGGCAGTTTCGACAGCCTCAAACAACTGTTCAAACTCTTTTTGATCGATACGGTCCTTCTCTAACAATAACTTTGCACAACGATGTAGGACATCCATATTTTCTACCAGAATATTCTTTGCTTTCTGATAGCACTCGTCCATGATCCTTTTCACTTCCACATCGATCTGCTTTGCCGTTTCCTCGCTGAAATTCTTCGCATGTCCCAGATCTCTGCCAAGGAATACTTCCTCTTCATCGGAGCTTTCATAATTAATCAGTCCCAGCTGCTCTGACATGCCATACTTGGTTACCATTGCGCGGGCCGTCTGCGTTGCCACTTTAATATCCTGGGATGCACCGGTTGTAATATCCTCACAGATCAATTCCTCTGCAATCCTTCCACCAAAGTCTACCATGATATCCTGCAGCATCATGCCCTTTGTCGTAAACTCATTATCGTTATTTGGCAGACGCATAGTATAACCCGCTGCGCCCTCGCCGGTAGGGATGATAGATACTGCATAAACCGGTCCCACATCCGGCAGTAAATGATAAAGGATCGCATGTCCGGACTCATGATATGCTGTAATCTCTCTTGTCTTCTCCGGAATCAGCCGGCTCTTCTTTTCTGTACCGACACCAACCTTAATAAACGCAGCATCGATGTTCTTTTTTTCAATATATTTCTGATTCTGCTTTGCTGCCTGGATCGCCGCCTCATTCATCAGATTTTCCAAGTCTGCTCCCGCAAAGCCGGAAGTAGTTCTTGCCACTTCATGAAGATTTACATCATCACCAACCGGTTTATTTCTCGTATGCACTTTCAGAATCTCTTCTCTTCCCTTTACATCCGGTTTACCGACAAATACCTTACGGTCAAATCGTCCCGGTCTCAGAATTGCAGGATCAAGAATATCCACACGGTTCGTTGCCGCCAACACGATAATGCCTTCATTCAATCCAAAGCCATCCATTTCTACCAGCAGCTGATTCAGGGTCTGTTCCCTCTCATCATGTCCGCCGCCCAGACCGGAGCCCCGTTTTCTGGCTACCGCATCAATCTCATCAATAAATACAATACACGGTGCCAGCTTCCGTGCATTCAGGAACAGGTCACGCACTCTGGAAGCACCAACACCGACAAACATTTCCACGAAATCAGAACCCGAGATACTTAAGAACGGTACCTCTGCCTCTCCGGAAATCGCCTTTGCAAGCAATGTTTTACCCGTTCCCGGAGGACCTACCAGAAGAACTCCCTTCGGGATTCTCGCTCCCAGTTCTTTATATTTGCCCGGATCCTTCAGGAAATCAACGATTTCCTCCAGTTCCTGTTTCTCTTCTTCCAAACCTGCTACATTGGTAAAGTCAGTCCCATGGCGGAATTCTACTTTCGCTTTTGCCGGACTTTTGCCAAAGTCCATCATCTTGCTTCCGCCGCCGGCTGCATTCTGCATAGCCATCATCATACTGAAGATCAGTACAATGACTACAATCGCAAGAATCGCATACGGCAAGAATTTCATAAAGGAATTCTCTCTGGTAACATCCGCAACCGATATATTTACATCCGGTGCTTTCTCCTGTAATTCATTAATCACCGCATTTACATCTGTTGCATATAACTCATTCTGCGTATCATCCTCTCTGATCGCTGTAATAACACCTGTCGGGATCTCCGCATTCTGTTCTACCGTAACCGCCGTTACTTCACCTGCATCAACATCCTGCCAGAATTCCGTCAGACTGTAATCACTCAGATTCAATGGTCTGGAATTCATATAATACGTATATCCCAGCACGATCAGCCCCATTAAAAGCAGGAACCATATAATTCCACGCAATGATCCATTCTTATTCATTGCTTCTCCTTTCTATACTTCCACAACTCCGATGTATGGAAGATTTCTGTATTTTTGAGCATAATCCAATCCGTATCCGACAACAAATACATCCGGAATTACGAATCCGCTGTCATCAACCTCAACCTCTTTTTCTCTGCGGTCAGGTTTGTTCAACAATGTGATCAACCGAATGCTCTCCGGCTGACGTTCTGAAAGAATGCGGAGAAGATAACTCAATGTATTCCCCGAATCAATAATATCCTCTACTACGATCACATGACGGCCTTCGATTGATTCATCCAGATCCTTACTGATCTTCACGCGGCCACTCGTTTTCGTCTCGGAACCATAGCTGGATACAGACATAAAATCCAGAGTTGCCGGAATCGTCAGTCGTTTTGCCAATTCACAGACAAAAAACACACTTCCTTTCAAAATTCCAATCAGATGTACAGTCTTTCCCGCATAATCCCGGTTAATCTTATCTGCCATCTCCTGTATTCTGGTTTCCAGTGCTTCCTCTGAAATAAAAACTGATATTTTATCCATTTCTTTCTCCTTCGAATTGAAATTCAATCTGTAAAAGCTGTCTGGTCTCTTCCGTCACTTTTACATCCTCACTGATCCGCATGCCGATGATCCAGTATACCTGATGCCCGGATGCCAGTACCGGTATCGTTGCACGTTTATCCTGCGGGATTTTATTATCTATAAAATACCTTGCAAGCTTCTTGTGCCTTCCCTGCATATCTGCGACCAGATAATCTCCGGTCTGCGGCATTCGTATCGATAAAGCTCCACATATTTTATCATAATCTAATAATTTAGTATAGCGTTTTTTGGAAATTTCTATGTCGCTTTGCATAGACATTTGCCGGCAGAAAAGGCTTCCGATTCCGGGGATTCTCGTCTCTCCCGGAACTCTGACGGGAACCGGCTCCATTTCCTCTCCTTCTCCTGTTTTTACAGGATGTATCTCTGTTGTAATCCGGACTCCGTCATAGGTCCGGAATGCCACCATATTATACGGCAGGGAGATGCGCTTTCCTGTCTGTCGTTCAAAGAGATACCGGATCTGTTCCACGTGAACCTGTTCCAGATTCTTTGCTGTTCCGCTTACACGATACATGGCTCTATAGATCAGATGCTTCTGTAAAAGAACCGCATGCGCCCGGAATGATTGTTCCAACAACAGTACCCCATCCTCCAGGTTCCTCACACAATCCGATTCCGCTTTCTCCGCCTCCGTTTCTACATATCTCCAATATTCTTCTGCCGCTTCGGTTGCATTCGCTATATGCATAACAGCTTGTGTATTCACTGTCTCCAATATCGGAAGCACCTGATTCCGGATACGGTTTCTCGAGTAATCATCAGACGCATTGGATGCATCTATATAATACCGCAGACTGTGCTCCTCCAGATATTGAAGGATCTCCTGCCTGCTTACCCGGATCAACGGACGGATAACGCTCCCCCGGACCGCCGGTATTCCTGCCATTCCCTTCATTCCGGTTCCCCGTATGATATGAAACAACATGGTTTCCGCGCAGTCATTCTGATGATGTGCGACTGCAATCCGCCCGTTGCCTTCTATCTGCTTCAATACCTGCTCAAAACATGCATAACGATAGTTTCTGCCGGCTTCTTCGATCGACCAGCCTTTCTCCGCTGCATATGCTTTTATATTTTTATGAAAAATCCTGCATGGAATCTCCCTCTGCCTGCAGAATTCTTCCACATATTGTTCTTCTTCCTGTGCTTCCCGGCGGAGCATATGATTTACGTGTACTACCTGTAACCGAATGGCGAATTCCTCCGTTAACCGGTCCAATACATCCAGCAGACATATAGAATCCGGCCCGCCGGATACACCTATAACCACTGTATCTCCTGCATTAAGCATCTGAAACTGTGTCATTGTCTCCCGTACCTTCGCAAGTAAATTTTCTTCCCGCATATTCCTGCCCCTTATTTCCTCCAGATGCCAAGCACCAGAATACTGGCATCATCCCGCATCTGATTTTTACTCATTGCCTGTATCTTTTCTAATAATTCTTCCGCCATCTCCTGCGGATTTGTTGTATCTGTTTCTAAAATCAGCTCTTTCAGACATTCCTCTTTATTCTCAAATAAGATTGCATCCAGCACACCATCGCTGACCATAATGACCATATCTCCATGGTAAAACTTCTTTCGTATCGCGTCAATCTCTGTTTGCTCCCGCACTCCCACCGGTAATGTCGTAGACTGTATGGTCTCCATCCAGTCTCCACGTTTAATAAATGTGGCGGATGCTCCCATCTTCAGGAACTCACCGACCCCGGAATACAGATCCAGCATACACATATCCATAGTAGCGAATTGCTCACCCTGTCCCTGAACTGCAATCAGCTCATTCAACAGCTCGATTGCCGACTCTTTCCGGAATCCGGCTTCCAGCATCTCTTCCAGCAGATCTACCAGCTGCTCGCTTTGCCGGGAAGCCTCTACACCGCTTCCCATGCCGTCTGCCAGCAGCATAAGAAGCTGACCGTTCTTCAGTTCCATCTGCGAAAAGTTATCACCGGACACCACCTGTCCGTCTTTCGCTATCCGTTTCACACCGGTCAGATACCGGTAACGAACATCTTCCTCAAACTGTACCACATGATATTCCCGGTTCAGGATCATACGACTGGATGAGACCGGCCGGTATGGCGCATCCATACAATGGCTGATCAGTTCCGCTATTTCTTTCGTCGTCACAACTCTTCCATGCAGGGTCCTTGCCAGAAGATAAATCTCCGTTCTTCCGTAAATCCCCTGTACCTGTGTCACCTGACGTACCCGGATATTCTGTCGCTCCAGCTGTTGCACTAATAGTGCCTGATTTTTACCGTTGCATACTGCAGGTTCTTCCATCGTGGTCGACAATTGTGAAAGACTGGCTCCGATTTCTCCCATCTGTCTGGCAAATACCGGTGTCGCATATCCGGCCGCCTGTCCATTTTCCTGTAGCATATATGCCGGCTGACAAAATGTCCGGCTCAATTTATTAAATACTGCAGCAATATCCTGGATATGTTTCCTGATCACCGCCTGCCGTTCCCACTGAACTGTTTCCCGATCATTACGGTCGCCGGACACCGGTCGCTTCGTCATATAGGTTTTGGGTGTGCAGACAAACAAAATCCCGGCTGTCAGCAATCCCCGTAGTGCCTCTGCTGCCAGGAGTTCCGGATAGTAAAAAAATCCCAGAAACCCAAGCATTGCCAGAAAGCCGACGGTTTCCAACGTTTTCCCGAATTCTCCCAGAAATCCGGCAGCCATACTCAGGATCACACAGATTGCCACCCATTCCACCCGGTGGGTACGGATTGCCAATATCACACCACAGACCGTCCCGACACTGGAACCATATGCTACGCCAAACCGATATGCCATATATAGAATCAGATAATAGATCACTCCCTGAAGCAGAGTGAAATACTGCAAAACCTGCAACGGAATCCCCCAGAGCACAACTGCCAATAACGTCAGAGTACTGAGCAGATTCTCACTCCTCATGATATCTTCATGATTATGCAGCACCTGGAATGCCTGTTCCAGAATTACAGAAAATCCGGCCGCCGCGACTCCTTCCATAATCGGAAGGTACACAGCCTGTCCGCTCCCCCAAGGTGTCAATAGCCAAAGAATACCAATACCCAGCGTCATACTGCCGGCAATCCCTGCCACCAGAATCGGATTCTTTGTCCGATTCTTACCGGATATACAGCTGATGATCAGAATCATTCCAATAAAAATGCCTGCATACTTTATGCAATAGCCAATCTCTCCGGTTGAAGCAATCCCCAGGATCAACGCAGCCAGAAGCCCCCAGGAACCAAGTCCGGCCAGATAACTTCCGGCAAATACCGCTGCCGCAAACGGATGCAGTCCTGCGATTTCTGAACGTGCCGCCAGAAATCCAAGCAAATAAAGACCGATTTCTTCCTGTACTCTGCTTTTGCTTTCCTGTTTTATTTTCCATTTCATCCTTCTACCCCCACCCATATCTCAGTGTTCTATGATATTTTCAGACGTTTTTTATCACATAACACTTATTATAAGATGTGAAGCTTTCTATTTCTGTCGCTTCATGGCAGAAGGATTCTATAATATTCTCCACAGAATGAGCTATTTATGCATCAAACATAATCTTCTCACTCCGGAACATCCGGGCTGTCAGCAATGCGCAGGAAATACCCACGATCAGATTCGACAATATTGCCATCACAAATCCCATACCTGTGATATCACAGGTAAATATATTTTTCAGAGCTATCGTTGGTCCATATAACGGAATCAGATATTGCAGAGTCGTCACTTTTTCTCCCTGGAACATGGATAAAATTCCGATTACCATAACAACCATATATGCAGGCATGATATAAGTGCTTCCCTCTTTCATATTCTTCGCCATCGTCGCACAGACTGCGATCAGTGCCACATATAAGAATACAAGGGTTACGATCAGACCCAGAAGCATCGCCATCTGTCCCGGTGTAAACCGAAGCTCCTGCCCGGTCATTGCTCCCAGCGTCCGATATACCATCGGCATAGCAAAGATCATAGCACCACCGTAGACCAGTGCAGAGAGTCCTGATAACACCATCAGGGCAAATAATTTACCATATACAATATAACTCCGCTTCACCGGTGTCACCAGCATCGCTGCAATAGTACCGCGTTCCTTTTCTCCGGCAAAGCTATCCGCTCCGAGATTCATAGCACCTGCAAACAAAAGCACCGTGATCATATAAGGAATCGCATAGCCCAATGTCTTTCCCTGCGCCCGGTTATCATTCTGGATCACGGAATGGTCATTCGTCTCATCTACCGTAAATATCTTAATCTGATCCAATGATCCCAGCCTCTGTTCCAGCAATCGATTGCGATAGGGTTCCAGGATTCCGTTTAAAAAATCACTTCTTGCGTTATCGGAATAATCCTCAGACGGATTATAGAAGGTCTGCACATCCGGCACCGAATCTCCGACCGTATAATCACCCACGGTCTGTTCAAACGATTCCGGAAATACGATCAACAGATCCAGATCTCCCGTATAGATCTGATCCTTGGCAGTATTCATTGCTTCAGCCTCCTTAGCCAGCGCAGTCTGCTCATCCAGATCAGCCTCCGCATTGTCCTGCCATGTGATCTGATACCGGGTACCATTTATTTCATAAAAGCTATGTGCATCATCCGACTGCAGATATGCTGCCAGATATGTCTGAAAGCTTTCCGGTGCATGTCTGACAATGACCGTAGCCTCGTGTGCCTGTTGATCGTTCATCATGGATACTGCCAGAATACCGATCAGGCCATACATACCCACTACCAACAGAGCCGGAAGTATAAATAGTCCAAAAATCATTTTTTTATCTGAAAATACACGATATAGTTCTTTCCTGAATACGATTCCGATTGCTCTCATGCTTCTACCTCCATCACCCGGCGATAGATTTCAAAAAATGCATCTTCCAGATCCTCTGCCCGGTTCTCCTCCAGTGCTTCCTGCAGTGTTCCCTGAAATACGCAGGAGCCGTGAATGATCATTGCCATACGATCACATAGTTTCTGTGCTTCTGACATGATATGCGTTGATATAATGACCAGCTTTCCCCGATCCCGCAGCAGTTTCAAATAATCAGTCACTGCCCGTGCGGTAATAATATCCAGACCATTAGTCGGTTCGTCAAAAATAATGATCTGTGGGTCATGAACCAGACTGACTGCGATCGATGCTTTCTGTTTCATACCGGTAGATAATTCTTCAATCCTTTTATTTTCAAACTCCGTAATTCCAAAATATTCAAACAATTCCCTGCGTCTCGCTTCAATCTGTTCATCTGTCATTCCACGCAGCCTGCCAAAAAAGCGGAATAAATATTTCGGGCTGAAATGCGGATCCAGCTTTACCTCATTCGTCAGAAATGCCGTTATTCTCCGCACTTCTTCCCCATCCTTTACCGTATCCCAGTCATTAACCGAAATCGTCCCCTCCGTCGGATTCAGTAAGGTAGAGATGCATCGGAGCAGTGTTGTCTTCCCTGCACCATTCGGTCCCAGAATTCCGAAAATTTCACCATTCTGAGCCTGCAGGGACACATGGCTGACCGCTACTTTTTTGTTTGATTTTGTCTTTTGTTCTTCCATCTGTCTGCGATTCAGCTTGTATACTTTTGTAACATCTTTAATTTGGATCATATTTAATGCCCGTATTCCTTTCTTTTCGCCTAGTAAAAAAGCCACTGCACACTACCTTTGCAATGGCTTATTTCTCATTCGGTTTAATTGTCGTATCTCCCGGTTTTACCAGGTTTAACAGCTTGCGGGCAGTTTCTTCGACAAAATCATCTGTCTGCTGATATGCCTCCTGTTTCTGAAGCTGCTGTGTCCGATTCTCCTCATCCTGCTTTTTGTCTTCCAATAATGCAATCTCTTCTTCATTCGCCTGTGCCTGTTTACTTAAGGAATGATATTTAACAAAAAGAGCGGCGCATAAAATCAGTAGGACGATTGAAATCACAAATACACCTTTACGATAGTTGTGCTTTACCGTATTTTTTCTACTCATTCTTACCTTCCTTTGCATCCGGATTCTTATCCCTTATTGTACTTCGTTTCGATATCTTTTTCAATGCTATTTTGACTTTTCTACAAAGAATCCGGATAGCACCACACAGATACGGGCTGATTCCCCAGTTATATAAACCGGCTCCGCAAGCCATTCCCAACAATATATAGATCCGGACCTGTCCCTGCATATATCGGTATGTAAATGCCAGAATCACGCATCCGCATGCCAGCCCATATAGAAGATCTTCAACTGCTACCATCCAGACTGCATGTTTCTTCAATATCCGAAGTATCCGAAAAAAATCATAATATACTACCAACAGCATTCCCCAAAAGGCACTGATCAGAAAAGCCTGTAGTTCCTGTTGTATCTCTACCGGCATATATTATCGGAACAGCCTGCCAAATAAACCTCCGGCTGATGCTGCTTCCTTCTTATTGGCATAATTCAGGGCGTCGATCATTCCATCAATTTCCACTTCGCCCTTTTCCAGGTTCAGGCTGGTCACATGCAATCCTGTGCCCCTGATCACAAGCTGCCCCAGATCTGTGTCCAGACTGATTTCTGTTTCATTAAACCCCTGAACTTCCTGAACTCCGGTTATTGTTCCCACACTCCGGTTCAACAAGCTTACCTTCTGCGGTCTTCCACTGACACGTTCCTCCATAGAACTCCCCCCTTCCCATTGCAATATATGAAAAGGAGTTCTCGTTTATGCTTACAGATACCGGAACATTTCTTTTGCTTCTTCCTTCTTTACAGTTTCTGCCACCTGTGTCACTTCTACCTTCACAGATTTATTTCCGAACTGGATCACTATCACATCTCCAACCTTTACATCATAAGAAGCCTTTACAACCTTGTCATTTACGATTACACGCCCTGCATCACAGGCATCATTGGCAACGGTTCTTCTTTTAATTAATCTGGATACTTTTAAATATTTATCTAATCTCATATCTGCCCTTTCCTTATTTTGATTCATTGCTCGCAGACCAGACGAAGCCCGCTTCGCCGGTTATCGCGGCAGTCGCCAAGGCCTCATGCAAGCATGGGCTTTGGCTCGTTGCTCGCGTAAATGAGAAAAGACCACCCATAGGTGGTCTTCTCAAAAACTTGATTTCAAATCCTTGAAATTATGCGTTTACCATATCCTTTAATGCCTTACCAGCCTTGAACTTAGGAGTCTTGCTGGCTGCAATAGTCATGGTCTCACCTGTCTTAGGATTTCTGCCTTCACGTGCAGGTCTGTCAGCTACCTCGAAGGTACCGAATCCAACTAACTGGATCTTCTCACCCTTCTTTAATTCATCTGCTACAACCTCTGTGAAAGCCTTAACTGCCTTCTCTGCATCCTTCTTAGATAATTCTGTCTTTTCAACGATAGCTGCGACTAATTCTGTCTTGTTCATCGAAAAAATCCTCCTCTACAATAAATAATAATCTACTACACTTCTGTGTCAAGTGTCAGTCTTGCTAGCCTTTTATAAGGCAACGCCTAAATACATTTATACAATTATACTCCATGTTTGTCAAGGAAAAGCTATAAATTTCCCGGCTTCTCCCCGGTTTTTTTACGTTTTTTATCAGCCTTCCATCTGCTTTCCCAGAAAATTGGCAGCAATCACAGCTGCTTTTTGCTCTGCTTCCCCTAAGACTTCCGATTCCGTTCTGCTTAAAATAATTACAGCTCCGATGGCATCTCCTTCGCACAGGATTGTCTGCACGATCTCGCCATAATATTCTTCGTCACTATTTGATAAAATCCGGATATATTTTTTCTCGCCTTTCCGTGCCAGAATCGCTTCCCTGTCATTAATAGCCTCTTCTAATTCTTTATGAAGTACCTTTCCTATAAAATCCTTCTTAGGTGCTCCTGCCACTGCAATAATCTGATCCCGGTCAGAGACACAGATAGCGTGTCCGATAATCTGCGCCGCTGCCTCAACATACTGCTGGGCGAATGCTCCCAGTTCACCGATCGGAGAATATTTCTTAAGGATGATCTCACCATCCTTATCCGTAAATATCTCCAACGGGTCGCCTTCCCGGATTCTTAAGGTTCTCCGGATTTCTTTCGGAACCACTACCCGCCCCAGATCATCAATACGGCGAACAATACCTGTTGCTCTCATAATCTTCCTCCAATTTTCTTCTATATATTAGATTTGGAGTTAGTATGTGACAAAACAGGAAGAATTATTCCTGCAACAACCACTCTGCTATATCATAAATCTCAATTCCCTCATAACTATATTTCGGATGCTTTGTTCTGGCAATAATCAATTTCGGATAAGCATCCCGTATCTGAAGAAGCGGAGATACTTCTCTGCTAAAAGTCTCCTGACCGGATATATTATCACTCACCTGAATATAAATTTTCTCACTGCCTCTTTGTGCTACAAAATCGATTTCTTTCCGGTACAACTTTCCTACATAAACATCATAACCACGACGAAGCAGCTCAACACATACGATATTTTCATAAACCCTGCCATAATCCATATTTCTGCTTCCTAGAACCGCATAGCGGATACCGCCGTCACAAAGGTAAAATTTTTCAGAATTTTCAAGATATTTCTTTCCACGAATGTCATAACGCTTAATATCATAAAATACAAACGCATTACACAGATATTTAATATACCTTCCAATCGTTACATGATTTGTAGGTGTATCATTCGCCGTCAACAGCTGACTTACTTTATTGGGCGAAGTCAGATTACTGATATTATCCATCAGAAACTCGCTTAGTCTTTGCAAAACCAGTGTGTCCGGCAAGGCATATTTCTGTACTAAATCTCTTGTTATGATAGTTTCATAAACCTCTTTAATATAATTTGTCCGGTCTTTCTCTGTTCTATAAGCATAAGAGCCGGCCAATCCCCCTTTGATGGAATACTCATCAAACAATTTATCCTTGTCCTGAATATCTTCATTGTACTTACAATATTCCTGAAAACTAAACGGAAATACATGAATTTCAATGTAACGCCCGGTAAAAAGAGTTGCTAAATCTGCACTTAGTAAAAACGCATTCGATCCTGTCACATAAATGTCATATTTGCCTTTTGAGTATAGACTATTGATTGCCAGCTCAAAATGAGGACACATCTGAACTTCATCCACAAAGAGATAATTTGTTTTTTCTGCCTGATAGTGTTCCTCCACATAAGTGTGCAGTCCATGATATTCCTTAATATCTTCATAAGCCAAGTCCATAAAATCAATAAATATAATATTGATATTTTCAAAATGGCCTTTCAGATAGTCGATATATGCCTGCATCAGCTTTGACTTGCCGGAACGACGGATACCTGTAATAATCTTAATGTCAGGTGTTCCGTTCAACTCAATAATTCTATCTAGATACTTTTCTCTTGTAATGGTTTTCATATAGCCACCCACTTTCAAAAGTTGATTTTTTTTTATTTTTTGAAACTGCTCTACAATGTTTATTATACCGGTTGCAAATAGTATATGCAAGCTACCGGTTTCAAAATCATAATTTTTTTTATTTTTTGAAACCGAGTTAAAGTTTCATTACCAGCTTTCTACTTGTTCCTGCCTGCAACCGTCCTACCCAGTAATTTAATCCGGCAGCATCTGCTTCACGACCCATAAAGGTAGGTACAATACCTTTACATATTCGCGATCACTTAATCCCTTCTTCATCATCTCATCTGAGAAGATAAACATCTCTGCTAATACTGCTGATCTGCTTCTGCCATCTTGCATAGTATTTTACAACTCTTGGGCTGCATTCCTTTGTGCCGATCAGATTCAGCTTCTCTCCATCCCTTGTATAGTAGCCATCAAAATAATAACCGGTCTTTTTCGGATTCATTAACCGAAGATGATTCCTGTACATACGGTCAATTTCTGTTCTTTTTTATAAAAAACCGGATTCTCGCTACAATGGATTGCCTGTTATTCCTTTTTTCTGTATGCTGATAACAGAACAAGACAGGAGGTGGCTTTTATGGATAAAAAAGCAACGGGAGAACTGATCCGGGCAGCCCGGACAGAAAAAGGATACACACAAAGTGAATTAGGAAACATTCTGGGAGTCTCTAATAAGGCTGTATCCAGATGGGAAAACGGTGACAGTTTTCCGGACATCGGCATTCTGGAAAATCTCTCCTCCACTCTGAACATTGAGATTGGGGCACTGATAACCGGCGAAAAAAACAACGCTCCTTCCACACACATGCTCCATGAACTTTTACGGATTGCTAAAATTCAGGCCGTTCGGAAAAGCCAG
>HF991355.1:0-1177 GCA_000431515.1 Clostridium sp. CAG:632 | reverse complement strand
CCTGCTGATCAGTGGATATCTTACTATGATTGCAAATCATATATCCCTTCCATGGCTTTCATACTGTGGCAGTCTGCTTCTGTTCAGCATCTTTTTTGTCGTGAAACCTAAAATTCAGGTGCAGTCTCTTCTGCCATCTGAAACCAAGACCCGGAAGCTGATTCCAACCATATTAATAGCCTTATTGTTATATCAGATCGTATCTTATGGTCTTATCTGCCTGAGTACTACTTCTGAACCCCTTGCCCGGTTATTGCAGAATCTTCCTCTTGGATTTCTGCTTAATCTGCAGTTGATCGCAGGCTATCTGATAGGCCTTCTTTTATTAATTATTACCTATATTCGGAGCATAAATCAGCAGTGCAAAACTGCAGCCGCTCCTCTTCTTGCCAACGGACTGGTCCATTTATGCCTAATCTATTCCGATCTGCTACATCGTTTAACAGACGTCAGTCAGTTTGCCGGTCATTATGCACTCGGCACCGGCCTTGTAGTCATCATCATACTGATAACTCTTTTTCTGTGATTTCATAGCGAGACCGGAGCTTAGTATTCACCGGTCTCCCGTGCCACTGCAAGCAACTCCTCACTATCACATCCGATAATCTCCATAATGTCCGCATGCGTATATCCATGTGCCAGCATACGTTTAATAATCTGAATACTTTTTTCCCGCTGTCCTTCTTCTCGCCCTTCTTCTCGCCCTTCTTCTATGCCACTATCATACCCCAGCTTCCGTTCTCTACTGATCATATCCGCTAACGCTTTACACATATCCACAACCTCCTGTTCCGTATTGATCTCTATCTCTGCACCTGTCACCAGATTTAACAATTGTACTGCTTCCTGTTCCATCCGGTTAAACCGGTCCGCATCCTCCTTCAGGATCTGTCGCAGCTTCTCCTCATCCTCCGAATACTTGATGAAGCTCAGAACCTCCCGCATACTGCTGTGAAACTGCTTCAGTTCCTCGGTGGATAACTCTGCCGGTGCAATTACATGTATCTTATAATCCTGTACATATTTCAGAACCGCTGGGTCTTTTATGTCCAGCATTTCATGAATGGATCTCGGTCCATCCCATGGCCGATTCTGAAACAGGATCACGATCGTAATCACCGGAAGCAGCTTATCCCTACTGTCAATGCCGGATAAAAAGTCTCCGCTGTCCGGACTC
>HF991354.1:18950-21137 GCA_000431515.1 Clostridium sp. CAG:632 | reverse complement strand
ATACACCATTTTTACCGGGTCATTCAAGCCAAATTTCATGTGCACCCATAGCCCGTCTTCTCCGACCGCCAGAATGTCATATATCAGAAGCTCCTGCCATTCCTGCGCGGTTCTGCCTGTTTCATTGTAACAATCAATAGCCTCCTGCCCCTTCGTCTCCCAATAAGGCAGTGTAACGGATTGCGTGGGTGTCTGGCGGCCTTTTCGGGTTTCTGCCATAGCCCGCCTCCTTTATTTTTTCCTAATGATTATGTATGTTTTCTATTTTATTGCATATATTTATCTTGTATTTTCTTAATTATTGTGTATAATATAATTAAGATCTTACTTAAAAGCTGTTATTGCTGACCTTTATTGGATTGCGATAACAGCTTTTACTTATGTTGAACGATACACCATTTTTACCGGGTCATTCAAGAAAAACGCACTGATTATCTCTGATCAGTGCGTTTTTAATATTTCAATACTTTCAATTTCGCTTGCACCAATTTCCATATATCTTCCATCTGGTGTAGAAACCGAAATACCAATTTCTCCAAGACCGCTTTCTTCTTCATCGTCTACGCTATCAATTCGACACGTCAGACTTGTTTCATCTGGGAATCTTATTTCGACATCTTCATCAACATCAATAAACTTTGTAAGATCAATCATAATGATTACCTTTAATCGGAACTAAATGAGCACCTTTTTTTCCATAATGAATGGCTGCTTTTGTTGTTTTGATCCATTCACCTTTTTGCATATACTCTCCGATAATGGCATCGCAAGTAATTTGTTCAATGTCCATCGGTGTTCCGTCCTTTCTTACTTTGATTATACCATGTCCACTGTATTGTTGAACGATACACCATTTTTACCGGGTCATTCAAGCTAAAGCTTCCACTATATCTATATTATTATCAGATATTTCATTCAGGTATTTACTAATATTCTCTGCTCCTTCTGTGCCAATAATAGAAAGTGCTCTTGCCTGATTACTAATCTTCTGTTGGATAATCTGTCTCCATAAATCTCTATATAATTCCTTATCTACAGTCACTTGTAGATGCATTAATTTTGATTGTCTTGTATGCCCCTCAAACGGAAGTGCAATTGCAGTCGGCAGATATTTTTCATCCAAAGTCACAATTGCAACTTTATTTTGACTAAGTATAGATAAATCCATTGTTGAAATTCTTATATTCGCACCATGTACCATTATCTAATTAAGATCTTCTATCGGAATCATTGCCACTCCTCAACTTCTGGTCTTATGATTGACGTATTTTGCCTTATATTTTGAATAAACGATTGTCTGATCCTTATACAACCCATAATATCCGGAAGCTGCATAGCTGATGGAGATTGCGATCAGATAGAAGGAAACGCCTTCAAAGCCAAACAGTTCAAATGCAATGAGGATGGATGTGATCGGGCAATTGGTCACACCACAGAATACCGCTACCATACCGGCTGCCGCACAGATAGAAGCCGGCATTCCGAGAATCGGTCCCAGCACACAGCCGAAGGCGGCACCGATGCAGAAGGACGGCACGATCTCACCGCCACGAAACCCTGCCCGCATCGTCAATGCTGTCAGGATCAACTTCCAGAAGAATGCCAGCTTATTGACCTGTCCGTCCTCGATCGCTGATGTAATCAGTCCGGTGCTGGCTCCCATGTAATCGGTCGTATGCAGAAGCATTGTCAGCACAATAATGATCACACTGGCTACAACTACCCGAATATACGGATTCTTCAGCCATTTCTGATAAGCATCCTCGGTTCCTTTTAATATCATGCAGAACAGGATGCTGACCAATGCACACCCCAGTGCCAGTACCCCCATCTTGATTCCGGTCTCCAGTGTCAGCTCCGGAATATTGGTAACATGGAAGGTCTCCGGATGAATTCCCATGCTGGCTGCGAATTTCGTTGCGATCAATGCCGCAATGACACACGGCACTAATGCAGTGTAATACATAACTCCTACACTGACTACCTCCATAGCAAACACAGCTGCCGCCATCGGTGTCCCGAACAATGCGGCAAATGCGGCACTCATGCCACACATTACCATCACATGACGATCCTCTTCATCCAGCCGGATCCATCTGCCTAACTGATTGCCGATACTACCGCCAAGCTGGATCACCGCGCCCTCTCTTCCACACGATCCACCGACCAGATGGGTCAAGGAGGGAG
>HF991354.1:15570-18915 GCA_000431515.1 Clostridium sp. CAG:632 | reverse complement strand
ACGGTGCGGATTTTAACGGAACATCATCCTTTGCACTGATCGTAGAGAATACCTGATTTGCTCCACGGTCATCCTTGCCAAAGGTCTGATACAAAAATACGATCACAAGTCCGGCTAACGGAAGGCAGAAGAATATCCACCCATGCTCCTGCCGGAAGTCCGTTACGGATGTCAGCACAAAGGCAAATAATGTGCTGGCTCCTCCGACGACGCAGCCGGTCAGGGCTGCCAGTATCAGCCATTTTCCAAGGCTTGTCATATCCTTGCGGATTCGTCCACTATAATACTGTAAATGCTCTTTCTCCTTCGCATGCCGCAGCTCCCGTGCTTTCTGACGTGCTTCCTGTTTTTCCA
Source organism: Clostridium sp. CAG:632 (assembly GCA_000431515.1). Classification (GTDB taxonomy): domain Bacteria; phylum Bacillota; class Clostridia; order Lachnospirales; family Lachnospiraceae; genus CAG-632. The sequence continues at coordinate 18,561 of HF991354.1, read as the reverse complement.
TATCTGATTCGTTTTTCATGATTCTCTCTTCCCTGCTGTTGCTTTATTGTTATTACTTTTCTGCCGTTGCTTCTTTTTGATTACTTTCCTCATTTTATTCGAAAACATTTATTTTTTCAACGTTTTTCATTGATTCTTCCTTTTATCTTCTCCAAAACGGCTTGCATTCTTTGAAATAAAATGTTAGGATTTTAACAGCATGAAACGTTAAGGGGGTTTTACCTTGAGCTATATTAAACATAAATCGGAGGAGTCGGTTGAAGATTATCTGGAGACGATTCTGATTCTAAGTGAGCGGCTGCCGGTTGTCCGTTCCGTGGATATTGCGAATGAATTGAATTACTCAAAGCCAAGTGTCAGCGTCGCCATGAAGAATTTAAAGACCCGTGATCTTATTACCGTAACCGATGATGGATATATTTATCTGACAGAGGAAGGGAAACAGATTGCTGAAACCGTTTACGAACGGCACACTCTTTTCTCAGACTGGCTGATCCGTCTGGGCGTTGATCCGGAGGTTGCCACACAGGATGCCTGCAAGATGGAGCATGACATCAGTGCCGAGAGCTTTGAGGCAATCAAGAAATGTATTCTTGAGACTCTGAGCAAAGATTTGTAATTAAAGTTAATAATTAAAAATTCAGGAGTCCTTTCGGGCTATTTATCCCGATAAGGGCTCCTGTTATTTATCTTCCTAATATTCCTCTGCGATATCAAGCTCTTTCTGTTCTTCTTCCACGGTTTCCTTCGCATACGGAGTATGCTTAAGATATGCCAGCCAGTAACCGACACCTACTACCCCGGCTCCACCGACAATATTTCCAAGTGTGATCGGCAGCAGACTCGAGAACAGGAAATGGCTCCAGGTCAGCCCTTCTGCTGCGATTCCATACTCTGCGGATGTAAGAAGTGCCGCTACCCCAAAGTACATATCCGCAACACAGTGTTCAAAACCACATAATACAAACAACATTACCGGCCAGAAGCTGGTCATTAATTTCCCGGATACCCGTTTCGCTGCAAATGACATCCATACGGCAATGCATACCAGAATATTACATAGAATCCCCCGGATAAATGCCTCCGGAATACTTAAATCCGTCCGTGCCTTTCCGGCATTTACAATCGCCTGTGCCAGAGCTCCGCCGAACAGCTCCGGTGTATGCCCATAGACAACCATGCATGCTACAAATGCCGCCCCCAGAAAGTTACCGATATATACGAACAGCCAGTTTTTCAGCATACTGCCGACCGTTATCTTCTTCTCCAAAGCGGCCAATATCATCAGGTTATTACCTGTAAATAATTCACTTCCCGCAACAAGAACCATTGCCATCCCTGCCGGAAACACACAGGCCCCCACCAGCTTTGCAACAGAGGCTATACCAATGGTACTGGATGCCGTTGTAGATGCGATCCCCGCAAATCCGATAAACAGTCCGGCAAAAAAGCCCAGCACCAGCATCTTAAATACGGACAGATGTGCCTTGTGAACTCCTACTTCTACGTAACTTCTAGCAATTTCAAGTGGTGAATGCATTCCCATACCTCCGATTTTCATTTGTACAATCATACCATGACCGGGGGCAGGGCCGCAATTGCTTTCTTATTATGGCCGAAATTTATGATTTCATTTTGTCGGCAAGCTTCTCGCCACACACAGTGCTCCCCACCCCACCTGCTCATTCGGATATACCGGATATCCCGGCAGCCTTCTGGCTCCCCGGATCAGATATGCTTTTAATTTTTCTCCATACAGGAACGGATCGTTGCCCTGAATGATTCCCCATTCCATCAGAAGTGCTGCCCCTCCGGATACAAACGGTGCTGCCATAGAGGTTCCGCTTTTGGTATCATATCCGCCTCCCGGTGCTGCTGCGGTAATTCCTACACCGGGAGCTACCAGATCCGGCTTTCGGTCTGTCATATCTCCTCTGCCGGAAAATGCGGCATAGCTATCTGTCCGTGAATTATATGCTCCCACCGTGATTGCTCTGGAAGCTGTGGACGGTATCGTAAGCGACAGATCCGGACTGGGCTGCAGGAACATCGTCCGGTCATTCGTTGTCCCTGCTACCGGCAGCCAGAGTGCGTATTCCCCATATCGGATATCCTTCGGATAAAGCAGGATTGCCCACAGCCCCTCCTCTATATAATCCTTAGTCGGAATCAGGGCAATATATATTTCCTGCGCTGCACTATACGGTGTCGGCTGCCCGTACAGGACTGCAATATCCGTATTTCCAATGGTGACGGACTGTCTGCCCTGCCTGCTGCCAAACGGCCCGGCAAGCATCCCGGACGGTGTCCGGACTGCGACCTCCATTTCATCTGCATAATTCTTCCAGAGCTGTATGTTCAATCCGCTTTCATAGGGGGATACTGTGAATTCCACCTCTGACGGCTGTGTCTGTCGCCGATTCCCGGATGGCAATATTCCGGATGCATGCCGACCGGTGTTGCCTTCATTGCCCGCCCCTGCCGCAAGGATACTGCGCCCCAGATTCGCCACATCATCGATATACTGTTCCAGCAGACTGCCTCCTCTGTGATTGCCATAATTATTACCATAGCTTAAGTTTACTGCCAATGGCAGTCTTCGCTCCAGCGCATAACGCACCACCCAGTCAATCGCCTGCATCAGCTCTGAGGTTCTGGGAAACGAACCCGGTTGTGCCTGTGCCAGTCGGACGACCAGCAGCTCCGCCTCCGGTGCCACTCCGGTATAAAAACCACCGGATGCCCTTCCGTTCCCGGCAGCAATACCCGCCACATGGGTACCATGCCCGGAAAGATCTGTCGTAGGCACTATTTTCTGCTGCTCCATCCGGTTATCTGTCTGCAATGCCCGGTTAATATCCTCTGCCGTATAGACACTCCCGATATTATATGGCTGCGGAGGATTGCCCGGAATCGTCTGATCCCAGATTGCCTGTATCCGGGTCGCTCCGTCTGTCCTCCGGAAATCCGGATGACTGTAATCAATGCCGG
>HF991354.1:14383-15481 GCA_000431515.1 Clostridium sp. CAG:632 | reverse complement strand
TGAAATACAGGATGCACGGATTCCTTCCATTTCCTCCAGAACCAGCCCCTTCGGTTTCTCAACAAACTCGATCTCCGGATATTCCACCAGCTCCGATATCCGATTCTCCCGGATCCGGATAATCGCATATTCGTTTAGAAGCGGCGTTACGATTGCCGATAAATCTCTGCCGATTCCCTCCAAATCCCCGCTGTACTTCACGATCAGCTCCCACTCCCGGAAGGCTTTATCATAACCGACATCCAGATCCAGACTCTTCTCCCGCTCCGCCGGTGACAATGTCAACGCCAGCTGCAGCTCCGTATCGATCTTACTCTCATCCATCTCCTCTATCACACGCATAGCTTCCGCTTCCCTCCTCATTGCTGCATCCGCAAGCAACCCCTGCATTTCCATAACGTAAAATACCGGAAGAGGCATTCTCTTCCGGTATTTTCACACACACATTTTTCTTATTATATTCGGGTTATTCTGTATAGCTACCTAATGTTACACTTAATTCCTGTTCACTGTAATTACCGTTCTCATCGGATCTGGAGATCTTAACGGTTATCGTATCACCGGGGTTCTTCTTCGCCAGAATGGATTTGATCTCACTCATTCCACTGATATCCTTGCCATCTACGGATGTGATGATATCACCGGAATGCAGACCGGCCTGTGCTGCCGGACCATTCTCTACAACACCGATCAGATATACACCCTCCGGCATATTAAAGGATGCTGCATCATAAGCACTCAGATCCTTACCCTGGATTCCCATGTAAGCACTGCCCTGTGCAATACCGGATGTCTGCTTACCATCAATAATATCCTGAATGATTGGAAGTGCTTCAGAGATTGGAATTGCATATCCCATACCTTCTACGTTGTTATTGTAGTTGGATGCCTTTGCGGAGTTGATACCGATCACCTGACCCTGCAGGTTGAACAATGCACCGCCACTGTTTCCTTCGTTGATTGCTGCATCTGTCTGGATCATATTGATCGTTGTATCATTGATCGTAATCTCCTTATTTAATGCACTGATATAACCGACCGTTAACGACTGTCCGTATCCAAGTGCATTACCGATTGCCAGTGCCGGTTCCCCTACAC
>HF991354.1:4074-14335 GCA_000431515.1 Clostridium sp. CAG:632 | reverse complement strand
GCTGCCAATGTGTCGGAAGACAGGTCCGACTTCTTTACTTCAACGACTGCCAGATCGTTGCTGGAATCGGTTCCCACGATTGTTGCTGCTACATCCGTACCGTCATTTAATCCAACCATCAGAGACTCAGAACCTTCTACCACATGGTTATTGGTTGCAATCAGAAACCGATCATCATCTTCACCAATGATAATACCGGAACCTGCACCGGTCACGGTCTGTTCTGTAGAACCACCATAGAAGTAAGCATATGGATTCTGATAAATTGCCTTACTGGTGATGGATACAATCGATGGCATCAGGGAATCTGTCAGATCCGCTACATCATAAATCTTACTGTCACCATTTACGGAAACTGAGATATTGTCTGAGTTTCCGATATTTACTGTTGAGGTTCCCGCCTTGGAGCCATTGCTCTTCGTCTGCGTGTTATCTGCACTGCTCACAATGCCAAGTTTCTCGCCCAAAGCATCCATTGCATAATGAGTTCCGGATTTTACTCCTGTAAATGCTGCACCGGCCAGCCCGCCGAATACCAGTCCACTCGCTGCTATAATTCCTAACCTCTGAAAAAATTTCTTCATACTAATCATTCCTTTCTATTCCTTCAGGCGCTTGATGCATCCTGTGATTTATCATTCTCTTTCCTGAAACTGAAATTATCATAAAAAGAAATTGTGTTAAAAATGTGTTGAAATTATTATTCTTTTGTGTATTAAATATTACTATGACATAAATGGAGGTTTCAGAATATGTTTCGTGTATGGGGTAGAATCATTAAAAATAATCATCTGGTCCGTGACCATGTTGCATGTATTGATGCACCAGAAATGCGTCGTACCCAGAAGGTTTATGCTGCCCTGGATGAGCTCTGCTACACCTTTGATCTGTCAAAACCGATCTGGCTGAAATCCAATCAGGATGATTTCATCTGTCATGCCAGAACCCGTTTTACCAAAGACAATTTTATTGATTCCATTGATTTCGATTATCTGGACTTTTACGTCATCGAAGAAGATCAGTAGCCGAAGTATCCGATTCTGCATAAAATATCTTATCACAAATTTGCGGAGGTTATTCTATGCAGCCAATGTTGGAACTATACAATGTCGGTTACACCTACCACACCACCGCTGGAGAAACCAATGCTCTGGATAATATTTCCTTTCTTGTACATCCGGGGGAATTTATATCAATTGTTGGCCCTAGTGGTTGTGGAAAATCCACTCTTTTAAATATAATAGCCGGTCTGCTTCCCGCATCTGTAGGAGAGCTCTTAATTCAGGGTACACCAAGAAAAGATTACCGGGAATCCATCGGTTATATGCTTCAGAAAGATCATCTGCTTGAATGGCGGACGATTTACCGTAATATTACACTTGGTCTGGAAATTCAGAAGAAATTAACTCCGGAGGCCCGGATCTCCATCGACGAAATGCTGAAAAACTATGGTCTGTATGATTTTCGGAATTCCTATCCGCGTCAGCTTTCCGGCGGTATGCGCCAGCGGGCAGCGCTGATCCGTACACTTGCTCTCTCTCCGAAGCTTTTATTACTGGATGAACCGTTTAGCGCACTGGATTACCAGACCAGGTTAAATGTATCAGACGACATCGGTTCTATTTTAAAAGCTCGGAAAATTACTACCATTCTGGTTACCCACGACCTGTCGGAGGCAATCAGTATGGCGGATCGTGTCATCGTTCTTTCCTCCCGTCCCGGCACTATCAAGGCGGAGTATCCGATCGAACTATCCATAGAAAACCGTACTCCCCGCAGTTCCAGAAATGCTCCGGAATTCCGGGAATATTTTAATTCTATATGGAAGGAGGTAGACCATGGACAAATATAAAAATGTTTCTCCGGAACAGGCAGCCTTTCTCCGGAAACAACGGAATGACCGCCTGCAGATCCGTACCATTCAATGGATGCTATTCGCTATCTTTCTGATTTCCTGGGAACTGGCTTCCGATCTCGGATGCATCAATTCTTTTATTTTCTGCAGTCCTTCCATCATCGGAAGTTGTTTTATCCAGATGATCCGGGACGGTATGCTGTTCCAACATATCGGAATCACCCTGTTAGAAACCATCATCAGCTTCTGCATCGTTATTTTAGCCAGTATCCTGATTGCCATCGCTCTCTGGTGGAATCCGAAATTATCCAAGATCGTAGAGCCGTATATGGTTATCCTAAACAGCCTTCCGAAATCCGCTCTGGCTCCGATCCTGATCGTCTGGCTGGGCGCTAACTATAAGACGATTATTGTATGTGCCATCTCCGTAGCGATCTTCGGCAGTATCCTGAACATCTATACCGGCTTCATTACCGTTGAACCGGATAAACTGAAGCTGATCCGGACACTCGGTGGAAACCGGATGGACTGTCTCCGACTGGTGGTCATCCCGGCCAGCCGTGAAAATATCCTGAGTATTATGAAGGTCAATATCGGACTATGTCTGGTCGGAGTCATCATCGGAGAATTCCTGGCAGCAAGAGCAGGGCTTGGATACCTGATCATTTATGGGAGTCAGGTATTTACCTGTGACTGTACATGATAGAATCAAACATCCAGAACCTCCCAGGTTCCTCTCCCATTTTTGCCGGTATATCGTACTCTTCCCTGTTGTTTCATATGATTCACTCTTCCAAGGACAGCTGTATACGGCATCTGCAATTCCGCAGCCATTTCCTTTACCGTCAGTCGAGGATTTTTCTTCCAACTTTCTATAATCCTTAGCTCTGTCAGTTCACGTCCCCGCTTTGTTGTCCAATGAAACGGATACTCCGCCCGGATATGAACTGCCTCCGGATTCTTCACCAGATCCAGCATTCGACCGGGTATGAAATCAATCAACAAATAATCCGGATATACTGTTATCTGCCGAATATCATCCATCATATCCATTGTGCTTGCTTTCTGAATGCCTCCACTTTCCATCCATGTACGAATTACTTCTAAACGCTTAGCCAGTTGCTCTGTAGATATTTGTGCTTTCTGTAAATCCTGTAGCCTTTTCGCAATCACAGACTCATTGGTATTTAATTCCTCCATTTTTTTCTTATATTCCTGATCTGTAATTACATCACTCAATAACTTATCTAATAACTTATCCTTCTGACGTACAATACGTTCCTGCTGTTGCTGCAGATTTCGTTGCTCTGTTTCGCCATTCTGCCTTCCCAATGTTTTCTCCAAAAGCTTTAGCATTTGCTCAACGATAATGCTATTACCCTCTTGGGGGGCATAATACTTTATCCGGATATTTTCCAATACATCCAGCAATATATACTCCTCCAGATGAATATTATCACACCCATATGTATTACTAAGTGTATCTGTGTGTTTTCTTCCATATCTTAAATATGCTGAACATTTCCACTCACGGATTACACCCGATTTATTTCTTCTGCTTGTATGATAATAAACATTGCCACAGCATCCACATCTGATCCTGCCGGACAGGACATGCCTATGTTGAATTACAGAAGCCGGAAATTGCTCCTTCTCCAGCCGGGCATCCATTGCCTGATTTGCCTGAGCCCATAATTCCTCAGTTACTATCGGCGGTACTAACCCTTTATGATAAATCCATTTCTCCGGAGGATTCTTACTTATCTGCTTTGTTTCAAAATCAAAATGTAATCGATTCATAACTACGATTCCTTTGTACAAGGGATTCCGTAGGATTCGCCGGATCCGTGTATCCTTGTACGGATGTCCATTCCGATCTGTAAAGCCCTCCTGAAATAATTTGTTCGATATCCGGGTAGCGCCATAACCCTCCGTACTTAATTCATACATCCGGTTAATTGCTCTTGCTTCCTGATCGTCTATCTCCAGTTCTTTACCATTTTTTTTGAATCCACATACATTGCCTGTCAACACTGCTGCAGTTCCCTTCTCCTGCCTGCCCCGATGTGCATTATTAATCTTTCTCGATAATGTTCTGGAGTATTCTTCGGCAAGTATGGCTCTGATTCCTGTAATCAGGGCATCGTCTGATTTGTACCATTTATTCTCCAAATACATAAACAAACGCTTGCCATTTTGCTGCATGCGGTCTAAAAATAAATACCAGTCCTTTGTGTTACGCATAAGGCGATCCTGATCCTTGATTACTATGATATCAAATTTATCTTCTAACATATCATCATATAATCTTTGATACTCTGAGCGTCCTTTCACCTGGGTACCTGATTTTGCCTCGACGTATTCATCTACATGCAACCATCCCATTTTCTGAATCCATTCTCTGGATTCCATTGTCTGTATCTTTAAGGCATCTCGCTGGCTTTCCTCTTCTGTAGAGCATCGACAATAATTTACAGCACGTTCCATTCCAGCGCCTCCTTACTTTCTACTTTCCCTTCATTTCTATTTGCTCTTTCAATGCTTTTACAGTCATATCCTTTTCATCATTACTGATCAATGCTTCTTCCTGCATAAGGATTGTAAGCTGAATCATAATCTGTAACTGTTCACTTCCCATATTCATCCACTCCTTATCCTTGCTCTGCATTTTCTTTGCTCCTACTTTTTTAAATATGTATACTCAGTGGAGCCTGTCATAATTTCTTCTATCTCTTAGATAATTTTTTACTAACCATCATCTATGGTTCTGCAGATTCGCATTTTGTAATCTTTACGGATGGACAAGTCACATCCTTGCAAGATAACCGGCATGGGGCTCGTAAATGACGCTACTCCTTCCCGGCAGGTCCTGCAGACGACCTGAAGACTGTTTTGTTAACGCTGTAAGTGCTAAACAGCGACAATATAATATTGCAGCATAAATGCATTTATTCTTATTCAGTTCGATTGCCTATGAGCGGATTCGAACCGCTCGATGAAAAAGCTCCATCTCACCAGATAGGCATTTTATTTATAATTCCTGCTGCATAATCGGCACATTTGCCTGTGTAGCTACCTCCGCACGCATTTCCTCTCCAATCTTATCCATCAACTCTTGATCACTCATCATGTTATCAATCGTTTCTTCATTCATAACCGGCTCCGCCTTTTCACCCTTACCATGTGTTTTATCATCTAATTGCTGCAGCTCCGCTTCTGCCGGAAGCTCGGCGCCTGATTCCCGGATCAGTTCTTCTGCAGACTTATTAATTATCTCATTCTGCATATCCGGATTCTGTATTGCATCTGGTTGCATTAGCTCATCCAACGTCCTGCGAATCCGCTCTTCAAATCTCTGTGATATAGCTGCATCCGTCATCACCTCTTCTGATACAAGCTCCTGTGCAACAAGCAACTCTTTCAAATCCTGTACAGTTTCATTAATCCGATCATCTAATGTTTCAACCAACTCTGGATGACGATCCATAAATATATCCGGTGTATTCTGTATCTGATCTGCAATCTGTCCAAGTCCACGTTCCACATGCTGCATTATGTTTAGTCGTATTCTGTTCAAATTATCTAAATGCAAATGATCTATAAATGTATGCCATAGGCTCTTTATCTCATCCTTTATCTTCTGCCATACCTGTTGGCAACGCATACTATACATCTGCTTTTCTGTAAAGTGCGGATTTCGATATGCTGCTATATCAAGCTTAGATTGTAATGCCAATCTCAGTTGTCGCATCTGTTCATTCGTATATGCCGGATATGCATATTGTTTTATGTCTATATTATGTTCCATTCCAAGCCGGATCTGTTTTAACTGATCTGCATTCATTCTTCGCCAATTTATGTTATTAATCTCTCCATTTTGACGATTACATAACCGTAGCTCAGACATCACTTCCGCAGAAATCGAAGGATCATTATATTTTAGCTGATCTACCTGTATTCCATCTTCCAGCATTAATCGTAACTGCTTCATCTGTTCTGCTTTCAATTCAATATTCCAAATCTTTGTAATATCTACATGATGTTTTTCTCCAAGCTTTAACTGCCGGAATTGCTCTTTACTGTACGTACGCTGCCGCTGCTGTTCAACCTGTGTCTGTTGCTCAGGCTGACTCTGCTTTATATTTTGGTACTGTTGTTTTACGGTTTGATTCTCCATATTAGCCTTAGATTGTACATTGTGATCTTGTCTTGTCGTTACCTGCTTCTGTTGTCTTTGTTTCTCTGTCTTCGGCTGTATATCTCGTTCAGTTTTTTGTTTTTCTGCTCTTATTTGTGGATCATAGATTTCCTCATATTGGTAATTCTCTAATAACTTCCCTGCACTCCACGCAACCTTTCTACCACCATCCCGGCTTCCAACAAGATATTGCTTCTCCTCATTGATTTCTGCTAATACCGTATGTTCATCCCGGCTAACGATATCACCCTTCTGCAAATACAGAAATATATTCTGTTTACCGGGGATTCTTGATACCAGGTAACCATCTGAACCGGTCTCTGTTCTTTCAATTAACTCTTCGGATATTGTTATTTTCATGCAATCTGCTCCTCTCCATTTATTTTTCTTTTGACTTTTATATTCAATCTGATATAATAGTGGCATATACTAATGGCGGAGAACAAATTCTCAGTGCCTTAGATTTTCTTAAACAGCACCTGATACTTTGGTCGGTTGGGGTGCTGTTTTTATATGCCATGAAAAAGTTCATCGAGAGATACTTCTAATGCTATCGCTATTTTCTGTGCAGTATTAATATCAATCTTTCTTTTTCCTGTTTCATATAGTGAAATTGTTGCCTGCTTCACACCAATTAGTTCAGCTAATTCATGTTGGGTCATATTTGCACGTTTTCTTAATTTTTTAATCACTTCACCCAATATCTATCTCTCCTTAATATTGCCTTTTGCTATATTTTACTCACCATTAGTTAGATTGTCAATAACTATCAGTGTTATTTCTTTCTAATCTTATTTTCTTTTTTTCAATTTATATTAAACTAAATATAGAGGAGATATGTGTATGGATTTTGGAATTATTCTTTCGCAGTTAAGAATTCAAAAGCATCTAACCCAGAAAGAATTAGCTGATGAATTAAATATTAGTTCTGGCACTATTGGTATGTGGGAAACTCACAAACGTTTACCAAGCTTATATATGCTTGCCGAAATTGCTAAATATTTTAATGTTAGTACTGACTATCTGTTAGGTCTTCCATCCCCAAATGGTAACAACCAATTCCATTTAACTGACGCTGAACAACAACTTGTAAATACTTATCGCCAATTATCTGATGACAGAAAACAAATTGTTTTGGGGAAAGCTTTAGATTTAAAGCTTTCATCTCCAATTGACTCAAAGCATTTGAAAAAAGACATTGAATAAAAAGAGAGCAAGACGTCATTTATTTTCCTTATAAGGCAAAACTTCTTAAAATGCTACTTAATATCAACCTTTTACAAAACTTAATTGTTTCAATCATTAATAGTGTAATATTAAATCTTGTTTTGGTACATTACTAATCCATTGTTATTTACAATTCTACTAGTTCACTTTGGTCATCTTTTTTCTTCCATTATTTTTTCATCCAATATCTATCTCTCCTGAATATTACCTTTTGCTATATTCCATTTTGGTATATTATACCATATAGTCATTCTTTGTCAATATTTTTAACTTATATGATATTCTACAAGAAAAGATCGAGGTTTTTAGAATATGTATAAGCGCATACGTGACTTAAGAGAAGATAATGATATAAAACAATCAACCATAGCTTCTGATCTTGGCATTTCGCAACCACAGTACCAGCGCTATGAGAGTGGCACTCGTCAAATACCAGTCGATATCTTAATTCGACTTGCTGCAATTTATGATGTATCTGTAGACTATCTTTTAGGATTAACAAATGTAAAGAATGCACCTGCTCCTGCTTTGAATGCTGATGCGAAGAAAGCTCTTACTTATTTTTCCAGACTTAACCAGGAAAATAAGGACTACATATTAGGAGAAATGGTGAAATTGCATCGGGAGCAGGAAGATCATACATCTAAGATGAGCCAAAAAGATATCGGATAGAACGAGAGAATATATTGAGAGTTGATTTTTAGAATATCAGTGGGGACATCAATTACTCAATGAGAAATATTGATTTTATAGAATACAAATATTTTGTAAATCTAAACCATCTACTGGTAAGGCTTGTAATTTCTTAAATATAAGTTTCCAGAAGAATTACCTCCCAATAATAGACACTTAGATATATTTTTTCTCTATGTGGCAAGAATTTATTAGGGGGGAGATACTATGTTTAAGCGCATACGGGATTTAAGAGAAGATAATGACATCAAGCAATCAGACATAGCCAATCGTCTTCATATTACTCAACCTCAATATCAATTATATGAAAGTGGAAAACGTCAAATACCAGTCGATATTTTAATTCAACTTGTTGCAATTTATGATGTATCTATAGACTATCTTTTAGGATTAACAAATGCAAAGAAAGCACCTGCTCCTGCCTTGAATGCTGACGCGAAAAAAGCTCTTACTTATTTTTCCAGACTTAACCAGGAAAATAAGGACTACATATTAGGAGAAATGGTGAAATTACATCGGACGCAAGAAGACCATGCATCTAAGAAGGTCCAAAAAGATATCAGATAGAACGTGAATAGAATATTTAGGAGGACCTGTTATGGAACAAAACTTGAAACTAATAGTTGAACAACTCGTCAATGCAAATGTATCGCCACTTTCAATTGCCATCATATCTATTGTATGTCTTTTGTTATGTGCCATTGTAAAATGTATACAAACCCCTCATTTATTAGACTATTTAAAAAGCATTAAGATGCGGAAAATCGAAACAGGAAAAGAAGCCCTTCCATTATATTATTCCTTACACCAGTATGTCAGATGCTTAAATAATCTCAGAACTTATTCCCCTGAACAAGCTTCTGACTTCGAACATACCATCTCAAAAATCATTAAAAAATATCCCTATTATTGTTCTGAATTGCTAGACTCTCTACTGCTAACTCTACACCGAAACCTAGAATACGAAAATCCTGACTATATACATACCTTAATTCAAATTCGACTTTATATCATGAATGAATACTATACTTTACAGAAAAGTCTCGGTTATCCGTCAAACACCAAGGTCTCATTCTTTAGATTTACAAGTTACGTGGAAGACTATTTTATCCTTAGTGGTGGGATTTGTTTTGGATTGGCGCTTGTCTCTTTAATCCTATTTTTCCCATGTTACCCTATATATTCTCTTCACGAGCATGTAGCGTGGCTTTATCTCTATTATATATTCTATTTTCTTTTTATGCTTTTCATGGTAATAGAAATATTACTTTGTATCATAGGATTTACTCTTATGGTTTTAAGATGCATAAAAAACAGAATAAATAAAACCAAACTCTTTACCCAGAAGAAATAGCCTATTGCACGGGCACACAAGAATATATTCTTGAATATCATCCACACATATGTTACAATGCTAATAAAGAAAGGCACTACCTGTATTGCAGAACGGTTGCCTGAATTAGTTAATTTGCAAGAAAGTAACCAATTCCTTTGGCTGAGGGCGGTTACTTTCTTGCATTCTTACCATGTTCGTATCCAATCTTATAAGCAGCACCACATAAAATAGCTGCGGTTGCCACTATATAGTATATCGTTTCAATTGTAATCATTTGCAAGCGTCCCCCCTTTCATACAGATTCCCCAAAAGGTTTCTATGTGAAACAGAGCTTATACTCTCTGATGGAAGACAACCGCTCTACCGTCTTGGATAGTGCCCTTTTAATGATAACATATTCTATCATACAGTGACAATATATTTCTTTTCGGTATCCTATTGTATAGACTGGGTGACAAAACCGACATTACGACAAAAAATGGATCCATTTTTCCTGAATCCATTTTTGAATCTGCAATATCTTTCGCTTCCACCATGAAACTTCATTTATATCCTGAATTATATTTTGTATTTTAATACTATGCTCGGTTTCGCCTTTCTGTTGCTGCGGCTTTACCGGATCACACACATTCTCTATCCCATTCTCATGCAGCTCTTCTGATATTACCTGTTCACCGGCTCTATCTATTGTGAAACTTCCCAAATCTATTGATTCCTGGGTTGCAATCACTTTTACTATTAAATTGCCCTGACATGACTTTATTCTTACAAGCCCAATCTGACGCAATTCCTGCAGAGTACGATGCAGGAGTCGACCTGATATATGTAATTCATGGCAGATATGCTTAATCTGACCATAACACAACCGGTTCTGATTGGATTTATGTATAAGATATGCAAGCAACATTCTCTGCGTCGGTTTCAGCTGTATTTCATAAATATATTTTAGCAG
>HF991354.1:0-4048 GCA_000431515.1 Clostridium sp. CAG:632 | reverse complement strand
TCTATCTTCCGATCACGTAAGCCTGGCTGTGTCTGATTATCTATTTTCTCCTGTATTGCTATATCACCTGCAGAATGTCCGATTGCCCTGCAGGTGGATTTATCTGTTGTACAATCCAGCATAAAGCGATACTCATTCGTTAACTGTTCCTGATGATAGAAGCGACTTTTACGCTGCAGATATCCGGCAGCTTCCAGATGCCTCATATGGCGCTGCACTGTCCTTTCTGACACTCCCAATGCACCGGCTATTGTAATCACAGCCGGATGACATTTATCCTGATTCGATAATGCAACCAGATACTGCATAACAGCTTTCGTTGTTTTCCTCAACGTATTATCCTGGTACACAAGATTCAGCAAATCATATTTAGTTATAAATCTTTCCATACTCCCATTACCTCGCTCTTATACTTTTCATGGATACCAAAAAGAAATACTTGACACTCCATGCTATACCATATAAGATAAAGGTGTTGGTTGGTTATCTTATATGATAATTGTTACAGGCTGCCTTTTCCAGAAGGTAGCCTGTTTCACTTTTATAATTATTTAATTACACCTGATGGTACCTCTTCGGCATCATCCTCTTTCAGCTCTTCTGATGTTATCTGTTCACCTTCACTATTTACTGTGGAGCTTCCAGAATCTATTGATTCCTGCGTTGTAACCTCAATGACCGCATTAGCCTGCTTCTGATCTGCAATATCGTGAAGCTTCTGTGCAAAAGCGATAATTACGCACGCAGCAAACAGGATTCCCCAGATAAATAATTCAGACTTCTTTCCTTTTTCACTTTTCATTCTCTCCATCTCCTATCCCTATAACCCATAGGCATTGATGACCATCTTTCTTCAGATTCTCATTGATCACGTTAATATCAAATTCTTTCTCGTTGTTCTTTTTATTCCAGCAATCAGCAACCAGAACCTTTCCTTCTTCCGTAATTCCACGAATAACAACAAAATGTCCGCCATCGCAAAAGATGCCTGGTCCCATCAAAGATACGACCAGGCATCCATCAGACAGATAGGATAATGCTTTCTCAAGATCATCACCTGCGTAATATGACTTCAATCCTAACTGTTCCGCTCCTCTCGTAAATAGTGAGCGGTAACTTCCCTGCGGTGCTGCACAATATCCGTTTGTCATTGCAAATTCTGCCATATCTGCAGGGGTTTTTACATCTTCCTTCAGACTGCTATATACAATTGCAAGTGAAGTCGGACCACAACCACCGCTCCGGATCGTCTGTGTCTTTTTGCTTCGGGTGTCATATAAAATATTCGCCCATGCCGGATCTGCCTGGTTAAAATATACAACCGGCACCTCTCCCGGAATAACATCCATCTCCTCAAAATCATAATAACCATATCCATTCCGGATATCCCTATATGCTGCTCTGAAATCCTTTATGTTCTGTGCATATTCTCCATCAGCCTGTAACTGTTTTAACGGAGTCATGATCAAATACGATATAATCAATATTAACGTTCCTACACCGATTGCACATGATACTCCGATCTGCTTCATTAACGACCACCTGCCGATCCAAAATACTGAAACTTATAATCTGCAATATCGAATACTACATGCATACGTCTTGACCCACAAAGCATAACTGCATGCCCTCGCCTTTTGGCCTCTAACAGAGTCACTTCCTGTTCCGTTAAGCGGTATAATTCTATAATCTTTTCCAGATTTGCTCCATCGATGCCCATCAGGATCTTAAACGTTGGGTTATCCAGCAGCTCCTGTCCGTACATCTTTACCTCTTCGTTCAAAAAATCTACTGTATTCTGCGTAATAACCCATATCGCAGCCTCATATTTTCGAGCCCGCTTCATACTATTTCTCAAAAAAATCAATGACTGTGGTATTTCCGGATCAACAAGCAGATATGCCTCATCACAAACTAAAATAACTTTTTCTGATCTATTTCTGGAAATCACATGCCAGGCCCATGTTAATAAATTAAAATACTGTGCCCGCTTAATTCTGTTCGAGGCATCATTCAGTCCTGACGTTGATATACACGTATATGCATTATCTGCAGCTATAGATGTATACCCATTAAAAAGAAATGCATCTGAGCCATATGCCATATCCCATAATAGTATAGATAATCGCCGGTAAATATCCTTCTCTTCCATACCTTTTGTCTGTTCTTCTTTCTCCTTCAACTTCATAACCAATTCTTCAATAATCGGAAACTCTTCATTCTTCAGATTCGTGACATCCGTATCAAATGTGATTCCCTTCTCCTTATAAAGCTCAATTAATACCTGTTTTAAATATGCCATCAAATAATCATCAATACTCTCAGAATATAAATTAAAAAATGTCTCAAGATGCTTCAGATAAAGAGCTAATGGGCCCATGCCATATCCTTCATCTGCATAGTATTCGTCCTCATCATCTACCGGAATTGGATAAATCTGCAGGGGATTTATTTTGCCATGGATACCGCCTGCTGCATTTATCCATGCACCATTAAAATATTTTGATTGCTCTTTATACTCATCCTCCGGATCGATAATCAGGACCTTAGAACCCATCATATACTCATCCGTCAGCATGTCCTTCATTTTTGTAGATTTTCCCACTCCGGAATTACCAATAAATACTACATTCGAATTTGTTCGATCCCCTTGACGTTTCCATAAGTTTATCGTGTAGATTCCACCATCTTCGTCCTTGGCAAAATAATATCCTTCATGATCATTCAGTCCATTCTTTTGAAAGGGAAAACCGCCTAGAACAGTACGCAGCGGAATTACGGAACCAAGTACCGTCTGTACCTCTTCCCCGGGTATATATGTTGGCGATATCTGCTTATAACATTGTTTCTGCATATTAACCATACAGCGCATTCTGGCATTCGTTCTCTTGACCGCCGTCTTTGCCTTTCGATCGACTTTCTCAATATGCGCTTCATCCGCTAACGGAAGGACCACAGTTGATACAAGTCCAATGCTTTCGTTTTTATCATCAATCTGCTCTAAAAGCTTCTTCGAATTCTTCTCTTCCTTTCCTGCTTTATTCTCTTCGCTTGACTTCTTTGCGTCTATCCTACGTTTCTTTGCCGCATTTATATTGCTATCGATGGTTGCAATCATATCATCATTATTTAATGCATGATATGTAACTGATACAATAGAGCTTGGAATATTCGTAATCCGGGATAACCAACCAGGCTTATTATTTGATGCATATTGAATGATTCCATAGCCCTTTCCGACCTCTTCACCCAACCGGATAGATGTATGTGCGAAATTGACACCCATAGGGGCTATCACATTTAACAGTGCAGAATTTTTAGGTTTCTTTTCCTTCATACGTCCTCGCTCCTTTCAACTTCCGGTTCAAACAGTATTGCTCCGGGATTATGAACCAGATTACAAAGGGTGATCACTTCATCCCGCTTAACTAATTCACAACTCCACCTGCTTCCGGAAAAACATTTTGCCATCTGCCGAAGCCGATGCAATAATTCTCCCTTCGCTCCTTCACAGTCCCTTTCCCATAGCTTTATATAAAACTGTCTCTCAACATTTGCGCCTTCTAAAAGGAGCCGATTCTGATATCTGATTGCTTCTCTTAAAAGACGTTTCCGGATTGGATCCTGTGTCTGTTCTAACAATTCATTATACTGTTCAATCAAATCTGAATTATCTTCCGGTCGTGAAACAGCTAGAATCTGCCAGTCTGTCGCATTCGTAGATACATCCGCAGTCTGCTGTTCAATCAATCCTTCCTGCTCTCTTCCATTTAATAAATCCGTTCGAATTCCATCTGTAGCCAGGAATCCAATCAGATATCCGTCCTGCGTAGATATAATCCCCTGCTCATCAATATCTATTACATTCATCAGATCCTGTGTTGTTTTCTTCTTTGTTCCGGATAATTTATGCTTTTCTTTCTCATTTTCCTTGACCATATAAATAGCAAATGCCACCGCAGCTATGGACAATATCAGTATCTTTAACATAATAATCCCCCTTTCCGATTAATTAAATGGCATCTCCTCCTCGGCTCCATCCGGGATG
>HF991353.1 GCA_000431515.1 Clostridium sp. CAG:632 | reverse complement strand
CGGCGGACGGAGTTATCTACACAAACCGCGATTTGTCTACACAAACCGCAATATAACGAGGATGGTATCTCGATGATCAGAAATTTACATAGGGGGATTTTATGACTTACAAAAAGAATGTTTCCAATATGGTGATTGCCACTTTATGTGTGGCATTGTTTGTTGTGACTGCAGTTTATTGCGTGCCGCGATTGTCTCTGCTTTCTTCCCGTGCATTATCAGCAACGGTTGTAAGCGCAGACAAGCATGGAACAAGTGGTTATGCGACATTAAAGATAGATGGAGCCAGAGAGGATGGGGGGACGATATTCTTTCATTACTATTATCCGGGAAGCAAATCACATTTAAAACAGGATGAATCGGTATTGGTAAGTGGTAATATTATATTTATGGATGAATCCACGGAACAGGGCGTGAATTCGGAATTGATTGTCGGCACGAAGACGCCGGTGCTTATATGTTTGATTTTATCTCTAATGGGGCTGGCAGGGGCAATCAGCCTGTTGCCGATTACGATTCGCAATTTCCATCGGAAACCATGGAGCATAGATGCCGAGATGGAAGCGAAGGCAAAAACCGTGAATGTATTCTATACAGCAGAGATTTTAACACTTGTTGTGGCCCTGATTTTCTTTGCGGCCGGGATGACACAGGTAGCAGGGTATGCCTGTAAGAAGAATCACACGACAGGAATTGTCACATATCAAAGCTCTCGGCAGAGTTCCCAGTATATCAAGGTATATAGTGGAAATGGTGTAAGAAAGTATCAATCAAGTTATGGGAAAGGTGTCCGGCCGGCATATACGGTATTGCAGATTAAGGCAGATTCATCGGTCAATGGTGCCGACACGTTCTGGTATGAGGGCCGTTGTATGGTTTTGGATAATAAGAACGTGTATATTGGTTATGATGAGCAGTCGATGTCTGTCTTATCGCAGTTTGACCTGGTGATGACAATAATCGGAGGCGGATTCTTGTTGTTACATGTAGTTACTGCGCTGCTGATCAGTAAGAAAAATCCGTATGGCGGGAAGATTTTCTGGTTTTTTAAGTTCTGAGATTGGAATTGTTAAAAATCAGATGGGATTGGAATGGAAGATCGGAAGTTGTCGGAGGAAAAAATGAAGAAGATATTGGTTATTGTTTTAGTATGTGTACTTTGCATAATGCTTTGTTCGTGTGGAAATGATAGAACGAAATACTATGAGGAAAGAATATCCTCATATGAGGCAATTGCTGAATATGCATTACAAAATTATGCTTCTTCAGATGGAAGCAGAGTATCCATTAAATTGAGTGATATTACAGAGAATAGTTTGAACAAAGACATTATAGTTGCAGAAGAGAAATTTACATATATTTGGATAGAAAATAATAGTGTAATATTCTGGAATGATGAGATGAAAACATTAGGTCTTGTGTATTCGGACAATGCGAAAAGTGCCATAAAAGATATTGAAGAATGGTATTCTGATTTAGAAAAAGAAAAAGTAAACAACAACTGCTATTTGATAGGGCAGTTGAATGGTATTTGATAATAATACGTGGTTGTTAAAAACGCGCCCAAATTTCAGTAATACGCAGCTCGGTTGATGTGCTGATTTTTCTACGATATA
>HF991352.1:16198-25051 GCA_000431515.1 Clostridium sp. CAG:632 | reverse complement strand
TGGGACAGAATTAGCAACAGAGACTCTGTCTCATTATGGTGGATTTTAACAAATTCAAGTTTGTAGAGGACTTGAGCAAAGCAGAAAATCGGATTTTTGATAAAAATATACAGGCAGCAATAAAATACTAACAGAATGGAGAAATGAAATGGAATACAGAAAATTTAACAATATGATAATAGCAAGGATTGACAAAGGAGAGGAGATATTAGAGCAACTGAAAGCAATTGCCATAAATGAGAATATAAAGCTTGCCGGTATCAATGCTCTCGGAGCTATCAATGATTTCACAGTCGGAGTATATAAGACAGATGAGAAGAAATATTACTCAAACAGCTTTAAAGGATATTATGAAATCACATCACTGACAGGCACGATCAATACAATGGATGGAGAATATTATGCGCATCTTCATATGAGTGCCGGAAATGAGAAAGGCGAAGTGTTTGGAGGACACCTGAACCGGGCTGTTGTCAGTGCAACCTGTGAAATGGTAATTACGATAATGGATGGAAAAGTTGACAGAATTCATGATGAAGAAACAGGACTTAATATATTTAAGTTTGATTGAGCATGTGTGAAAATGGAAGATATATTTGACATAAGAGAGGTTAAATGCTAGTATACTATTAAAAAGGTGCTACCGATAGACGGTTAGCCTGATATATTTTAGTTACAAAAATAACCGCGATAGTTTGTCAGACCAGGGCGGTTATTTTTGTGTCTTATTATTGCTCTCAGAACCAACGGTATAACCAAGAGCAAAGCAAGTAATGCATAAGCTGATAATGGCTATAAAAAGCTCCGTTGTAAGCATAAGTACAAACATCCTCGAAAGATTTCCCCCAAGGGATTTCTATGTAAGCACAGGCTATAACTCCTGTGGAGAAGGCTATGCAAGAGCCTTAATTGAGTTTATTGTTAATAATTACAGAGAGCAATACGCCATTCTGCAAGTGGGAACAGGCGATAGTCCGCTGACAATACCATTTTATGAAAAGTGTGGTTTTGTCCGTTCGCATATCATATCAAATTTCTTTACAGATAATTACGACCACCCAATCTATGAGAATGGAATGCAGTTGGTAGATATGGTGTATTTGCAAAGACCTTTATAATTTTAATTCCTGTTTGCTTATCTGAATGAAAGTATCAGAGCAGTACGTGGCAGTAATGATAAAATAAAAAGGCAGCTGGGGCTTGTACTTGCAACTTTCCCACAATTCCTATATCATGGGATGTAACATTACAATTGATAAGAAGATGGAGGCCATTATGGAACAGGTGACATTACAGATTCAGTATTTAAATGATACGATTACACGGTTGGAGTATATAGATGGAAAATCCGACTGGATCGATCTGCGGGCAGCAGAACGGGTAGAGATGAAAGCCGGAGAGTTCCGTCTGATTCATCTAGGGGTAGCGATCAAACTGCCGGAGGGATATGAGGCACATATCGTACCACGGAGCAGTACCTTTAAGAATTTTGGAATCATTCAGACCAATTCGATGGGAATTATTGATGAGAGCTATTGCGGTCCGAATGATTGGTATCGGTTCCCGGCATTGGCAATGCGTGATACCGTGATCGAGGTGAATGACCGGATCTGTCAGTTCCGGATCGAGAAGCATCAGCCTCAGGTGGTATTTGAAGAAGTGAAGGAGCTTTCGGGACAGGATCGGGGCGGCTTTGGAACCACCGGCGTTCAGTAGACGGCTCACGGCAGGATATCTAAAAACAATGTTAATAACCCTGAGGGGCTTTGAATGAGATGGAGGTATGAGTGATGGATCCAGATAAGTCAATCAAAAAAGCAAAAGAGAACCTGATTATTTCTTCGGTCATATTGTGTGTGACCGGAATCGTATTTATGGTATTTCCCGGGACGATGGTAAACCTGGTCGGATGGATACTTGGTATTGTGTTCTTTGTACTTGGCATGGTGAAGCTGATCGGATATATCCGCAGTCAGTTACTGACATCGGATCTGGTGTTCAGTATTATCTGCATTATAATCGGAGGACTGCTATTTGCACATCCGGGATGGGTGATGTCATTTTTGTCCATTATTATCGGTATTTATGTGCTGGCAGAGGGTGCTCTTAAGATTAAGGTTTCCATAGATGCGAAGAAGCAGCAGGCAAGAGGCTGGTGGGCACTTTTGATCTTTGCACTGATCAGCGTTGCCATCGGTGTACTTCTGGTATTTAAACCGTTTGGAGTCGGTAAGGTATTCATGTTTATGGTAGGTCTGGCATTGCTGTTGGGTGGTGTACAGAATATTATCCATGCAGTCTATACGGAAAAAATCTTAAATGAGATGAACCAGGATATCATTGATATGGATGAATATATGGAAGATAATAAGCAGTTATAAGAATAGTCGGGAAGGTAATTGTGTAGAGTTTGTGAAATTGCGGAATCAGCTTGACAATTGAAAATGGTATGTTAGAATATGGTTCGGAATCAAACAGTTCGTATATGAACAATTTGATTCCGAACTTTTTTGCACTATGACAGTGAAAAATGCGGGATGCTTTGCCTGCAATACGAATGAATAGAAAGGAGACAGATCGATGGAGAAATATATAAGAGAACCGGAATGCCTGGGAAATATGGTAATTATATTGTCGAATCAGCTGAAGCATTATCTTCACCGTGCGGCGGAAGAGGAGGGAATCAGCGGTTCGCAGAGCCGGATCTTGCATTTCCTGGCCCTGGAGTCACAGGAACGGGATGTATATCAGAAGGATGTCGAGGATTTCTTCTGCCTCAGACGCTCAACGGTGACACAGAATCTGCAGAGCATGGAGAAGAATGGACTGATCACCAGATCCAGTGTGACGAGCGATGCACGACTGAAAAAGCTGGTGCTGACGGAGCAGGGAATGGAGCTGGAGTGCCGGATCCATAACCGGGTACAGGATATGGAACGGATGCTCAGTGAGGATCTGACTAAGGCGGAACGGGAGGAGTTTCAGGCAGTTCTGATAAAACTGAGCCGGAAAATGGAGACTGTCGGAATAGATGGGAAAGGAGATAGATGCGGATGTTAAAAACACTATTAAAACAGGTAAAGGAATTTAAGAAGTCATCCATTGCAACTCCCTGCTATATGCTGGTGGAAGTGCTGATGGAGACGGTGGTTCCGCTTCTGATGGCATCGATCATTGATGATGGTGTAAATGTACCGGGCGGTAATATCCGGCATATCTGTATTGTCGGACTCTGGATGGTCCTGGCAGCGGCAGTCGGACTGGTTGCGGGTATTCTGGGCGGCAAATATGGTGCTTACGCATCAGCCGGATTGGCACGGAATCTCCGGAAGTCCATGTTTGCAAACATTCAGACATTCTCGTTTTCAAACATTGATAAATACAGTACGGCCGGGCTGGTAACGAGACTGACCACGGATGTTACGAATGTGCAGAATGCATACATGATGGTGCTCCGGATGGGAACCAGAGCAACAGCGAGTCTGATCTGCGCAATGGCTGCAGCATTTCTGGTAAATGCCAGAGTAGCTACCGTATATCTGATCGCAGTTATTTTCCTGGGAGGAATCCTGGCATTGATCATTTCGCTGGCAATGAAGTATTTCAACGAAGTGTTTCGGAAATATGATGACCTGAATGCCAGTGTGCAGGAGAATGTATCCGGCATTCGTGTGGTAAAGGCATATGTCAGAGAAGAATATGAGACGAATAAATTTGCACAGGCAAGTGCGAAGGTCTACAACATGTTTGTGAAGGCGGAGAGTGTCATTGCCTGCAATATGCCGGTTATGATGCTTGCGGTGTATGCCTGCATCCTGATCATCAGCTGGCTGGGAGCCCATATGATCGTAGGAGGCAGTCTGACAACCGGTGATCTGATGAGCCTTCTGACTTATTGTATGAATATTCTGATGAGTCTGATGATGCTTTCCATGGCATTTGTTATGATCAGTATGAGTACCGCCAGTGTGGAACGTATCTCAGAGGTCTTAAATGAGACCAGTGACCTGCAGAATCCGGAGCATCCGGTCCTGGAAGTGCCGGATGGCAGTGTAGAGTTTCGGAATGTGAACTTCCGGTATAAGCAGGATGCCGAAGGATATGTGTTAAAGAATATTAATTTGAGTATTAAATCAGGCGAGACCCTAGGAATCATCGGCGGCACCGGAAGTGCCAAGACAAGCCTGGTGAATCTGATCAGTCGTCTGTACGATGTGACGGACGGCTGCGTGCTGGTAGGCGGACGGGACGTCAGGGAGTATGACATGGAGACACTGCGGAATCAGGTATCGGTAGTGCTTCAGAAGAATACGCTTTTTAGCGGAACGATTTATGAGAACTTAAGATGGGGAGATAAGAATGCGACCGATGAGGAATGTCAGAGAGCCTGCAAGCTTGCCTGTGCGGATGAGTTCATAGAGCGCTTTCCGGAGAAATATAATACTTACATTGAGCAGGGTGGCACGAATGTATCCGGTGGACAGAAGCAGCGACTTTGTATTGCAAGAGCTTTGTTAAAGAAGCCTAAGATTCTGATTCTGGATGATTCGACCAGTGCTGTGGATACGGCAACCGATGCTAAGATCCGCCGGGCGTTTGCGGAGGAGATTCCGGATACGACCAAGATCATAATTGCACAGCGAATTTCCAGTGTGCAGCAGGCAGACCGGATCGCAGTTATGAATGAGGGACAGCTGGTGGCTGTAGGTAATCATGAGGAGCTTTTAAAATCTTGTGAGATCTATCGGGAAGTTTATGAGTCACAGACCAAGGGAACCGGTGATTTTGATGAAGAAGTAGGATAGGAGGAATGCAGATATGAAGGCAAAGAAGAAAGCAGGCATGCAGCCACCACAGGATGCCGGTAAGATCCTGAAGCGGCTGGCCGGTGTATTGATGAAGCATTATGGTGTGCATCTGGTTATCGTGGCAATCTGCATTATTATAAATGTACTGGCGAATGTTCAGGGAACGATGTTTATGCAGACGCTGATCGATGATTTCATCAGCCCGTTACTGCAGGCGGAGGTGCCGGATTTTCAGCCGCTGCTGCATCAGCTGATCCGGGTGGCATGCTTCTATGCGGTCGGTATCGGAGCGGCCTATGCCTATAACCGGATCATGGTAAATGTGACACAGGGCACGCTGAAATACTTCCGGGATGCGATGTTTGAGAAGATGGAAACCTTGCCGATCAAGTATTTTGACACACATGCGCATGGAGATATCATGTCTATTTATACGAATGATACCGATACGCTTCGCCAGATGATCAGTCAGGCAATGCCGCAGTTTTTCTCCAGTGCGATCACGATCATCAGTACGGTGGTCTGCATGGTTATGTTAAATATTCCGCTGACCCTGCTGACATTTGTTATGGTAGGTATCATGCTGGTATTTACGAAGAAGTACAGCAGTCTGTCCGGAAAGTATTTTATTGCACAGCAGAAGGATATCGGTAATCTGAACGGTTATATCGAGGAAATGATGGAGGGCCAGAAGGTGGTTAAGGTATTCTGCCACGAGGAGGCGAATGAAGAGCGGTTTGATCAGCTGAATGACCGGCTGTTTGACAGTGCATATCAGGCCAATAATTTCTCCAACCGATTAGGTCCGGTCAATGCACAGATCGGTAATATCAGTTATGTATTCTGTGCGATTGTCGGCGGTATTCTGGCAATCGGAAATATCGGCGGGTTCACGCTGGGTGGACTGGCCAGCTTCCTGACCTTCAACAAGAGCTTTAATATGCCGATCAACCAGATCAGCATGCAGATCAATGCAATCGTTATGGCTATGGCGGGGGCAGAGAGAATCTTCAAGCTGCTGGATGAGGAGCCGGAGGTAGACGAAGGCTATGTAACACTGGTAAATGCGAAAGAACAGGACGGTACGCTGGTGCCGTGCAAGGAACGGACCGGTATGTGGGCATGGGAGCATCAGCATCAGAATGGAGATGAGACAACCTATGTACCGTTGAAGGGTGATGTGGTGTTTGATGATGTAGATTTTGGATATAATGATGAGAAGATCGTGCTTCATAATGTGACACTGTTTGCAGAGCCGGGACAGAAGATCGCATTTGTAGGCTCGACCGGAGCCGGTAAGACAACGATCACGAATCTGATCAACCGGTTTTATGATATTCAGGATGGTAAGATCCGATATGACGGCATTAATATCAACAAGATAAAGAAGGCGGATTTAAGACGTTCGCTCGGAATTGTACTGCAGGATACGCACCTGTTTACTATGACTGTGCGGGAGAATATCCGGTACGGAAGACTGGATGCAACCGATGAAGAGGTAGAGGCAGCGGCGAAGCTGGCGAATGCGGATGGATTTATCCGGAGACTGCCGAAGGGCTATGATACTGTTCTGACCGGAGATGGTGCGAACCTGAGTCAGGGGCAACGGCAGCTGCTGGCAATCGCACGGGCGGCCGTTGCGGATCCGCCGGTTCTGATCCTGGATGAGGCAACCAGCTCCATTGATACCAGAACAGAGAAGTTGGTTCAGGATGGCATGGATAAATTAATGGCAGGCAGGACCACATTTGTAATTGCACACAGACTATCGACAATTCAGAATAGTGATTGTATTATGGTATTGGAGCAGGGACGGATTATTGAACGCGGAAGTCATGGGGATCTGTTAAAGCAGCAGGGACGTTATTACCAGCTCTATACCGGCAATGCGGTATTATCATAGAAAGGATTGCAGGAGGAAGACAGGCATGTCATTGAAATTTGGAATTATAGGCACCGGACATATGGCAGAACGGATGGCGGATACCGTGCGGCAGATGAAGCAGGTAGAGCTTTATGCAGTTGCATCCAGAACGGAAGAAAAGGCAAAGGCCTTTGCCGAAAAATACGGAGCAAAGGTACACTATGGGAATTATGAGACATTAATTCAGGATGAGCAGGTGGAATTGATTTATATTGCAACGCCGAATCATCTGCATTATGCACAGGCAAGAGCCTGTATTCTGGCCGGAAAACCAGTGCTTTTGGAAAAACCGTTTGCATTAAATGAGCAACAGGCACAGGCACTGATCGACCTGGCGGAGATGCATCAGGTATTTTTATGTGAGGCAATGTGGGTACGGTTTATGCCATTGATGCAGCAGTTGAAGAAGACATTGGAGAAGGGCGCCATTGGTGAGGTGACATCGGTGATCGCGGATATCGGCTATGACCTGAAGGACAAGGATCGGGTGAATCGTCTGGATATGGGCGGTGGTGCATTGCTGGATATCGGTGTATATCCGATCGCATTTGCACTGCAGATTCTGGGACGGGAGATAGATAATATCTCGACATCCATGGTTCGGATGAATTCCGGCGTGGATGCCCAGGAGTTTATAAACCTGGTGTATGAGAACGGCGCGATCGCAGGTCTGTATTCTACGATGTTATCCAATACGGATAAACAGGGAAAGATTTATGGAACCGACGGCTATGTGCTGGTGAAGGATATTAATAATTATCGGTCCTATGAGGTATATGATGCACAGGGAAACTGTCTGGAGCGGTCAGAACGGCCGGAACAGATCAGTGGATTGGAATATGAGGTAGAAGCCTGTGTGCATGCGATTCAGGCGAAGAAGCTGGAATGCCCGCAGATGACACATGCAGATACGCTGTTTATGATGCGGATTCTGGATACTGTGAGAAGAACCTGGGATATGAAGTTCCCTCAGGAAGAGACCGTATAGATGCCGGAACCATCTCCGATGGGTTCCTCAATCTGATCTAAAATAAAGTCATATAATTTCTGATAGGTAGCTGCATTGTAATGCAGGCCGTCGGAGCTGGAGAAACCGGTTTCCAACAGAAAATGATACGTATCAATATAATGAATGGGAAGTGCCCTGGCGGATGCCGGGGCATTTTCTGTATCCGGAAGAGATGTGTTGTAGGCTTCGATCCAGGTCTCCATGGAAGTATTAAAGGCTTCTATCCGGAGATTAGTAACACTGGTGCAGGGAGCACAGCAGGGATTCACCGAGATGATGTAGATAGGGCAGTCTTTCCAGCAGGTGTTGGCATAGGTTTCATATAAGGTCTGATAGGCAGAGACCTTTGTTAGATCATTGACACCCAGATTCAGGAGCAGGATCCGGGGCGCGGAGGAGGTCAGGTCAGACCGGCCGGAGAACCAGGAATAGCCCTGTCCCACTTTGGCAGTAAAAGAAGCATAGGACAGATTCGGTGTGTCAGAGGGGAGCGATTGCTGCATACCGACAGTCCGGGAATCACCGATGAAATGCAGGGGATAGTTCGGTGTATAACGGATGGTTGTCCCATCGGAACGTTTGGGGACAGAACCGGTGGGAGTGATGCGGGGAGCCGGCAGATAGGTGAACTCCGCCGGGGTGAAGTCGGAACCGGTACAGTAAAAAATGAGTAATGCTGCCAGAAGCAGGCAGGAACACAGATATCGTAAACGCATAAGTATATCACTCCATTTCTATAGTATTCAGGGAGAATTTGTCTCCTGTAATGATTCAGATAGGTTGTACCACAGGACGGATGATGGTTTTGGCAGAAAACTGCCGGGAACGTTCGACAGACAGAAAAAAATATGTTATTCTAAAGGATAACAATACTGGAAGTAGTAAGGGAGTACGGAATGGAAACAGGAATTGCATGGAAAATATTAGGGATAGAGCCGACAGAGGATGAGGAAAAGCTTAAGGCACAGTATCACAAGCTGCTGGTCGGTGTGAATCCGGAGGATGATCCGGAGGGCTTTAAGCGTCTGCGGGAGGCATACGAGACTGCAGTGGATGCAGCCAGACACCCGTTACAGGAGCCGATAGAGGAGGAAGAAAAGGACGAGATCGGA
>HF991352.1:11209-16180 GCA_000431515.1 Clostridium sp. CAG:632 | reverse complement strand
CGGACAGTGGCTGGATAAGGTCGGAAATGGCGACTGGTATCCGGCGAGCAGGAATGATCCGGCATGCTGGAAGAAGCTTCTGGAGGATCCGGTGTGTATCGGACTGGATACGGCACTGGAGGCCAGAGAGCGGTTTCTGGTATTTATGATGCAACATGTGTATGTCAGTCAGGAAATCTGGCAGCTGATCGACCGGGAGTTCCATATCATCGGAGAACGGGAAGAATTGGAAGAAAAGTTTCCGGAGGAATTCCTTGATTATATAAAGTACCAAGTAGAAAATAAGAACTTTGTACCATATGAGAAGCTGGAGATTCTGGGATTGGATGAAGCAGAGATCCGGATCGACTCATATCTGCAGGCATATTTTGATATTAAGACAGCGGTTGACCGCGGAGAATTAGAGGGGATCCATCAGAAGATAGATGCGCTGAAAGACTATGAGGTCAGACATCCGTATGAGAATGTGGAGCGTCTGAAGGTGGCATTGCTGGAGAAAGAACCGGGCAAGGCAGTCGCACTGGCGGAGAAGCTGCTGGAGGACAATCGGGGCGATGTCTATGTGGAGTATTGGAGCGGCTGGGGGCTCCGGGGGAGTGAACGGGGCTGTGCCTACCGGGAGAATGAACGGTGGGAGCCGGCGAAGGACTGCTGGCAGCGGATTTTAGATCGGTATCCGGAGAATTATAATGCAAGAGCAGCAATGGCAGGATACCGGATGCATCAGGGAGAGTACTTAGAGGCAAAGGAAATGATCATGGACCTGCTGGAGGAGAATGGCAGGGATGAGGATGTACTTGATATGATGCGGCAGCTGAATGAACCGTTGTTGCAGTATTATCGAGAGGAAGCGGAAAAAAATCCGGAAGATAAGGAACCGGTGATCGAGGCATGCTGGTGTCTGTTCCAGAATGAACGGTTTAAAGAGGCCATTAAGACCTTGGAAGAGCTTCATATTACAGAGGACGAAGATGCATATTATGATTATGTAAATATGATGGGCCGCTGTTATCTTGGGGAGAATCAGTATGAGCAGGCAATCCCGTATCTTCTGAAATGGGAAGCGGCCAGAGAGAACCTCGTGGATGATGGTAGTGAGAAATACAGAAAGCGTAGAAGCCGGGAAGGGTTTATTAAATCTGCAATCGGCATGGCATATTACAAGTTAAAGGATTACGAGCAGGCAGCCGGATATCTGGAGGAAGGAACGAAGCTGGAAGCAGATCAGGCGGCACGGCATTCCTTTATGGATCTGCTGTCACAGGTGTATTATGAGAATGGTCAGTATCAGAAATGTGCAGATGCCTGTACTGCCATTATTGAGGAGGATCCGTCTTATTATCCGGCCTATCTGCGGAGACAGCAGGTGTATTTTGAACTGCAGGACGGACAGAATGTAGTAGATGATTACTATAATGCGATCCGGATTTTTCCGGCATACTATAAGCCGTATCTTCTGGCGGCGAAGGTGTTCTGCATCTACCGGCAGTATGAGGATGCGAAGAAGGTCATAGAAGCAGCGAAGGAAGAAGGGATTCATCATGAGTCCATTCAGTATATGGAGATCCGGATCATGCGGAATCTGGCAGCAACTCCGGAGGAATCCGAGAAGGTGCTGGAGCTGTGTGAGACATTAAGACAGGAGCTGCAGGAGAAGCAGGCGGCCGGAGATGTGACCGGTGAGAAGACAGAGCTTCAGGTATTTGATGAGGAGATGCAGAAGGACGGAATGGCCGGTGAGGCTGTGGATATGCAGGACCTGATACTGGAAGAAGTAATACTCCATATGGATATGGATAAAGAGGAGAAGGCACTGGAGCTGATCGCCGAGGTCTATAAGGAACCACATGTGAACTATCGGTTCCATTGGATCCGGGCAGACATCCTGCGGGATCAGAAGAAATATACGGAAGCTATAAAGGAGTATAAATATCTACAGAAAACCGTGGCAGAGAATGATGAGTTTATATATAACAGTGGTGTCTGCCTGTACCGGATGGGAGAAATGGAGGAAGCGGAGAAGGAGTTTCGGTTAACCCTGCAGAAGAATCCGGAGCATGCGAGTGCCCATCATTATCTGATGGAGATATATTCCCGGAAATACCAGCAGACAGAGGATATACAGTATTATAAGTCAGCACTGGAGGAGATCAATGCACAGCTTGAACTCGTTCCGGATGCATATTATTATATTGAACGGGGTCTCCTTTATATGGATCATTATGAGTTTGAACCGGCGATCGCAGATTATAAGAAGGCACTGGAGCTGGAGCCGGATAACCTGTATGCATACAATAATATCGGATATGCATTGCGGATACAGGGACGGTATGAAGAGGCCGTTCCGTATTTCAAGCAGGCCATCGAGCGTATGGAAGATGAGCATACCCTGCTTCCGTTTATGAATCTGGCGCGGACCTATGAGGCGATGCAGCAGTGGCAGGATGCGATCGAGACCTTGAAGCAGGCAGCGGCGGAGTTCGGTGTCGAGCGTAGAGTCTATCTGGCAATGAGTGATTATTATATGGTGCTCGGAGAGGTTGACCGGGCACTGAAAACCTTAAATATTGTTCAGAAAAAGGGATTGATCAATGAGAATGATTACCTTGAAAAGAAAGCAAAGTTATATGTGATCGCAGGTAATAAGGAGAAGGCAATCGATGCGTATCAGGATCTGCTGGCTTATGGAAAGGCAATTACCGGACATGAGAAGGATGACTGGGAAATGCGGGCAGAGGTTCTGGAAGAATGGGGCCTGTACCTGTTTTATTGCAGAGATCTGAAGCCGGCGATCAAGATCCTGAAACAGTCTATGAAGATCCGTGTAAAACAGGGATTGGATTTTGAAAATACCGGAACACATCTAGCGGTGGCTTATTATCTCAGAAAAGAGTATGCCAAGGCGGCTAAGGTTGCCAGACAGGTGATGGATGTGGTCAGCTCTGAGGAACGTTACCTGTCATTTGTGGCACTGGCGCCGGTACGAATGGTCTACCGGGCACAGCTTTATATGTGCCTGCGGGATTATACGAAGATGAAGGAACTGTTACAGCGTGTCGGCAGTATACCGAAGTGCAAGCACTGTACCCACACCCGCTGCTCGGAAGTAATGATTGTATGGGGCATGTACGAAGAAGCACAGGGACATGTGCAGAAGGCGCTGGAATATTACCGGGAAGGCTTAAGCTATGATCCTTGGGATCAGGAGCTGGTTCTGGCAATCCGGAATCTGGACCGGCATGCAGAGGAGTAACCGAGTTAAGAAATACAGAGACAGAAAGGTGAACGACATGATAATAGGAATCGATCTTGGAACCACCAATAGTTTAGTGGCTTATTATACAGAAGAAGGACCCAGAATCATACCGAACCGTCTGGGAAAGAATCTGACACCATCCATTGTCAGTGCAGACGGGGATGAGATTTATGTGGGTGAGACCGCAAGGGAACGGATGCTCCTGTATCCGGAAACGGCGGCAAGTGTCTTTAAACGGACAATGGGAACGGATAAGAAATATCATCTGGGGAATCATTTCTTTACTTCAGAGGAGCTGTCCTCCTTTGTACTGCGCTCTCTGAAGGAAGATGCAGAGGTGTATCTGGGTGAAGAGGTGACAGAGGCAGTCATCAGTGTGCCGGCATATTTTAATGATGCCAGAAGAAAAGCAACGAAACGGGCGGGAGAGCTGGCCGGGTTAAAGGTAGAGCGGATCATCAGTGAGCCTGCGGCGGCAGCTATCGCCTATGGATTATATGAATGTAAGCAGGATGCTAAGTTTCTGGTGTTTGATCTGGGTGGCGGCACCTTTGATGTATCGATTCTGGAACTATCCGGTCCGATTCTGGAAGTACGGGCAGTTGCAGGTGATAACTTCCTGGGCGGCGAGGATTTTACCAATGTATTGGAGAATATGTTTTTTGAAAAATTTCCGCAATTGGATCGGGAGGCGATGGACCGGAAGACCCTGCGGTATGTTCATAAGCAGGCGGAAAGCTGTAAGATCGGCTTTGAGAATGAACGGGTATCGACAATGACCTGTGTGATCCGGGAAGAGACCTACGAGTATCCGATTGATATCAATGATTATGAGAAGCAGTGTGAGGAACTGCTGGAACGGATCCGGATTCCGGTACGGAAGAGTCTGGCAGACTCCAGACTGCGGCTGTCAGAGATTGATAAGGTGGTTCTGGTAGGCGGCGCGACCAAGCTTCCGGTTGTGCGGAAGTTTGTAAGCAAGCTGTTCCGGAGTCTGCCGGATACCAGTGTAAATCCGGATGAGGCGATTGCATTGGGTGCAGCCGTTCAGGCAGCCATGAAAGAACGGAAGGATTCTATCCGGGAGATCATTCTGACAGATGTATGTCCGTTTACACTGGGAACCGAGGTCGCAGTGGAGCGGGAGAACGGTGGTTATGAAAGCGGCTATTTCTGTCCGATCATTGAGCGGAATACCGTGATACCGGCCAGCCGGACGGAGACTATGTATACGATCCGGGATAATCAGTCACTGGTGGAGGTCTCTGTTTTGCAGGGCGAGAGCAGGTTCGCATCTAATAATCTGTTGCTTGGAAAGCTGGAAATCGAGATCCCGAAAGCGCCGAAGGGGCAGGAGAGTATCGATGTTACCTACACATATGATGTGAATTCCATTCTGGAAGTTCAGGTAAAGGTGAATTCTACAGGAAAGACTGTAAAGCAGATCCTGAAGGGACAGCAGGTCGATATGACGGATGAAGAGATTGCCGCACGTATGGAAGAATTGGCTTATCTGAAGATTCCGCCGAGAGAACAGGAAGAAAACAAGCTGCTTCTGCTTCGTGGAGAGCGATTATATGAAGAAAGTCTTGGAGATGAGCGTAAGATTGTAGAGCATGCCCTGCAGAAATTTGACCAGGCATTAAATACACAGGATCCGGCTAAGATTGAAGCCGCACGAGGGGACTTTCGGGCATTTCTGGAGGAATGGGAGG
>HF991352.1:3132-11159 GCA_000431515.1 Clostridium sp. CAG:632 | reverse complement strand
CAAGGAAAAATAATAAAGGAAAAGTAATAAAGATATTTAAAATGCGCAAGGACAGCAACTCAAGAGGGGGGGAGAGCACTGTCCTTGCTTTTGGGAGTTAAAGTATGTAAATGAGGGAGGGTTCCAACAGAGATAATAATCATAAAGTTCATTGTCTGCGAGATGGGAGTCAAAACAGATTCTGAACTCATCTCTGGAGAAACCTTTTATTACATTGTTATAATAGCATGGCAATAGGATAGGTTATATCAAATTGATGCCATATGTTGTAAAATCAAGCTGAACTTGACGGAAAAGAATGAAAAGGGTAAAAAAACGCCGGCCCCTGTAAAAGATAATGAATACGAAAAGGGTTTGTATAAAGAAAGTATAAAGATTCTGTATATACTTGCAGAGGAATTTGAAGTGTTGTATAATTAACGTTGTATTGCTGTTTTGCTGATAATTATCTGGACAACAATGGGTAATTATCGGAAAATAAGCATAAAGTGGTTTAGAATATTAAGGAGGGTTTTGAAATGGGAATTTTAAAAAGATTTGGAGACATCATGTCTGCAAACATTAACGCATTATTGGATAAGGCAGAGGATCCGGAGAAGATGATCGATCAGTATTTACGGGATTTGAATAGTGATCTTGGTAAAGTAAAGGCTGAAACAGCCGCTATTATGGCAGATGAGCAGCGCGCTAAACGTGAGCTGGATGAGTGTACGGCTGAAGTAAATAAGATGCAGGCATATGCAGAAAAGGCTCTGATAGCCGGCAATGAAGAAGATGCCAGAACATTTCTTACCAAGAAGACAGAGCTTTCTAATAAGCAGGCAAGCCTTCAACAGGCATATGATTTGTCAGCTGCTAATGCACAGAAGATGCGTCAGATGCATGATAAGCTGGTAAAAGATATCAATGATTTAAATTCCAGAAGAGATGAGATTAAGGCAAAGGTAAGAGTTGCCAAGGCTCAGGAACGTATTAATGAAATGGGAAGTTCTATGGGCGGAGCTGAAGCATCTATGTCTGCATTTGACAGAATGGAAGCAAAGGCGAATAACATGTTGGATAAAGCAAATGCAATGGCAGAGCTTAACAGCACTTCAGAAAAGAAGTCTATGGATGACCTGACTGCAAAATATGACTCTGCTCCGACAGCAGATGTTGAGGATGAACTGGCAGCATTGAAGGCTAAGATGGGTCTGTAATTGCCGGAAGGTTAGATAGAGCAGGGAGGCTAGAAGATGGGTTTGTTTTCAAATCAGTTGGCAAATGTAGTTGAATGGGAAGAGTACCGGGATGATGTCCTGTTCTGGAAATGGTCCAATAAGGAGATTAAGAAGGGTTCCAGACTGATCCTCCGTCAGGGGCAGGATGCTATCTTTATGTATAACGGAAAGGTAGAAGGTATCTTTAAGGACGAGGGAAGTTATGATATTGAGACACAGAT
The DNA here is from genome assembly GCA_000431515.1 of Clostridium sp. CAG:632. GTDB lineage: Bacteria > Bacillota > Clostridia > Lachnospirales > Lachnospiraceae > CAG-632. The sequence goes on along the minus strand of HF991352.1, from coordinate 9,718 downwards.
CATTCCTTTCCTGTCTACTCTAAAAGGGTTTAAGTTCGGCTTCAACAGCGGAATACGTGCAGAAGTATTATTTATTAATACGAAGCAGTTCAATATTAAGTGGGGTACACCGACACCGGTCCGGATACAGGCACCGGGACTTCCGGGAGGACTTCCGATCCGTGCGAATGGTTCTTTTGATGTGAAGATCTCAGATTATCTAGTATTTATTGAGAAGATCGCAGGAGTGAAGAAACAGTATACGATCACAGAGGTTCGGGAGCTGATGCAGTCTATGTTATCAGGACTTCTGATCCGTTGGATTTCAAAGGTTGGACAGGATATCTTCAACTTGCAGGCGAATATCACGGAGATCCAGAATGGAGTCAAAGAAGATCTGGATATGGAGTTTGTGAAGATCGGACTATCGGTTGTGAATTTCCGAATCGATGAGTTCTCTTATCCGGAGAATATTACCAAGCGTGCCGATCAGGCAGCAGAGTATTCCATGGTTGGTGACATGAACCGGTTCCAGCAGGTCAGCATGGTAGATGCAATGACAAGACCGGGGAACAATGGTACTGCGAACGGAAGCAATATGATGAATACCATGATGGGCGCCCAGATGGGAATGATGATGGGACAGCAGATGATGAATAACATGAATGCGATGAACCAGAATCCTGCCGGTCAGGGAAACATGAATCAGGGAGCACAACCGGTGCAGAATGGCGGTGGAGCAATTCCGAAGTTCTGTCCGGATTGCGGAACTCCGACGAATGGTAATCGGTTCTGCGGCAATTGCGGTAAGCAGTTGGGCTAGAAATTATAATTCTAAAATTAGAATCGGAAGGGTTGCTGAAGGAAAACTTCGGCGCCCTTTTTGCGTTATCTTTCAAAAAAACTTTCAATGAATGAATGAAAAGTTTTCATACAAATTCTATGAGAAAATCTTAGGAATACAAATCTTAATAAAATCGACATAAAAGTACTATTGTAAATGCATATGAACACTGGTAGAATACAGGTGAAAAAAGAAGCAACATTAGCATAGAGAAAAGGCGAAAAGAGGCGGAAGATATGCAAACCAGTATCCTAAAGTATCTAGAGGAAAGTACAGATAAATACCCTGATAAAATTGCTGTAATTGATGAAAGGGATAGCTTGTCATATAGGGAGCTGCTTTATGATTGCAAATGTATCGGGAGCGGGCTTGCAGTTACGATATCGGCCCATGCTCCGGTAGGTATTTATATGGAAAAAAGTGCAGATGCATTGTGTGCCTTTCTGGGAACAGTATATGCGGGAGGGTGTTACTCGTTTTTAAATCCGGAGCTTCCGGATAATCGACTTCGGCAGATCCTGTCGGTTCTGCAGCCATGTGTAATTATTACTACCGGACAGATGCATGATATGGCATGCAGGATATTTGAAGGCGTTACGGTTTTGGATATAGAAGAATTGAAGCAGACAGAACCGGCAGAGGATAGACTGCGGAAGGTGGAGCAGAGCAGGATTGATTTGGATCCTCTATATATTAACTTTACATCCGGTTCGACCGGAGTACCGAAGGGAATTGTAGTTGGGCAACGGAGTGTCATAGACTTTATAGATTGTTTTACCGAATTGTTTCATATTACGGAAGATGACCGGATTGCCAATCAGGCACCGTTTGATTTCGATGTATCGGTAAAAGACATTTATTCATGCCTGAAAGCAGGTGCAACCCTGGTAATTGTACCGCGGAGGCTGTTTTCCGCACCGACGGAATTGCTGGATTATCTGACAGAGAACCGGGTGACGACACTGATCTGGGCAGTGTCCGCACTTTACCTGATCACGACATTTCACGGATTGGATTATAAGGTGCCGGAAACAGTCAATAAGATTTTGTTTAGCGGTGAAGTGATGCCATATAAGACACTGATGGATTTTAAGAAACATTTACCGGATGCAATGTATGTGAATCTGTATGGACCGACAGAGGTGACTTGCAATTGCACATATCATATTCTGGAAGCGGAGCGTGATTATTCGGATGGAATTCCGATCGGAACAGCGTTTCCGAATGAAGATGTGTTCCTTCTAGATACGCAGGAAAAACGGGTGGAGCAACCGGGAACGATCGGAGAAATCTGTGTACGGGGAACGGCACTTGCGCTTGGATACTATAATGCGCCGGAGCAAAATGAGAAACATTTTACGGCAAATCCGTGGAACACAGCATATCCGGAGCGGATATATAGGACAGGAGACCTCGGAAAATATAATGAGAAAGGCGAACTTTTATTCAGCGGAAGAAAGGATTTTCAGATTAAGTATCTGGGTCACCGGATAGAACTGGAAGAGATTGAACGGGAAATGGCTAAAATTGATGGCGTGGAACGTTGCTGCTGTCTTTTTGATGAAAAGCATTCCAGACTAAAAGGCATTTATACAGGTGCCGTTGAAAAGGGGGAACTCCATAGAATTATGAAAGAGAAACTGCCGGTATTTATGGTGCCCGGTGTACTGATGCGGGTAGAGGAAATGCCAATGACAAAGAACGGGAAAATTGACCGTAAACTGCTAACGGAAATGACAGGCAGAAGAAAGGGAGACAGATAGTATGGATATTCAGAAGATGGATACAGCTTATTATGTATTTGATATCGGAGTATTGAAAAAACGGGTAGCATATCTGAGAAGCCGGCTTCCGCAGTCAGTGCAGCTCTGCTATGCGGTGAAAGCGAATACATTCCTGATACGGGACTTGATCGGTGAGGTGGAACGGTTTGAAATCTGCTCTCCCGGTGAGGCGGTTATTTGTGAAAAAATGAAAGTGCCGGATCATCGGATGGTGATTTCCGGTGTGTATAAGACACCGGCTGTCATGCGGCGGATGACAGAGCCGGAGGATGACCGGATTTTTACAGTGGAGTCTGCCGAACAGTTTGAATTATTTCTACAGTTAAGAAAGAAACGCAGAAAGAAGATCCCGCTATTATTACGGATGACAAATAACAGCCAGTTTGGAATGAATCCGGAGGAAATAAAAGAAATCATAAGACAGAGAGAAAAATATCCGGAGCTGGTGATTCGCGGAATTCAGTTTTTCTCGGGAACTCAGAAAAATTCCGTGAAGAAAATAAAAAGAGAGATAAGCCGGCTTGATTTGCTCCTGTCTGAGTTGAAAGAATTATATGGATATGAGGCACAGGAATTGGAATATGGTCCGGGATTGCCGGTTGCGTATTTTAAAGAAGATGAAATAGACGAAGAGCTTCTGCTTGCCGGATTGTCGGAGGCTGTACAGGGGATGGTGAATACTCCCCAGATCGTATTGGAGCTGGGAAGAAGCATCGCAGCCGGCTGCGGCAGTTATTATACGCATGTTGTAGATAAGAAGACCAATGGCGGTCAGAATTATCTGCTGCTTGACGGCGGAATGCATCAGCTTGCATATTTCGGACAGCATATGGCGATGAAACAGCCGTTTCTGAAGCTATGCGGAGAAAAATCGGACAAACAACCGGAGATTGCTTATAATCTGTGCGGTTCACTCTGCTCCATGAATGATATTCTGGCGAAACAGGTACTGCTTCCGGCAACAGAGATCGGCGATTTGATATGTTTTGAAAATGCCGGGGCCTATTGTGTTACCGAAGGAATCGCATTATTTCTGAGCCGGGAGCTTCCGGCAGTCTTCCTCAAAACAGAAGAAGGAGAATATATGTGTGTCCGGGAACCGGTGGAAACAGCCGGACTGAATATGCCGGATGTGAAATTGTAAGAGAAGAGTAAGAAAAAAGAAATTGGATTTTAATGAAACTGCATTACAATAAAGCACGGATTCTGAAAAGGAATCATGAAGAAGGATTATAGAAAGGAAGAGAAAAATGGAACAATTACTTGAAATACTGGAAGATATCCAGCCGGATGTAGACTATAACACATGTGAGGATTTGGTAGATGGACATATTCTGGACTCACTATCGATCATTTCGCTTGTAGCGGAGCTGGAAGATGAGTTTGATATTACAATTCCGGCAGTAGAGATTATTCCTGCCAATTTTAATTCCGCAAAAGCAATATGGAATATGATCGAACGGTTGCAGGAGGAGGAATAAATGCAGTTATCCACACTGTTTCTGGGTGGCAGATATGATACGATGACATCATATTTTTCGATTGCATTTCTGGTGATTTTTCTGCCGGTATGCTTGATTTTATATTCGCTGCTTCCACAGAAATTACGCAAATATTTCCTGCTGGCGGCGAGCTATGGTTTTTTCTGGCTGGTAAGCGGAAAACTGGTCATCTACCTGTTGCTGACAACATTATCTATCCATTATTTCGGTCTGTGGCTGGACCGGATACACAGGGCCAGAAACGAAGCGGTTAAGGGAGTGGAAAAAGCAGAGAGAAAAGAGATAAAAAAGCGGTTCCTGAAACAGAGCCGGTGGGTGCTTGCATTTGCGATTGTACTTCATATAGGGGTGCTTCTGACCTTGAAATATTCGCCGTTTTTCACAACGAATCTGAATGCGGTATTTACTATGCTGAAGCTTCCGCTTCAGCTGCAGGTGCCTTCTTATCTCATGCCAATCGGTATCTCGTTTTTTACATTACAGGCAGTGTCCTATCTGATCGATGTATATCGCGAAACGATTCCGGCAGATGATAATATCTTTCGGCTTGGGCTGTTTATGTCGTTTTTTCCGCAGATCGTGGAAGGCCCGATCTGCAGATATGATCAAACAGCACAACAGCTTTGGGAGGTAAAAGGAATTGAATATCATAATCTGAGTCTGGGTCTGCAAAGAGTGGCTTTTGGACTGATGAAAAAGCTGGTCATAGCAGACAGACTGAATCCGCTGGTTAAGGAAGTGTTTGCAAACTATGCGGATTATGAAGGTGGTGTAATTGCACTTGCATCCCTTTGTTATACAATTCAGTTATATATGGATTTTTCCGGAACGATGGATGCAGTTATGGGTATTGGACAGATCTTCGGCGTGAGTATGCCGGAGAACTTTAAACGACCGTTTTTCTCGAAGACGATTTCGGAATTCTGGATGCGCTGGCATATTTCATTGGGAGCATGGTTTAAGGACTATATTTTCTATCCTGTAACTATGTCAAAGCCGATGAAAAAGCTGACAACGGCGGCCAGGAAGAAACTTGGTAATCATTTCGGACCATTGCTTGCGGGAGCGGTCGCACTGTTTCTGGTATGGTTATGCAACGGATTATGGCATGGAGCAGGCTGGAATTATATATTTTTCGGCATGTATCATTTTGGCTTTATTCTGTTGGGCAATATCGCGGCGCCGGCAGTAAAATGGCTGCATCGGAAGTGCCATATCAATCCGGAGTGGTTTGGGTACCGGGTATTTCAGATAATAAGAACCGGCATCCTGGTAGTGATCGGCGAAATGTTTTTCCGCGCATCAACTCTACAGGCGGGATTTGCAATGCTGCGGCAGATGGTTACAAATTTCCGGTTTGCAACGCTGAATGGTGATCTGCTGAAGCAGATGGGAGTTGATTGGAAGGATATGGGAATTGTTCTGGTTACGATTCTGATCATATTTGCGATCAGTGTATGGAATGAAAAGGGTGTGATCGTCCGTGAAGCACTGGCAAAGAAGCCTGTCGTTGTCCGGTGGGCGGTGTTGTATGCATTGCTCCTGTTTATTGTGATATTTGGCGCCTATGGAGCAGGGTATATTCCGGTAGACCCGATCTATGCGAATTTTTAAGGAGAAGCTGTTATGAAGAAAGCATGGAAAAACATCTTAACTACGATATTGTTCATTGGTATTCTGATTGCTTTGCTTTGGATATTGTCAGTGATCTTCCAACCGAGAAACAATACAAGTGCCGAAGGCATTCAGGATGAACAGGCAAACGGAATCCTGGCAGAACCGGAAAACACGATTGATGCAGTGATTCTGGGGGACAGTGAGACCTATTGCGGTTATATACCGCTGGAACTATGGCGAACATACGGAATTACGACATATGTATGTGGCACTACACAGCAGAAAATGTACTATACCTGCGATTTTCTTCGGAAAACATTTGAAACCCAGAGTCCGAAGGTGGTGTTTCTGGAAACAAATGCATTCTTCCGGGATTACGGCTATGCACAGATCATAACGAATACATTGGAGGACAAACTTCCGATTTTCAGATATCATGACCGCTGGAAGACGATCCGGACACAGGATCTGATAGACGATGTGGAATATACCAATATCGAACGGGATAAAGGATATCATTATTATACAAAAGCAGATCCGGCGGATACAAACGGTTATATGCAGGAAAACTCCGGGAAAATATCAATCCCAAAAAAGAATCTCCGGTATATACGGGAGATACAGAAATATTGTGAGGAAAATGATGCCAGACTGGTATTGATCAGCACACCGAGCACAAAGAACTGGAATTATAAAAAGCATAATAGTGTAGAAGAATTGGCTAAAGAACTGGGTGTGGAATATATAGATCTGAATCTGCAATCGGATCAGGTGGCAATCGACTGGAATACGGATAGCAGGGATAAAGGCGATCATTTGAATTACAATGGTGCCATGAAAGTGACGGATTATGTAGGGAA
>HF991352.1:1119-3118 GCA_000431515.1 Clostridium sp. CAG:632 | reverse complement strand
TATGTAGGGAAATATCTGAAAGAAACGGAACTGTTTGAGGATAAACGCGAAAACCCGGATTATGCAGACTGGAACACGCAGTTGGAAGCGTTTGATCAATATAAGGCGGAACAACAGGAGCAATAGCAGAAAACAAAAATAAAAACAGAATGTATGTTTGCATTTTAAACTAGGATTGGAAGAAAAACTGTGGTAATATATATCCAGATATAGGAAGCAGGAAGATAAGAAAGAAAAGGAGAGCTTAAATGCAGGCAATACTGAATCAGCCGCAGCAGGAGGCTGTGGAGCATATAGAAGGACCAATGCTCGTTCTGGCGGGAGCGGGTTCCGGAAAGACCAGAGTAATTACATACAGAGTAGCATATCTGATCGAACAGGGAATCAATCCCTATCATATTCTGGCAATTACATTTACGAATAAGGCGGCCGGTGAGGTGCGTGAACGTGTGGATGATCTGATCGGTTACGGCTCGGAGAGCGTATGGGTAAGTACATTTCATTCCTTATGTGTCCGGATATTGAGAAGGCACATTGAACGCATCGGATTCGCTTCGAATTTTACAATCTATGATACGGACGATCAGAAACGACTGATTAAAGAGGTGACAAAACAGCTGCAGTTAGACCCGAAGATGTATCCGGAACGGACATTAATGAGTGCGATCGCAAAGGCAAAGGAGAATTTTATCTCGCCGCGGGAGTATGATCTGCAGGCACAGGGTGATTACCGGAAGATGCAGATGGCACGGGTGTATGCGGAGTACCAGAAGCGGCTGCACAGCAACAATGCACTGGATTTTGACGATTTGCTCTATAAGACCGTGCAGCTGTTTCAGGATTGTCCGGATGTGCTGGAGCAGTATCAGGAGCGGTTCCGTTATATTATGGTGGATGAGTATCAGGATACAAATGAGATCCAGTTCTTGCTGGTGCGTCAGCTGGCCAGAAAATATCGGAATCTCTGCGTGGTAGGTGATGATGATCAGTCTATTTATAAGTTCCGCGGGGCGAATATCATGAACATCCTGAATTTTGAAGAAGAATATCCGGATGCAAAGGTGATCAAGCTGGAGCAGAATTACCGCTCAACCGGTAATATTTTAAATGCGGCAAATGCAGTGATCCGGCACAATGAAGGCCGAAAGGATAAGACACTCTGGACAGCCAGGGAAGATGGAGCCCTGATTCAGTATAAGCAGTATGAGAATGAGTATCAGGAGGCGGAGCAGATCACTTATAGCATTCTGGAAAACAAAGTCCGGAATGGTTTGGATTATAGTGATTTTGCAATCCTTTACCGGACGAATGCCCAGTCCCGTGTGCTGGAAGAGAAGCTGATCATGAAAAATATTCCTTATAAAATCTACGGCGGACAGAATTTCTACTCCAGACTGGAGATCAAGGATCTGCTGGCATACCTGCGGACGATCGCCAACGGCTCGGATGATGTTTCGGTGAAACGAATCATCAATGTACCGAAACGGGGGATCGGTGCTGCAACGATCGCAAAGGTGGAGGCATATGCATTGAGCCAGGAGATTCCGTTTTTAGATGCGCTTTATCAGGCGGAGGACGTGCCGGGAATCGGACGGGCAGTGGCTAAGATTCATGGATTTACGGATCTGATCTCCGATCTGCGGGAGCAGTGGATGGCGGGAGAAACGATTTCTGAGTTGTTTGAAGAACTTCTGGAACGGACCGGTTATGAAGAGGAGCTGATTGCCGAGCATACAGAGGAATCACTGGCAAGAGTGGAGAATATCGATGAACTGCGGAATAAGATTGTTACCTATGAGGAGAATGCGGAACATCCGCAATTAGAGGAATTATTAGAAGAGATTGCGCTGGTAGCAGAGGTAGACAGTTTAAACTCCGGTGATGATAAAGTAGTTCTGATGACTATACACAGTGCTAAGGGTCTGGAGTTTCCATATGTATATCTTTGCGGAATGGAAGATGGATTATTTCCGGGAAGTATGACGATCAATTCCGGAAG
>HF991352.1:0-1014 GCA_000431515.1 Clostridium sp. CAG:632 | reverse complement strand
AGTGCCAGACAACGAATGATGCATGGAGCCAACAGTTATAATCCGGTATCACGATTTTTGAAAGAGATCCCATCGGAACTGCTGGATATCGGTGGATACCGGAAAGTGTTAAATCCTGTATCCGACCAGCCGAAGCCATCTGTGATTCCGGCTGCATTTACCGCAAAACCGAACTATGGAAAGACTTTTACCGTAAATAGGGCAGTGAGTCTGGATTACCGGGTAGGTGACCGGGTAAAGCATATAAAATTCGGGATTGGAACTGTGCAGGAAATCGTAAACGGCGGTAAAGATTATGAAGTGACTGTTGACTTTGAAGGGTATGGCAGGAAGAGAATGTTTGCATCTTTTGCCAAATTGCAGAAGGTGGAAGAGTAAATTGTCACAGTTTGCTGGAAAAAAATGCAAAATAGAATAGTAATATTTGGACTCTTATGATATAATACTACTATCGTATGGAATAGAGACATAAAAGGAGGGTACCATTATGAAGAATTTAAACGAACTGATCGATGCAGTTAAAGTTGGAGAATTACTTGGCGGAAAGAAAGCGCCGGAAGAGAATAAGACAGCAAAGAAAATTGTTACCGTATTAGCGATTATCGGTGCCGTAGCAGCAGTAGCAGGTATCGCATATGCTGTTTATAAGTATCTGACACCAAGTTTTTTAGACGATTTCGATGATGATTTCGATGATGACTTTGATGATGATTTCTTTGAAGAAGAAGAACCGATTGAGATTAAGCCGGAAGCATAGAATTTAGATCAGGTGTAAGACGAAGCGGAGCCGAAAGACTCCGCTTTTTCAAAAAAATGAAAAAAAATAAAATTAGGTGTTGACTTTTTGAAATGCATTAGATATAATAACACTTGCGTTGACAAAAGGACAGAAAAACCTAAAACAAGCGCAGGACATTTTTATATAAAGCGGGGTGTGGCTCAGCTTGGCTAGAGCGCTTGATTTGGGATCAAGAGGTCGCAGGTTCGAATCCTGTCACCCCGACTGATACAACT
>HF991351.1:90033-90817 GCA_000431515.1 Clostridium sp. CAG:632 | reverse complement strand
TCCATGCCGCAGGTTTCTGTCGGAACCGTACCAACAGCAAAATACTCTGTTTTGGTTTCACAACCATCTTTTGGCAAAAGGCCGGTAGTGCGGCAGACTGTGGCACTGGTGATTCCATCCACCTTTGGAAAGTCTTTGACTTCCTGACCTTCCAGTTCTACGACCTGCTGCATGATCTTAGACCACATACGTTCATGCAGAGAACCGCTTCCCTTTGGCAGAGATGTATTAATATCATATCCAAGCCAGATAGAAGCTGTATAGTAAGGAGTGGATCCACAGAACCACAGGTCATAATCCTTGGAAGATGTACCGGTCTTACCTGATACAGGCATGCCGCTGGATAATGCACACGGACCACCGGTACCGGATGTGATAACATCCTTCATTGCGTTGTTGATCAGCCATGCAGTTGTTGGCTGCATGATCTGTTTGGTCTCCGGCTGATTATCGATCAGAACGTTTCCGTCATGATCCAATACCTTGGTGTAGAAAATAGGCTCTACGTAGACGCCGGTGTTTGCGATGGAAGCATAAGCAGCGGTAATCTCCAGATTGGTAACACCGTTTGTGATACCGCCTAATGCCAGAGACTGCTGAATATCTGAGTAAACAGTTCCGTCAGCATAGGTTTCGGATTCTACCAGAGTGGTAAATCCCATATTCATCAGATAATCAAAACCAAGCTGTGGTCCGATATCGGTAATGGTCTTAACTGCGATAACGTTCATGGAATCGCGGATCGCATCCCGGATGGAGTTGAATCCACGGTGGCTGGCACCCC
>HF991351.1:87843-89959 GCA_000431515.1 Clostridium sp. CAG:632 | reverse complement strand
TCTTCGTAAGTGGTGGCCAGTGTCTTGCCGCCTGCATCCAGGGCAGGAACGAAAGCAGCCAGAACCTTGAAGCAGGAACCCGGCTGACGGGCAGAATCGGTTGCACGATTTAAGGTTAAGTCACCCTTCTTATCACCACGTCCGCCGACGATCGCCTTTACATAACCGGTTGACTGATCCATCAGTGTGAAGGAAATCTGTGGCTGGATCGTTGTATCATAGCTCTCAACGGCATATGGATAATCCGGATTTTCTGCCATCATATCTGCCTTGAACTCATCGGCTGCAGCACGGGCTTCTTCCTCACTGCTATAGATCAGAGAGTAGTTATTGTTACCGGTCTTTTCCTTGAAATGCTTTAACAGATGATTGGTACTGAAATTAATAACGTTCTGATTATCATCCATCAGAGATAACTGGTAGGACAGGGATACCTGTGTGGATGCGGGATAATTCTCAGGATCATTTAATACGGTATCACAGATATTCTGGATTCCGGCATCCTGTGTGATGTATACGGATAAACCGCCGGCATATACCAGATTGGAAGCATCCTTTTTCGAATATCCGTATTCGTTGATCAACTGATTCATTAAGGCATTGATTACGGAATCAATAAAATATGAATTGGCAGATGCATTTTCTGCATTGGTATCATGAGTTAACTCAACTCTTGAGTATACATCATCCGCACATGCGGTTTTGTATTCGGCATCATCGATCAATCCCTGATCCAGCATATAGTCCAGAACGGTCTGGCGACGCTTTGCATTCTGGTCCGGATGCAGAGCCGGATCATATTTGGATGGGTTCTGGGTAATGGCTGCGATAACTGCACATTCTGAGACAGTGAGCTCAGACATTTCCTTGCCGAAATAGGTCTTGGTAGCGGTTTCTACACCGTGGCATCCTTCGCCTAAATAGATACTATTTAAATAATATTCCAGAATCTCTTCCTTACTCAAACGCTTCTCCAGCTCAATTGCAAGGTATTGTTCCTGAATCTTACGTTTCACAGAATCCAGCTTGGTATTCTCATTCATACCAACGTTGAAAACCTCATTCTTGATCAGCTGCTGGGTGATGGTGCTGGCACCCTGATTGAAATTGAAACCATTCCGGACACCTTCATAGGCGGCACGGAAGATACCGCGAATGTCGATACCGTTATGCTGCCAGAAACGCTCATCCTCAATGGCGATAAATGCATTACGCAGATTTACCGGGATCTCATCATAGGATACATACTCACGGTTGGAATTGATACTGGAAAGTGTTGTTACCAGATTTCCGTTCTGATCATAAACACAGGTCTGGAAACCTTCCGGCACAACATTGATGTCATCAATGCTCGGTGCATCATCCAGGACACCGTTAAACATACCGAGCCCGGCACCGATGCAAATGGCAACAAAAGCAATAATACAGATTAAAAAGCCCTTAAATACAGAGACTTTCGCTTTTTCTTTATTCTTGCTGGCTTTTGAAACCAGATGTTTCTGTTTCTTAATCGTTTCATTTTTATTAAAGTTCATGAAAGCGCCTCCTTTATCCCGTCTATTATATCAAATACTACTATTGAAATAAAGAAAAACTTTGTACCACCTGGGATTATTCACAAATTCGAAAGAAATTATACAGAATGAATTGCACCCGGTGCAGAATCCGGTTATACTGGGAAATGGTTGAAAAAATCGGGTAAAACAGTATGACAGAAGGGGATCCGCATGGAAGAATATTTAGCACTGGTGGAAGCCGGACAGGATGAGATCATAGAGAAAAAATCAAGATTTATAGGCTATGCAGTGCCTGCAGAATCCGAGGAGGAGGCGCTGGCGGCGGTGGAGAAGATTAAGAAGAAGCATTATGATGCCAGACATAACTGTTATGCATTTTCAATCGGGACAGGCCCGCAACCGTTGCTCCGATTCTCGGATGACGGAGAACCGCAGGGGACGGCAGGTAAGCCGATTCTGGAAGTGATTGGCGGAAGCGGTGTCCGGAATGTCTGTATTGTGGTGACACGGTATTTCGGCGGGACGCTTCTGGGAACCGGAGGCCTGGTCCGGGCATATACCGAAGAGGCAAAGGAGGCACTGGCAGCCGGTGGGGCGAC
>HF991351.1:84817-87824 GCA_000431515.1 Clostridium sp. CAG:632 | reverse complement strand
TGGTGAAGAAGCGGCGGCCGATGATCCGGGCGAAGCTTGGTATGGATTATGGAGATCTGGGGAAACTACAGTATCTGATCGCACAGGAGGATGCGGTGATTGCCGATACGATTTATGAAGATCGGGTGACACTCCTTGTGGATGTGTATGCACCGGACTATGAGCGGTTTGTAAAAGCGGTCACGGAGGCGACCGGAGCCAGGGTTCCGGTGGAAAAATTAGAAGAATTCTTTGGTTAAAGAAGCTTTTTCTTGCCAAGCAACGAACTCTATGATAGAATGTAACGCGTTGAAAAAGAGAGAAAAGTAGATTTATAATAAGGAAAGAAGGCAATTTATGAAAATCGCAAGAGAGGATATCCGGAATGTTGCAATTATCGCTCACGTTGATCACGGTAAGACAACCCTGGTGGATGAGCTGTTAAAGCAGAGTGGCGTGTTCCGGGAAAATCAGGAAGTAGCAGAGCGTGTAATGGATTCCAATGATATTGAACGAGAGAGAGGTATTACCATTCTGTCTAAGAATACGGCAGTTATGTACGGCGATACCAAGATCAACATTATCGATACTCCGGGACATGCGGATTTCGGCGGAGAAGTAGAACGTGTCCTGAAAATGGTAAATGGCGTTATTCTGGTGGTGGATGCATTTGAGGGTGCAATGCCACAGACGAAATTCGTATTAAAGAAAGCACTGGAACTGGATTTAAGTGTAATTGTCTGTATTAATAAGATCGACCGTCCGGAAGCAAGACCGGCAGAGGTTGTGGATGAGGTACTGGAGCTTCTGATGGATCTGGATGCAAGTGAGGAGCAGCTGGATTGCCCGTTTATCTTCGCATCGGCGAAGACCGGTGTAGCCAGCACCGAAATGGATGTGCCCGGCACAGATATGAAACCGTTGTTTGAAGCGATCATCAATCATATCCCGGCACCGGAAGGAGATCCGGAGGCACCGACTCAGGTGCTGATCAGTACAATTGATTATAATGAATATGTAGGCCGTATCGGTGTTGGTAAGATAGATAACGGTTCCCTGAAAGTAAATCAGGAAGTCGTACTGGTGAATCATCATGATCCGGATAAGTATCAGAGAGTTAAAATCGGCAAGTTATATGAGTTCAGCGGATTAAATAAGGTCGAGGTGACCGAGGCACAGATCGGTTCCATCGTAGCGATTTCCGGTATTGCAGATATTCATATCGGCGATACCCTTTGCTCACCGGAAGCTCCGAACCCGATTCCGTTCCAGAAGATTTCAGAGCCTACGATTTCCATGCATTTCATGGTAAATGATTCACCGTTAGCCGGTAAGGAAGGAAAGTTCGTCACCTCCCGTCACCTGCGTGATCGTCTGTTCCGGGAGCTGAATACAGATGTCAGCCTGCGGGTAGAGGAGACGGAGACAACCGAGGCGTATAAGGTATCCGGACGTGGCGAGCTGCATTTATCTGTCCTGATCGAGAATATGCGTCGGGAAGGCTATGAGTTCGCGGTCAGCAAGGCAGAGGTTATTTATAAAGAAGATGAGCGCGGTAAGAAGTTGGAACCAATGGAGATCGCAGTCGTAGATGTTCCGGAAGAATTCTCCGGTACTGTGATCAATATGCTGACACAGCGTAAGGGTGAGCTGCAAGGCATGGCACCAATGTCAGATGGCAACGTCCGTCTGGAGTTTGACATTCCGTCCCGTGGACTGATCGGATTCAGAGGTGAGTTTATGACATCGACCAAAGGTACCGGTGTGATCAATACGATTTTTGACGGTTATGGGCCATATAAGGGAGATATCCAGTACCGGAATCAGGGATCTCTGATCGCATACGAGAGCGGTACCAGTATTACTTACGGTCTGTTCAATGCACAGGAACGTGGTACTCTGTTTATCGGGCCGGGCGAAGCTGTTTACGGTGGTATGGTTGTCGGCCAGAACGGTAAGACCGATGACATCGAGGTAAATGTATGTAAGACCAAGCATCTGACGAATACCCGGTCATCCGGTTCCGATGATGCACTGAAGCTGGTTCCGCCGAGAGTTTTGAGCCTGGAACAGGCACTGGAGTTTATCGATACCGATGAACTGCTGGAGATTACACCGAAGAGTCTGCGTATCCGTAAGAAGATTCTGGATCCTACCATGCGTATGCGTGCCAAGAGGAATGCACAGAGTAAGTAAGCAAACAGGTAGAAAATGTAGGAAGTAAGCTTCCGAAAACGTAATATAAGAAAGAAGCCATATTCATTCGAATGTCCGGGAATCCGGAAGCGAGGGATGGATATGGCTTTTTTCTTTAATTCTTATACATTATATACATTAGTTGCATTTTTGATGAAGTCTCATAATTATTCCTGTATCATTTTCTTTAAGTCGTCCACATTAAAGACATAATGTTTGTTACAGAAGTGGCAGTTGACTTCGATCGGCTGATTGTCTGCGATCATTTCCTCAATATCTTTGCGGCTGATACTGCGTACCGCACGCTCAACACGGTCTCTGGAGCAGTTGCATCGATATACGGTTGGAATCTGATCCATGATCCGGAGATCATAGCCTTGGAAGATATCCTTCATAATATCCTCCGGAGATTTTCCTTGATCTAACAGGGTGGTAATGGAGGTATAATTTTTCAGACGTTCCTCCAGAGAGTCAATCAGAGACTCTTCAGCAAACGGCATCAGCTGAATAATGAAGCCACCGGCCTGCTGTACGGTGTTTTCATGATTCATTAACACACCCAGGGCAACCGAGGTGGGTACCTGCTCGCTGGTGGCGAAATAATAGGTTAGATCCTCGGCAATCTCACCGGAAACCAGCTGCGTCTGTCCGACATAAGGCTCCTTTAAGCCGATATCCTTGATGACGCTTAATACACCAAGATCCAGGGCACCGGCAACATCCAGTTTCCCTTTGCTGTTGGCGGGCAGGATAACATTTGGATTCCCGACATAGCCTTTTACATTGGCAGCACCGTCAGCGGTTACCATAAGACTGCCGATCGGTCCGTTGC
>HF991351.1:49406-84700 GCA_000431515.1 Clostridium sp. CAG:632 | reverse complement strand
CCGGGCTGGTATTATGGATCTCACGGGCCGTTTCGACCAGTTCTCTTGTGGTTGCAGCAAAGAAGCGCACCTGGTCACCTGCTGCAGTTCCTCTTATAATATAATCTGACATATTAAAATCCTTTCTTAATTAAAATCTGTTAGTATCGATAAATCACGCCGGAGATTTTCCGCATTCCCGTGCAATGACATGGATGCGGGTACTGTTCTCGTTCGGATGATTGAAGGATAACTCGTCATATGCATCCAGGAAAATAAGACCTGCCTGTGCAAGCAGTTCCTTGATTTCTTCCAGAGAATAAGCACGTTGGTAGTGATCCTCCTGATATTTCCGATATAGATCATCTGTTTCCTGTACAAAGATACTTAATCCGAATTCGTGGATCCGGGATTCGGTATCATAATAATTGTCCCAGATAAAACTCATGTCCTCCCGGTCCTCGGCAATGGTAGACTCGCCCAGGATATCCTTATAATAGTGCAGGGTATGGAAGTCAAAGATGAAGATGCCATCGGGATCCAGATAATTATTGACCAACCGGAAAACAGTCAGTAGCTCCCGGGGATCGGTGATATAATTTATACTGTCGCAAAAGCTGATGATGCCGCGGACGGTTCCGTACAGCTCGAACTCCCGCATATCCTGTAGAAGATACAGGATATCATGACCGGATTCGGCACGTTTATCCATGGCAATCTCCAGCATATCCGGAGAATTATCAATTCCGATCATGTCAAAGCCGCACTCTGACAGCAATTCGGTCAAGGTCCCGGTGCCACAGCCGAGTTCTGCGAGAAGGCCGTCTGTGATGCCGTATTCTGCAAGCAGCCGGCACAAATAGGCACAACCCTCTTTATAAGGAATGTTGTCCATGAAAGTATCATAGACCTGTGCAAAACTGGTATATGAGTCCATATATGATTCCTCGATTCTGATTAATTATAAACATAATATACCATCAATTATAGCCTGTGAGTGGAAATGCTGTCAAATAGGTTGTGGAAAACAGATGGAAACAGTTGAGAGATATTAGAAATTGTAGTATAGTAAATGGAAGCTTAAGGAGAGTTATAGAAGTATGAAAAAGATAAAAAGAGCGGCAAGGCGGCTGAACTGGATTTTATTCCGTAATACAATTGCGATGCTGGTGCCGGCATTGCTGGTACTGATTCTGGTTCTGACGATAGTTATGCATTATCCGATTATTTATCATATGACAACGCATCAGGTAGAACGATTAGATGAAATAACGAGCCGGCATCAAAGCAACAGCAATAATATCATAATGCAGGTGCCGGTCATGAAGTATACCGGTTATGATTATTATGAGAACGGAAAACGGACGGGCGCATATTACTATGCGTTTCTGGAAGATGAATGCGTATTTTTTCTGATAAAGACCAAAGATCCCAAACCGGTTTTGGATAATGAAAAAGTCTGGGGGACGATTCTCGGTGATTCAGCCAGCTTGGAGGCAATGAAAAATGAGTTTGCGAAAGAGCTGGAGATAGATTATGATGCATTTAATGAAGTGGTTTTTCCTCTGATGGTCAGTGAAGTGGACTATCCATATCTGGAAATCTTTTTGATGTGGCTGCTGTTAATTATTCCGTATGCGGCATCTGTTATAACGATACTATTAACTATTTACTGGACAATCTGGCCGGGAAAGCACCCGAGCACACGTTCACTGAAAGAGTTTGGCGATCGGCAGCTGGTATATGAGGAGATCCGGTCCCAGCTTGGGAAACGATTGGTGAAGCACCATTATAATTACTATATTACAGATGAGTACCTGGTCATTAGTAATTGGCGTACAACTGATTTTGTGCGAATCGATTATATTAAATATATATCCAAGCATGTGATCACCTCCATGCATGGCAGGAAGCAGGTATATCGGTTAACGATGTCAAATCCGGAGAAAATGTTTTATGAACATGATTTCAAACTGGAAAACTGTGCAGATGAAATCATGGAAACATTGGTAAAATTAAATCCGATGATTGATAATCGGTTGATTAAGATATTTGATCTGGATACTACGGCAGGAAATGCAAGGATGGCAGAATCAGAACAACCGGAAGCAGAGCTGTCAGAGCCGGAAATGCCAAAGGCAGAGGAAAAGGATACCGGCGGAGAGAGTGATAAATAAGTAAGTTTAAATAAAAATGGGCAGGCAGGGAATTAAATAGAATTCCCTGTCTGCCCATTAAAATGTCAGGATTAAATCTCTTCCGGAGAAGCACCGTCTAAAGCAGCTTCATCTGCTAAAGCATCTTCATCTTCGGAAGTATCGGATAAGCCTTCGTTCTCATACTCCTCAACATCTGTCTCGGCATCTGCAGCCTTAGCAGCTTCAGTGGACTGTGGAGCATCTTCAGACTCTGCTTTGACCGGTTCGTCATCAGCCTCTTCTGCAGGCTCTTCCTCGGAATCATCTGTTGTGATTGTGATGGAGGTATATCCCCGGTTGCCGGTCTCCCGATCAGCAACAGCATCGCTGTCATCATCATCAAAGAAATCAGCATCATCAAAATAATCATCATCTTTCTTGCCAAGAACATTCTCATCAACAAAAGACTTTACAGAATCAACCTTCTCTTTTAACTTCAGTTTCTGGAAAAACTCAACGATCTTATCCTTGTAAACATAGCATGCAGTTCCTACCGCTGCGATACCTGCAACAACAGCAACTATTTTAACGATTGTACCACCCTTTTTACTCAATTGCGATCTCTCCTTTTACTTTTAATATATTGTTTCACATATTGAATATTTTAATACGAAATTGGGAAAAAATCAATTAGAAATGTGATATAATAAGAGCAGTGCACCGGAGAACCGAATGAAGTCGGCGGAAGCTTGCTTACGCTCGGCTTTATTCAGGTTCTGCGGTATAGGGCGCAGCCCGAACAGCGAGGAAAGCCATCGGCTTTACGAGCTGGAGCACTGCGAGCTGGCAGGCGCAGCAGTTTCTCTATCTGGCGGTTTATGCTTTCGAGAGTTCGTAGAACGGAGAAAGCATATTTATTATATCAGTCGGAGGAAAGCCATCGGCTTTACGAGCTGGAGCAGTGCGAGCTGGCAGGCGCAGCGGTTTCTCTATTAGTTATTGTTTATTAAGGTAGTAACATGGCAGAAAAGAAAAAACATACATTATTAAGAATATTATGCATATCCCTTCTCTGTTTTGTGGGCATCTTTTTCTATTCACTCCATTGGGAGGAAATCAGCCGAATTAACTGGAAGGAGAAAGGCGAACAGATATTAAAACGGTTAGAACCGGAACCGGAGACGGTAGAAGGATTATTTCGACCGGCAGAGATGTCAAGAAATATGCCTGCTCTCAGCCGGCTGGCACAGAAGGACACGCCATTAATTACAGTACCGTTGATCACACAGCAGGATAGCGATTATCAGACGGGCTGCGAGCTTGTAAGCGGAGCAATGCTTCTGAACTACTATGGAATCGGTGCGACGGCACAGGATCTGTATGCGCAGATGGACCGGGTATCTACTCCGGAGGATGCCTCAGGTGTCGGCGCAGATCCGTCACAGTATTTTATTGGAGACCCTGCAGGGAAGTCCGGCTACGGATGTTATGCGGGTGCACTGACTGTCGGATTGAACCGGATTCTGAATGGGAACCGTTATGCGGTGGATATTACGGGGACAGATCTTGAAATAATTGAGAAAAACTATATAGAACAGGATATACCGGTTATTATCTGGGCAACGATCCATATGTCGGAGCCGAGAGAAGGTGACAGCTGGAAGCTTGCAGATGGCAGTACCTTCCGGTGGATCGCAGGTGAACATTGCCTGGTGCTGGTTGGAGCTGATGACAATTACTATTATTTCAATGATCCGGATCATTCCGGTGAGGCGATCGGATATGAGAAGGAGCTGGTCAGACAGCGTTATGAACAACTGGGAGAACAAGCAATTATTATATCAAGATAACAGAAATAGACGATATCGGATAAAGGAAGCAGATATGAATCAAAAGCATGATCAGAAAAAAGAAGAAAGCCGTGAACAGGAAGTAAACGGCAAATTTATAAAAGAGGCAATAGACGCAATCAATCAACAGCTTGAAAGCTGCCGGATACAGAACCGGAGCAAGAAGCGGCAATACAACCGCATCAGCATCGGCAGGCTTCTGCTTTTTTGCGGAATCGTTAGCGGTGTTTTGCTCGGAACGGCAGGAAAGTTCTGGTGGGGATGGCTGGTCGCGGCAGGTATGCTGGCTGCATTTGTTCTGATTATGCAATATCATGAGAAGCTTCGTCTGGAACAGCAGTATCTGGAGAATCGGATCCGGGTAGAATGCAGACAGCTTGCAAGACTGCAGGGTGGCTGGAACACATTTCCGGATACCGGTGCGGAATTTCTGGAGGAAAAGGATTATGTAGCGCGGGATCTGGATATTTTTGGAAAGGCTTCTCTGTATCAGATGATTTGCGTTGCACATACACCGTGGGGCAGACAGCGGCTGGCGGAGGTACTGAAACAGGGAGAACCGGACTTGCAATGCTTAAGAGAACGTCAGGAGGCGGTACAGGAGCTGCTGCAGAACCGGGAGCTGATGGAAAGGTATGAATCGCTGGCTCTGGGTGTAGAATTGGAAACCGGAAAGCCGGGAACGCAGAAAGAGCCTTTGACGGCAGAGAATACAACTGCAACGAAAAATATAGATATTAGAAAAACGGGAACGATTCTGCGGATTATCGGGATCGCTTATACGGGACTGTTTATTCTTGGAATCGTAGGTGCGGTACTGCACTGGTGGCCGACCGGTATAATAATGGTCTTATTCTTTGCGGCGCTTGGCACTTCCTGGCTGACTTCCGGAATCAGCAGCCGGCTGATCGGGGATATTTTCACACAGGAACGGCAGCTGCACAGTTACCTGCAGATGATGTATACCATAAAGTCGGCTGGATTTGAGAGCCGGACACTCTCAGAGCTTGCCGGTCGGATCGCAGGCAAGGGAAGTGCAATGGAGGGACTTGGAAAGCTGGAGCATATTCTCGATGCATATAATATCAGACATAATCCGATCGTGCACTGGGGGCTTTCCGGCATTTGTCTGTATGATTACCATCTGGCGGCACGGGCGGCAGACTGGAGAATCCGATATGAACAGAAACTGCAGGATGGAATCCGGGCATTGGGAGAGATTGAGATGCTGGGCAGTCTGGCGGTAATAGGTACTTTGCGGCAGACCTCAATGCCGGAGATTCTGCAGCAGGAGCAGGCGGAACTGTTAGTGCAGAATGTCAGTCATCCATTAATTCCGGCAGAACAGGCGGTCCCGAACAGTATTACCCTGAAAGATCAGACGGTAATCATCACAGGTTCCAATATGTCCGGAAAGACGACTTTTCTAAGAAGTATCGGTATCAATCTGGTGCTTGCCTGCGCAGGAGCACCGGTCTGTGCAGAGGCAGTGAGGGCAACCCGGATGCGGCTGTTTACATCCATGCGGGTGACAGACGATGTCGGACATGGCATTTCTACCTTCTATGCAGAAATTCTGCGAATTAAGGAAATGGTAGAATATGGAAATAGTAACCGGCCGATGCTGTGTCTGATCGATGAAATATTCAAGGGAACCAATTCGGCAGACCGGATCATCGGAGCAGAAGCAGTGATCCGGAGGCTTACAGGGCCGGGGCATCTGACGATCGTTTCCACACATGACTTTGAACTGTGTGATTTTGCCGAAAATTATCATTTTGAAGAGTATTATGAAGGCGATGAGATTCACTTTGATTATTGTCTGAAACGTGGAATGTGTACAACAACAAATGCACTTCACCTGTTGAAGATGGCAGGTTTGACGAAAAATGAAAAATAATTGGCAATATGCACAAAAAACTTTGGGAAAATACCACGAATAAACAATGATTGGTTATTGAACAATTTATATTCTTGTGCTAAAATCTCTATTAGTTAGATGATTATTATACATAATACACATAAAATAAGGACAAGGGGGTAAAAAGAAATGATGTTACCAGCAAATATAACCTCATCAAAAGAAAACAGTGTTTTGTCGATAGCCGCATCCAGCAATAAGGATCTGCTGATCCGCTTCCTGAATGAGCAGGTTGAAGATGGATTTTATACACTGGTAATTGACTATTTGAAGGATAGTAATTTTGATCTGTCCAATATGATGGTTGATGAAGATGTAAAGGCACAGTGTACAAAGCTATATGAACTGGCAGGATTTGTAGATGAAAACATCAAGAGTACCGGTAAGGTAGAGATTGAAGACTGGATTGAACCATTATTTAAATTCGTATATGGAGATATTGATTCGGATAATGTGGACGCAGTCATCGGAACAACCGGTATTTACCGTTATAGCATCTGGCTGCTATACCTGTATCAGACGGAACGCTTTACAACCGCAATGCGTCTGATCGGTGAGCGGATCGCACCGTTACTGATCAATACATACTATCAGATCATGGAGACAGATGAACGCCCGAAGAACTTTGATAAAGCAGTTATGGGTTATATGGATCTGATCAATGTTGTCCTGGAGATGCTGATCCCATCCAAAGAAGCAAAGTGTGATTCCTTCCTGAATAATCTGGAAGTACTGTATGATTACTTTGTAGAAGATGACAATGTGGGAAATGATTATAAGATCCAGTTCAGCATCGGACTCTTTAACGGCTTTATCAATGATAAGGATTATGATAAGGCATTTGAGTTCTATGGATTGAATGCAGAGCATATTCCGGTAGATAACCTGAATGTGTATGAGAGCTTTAAGGAGCTGATCCGGAACTGCCAGAGCACTCAGTATGCGAACATTCTGAGCCGGGCAGTTGTGACTGCGATTTCCAAACAGGATATTTACAACCGGAGAATTGATTCTCTGATCGCAGAGGTTTCCACCTTTATCCGTAAGGTATACCGTTATATCGAGGATGAACCGGAAATGAAGCGCAATCTTCAGATTTTGGGCGTGGGTGCCGGCTTAAGCGATAAGAGCAATGTATTTGAAGGCTTGTTTGAATACAACCTGGTATTCCATGAATGCGGCATTAAGGCATTGGTAAATCAGGATAATGCAGGACGTTCCTGGGAAGAGAAATATGAGATCCTGGAAATGCTGTATACAACCCTGAATGTTGTGTTTGATGGATACAGTGTATATGAGCTGTCCAATCGGATCGAGCATCAGTACGTAGAACTGACATGGATCGGCAATTATGTCAATGCGAATCCGTCTCTGCTGAAGTCTCTGTTCAGCATTAAGGAGAAGATCAAGGCATTTAAGATCCGTAAGAATTCTATTATTGAGAAGAGCAAGGTAAATCATGAGATTAAGCATATGCTGGAAGATAGACAGAAACATCTGATCTTCATGACAGCAGATGATATGATCACAAACGGATTAAATGATCCGGAAAAATACATTTTAAGTAATAGCTATGACCCTGCAAAAGCAGATAAGATGTTGGTGAAGACGTTGGCTGAAATCCCGCTTCCGATCCGATATCGGAAAAATGCACCTGCACAGAAGGGCGGTCTGTTTGGTAAAACTGCAGCTCAGTATGATGAGGGCATTAAGGAAATGTTAGAAAATGCCAGAATTCAGGATATGCTTTATAAGAGTGAGTGGCTATGGTATCAATACGATGAAAAGGGCAAAGATGCACAGTCTCCGGAGGAAGTGACATACAGTGTCGCATGTCTGGTGAAAGCAGTTGAGATTTTTATCTCACGCAGTAATGCGAAGACAGTTGAAAAGCCAATGGAAAAGCCGAATAAGCGTGTGATCATCACCAAGACCGGTAAAGTTATTGAACTTTCCGATGAGTCTGATACACCGACACCGGTAGCGTCTCAGCCTCAGGGACCGACTGTTGTTGATTATATCAACAATATCGAGAATTCGTTGAAGAATACCAGTGAAGAGAATGTGGAATATGTAAAGACATATCTTGCCGACTGGATTGATTTCTTGATGGATAATCGGTTTGATAAGGATATGCTGTTAGAAGTCTTTGAAGCAGAAGAAGTTCGGAATAAAACCTTACAGGTGATCAAGAAGCTTAGCTATGATCTGCTTCCGCTGAAGTAAGAAGGACAGAAACTATAAGGATTATATAAGAATTGAAACAGGCAATTGGGAAATCGTAAATCGATTCTCAATTGCCTGTTTTAATGTTAACTGCATTGATGAATGTGCGAATTCTGTCGTTTTAGCGAAAAAACGGCAGTCTCTATGCCTCTCCGGTGATCAACCATGGAGAAGGCTGTGTGACGAACACATTCTTGCTATCCAGTTTCGAAACACTGATCTGCAGAACCTCCATATTATGGATCTTATTTCGCTCAAAAATATCCTTGATTCCGGAAAGAATATCCAATTCTAGAGTATAAATAACAAACTGCATCTTTGGATTCAATGCCAGCAGATTCTGGATATGAAGCTCCAGATTCTTGGTTGCAACTATAAAAGCCAGGCGTGGAGTCGGCAGAGTGGAAAGAGAAGACGGAGACAGATCCGGGACGATCTCAATATTGTGAACACCGAATTTCTCTACGTTTTCTTCCATGGCGGCTTGAGAAGCCTCGTCATGTTCGACTGCGATAATAGTACCCTCACTGGCAACGATCGCTGCTTCAATCGCAATACTTTCTCCGCTTACGATGCAGATGACATCCTGAGCATCTACATGGAGCAGACTCATGATAACAGCGCGAATCTCACTTCCGACATAGTGGATCGGACCGCGGCTGAAGTTTTCGTTTTTAATGCCGATCTTATAAGATTCCCTTGTGTTTTCGTTTAAGATAAAGATAACTGTCGGTTCTGAAATCTCAGTATTGATCAGATCTCGGATCCTTGCGGTCTGAATATGATCGGATGGAGTGATTCCTGTTCCGTACCATACATCACAATCACCCAGACCGGCTTCCCAAATGTCGTAAAAAAGGCTCTTATGGCTGGAATCGGCAAAGACAAGAACCCGCTTGTGGGACTCGATCGAAGGTATTACATTCTTCTTTTTCTGACATACATTTAAGAGCTTGATCTTCTCCGGGCTGATATCCATCATCTCTGCAAAGTGGCCGGTCCATTGAAGCATTGCTCCATTTGAATAAACTGTTTCTGTATTCATGAATTCACGCTCCTTTATACTCATATATATGAGTTCAGTATAGCATAGGACGGACTTTTTTTCCATAAGAAAACGGCTCTTCCATTTTTCATACATAAATGCTATACTAAGACCCAGTTTAGAGTGCTCGTAATGAGGAAACAAAAAGGAGATACGACTTATGACACGGGAACAGTTTCGAAATTTGTTTGAAAATAGAATTTTGGTTCTGGACGGAGCGACCGGAACCAATCTGATGAAGGCAGGTATGCCGATGGGAGTCTGCCCGGAACAGTGGATCTTAGAACACCCACAGGTGATGATCGACCTGCAGGCTGCGTATATTGAAGCAGGTTCGAATATTGTTTACGCACCGACCTTTACGGCGAACCGGATCAAGCTCGAGGAGTACGGGCTGGAAGACCGGATCGAGAGCATGAATAAAGAACTGGTTGCGATTTCTAAGCAGGCGGTAGTAAAGGCGGGGTGCCGGGGATATATAGCCGGTGACATTACCATGACAGGAAAGCAGCTGGCGCCGATGGGCAATCTGGAGCTGGAAGAGCTGATCGATGTATATAAGGAGCAGATCCGGTATCTTGCAGAGGCCGGTGTAGACCTGCTGGTAGTTGAGACGATGATGAGTCTGGCAGAGACCCGTGCGGCAGTTCTGGCGGCAAAAGAAACCTGTGATCTGCCGATCATGGCGACCCTGACCTTTAATGAGGACGGCAGAACCCTGTTTGGCACGGATCCGGGAACGGCAGTGACAGTGCTGCAGAGTCTGGGCGTAGATGCTATCGGAGCAAACTGTTCTACCGGACCGGATGAGATGTGTGAGGTTATTGCAGCTATGAAGGAATATGCCAATGTGCCGATCATTGCCAAACCGAATGCGGGCATGCCGGAGATCGTAGATGGGGAAACGGTATATGCAATGACACCGGAGGAGTTCGCGGAAGCCGGACAGAAGCTGATAGAGGCCGGTGCCGGAATCGTAGGCGGATGCTGTGGTACCACCCCGGAGCATATCATGGCTCTGGCACGGACAGTAAAAGGAATGGAGGTTCCGGAGATTTCCACACAGAAACGGAGGATTCTGACCTCAGAGCGGAAGCTGGTAGAGATAGATCTGGATGGCCCGTTTATGGTGGTTGGCGAGCGGATCAATCCGACCGGTAAGAAGAAGCTGCAGGCAGAGCTGCGGGAAGGTAGTTTGGACCTGGTTCTGGAAATGGCAGAGGAACAGGAGCGGCTGGGGGCACAGATTCTGGACATTAACATGGGAATGAACGGAATTGATGAAAAGGAGATGATGCTCCGGGTGATCAAAGAGGTAAGTGCTATGGTGAATCTTCCGCTTTGTATTGATTCCAGCCATGTGGATATTATTGAGGCTGCCCTTCGGAATTATCCGGGACGTGCCCTGATCAATTCCATATCAATGGAGCAGCCGAAGATGGATCTGCTTCTTCCAATCGCAAAGAAATACGGAGCAATGTTTATTCTGCTTCCGCTTTCTGACAAGGGACTGCCGGAGAGTATAGATGAGAAGCATGAGATTATAAGAACGGTAAGACAACGGGCATTTGACCTTGGATTTGTCAAAGAAGATATTGTCGTGGATGGTCTGGTGGCGACGGTCGGAGCGAATAAAAAAGCGGCGTTGGAGACACTTGCAACCATCGCATACTGTAAGAATGAGCTACAGCTGGCAACCATCTGCGGATTGTCCAATATTTCATTCGGACTTCCGGAGCGAATCAATGTAAATGCTGCATTCCTGACGATGGCCATCGCCAACGGGCTGACAATGGCAATTGCGAATCCGTCTCAGGCAATGCTGATGAATGCGGCCTTTGCATCGGATCTGCTGTTGAATAAAGAACAGGCAGATGTCCGGTATATTGAACGGGTGAATCAGTTTGCAACCAATGTGGTAGTGACCTCGCAGACTGCGAATCAGGCAGATGGGGAGAAGAAGGATGCGAAGACGGCGGCACCTGTATTTGAGGCAGTGCTGAAAGGAAATAAGAACAAGATTCTGGATCGTGTAAAGGATGAACTGAATGCCGGAAAGAAGCCGGAGGAAATCATTGATTCCTATCTGATCCCTGCCATCAACGAAGTGGGCGAGCTGTTTAATAAGAAGATTTATTTCCTGCCACAGCTGATTTCCAGCGCAGAAACCATGGAAACAGCAATCCAGTATCTGGAACCGAAGCTGGAAAAGAAGAATTCCGGTGTTGAGATGCCGACAATCGTAATCGCAACTGTGGAAGGTGACATCCATGATATCGGTAAGAATCTGGTAGCGTTGATGCTCCGAAATTATGGATATCGGGTGCTGGATCTCGGAAAGGATGTTCCGAAGGAGACGATCATTGATGTGGCAGTGAAGGAACATGCAAAGATCATAGCGCTGTCAGCACTGATGACAACAACCATGATGCGGATGAAAGATGTGGTGGAATATGCGAAGGCGCAGAAAGTCGATGCGAAGATTATGATCGGCGGTGCGGTTATTACTCAGAGCTTTGCGGATGAGATCGGTGCGGACGGTTATTCCAAGGATGCGGCAGAAGCTGTATTGGTGGCCGGTGAACTGGTGAAATAGGAAACGAATGGACTGTACCTGAAATTGACACAAATATCTGAAATTTGACATAATGGATGTTTGACAACCGAACTAATAGTTGTTACAATGACAGGTGAATCGTATGCAGGAGAATGCAGACGACAGAATCATGAAGGGTGGTACATAGCATGAAAAAACGGGTTTTATCACTTTTGGTAGTGAACTCATCCGGTGTGCTGAGCCGTGTGTCCGGTATGTTTAGCCGCAGAGGTTATAATATCGATAGTCTGACGGTTGGCGTGACAGAGAATCCGAAATATTCCCGCATGACAGTTGTGGTGAGTGGGGATGATCGGACACTGGATCAGATTGAGAAGCAGTTATATAAATTAGAAGATGTTATTAATGTTACAGAACTGAAGGATGGTCAGTCTGTATGCCGGGAGCTGGTGCTTGTGAAGGTGAAGGCAGATAAGACAGAGAAACAGCAGATCATTGCCGTGGCAGATGTATTCCGAGCTAAGATCGTGGATGTGGCAGTTGATTCATTGATGATCGAGTTGACAGGTAATATTAATAAAGTAGAAGCATTCCTTGGACTGCTGGATGGATTTGAGATCTGCTCGATCGTTCGAACGGGATTGACCGGCTTGGTTCGCGGAAATTATTCAGACAAGTAATTACTTTGATAAGAAGTAATCACTATAAATTTTATCTATTACAGGAGGATGTAATAAAATGTCAAAAGCAAGAATTTTTTATCAGGAAGATTGTAACTTATCATTATTGGATGGAAAGACGATTGCTGTAATCGGTTACGGAAGCCAGGGACATGCGCATGCATTGAATGCAAAGGAATCAGGATGCAATGTGATCATTGGTCTGTATAAAGGAAGCAAGTCATGGGCAAAGGCAGAAGCACAGGGCTTTGAAGTATACACAGCAGCAGAGGCAGCAAAGAAGGCAGATATCATCATGATCCTGATCAATGATGAACTTCAGGCAGATATGTACAAGAAAGATATCGAGCCAAACCTGGAACCGGGCAATATGTTAATGTTCGCACATGGTTTCAACATTCATTATGGATGTATCGTACCTCCTAAGGATGTAGATGTAACTATGATCGCACCTAAGGCACCTGGTCATACTGTACGTTCTGAGTATCAGGCAGGTAAGGGTACTCCTTGTCTGGTTGCTGTAGAGCAGGATGCTACCGGTAAGGCACTGGATATCGCACTTGCATATGCACTGGCAATTGGTGGAGCAAGAGCAGGTGTACTGGAGACTACCTTCCGTACAGAGACAGAGACAGACCTTTTCGGCGAGCAGGCAGTTCTTTGCGGTGGTGTATGTGCACTGATGCAGGCTGGTTTCGAGACATTGGTTGAAGCCGGTTATGATCCGAGAAATGCATATTTTGAGTGTATCCATGAGATGAAGCTGATCGTAGATCTGATTTATCAGTCAGGCTTCTCAGGAATGAGATACTCTATTTCAAATACGGCTGAATATGGTGATTATGTAACAGGTCCTAAGATCGTTACAGAAGATACCAAGAAGGCAATGAAGAAAGTTCTGGCAGATATCCAGGATGGTAGCTTCGCTAAGGAATTCTTGTTAGATATGTCACCTGCAGGACGTCAGGTTCACTTCAAGACTATGAGAAAGCTTCATGCTGAGCATCCATCAGAGATCGTTGGTGAAGAAATTCGTAAGCTGTATAGCTGGAATGGTGAAGATAAGTTGATCAACAACTAATTCAGAAACAATAATTATGTACAAAGGAAACCCGTTGCTGTCTGCAGCGGGCTTCCTTTGTTTATACGGTACACTTAGAGATTTTTGACAATGGAATCATATAAATCCAGTGTACAATGCTCATCCTTTGCAAAATGCTTGCAGTTTAAGCAGCTTGGGCTGCTTGGTGCCTCATTACAGAAACAGTTTGGCTTCTGTACATGCTCATAAGCACTGCAATGTTCTGCTACATTCATATAAGTTTCCTGAGAACTACGCATGGTAAATACTCCTTTCGAAAGATATTGATATTAGAGTTCTGGGGTTTGAATCAAAAGGATTCCTGATTAGTATGGACTGAAAAAGAGAAAAATATGATGCAAAAGTTGACAATTTTGCAATGGCTGAGTACAATGATAGTATTTTAGAATAAATTAAGCTAGGAGATGGTTATTTTTGGACGGGAGTTCCGCGATACAGGCAGGCTCGATTATACAGATAATCGTGGTGTTTATACTTTTGATTTTTTCAGGACTATTCTCATCGGCAGAGACGTCTCTGACGACGGTTAGTCTATATAAAATGAAAGCATTGGCAGAAGAGGGAAACCGGCGGGCGGCAGTCGTGCTTAGCCTTATGGAAAATCCGGGTAAAGTGTTAAGTGCGATATTAATAGGAAATAATATTGTAAATATTACATCGTCTTCGCTGGCGACCGTATTGGCTACCAATCTGTTTGGAAGCGCGGCTGTTGGCATAGCGACCGGTATTTTAACAGTGCTGATTCTGCTGTTTGGCGAGATTACACCGAAAAATCTGGCTACGATATATAATGAGAAGTTTGCATTGTTTTATGCAATTCCGATCAAAGTATTATCAATCATACTGACACCGGTTATCTGGGTGCTGGATAAGCTATGTAATTTTATTTACTGGATTCTTCGTGTGGATAAGAGCGCAATGAATAAACAGATGACAGAATCGGAGCTTCGGACGATTGTGAATGTCAGCCATGAGGATGGAGTGATCGAAGGGGAAGAGAAGGATATGATCACGAATGTGGTAGACTTCGGCGACTCCATTGCAAAAGAGGTTATGATTCCGAGAACGGATATCACCATGGCATCGGTAGACGCATCTTATGAAGAGGTTCTTGGACTTTTTATGGAAGAACAGTTCAGCCGGCTGCCGATCTATGAAGAAAACAAGGAGAATATCATAGGGATTCTGCACATGAAAGATCTGTTCTTTTACCGGGAAGTAGAAGCTACAGAAAAGCGGCCGTTTCAGATCCGGTCGATCATGCGAGAACCGTATTATACGTATGAATATCAGAAAACATCTAATATTATGGATGAGATGCGGAAGAATTCTGTGTCTATTACCATCGTATTAGATGAGTATGGTGCAGCGGCCGGAATGATTACGTTAGAGGATCTTTTAGAAGAAATCGTAGGTGAAATCCGGGATGAATATGATGAGTATGAGGAAGAGGTTATAAAGCAGGTAGGAGAAAATCAGTATGAAGTAGATGGTGCAGCGAAGATTGATGATCTGAATGATGCACTGGAACTGAAGCTGGAGTCGGAGGATTACGATTCTGTGGGCGGCTATGTGATCGAACTGTTAGACCATCTGCCTAAAGCGGGTGAGACTGTCCGGGAACAGAATGTAGAGTTTGAAGTACTGGAAGCGGACAAAACCAGAGTGGAACGAGTCCGGGTAACACTTCTGAAGCCGGAAGAAACCGAAGAAGCTGCGGATAATTCCGGAAATAAATCAAACGATAAGATAAACAACGATGAAAGAGAAGAAAGGGTATCAAGATGATAAGTGCAGTAAATGTAACTCTGAGACTTGGAAAAAAAGCATTGTTTGAGGATGTTAACATCAAGTTCACACCGGGAAACTGTTATGGATTGATCGGTGCAAACGGCGCCGGAAAATCAACATTTCTGAAAATATTATCCGGAGAATTGGAACCGACCAAGGGTGAAATTATCATGGATCCGGGTGAGCGATTGTCTATATTAAAACAGGATCATTTCCAATATGATGCATATCCGGTTCTGGATACAGTTATCATGGGAAATCAGAGACTGTATGAGATCATGAAGGAAAAGGATGCCATTTATGCCAAGGAAGACTTTACGGATGAGGATGGCGTAAAGGCTGCAGAGCTGGAAGGCGAGTTCGCCAATATGAACGGCTGGGAAGCGGAGTCCGATGCGGCGACCCTTCTGAACGGTCTTGGAATTGACACCGATCTGCATTATAAGCAGATGAGCGAGCTGGCACCGGCCCTGAAGGTAAAGGTACTGCTGGCACAGGCACTGTTCGGTAATCCGGATGTTCTTCTTCTGGATGAGCCGACAAACCACCTGGATCTGGACGCGATCGCATGGCTGGAAGAATTCTTGATCAATTTTGATAATACAGTCATTGTTGTATCCCATGACCGTTACTTCTTAAATAAAGTATGTACGCATACCGCAGATGTGGACTATGGTAAGATTCAGCTGTATGCCGGTAATTATGATTTCTGGTATGAGTCCAGCCAGCTGATGATCAAACAGCAGAAGGAAGCGAATAAGAAAAAGGAAGAGAAGATCAAAGAACTGCAGGAATTTATTCAACGGTTCTCTGCAAATGCTTCAAAGTCTAAGCAGGCAACCTCCAGAAAACGTGCTTTGGAAAAAATTGAACTAGATGATATCCGTCCGTCAAGCCGGAAGTATCCATATATTGATTTCAGACCGAACCGTGAGATTGGAAATGAAGTGCTGACAGTCGAGAAGATGTCAAAGACAATTGACGGTGTAAAGGTACTCGATAATATTTCCTTCACAATTAATAAGGGAGATAAGGTGGCATTTGTAGGACCGAATACAATTGCGACCACCACGCTCTTCCAGATTCTGGCAGGTGAAATGGAACCGGATGAGGGAAATTATAAATGGGGAGTGACTACTTCACAGGGATATTTTCCAAAGGACTTCACAAAAGAATTTGACAATGATTATATTATCGTTGATTGGCTGACGCAGTACTCTGAGGAGAAGGATGCAACCTATGTGCGCGGATTCCTCGGAAGAATGCTCTTTGCCGGTGAGGATGGCGTGAAGAAGGTCAAGGTGCTTTCCGGTGGTGAAAAGGTGCGCTGCCTTTTATCAAAGCTTATGATCATGGGCTCCAACGTCCTGATCATGGATGAACCTACCAACCATCTGGATATGGAGTCAATCACCGCTCTGAACAACGGTATGATGAAATTCCCGGGCGTGATCCTGTTCTCGTCTCAGGATCATCAGCTGCTCCAGACAACCGCAAATCGTATCATGGAACTGACCAATACAGGACTGATCGATAAGCAGACCACATATGATGAGTATCTGGCGAATGATGAGCTTGCAAGAAAACGTCAGGTTATGAATATGGCGGTTACGGACGAGGAAGAAGAGTAAAAAGGTTATAGTAAAAATAAACAAAAAGAGAAACCGGTAAAAAGCCGGTTTCTTTTTTTGAAAAAAAACGTTGTATAAATTACATGATGAAGAAAAGAAAAATGAGAAATGGATTGACAAAAATGCACAAAAAAACATTTGTAACAATTCTGAAACAGTTTTGAAAATGAAATGTGACAGGAATAAAAGAAACACCACAAAAAGACATAATTAATTGTACAATTAAGAAAAAAACAAAGCGAGCATGATAAAAGTTGCACAATTTTGAAAAAAACTCAAAAAAAAGACACAAGGATAGGAAAAGTAAGTAAATTATCCGACTGATGAAAACAATAGTTGCTGAAAAATGGACAAAAAAACCAGAAAGAAGATGAAAAATGTAATTAACATCCCCAAAATAAACAAAGAAAATGTGCAATGAATCTAAAAAATGCAAAAAAGCACTTGATATATTAGGCACTTTGTCCTATAATAACAAATGTAAGTTGCAGAGAGCAACAATATCACGAAGTCCAAGTGGGTACATAAGACTTAGACGGGGATACATATAATTACATATGGAAGACGAGTTTAAGTCACGATGAGCCTCGAGGACCAACACACACACATTTTTAAAGGAGGGTTTTTTCGTGAAAAAATTCAAGAA
This sequence comes from Clostridium sp. CAG:632, assembly GCA_000431515.1. GTDB lineage: Bacteria > Bacillota > Clostridia > Lachnospirales > Lachnospiraceae > CAG-632. The sequence continues at coordinate 67,134 of HF991351.1, read as the reverse complement.
AGTTTTAGCCTTATCTTTAGCAGCAGCTATGGGATTATCATTATGTGCATGCGGTAACGATACTGACGCATCTACAGCATCAGCAGATGATAGCTCAAGTGAAGTAGCTTCTTCAGAAGATGGCGCAGCAGCAAGCAACGGTGAAACATTCAACATCTATGTATGGAACAATGAGTTCAGAGACTTAATGGCAAATCATATGCCAGGTTACACAGCTGATGAAGATCACATGGGCGGTGTTATGGATGATGGTACACGTATCAACTTCATCGAGAACGAGAACGCTAACATGAACTATCAGAACAAGCTGGATGAAGCTTTGAACGATGGCTCACAGGTAGATATGTTCTTAGTAGAAGCTGACTATGCTACAAAGTACCTTTCAGCAGCAATGGACGTTAAGGATTTAGGTTTCACAGATGATGATCTGTCTAACTACTATTCATACACTAACGAAGTTGTAACTGATGCTGATGGCGTAGTAAGAGGTGTTTCATGGCAGGCAGCTCCTGGATTCTTCATTTACAATGCAGATATCGCTGAGGAAGTATTAGGCGCAAGAGATCCTGAGACAGTTCAGGAAGCTGTTAAGGATTGGGATGCATTCGAAGAAACAGCTAAGAAGATGAAAGACGCTGGTTACACAATGGTAACTGACTATCAGGAAGGTTCTCGTGTATTCAACGCTAAGCGTTCTACCCCTTGGGTACAGGACGATGTTATTTCTGTTCCAGCTGAGATCGATGAGTGGACAGAGATGGCTAAGGGCTGGTATGATAACGGATACATGAAGGGCGGCGCTATGTGGTCTAGCGACGAATGGAAGAATGGTTTCCGTGAGGGTAACTTCGGTTACTTCGGATGTACATGGTACCTGATCTGGTCTATGAACGAGCAGGTTGATGGCAACGCTAAGTGGAATATCTGCCAGGGTCCAGATGCTTACTACTGGGGTGGTACTTGGTTATGTGCAGGCGCTAACTGCTCTAACAAGGATTTAGCATATGAGATCATGTACAAGATGACAGCAGATGTTGATGTTGCTACAGAGATCGCTAAGGATGAGCTGAACTTCCCTAACAACAAGAAGGCAGCTGATGCAGTTGCATCTGAGAATCCTTCAACCGGTAGAGATTGGTTAGAGTGCGAGAACTACTTCGAATTCTGCAAGAGCGCAGCTGATGCAATCGAAGTTAAGAACATGACTCCATACGATCAGATGATCGAGTCTTACCAGACAGCTATTGCTGATTACTTCACAGGTACAGCAACAAAGGAGCAGGCACTTCAGAACTTCTACAACACTGTAACAGAGCAGTGGCCAAAGTTAAGTGCACCAGCTAACTAAGATATTACATTGGAGTAGTATTTATAATTAAAAGGTAGCTACAAACGTGCCTGTCTTTGAAAGGCAGGCACGTTTTTTGACCTTATTTGGTCTATGAAAATATGATGTGAGGTGAGAAATAGTATGGCAGCAGTTAAAAAAAGCAAGGTTGTCAGCTATACTAAGTGGGGCTATATCTTCCTAATGCCGTTCTTCCTCGTATATACCGTGTTCAACCTAGTACCGTTGATCAACACAGTATATCGAAGCTTTTTTGAAATGTATATGGATGGATTTTCACAGGTTGGGCCTAACTTCGTTGGCATACAGAATTATTTGACAATTTTCAGCGGCGATTTGCCAAGATATTTTTTGAATACAATGATCATGTGGGTGATTGGTTTTGTTCCACAGATTTTGATTTCATTATTACTGGGTGTATGGTTTGCCGATACCCAGATCCGCTTAAAGGGCGAACAGTTCTTTAAGACGGTTATTTATCTGCCTAACCTGATTATGGCAGCAACATTTTCAATGCTCTTTTATTCCCTGTTCTCAACAGCAGGTCCTGTAAACGGTTTGATTGCAGGTCTGGGTGGAACACCGATTAAATTCCTGGAAACAGTATGGGGAGTTCGTGGATTAGTAGGTTTAATGAACTTCTTAATGTGGTTCGGTAATACTACTATCATGTTGATGGCCGGTATTATGGGTATTGATACATCTCTGTTTGAAGCGGCGAATGTTGATGGTGCTACTTCCGGACAGATATTTACAAAGATCACAATGCCACTGTTAAAACCAATCTTCATTTATGTATTTATTACATCTATGATTGGTGGTCTGCAGATGTTCGATGTACCACAGATTTTAACAAATGGTTTTGGTAACCCGAATCGTACATCTATGACTATGATCATGTGGTTGAACAACTTCTTATACTCAAAGGATTACGGACGTTCCGGTGCATTATCGGTAGTTCTGTTTGTTATCACGGGTATATTGAGTTATATTGTTTTCCGAATCAATACGAAATCGGATGAATACTAGAAGGGAGGAGATAAAATGGCTAATATAAATGATGAAAAAAGTTATCATGCACATGTAGTACGGAAAAAGGTTGTTCGTTATATCGTATTGATATTGTTAGCAATTATCTGTTTATTCCCTCTGTATGTAATGTTAATTAATTCCAGTCATAAGCATGAAGAGATTGCAAAGGGACTTCTGGTGCTTCCGGGCAGCTGGTTCGGTAAGAACTTAGTAAACACCCTGAAGGATCCAAGTATCCCGATTTTAAGAGGTCTGTTGAACTCTGTAATTATCTCAGCATGCTGTGCAGGTTTAACTACTTATGCTTCTACTTTGACAGCATATGCAGTTCATGCATATGATTTTAAGGGAAGAAGAGCGATCCAGACATTTATTCTGGCAGTTATGATGATTCCTTCACAGGTTACCGCACTTGGTTTCTATGATTTGATGAAGACCTTCGGTTTATTGGATAATTATATTCCGTTGATCGTGCCGACAATCGCAGCACCTGTTGTATACTTCTTCATGTTACAGTATATGCAGGGCTCACTGCCATTGGAAATCGTTGAAGCAGCTCGTATTGATGGTTCTAATGAGTTTAAGACCTTTAATGCGATTGTACTTCCAATTATGAAACCGGCGATTGCAGTACAGGCAATTTTCGCATTCGTTTCAAACTGGAACAATTACTTCACTCCAAACTTGATCATCAGATCTCAGAAGTTATTTACATTACCAATCGTTATTGCTAAGTTAAGAGCAGCAGATTTCACATCATTTGATAATGGTAAGATTTATATGGCGATGGTATTATCAATTCTCCCTGTAGTAGTTGTATATCTGATTCTTTCCAGATATATTATCCAGGGTGTTGCCGTAGGTTCTGTTAAGGGTTAATCCGCTTATCAAAAAAACTACATATTATTTTTCACAAGGGAGCAGGCAGCTTTGCCTGCTCTTTTGGGATTTTAAAATAAAAAAAGGGAAATGCCAAAACATGTAGAATATTTATAATAGGCTGAGAAATTTGAAAAATATCAGATGTTTGAATAGAAATACGGAGAATACAGGAAGGAGGCATCTGACTTATGACAATTCGTGAGAAGCAGGAGCAGTGGGAACATAAATACTTAAGCTGTTATGCATCATTGAGCAGTGAATCACGTGGCAGGGATGTGGAAGAACCGCAGTGTGATCTGCGTCCTATTTATCAACGGGACAGGGATAGAATCATTCATTCCAAGTCATTCCGTAGATTAAAGGATAAGACACAGGTGTTTCTGTCACCGGAGGGAGATCATTATCGAACCAGACTGACACATACATTAGAGGTTGCGCAGAATGCCAGAACGATTGCCAGAGCATTGCGGTTAAATGAAGATTTGACGGAAGCGATTGCACTCGGACATGATCTGGGACATACTCCGTTCGGACATGCGGGAGAGCGGGCTTTGAGTGCTGCATTATGGGATTTACAGGAAATAGAACTGGCGGATGCCGGTTTAAAAGGAACAGAGGAATATCAGAAAAAATTATTTGATACAAATGGTGCACCGAAAGCGATGTTCCATCATAACGAGCAGAGTATCCGTGTGGTAGAGAAGCTGGAGAAAAAGGGGCAGGGACTGAACCTGACATGGGAAGTCCGGGATGGGATTCTGAATCACCGGTCCAGTTGTATGCCGTCCACGATGGAAGGAAAGGTAGTAAGATTTGCGGATAAGATAGCATATATTAATCATGATATTGATGATGCGATGCGCGCAGGGATCATTTCAGAAGAAGATCTTCCGCGGGAATGCACAGAGGTTCTGGGGCATACGACCAGAGACCGGATCAATTCGATGATCCATGATATTGTCCGGAACAGTGAAGGTGAACCAGTGATCATGATGTCAGAACGGATTGAGATGGCAATGAAAGAACTGCGGGAGTATATGTTTCAAAATGTATATTTTAATCCGAAGGCAAAGGGGGAAGAAGTTCGGGCAGAGTCGATGATCCGGCAGTTGTTCTGGCATTACTATGAGAATGCGAAGGATCTCCCGGAGGAATATCTGCAGATGACGCAGGAAGGGGAGAAGACAGAGGTTGTAGTCTGTGATTATATCGCAGGTATGACGGATTCCTATGCAGTTCATACATTTGAGGACATATTTGTTCCAAAAGCATGGCGGGGATAAGGAGGAAGCTATGTTTTATTCAGAAGATCTGATAGAAGAGGTGCGATCCAGAAATGATATTGTGGACGTGATCAATTCTTATGTCAGTTTAAAGAAAAAAGGAAATACATATACAGCATGCTGCCCGTTCCACAATGAGAAGACACCGTCCTTTCATGTGAGCCGGGATAAGCAGCTATATCATTGCTTCGGTTGTGGAGCGGCCGGAACAGTCTATACATTTCTGCAGCAGTATGAGAATTATACATTTCCGGAGGCAGTGGAGTTTCTGGCAGACCGGGCCGGTGTGGTACTTCCGAAGCGGGAGATGACCGAACGGGAGAGGATGGAAGCGGATTACAACAGTGCTTTACGGGAAATCAATAAGATGGCAGCCGGGTATTTCTACTATGCTCTGCGTATGAAGGACGGTGAGCCGGCAAGAAATTACTTGACAGAACGAGGATTGTCGGAGGATACGATCCGGAATTTCGGACTGGGATATTCCCGGATGTATCGGGACGATCTGTATAAATATCTGAAGCAGAAAGGATATTCGGACGAGCTGTTAAAGGATTCCGGGCTGGTGCGGTTTGATGAAAAGCATGGTGCCGGAGATGTGTTCTGGAACCGGGTCATGTTTCCAATCATGGATCTGAACGGAAAGGTGATCGGCTTCGGCGGACGTGTAATGGGTGATGGATTGCCGAAATACGTTAATTCGCAGGAAACCAAAATTTACGAGAAACGCAGGCACTTGTACGGTTTTCATCTGGCACGGAGATCGAAGCGGGAAGGCTATATCCTCTGTGAGGGGTATATGGATGTCATTTCTATGCATCAGGCGGGTTTTGATAATGCGACTGCTTCACTGGGAACGGCATTTACCATTCAGCAGGCAATGCTGCTCAAACGCTATACCGATAAGGTATATCTGGCATATGATAGTGATGGTGCCGGAGTCAATGCGGCGCAGAAAGCAATTCCGATCCTGCGGGAGGTCGGTATTTCTGCGAGAGTGATCAATATGCAGCCATATAAGGATCCGGATGAGTTTATGAAGAATCTGGGGGCTGAGGAGTTTGAAAAGCGGATCGTACAGGCAGAGAGCAGTCTGATGTTTCAGGTGCGAATCGCTGCCGGAAATTATAATCAGCAGGATCCGGAGGGACGGACACAGTTCCAGCAGGAAGTAGTGAAGCTGGTCTCTGTGTTGAAGGATCCGTTGGAACGGGATAATTATATTGAGGCAATTGCCAATCAATATTTTATCGATAAAAAGAAACTGACGGATTCCGTGAATCGATATGGAAAGTATCAGATGGAACGGAAACAATATCAGGAGGCAGTTCAGGAAGAAACACCACAGGATACAAGAAAGCGGGAGCGGCTGGAAGAACGCAAGCAACAGCCGCAGAGACTGCTTCTGACCTGGCTTGTAAATTATCCGGCACAGCTCTTTCCGCAGCTGAGAGAGAAGATCACACCGGAGGATTTTGTGGATGAGCCGTATCACCGGCTGGCAGAGCAGCTGTTTGAACAATATGAGACAACCGGAGCGGTTAATCCGGCTTTGCTGATCAACCAGTATGAGGATATGGAGGAACAGATGCGGGTGGCTTCTGTATTGCAGACGACACTGCAGATAGAGCCGTCGCCGGAAGATAATTCTTTGATAATCACTGAAATTGTGCAGAAGGTGAAGGAAGAGAGTATTAAGAATCAACTGGCACATTTGCAGGATTATAGTAAACTACAGGATTTAATCAGCCAAAGAGGACAGATTCCGAATTGGAATATTTCTCTGGAGTGCGGTTAAAATATCATTATGAAACGGAAGGATGGAAAACCATGGAAGTAAAAGAAGAGAAGAAGGACATGGACGCAAAGTTTGAGGAGCAGTTAAAGTCACTGATCGAAGTGGCAAAGAAAAAGAAAAATGTTCTGGAAGATAAAGAAGTGCTTGGCCATTTCAACGGTGTTGATTTAAATGAGCAGAGGATGGAAGTGATCTATGATACATTGGAGGCTAATAATATTGATGTGCTTTCAATGACAGAAGAGGAGCCGGAGGATATTCCGTTCGATGACATGGATGACGGAGAGGTAGAGCAGATTGATATTTCTATTCCGGAAGGTGTCAGCATCGAGGATCCGGTTCGTATGTACCTGAAGGAAATCGGTAAGGTGCCGCTTCTGAGTGCCGAAGAGGAAATCGAGCTGGCCAAATTAATGGAAAAAGGCGGACCGGAGGGCGAACGGGCAAAGAAGAAGCTGGCAGAGGCGAACCTGCGTCTGGTAGTCAGTATTGCAAAACGGTATGTCGGAAGGGGTATGCTGTTCTTAGACCTGATCCAGGAAGGAAATCTGGGTCTGATCAAGGCTGTAGAGAAGTTTGATTACCAGAAGGGATATAAGTTCTCCACATATGCAACTTGGTGGATCCGCCAGGCAATCACCAGAGCAATTGCGGATCAGGCGAGAACAATCCGTATTCCGGTTCATATGGTAGAGACTATTAATAAGCTGGTACGCGTGCAGCGACAGCTGTTACAGGAATTGGGCAGAGAACCGTCTCCGGAAGAAATCTCAAAGGAAATGAATATGCCGGTAGAGCGGGTGCGTGAGATCCTGAAGATTTCTCAGGAGCCGGTGTCATTAGAGACTCCGATCGGTGAAGAGGAAGACAGTCATCTGGGCGATTTTATTCAGGATGAGAATGTACCGGTGCCGGCAGATGCAGCTGCATTTACGTTGTTAAAAGAACAGCTGGTTGAAGTTCTGGATACATTAACCGATCGTGAGCAGAAGGTATTGAGACTGCGCTTTGGTCTGGATGATGGACGTGCAAGAACTTTGGAGGAAGTAGGTAAGGAGTTCAATGTTACAAGAGAGCGGATCCGTCAGATTGAAGCAAAGGCACTTCGGAAGCTTCGTCATCCGAGCAGAAGCCGGAAGTTAAAGGATTTCCTGGAGGAGTAATGAAGTATGGAACTTTCGCTCAGAATGGAGCAGGTCGTGGCTATGGCCGAAACCTGCTCTGCGGCAGCAGATATAGGCTGTGATCATGGATATGTGTCCATAGAACTGATACGAAGGAAAATAGCAGGAACGGTCATTGCCATGGATGTGAGACAGGGACCGTTATCACGGGCACAGGAGCATATTGAACGAGAGCATCTGACCGGGCAGATACAGTGCCGGTTGTCGGACGGACTGGAAAAACTGCAGCCGGGAGAGGTGCAGGAAATTGTAATTGCAGGCATGGGTGGACCGCTTATGATCCGTATTTTAGAAAATGGACGGGAAAGCCTTGACCGGGTGCAGACATTAGTGCTGCAGCCACAGTCGGAGATACCGGAGGTTCGGAGATATCTACATAAAAGCGGATGGAAAATCACACAGGAAACTATGATAAAAGAAGAAGGCAAATACTATACGGTTATTCAGGCGAAACCCGGAAAAGAAACATATGAAAGACCGTTAGAATATCAGTATGGTGCCTGTCTGCTTCGTGACAGATCCGGGATATTTGAAGAATATTTAAAACAGGAAGAAAAGCAGTATGAAACTATCTGCAGACGATTGGAACGGGAGAACACCCGGAAAGCCGTAGAACGGCTGGAAGAAGTGAGACTGCTCCTGGAACAGAACAGGGAGGCACAACGGTAATTATGAGATTAAAGAAGATTCTGGAGTGGCTGGAGGAACTTTCTCCGGTCACATATGCAGAAGAATGGGATAATGTAGGTCTGCTGGTAGGGGATGATGAACAGGAGATTAAACGGATTGTGATCGCACTGGATGCTTCGGATTCTGTGATCAAACAGGCGGTGGAGCTTCAGGCAGATCTGGTCCTGACACATCATCCTATGATATTTAAACCGGTGAAGCAGATTAATAATCATTCCATGATCGGACGGAGAATCCTTGCACTTGCATCGAATCGGATTGCTTATTATGCAATGCATACGAATTTTGATATTAAAGGTGGCATGGCAGAGCTGGCAGCGGAGAAGCTGGAGCTGACAGAGACGGTGCCGTTGGATGTGACTACGGTGATAGACGGACAGCCGGAGGGAATTGGCAGGACCGGATTGCTGAAAGAGGCTGTGGAGGTACGTCTGCTGGCAGAAAAGGTAAAAGAACAGTTTGATTTGAAAAATGTGACGGTATATGGAGATATAACGAAAAAAGTAAGAAAAGTGGCGGTTTGCCCAGGGTCCGGAAAAAGTGAAATTGAAAATGCACTGAAACAGAAGGCAGATATTCTGATCACCGGGGATATCGGACACCATGAAGGAATTGATGCAGTCGATATGGGGTTGGTAATTATGGATGCCACACATTATGGACTGGAGCATATATTTATAGAATTTATGGCTGGATATCTGCGGGAGAAGCTGAAAGAGGCCGGGGAGGAACAGCTGCAGATCACCTGTCTGGATACAGGAAGTCCGGTTACGATTCTGTAGACATACTATTTATATTTATAAAGAAAAGACCGGAAACAAATTTGAGGAGGTATTATTATGGGCGAAATTACAGTAAAGGTATATGGTGAGCAGGTAACACTGGAGGAAGGGATTACACTGCTGGAATTAGCGGAACGATATCAGGAGCGTGAAAAGCATGATATCGTTTTGGCATATATGAACCAGAAATTATGTGAGCTGCATAAGAAGGTACAGGACGGTACCGAGATCCGGTTTCTGACCGTGGCAGATGAGATCGGTTTCCAGTCTTATAAACGGAGTGCAACACTTCTGATGCTGAAGGCAATTGATGATGTTATGGAGCATTCCAAGGATATTCAGGTACGCATAATGTATTCTATGGGAGATGGCTACTATTGTGAGATTGAGGGACTTCCGGATGGAATCAGTGAGGATCTGCTGTTTGCGATTAAACGGAGAATGAAGGATTTGATATGGGAAGATATTCCGATCAAAAAAGAAAGTGTCAGCACCGATCGGGCCATGAAACAGTTTGCAGCAGAGGGAATGGAGGATAAGGTGCGCTTATTCCAGTATCGTCGGGTATCTGCGACCAATATGTATAGTATTGAGGATTATAAAGATTATCATTACGGATATATGGTACCGAGTACCGGCTATATTCATTGCTTTGACCTGATTTTATACAGCGCCGGATTTGTACTTCAGATGCCGACTATGCAGGAGCCGGAGACACTGGCACCGTTTGAACCACAGAAGAAGCTGTTCCGGGTGCTGAAGGAATCCGAGGATTGGAGCCAGATGCTGAATGTCGATACCGTAGGTGCTTTAAATGATGTGATCGCATCCGGGGATATGGAGAATCTGATTCTGGTGCAGGAGGCATTACAGGAGAAAAAGATTGCAGAGATTGCGGAAAAGATTGAACGGGACGGTAAGCAGATTGTACTGATCGCAGGTCCGAGCTCCTCCGGCAAGACAACCTTCTCCCATCGTCTGAGTATCCAGCTGCGGGCATATGGTATGCGTCCGCATCCAATCGCACTGGATGATTACTTTGTCAACCGGGAAGATACACCGAGAGATGCAGATGGCAATTACAATTTCGAATGTATTGAAGCGATTGATATGAAACAGTTTAATTCCGATATGAGTCGCCTGCTGGCCGGAGAGACCGTAGAGCTGCCGCGGTTTAATTTCCATACCGGAAGACGGGAGTATAAGGGAGATTATAAGCAGCTCCGGACCGGAGATGTATTGGTTATAGAAGGAATCCATGGATTGAATCCGAAGATGTCGGCACAGCTTCCGGATGAAAGTAAGTTTAAGATTTATATCAGTGCACTGACGAGTTTAAACATTGACCAGCATAACCGGATCTCGACCACCGATGGACGGCTGATTCGCCGGATCGTAAGAGATGCACGTACCAGAGGGAACTCCGCACAGGATACGATCGCAATGTGGCATTCTGTACGACGCGGAGAAGAAAATAATATTTTCCCATATCAGGAGGAAGCGGATGTAATGTTTAATTCTGCGCTGATCTATGAGCTGAGTGTCATCAAGCAGTATGCGGAACCACTGTTGTTCGCAATCTCGCATGATGCACCGGAGTATCAGGAGGCAAAGCGGCTTTTAAAGTTTCTGGATTATTTCCTTGGAATCGATGGTCAGGCTGTCCCGAATAATTCCATCCTGCGTGAATTTATCGGAAACAGCATCTTCCGTATATAAAATGACCGGATACAATAAGGGATACATTAAGAAATCGTAAGAAGTTCGTAAGGTACGGCAGATTCTTTTGTGATACGATAACAGAGGAAAGAATCATATTTTCGGGGGAATAGAAATGGCGACAATTTTAGTAGTAGATGATGAACAGGAAATCGCAGATCTGGTAGAAATCTACCTGAATAATGATGGGTTTGATGTGATTAAGGCTTATGATGGCGAGGAGTGCTTAGAGAAGTTAAAGGAACATCCGGAAATCCGGGTGATCATTCTGGATGTCATGATGCCGAAGATGGATGGAATGGAGACCTGCAGACGGATTCGGAGAACCAGTAATATTCCAATCATCATGCTGAGTGCGAAGACTGCGGACATGGATAAAATCCTGGGATTTGGTACCGGTGTAGATGATTATGTAACGAAGCCGTTTAATCCGCTGGAGCTGACGGCACGTGTAAAATCACAGCTGAAGCGTTATCAGGCGATTCAGGGAGTTTCGGCAAGTCCGGATATGATCACAGTCCGGGATCTGGAAATCAACAAGTCCTCTCACCGGGTAAAGCGCAGAGATGAAGAACTGGCGCTGACACCGATTGAGTTCGAGATCCTCTGCCTGCTGGCCGGACATCCGAACCGGGTATATAGCACGGATGAGATTTTTGAACAGGTATGGAAGGAACAGGTTTACGAGGTAAACAATACTGTGATGGTGCATATTCGGAGACTGCGGGAGAAGATAGAAGATGACCCGAAGAATCCATCTCTGATAAAAACCGTATGGGGAGTTGGATATAAAATTGAAGCTTAATATTTTAAAAAGTTTTCGGGTACAATTGGCAGGATATGCCATCATCAGCTGTATACTTACATTTCTGTCAGATATCAGTGTGATAGCATTTATTCAGCTGGTGAAATGGAATCTGGCAAGGATTACATTAAAAAAATCATTGGTAGGGACACCGGAAGATATTTTTACGATCATGAGACAGACAGAGCCGGGTATCTGGTGGCTTCTGGCAATTATAACGGTATTTTGTTTTTTTGTATATTACATTGTAATGACAGCTCCCATGGTTAATTATTTCCGGGAAATCATCAGCGGTGTGCAACGAATTAAAAACGGAGATCTGGAAACCAAGATTCCAATCCGGCCGTTTGGTGAGCTGGAAGATCTTGCAATTGCCGTGAATGCTATGCAGATGGAATTAAAGACAACGATAGCTAAGGAACGGGAGGCAGAACATGTGAAGGATGAACTGATCACCAATGTGGCGCATGATCTGCGGACACCGCTGACTTCTATTCTCGGGTATCTGAATCTTTTACAGAATCCGGAACAGTTGGATAAAGAAACAGAAAAGAAATATCTCAATATTGCATATGATAAGGCAGTGCGGATGGAAGGACTGGTTACGGATCTGTTTGATTTTACCAGATATGAGAAAAACAAGATGGTAATTACAAAAAGCCGGTTAGATTTAAAGCAGTTTATGGAACAGATTCTGGATGAATTTTATCCGAGTCTTATGGAGGCACATCTGGAGTGCTATACGGTATTCCCTCCGGAAAAGATTTATATTGATGGTGATGGGGAACTGCTTGCCAGAGCTTTCGGCAATCTGATGGGAAATGCGATCAAGTATGGCGCGGAAGGTAAGCAGATTCAGATTGAGATTCAGAATTATCCGGAGACGCATAGGGTAAGAGTTTCAATCATTAATTACGGAAGACTGATCGCGCCGAAGGATTTAGATAAGATATTTGATAAGTTTTACCGCGGAGACACCTCCAGGTCCAGCAAAGAAGGTGGTACCGGTCTGGGACTGGCGATAGCTAAAAATATATTTGATATGCATAACGGAATGATTCGCGTTCGTTCCGATGAAGGCGGAACTGTATTTGAAGTTCTGCTCCCGACAGTATAGAAAGGATGGAAGCAAGGATGAAAAAGAAGCGACTATGGTTGAGTATTCTTCTGGCAGTACTGATGGTAGTTTTGATTCCGGCAGGCACGGCAGCTGCAGAAGAAGAGAAGGATAAGGATGTCAGTAATCCGGATTTTAATGTAACGGTAGAAACCGGGCTGGATGGGGTTGTTTTTCAGGGAAAATCAGTTCCGATCACAGTGAATGCCTCTAATTCCGGTAAAGATTTCAGCGGTAAAATCCGGGTGATCGTTCCGTGTGACTATGATCAGGAGGCCGTTGCATATGAGCATTCTATAGTAATTCCAAGTGGCGGTGCCAAGACTGCATCCATACTGATCCCGAATATTTCCAATGCTACATTTCTGCGAGTAGAACTGGTAAATGACAAAGATAAAATCCTGTATTCGGCGCAGGAAAAGGTTACTACGATCCAGGTAGGAAATGAGGCAATTATTGGTGTATTGAGTGATGATTATACAGGACTGAATTATTTTGATGCAGTATCTGTCAGCACCGGAAGCGGCATTGTTTCCTCTAAAATGATTCAATTAAATGCTTCGACTCTTCCGGAAAGCGGAGAAGGATTATCGACTTGTCATTATATCCTGATCGATAATTACAATACATCACAGCTGTCCGATAAGCAGGTGCAGGCGATCTTAAGCTGGGTGAACGATGGTGGGATCCTGATATTGGGAACCGGATCGAAAGCATCTACGGTTCTGGAAGCATTTCAAGGTAATGCCTGTCCGGTAACAATCGGCAGCTTGAGCAAGAAGAGATTGTTTGTTGCCGGAAGCAGCGAAGATGATGCAGTGCAGGTGGATGCAGCGGATTTAAGCAGCTGTGGCTGGGAAGATATTCAGAACAATATTGCACCGGGAGCATCTGCGTGGAAGACCGGTTACGGCTCTAAGGGGACGATTGTAATGCTGGATTATGATCTGGCAATGGAGCCGATTGTCAGTATGCGGGATCGGGGTATCCTGGCATCGAATATTCTCGCAAAGGCCGGAAATTCAGAAAACTATGAAGATATAATACAGGGAGATTCAGAACCATACAGTGAGTGGAAGATGCAGAGTGCAGTAAACAGTTCGGATGGCAACAAACGACCGAATCCGTTATTATATGCAGCAATTTTCCTTGTTTATGTACTTGCAATTGGTCCAATCGTATATCTGATACTGAAAGCGAAGGACAAGCGGGAAAAGATGTGGATTATAATTCCGATCATAGCTGTCGGATTCACGGTAGTTGTATTCGGAACGAGTATGATATATCGGATCCATCGTCCGTTTATGGATGCTGTAGAGATTCTGGAGTATAGCGGAAGTACGCTGGAAACACGGGCATATGTGACCATGCAAAGTCCGAAAGCAGCAAGCTACAGCATGCCGCTGGCAGAAGGATATAGCAGTGTTACAACCTGGGGGGACAGTAATTATGACTACTCCAGTCTTGGAACGACCAATTATAATTACGCAGTTCTGGAGGATGCGGACAGACTTTCCATAAACGTAAATAAGGGACAGCCATTTACATCCTATAATGTATTGATAAAGAAGAGTGAACCGATTCAGGCAGAGGGGTTTGCCCTGAATCTGAATTGCACACTGTCCGATGTGGAAGGTGATGTTACAAACCAGACCGGGTATGATCTGAAGAATGTTGTCTTTTGTTATAACGATATCTACTGTGTCCTGGGAGATATGAAGAACGGCGAGACCAAGACTATTGAGAAAGCAGATAATAAAGGAATCGGTTCTCTTTCCTATGACTGTACGGAATGGATGGAAAATCCACCGACAGAACGGTGGTTCTTTCAGGGAAACGAAAGCTATAAGAAAGCAGTTCAGAATCAGAATGTTTATAAAATCATGAATGAGAAGCAGAACACGCTGGATCTGAATCAGGGCATGGTATTCGGTATGGTAGAAGGGTATTCTGAGAATCTGTTATCGGAGAAGGCCGGAAAGGTCTATTCTTCCCAGGTAGCGGTTTCCTATTTTACAGAAGTACCGGAGGAGTATCGGGGCTATACGACCTTTATTTCGGATATTAACCAGTATATGGTGGGCGGTAATAACATTTCCTATGACCGGAACATATATCCGGATGGATATGATATCCTTTATGATGATAATGAACTGTATATGTATGGTGAAACGGAAATGAATGTCTTGTATGATTTCGGTAAGCTGAACCTGAACGGCGCATTGCTTCGGAAACATACGGATTCTACAGATACCGGATCCTCCGATGATGAATTATACGCTGATTATTACCCAGGTGAAGAGGCAGAGGTATGGCTGTATAATTGTGAGAGCAGTCAGTATGAACAGGTATTTATAAATACAGATGAGGTAACGGATCTGGTACCTTATATTGATGAAAACGGTTGGATGAAGATTCGATATGTAGATGGAAGCGGCAATAGTAACTGTTATGCACCTGTAATTTCTCTGATTGGGGGTGAAAAATAATGGTTGAGATTCGAAATCTGACAAAGACATATGGTAAATATCGTGCACTGAATAACTTAAACCTCCACATTGACAAGGGCGAGATATTCGGCTTTGTAGGGCCGAACGGAGCAGGAAAGACAACAACTATGCGAATTATCTGCGGTCTGCTTCAGGCAGACTGGGGAGAGGTATACGTAGATGGAATCGACTCCCTGAACCATAATGAACTGATCAAACGGAAAGTAGGTTATGTACCGGACTTCTTCGGTGTTTATGATAATTTTAAGGTGATGGAATATATGGACTTTTACGGCTCCATGTATGGGATTGACGGAGAAACTGTCCGCAAAACATCACTGGGACTGCTGGATCTGGTGAATTTATCGGATAAGGCGGATTCCTATGTGGATGGACTGTCAAGAGGTATGAAGCAGCGGTTATGTGTAGCAAGAGCGCTGATTCATAATCCACAGCTTCTGATTCTGGACGAGCCGGCATCCGGTCTGGATCCGAGAGCCAGATTCGAATTGAAAGAGATCATGAAGAACTTAGGCTCTATGGGAAAGACCATTATTATCAGTTCCCATATTCTGCCGGAGCTGGGAGAGATGTGTACCAGCATCGGAGTGATGGAGAAAGGCAACCTGATTGCAAACGGAAAGGTAGAGGAGATTACCAGACAGTCCAGACAGGCGAATCCGCTTACCATTCAGATCCTGGAGAATAAGGATCAGGCAATCCAGATTTTAAGACAGACTCCGCAGGTACAGAAATTATCAATCCGTGATAACGAGATCATTATTGCATTCTGCGGTGAAGAAGCAGATATGGCGCAGCTTTTGAGTAATCTGATCTTAAGTGGCGTGAAAGTCAGCGGATTCCACAGAGAGGAAGGCAATCTGGAAACACTCTTCCTTGAGATTACAGGGGGTGAAAAACGATGAGTCATACAAAAAAGAAAATGAATCCGATTTTAAGAAAGGAATTACGCTTAGGCTCCAGAAGTATTAAGATTCCTCTGGCACTGATGTTTTATAATATTGTACTGGCGCTGATCGCAGTTGTTATGATCTTCAGTGTAAATGCGGTTGGTGGAATATCCGGTGCGTTCAGCAGCAACGGTGATGCGATTGACTTTTCCGGTTACCTGTATATCTTTCCGGTGATCGGATGGACACAGCTTGCAATCACACTTCTGATCGTTCCGATTTTATCAGCAGGTTCGATATCCGGAGAACGTGAGAAACAGACTCTGGAGATCATGCTGACGACACCGGAGAAACCGTTTGCTATTGTATGGGGAAAGCTTCTGGCATCCCTGTCAAATTTTATTATGTTTATTGTTACAAGTATACCGATCATGGCGATTTCTTTCGTGCTTGGCGGTCTGAACTGGTTCGCACTGCTTGGATTTATTGTGATGATTTTGGTAGTGGCAATATTAGTAGGCAGTATCGGTGTGTTCTGCTCCAGTGCGTTTAAGAAGACAATATCATCTATAGTAATGACATTTCTGATCGAGTTTGGAGTTCTGTTTCTTCCGTTGATTATCTGTGGCGGAGTCCTGGGAGTCGAGGCGATTGCTTATGCGGCTGTGACAGACCAGATGATGAACCCGCCGGATCCGAACTTCGGACCAACGCCGTTTATTATGATTCTGACACCGTTGACCGGATTTTTTGATTATATGATGCGGGTGATGAATCTGCCATCTATAGCGGAGATTTTAAGAGAAGCAGATATGTTTGGAGTGATCACGCCGATTCTGTCATATGCATGGATTCCGGTGAATGTGATCATCAGTGGATTGCTTAGTTTCTTTTTCTTACGAATGGCGGCAAGTAAGCTGAATCCGATTAAAAAGCATAAGAAGAAAAAGGCACCAAAGCAGATGGAGGCACAGAAGTTACAGGGAATGCCGGTTGCACCACAGCCACAGCGGTATCAGCCGCAGATGATGCAGGGACAGCCGCAGATGCAGGAGCAGATGCCTCCGCAGCCGATATATGCACCTCCACAGCCAATGCAGCAGGCAGCAGCAGTGCCACCGGTGCAGAATGTGGAGCCGGTACAGCAGGTAGCAGCAGTACCACCGGTGTCACCGGTGCAGAATGTAGAACCGGTACAGCAGGTGGGAGAAGTCCCTCAGCAGACACTACAGGATTAGATGAAAGATGTTATGAGCCGTAGACAGGAGGCTGACATATGAATGGATTAGATGCAGAGATAAAAAAATATGTGAAACGGGTACGGAGAAGACTGAGTGAAAAGGCAGTACTGCAGATGCTTCTTTTCGGCATGCTTGCCGGGTTTGGAGCTGCGGTAGTCATATCGCTGATCTCATTATTCGTACCATGGTATTTCGCAGTGCAGTATGCACTGATCGCAGTGGCGGCCGGAGTCGTGGCCGGTATGGTTCTCGGTATTCTGAAACGGCCGGATATGAAGCAGGCGGCTTTGAGGTTGGATGCACAGGGATTTCAGGAACGTTTGATCACATCTTATGAGCTTGCCGGGAAAGAAGATAGTATCAGTATAATTCAGAAACGTGATACGTTGGCAAGGCTGAAGCTGGTAAACATCCGGAAGCTGTTTCCGTTAAAGCCTAAGGGAAAGC
>HF991351.1:12441-49377 GCA_000431515.1 Clostridium sp. CAG:632 | reverse complement strand
CAATGATGTTTGGCCTGGCGGCTGTATTTCTGGGACTGAGCTTTGTACCAACAGCCGCAAAGGATCGGGCACAGGAACAGCATGCAATTGCACAACAGGTAAAGGATGAAGTTGCTAAGGTAGACGATGCAATCGAGAAAATCGAGAAGATGGAAGAGCTTTCCCAACAGGAAAAAGAGGAACTGCTCTCCCTATTACAACAGTCCCGCAAGGAGTTAAGTGATGTGGACACGGCAGAAGCACTGGAAAAGGCTAAGGAACGGATTGCAGTCAAGGTAGATCAGCAGGCAGATCAGACGGATACGCGAGCTGCCAGACAGGAGCTGCGTTCTCTGGCGGATTCTATGCAGGGAGAAAATCAGAGCGCATCAAAACAACTGGCACAGGGATTGCAGGATCTTCAGAAGGATCTGGAAAATATGGATGATACGACCGGTGATGCCGAAAAGCAGGCGATTGCAGACGAGATGCAGCAGCTGGCAGAACAGGCAAAGCAGCAGGCGGACCAGACCGGAGATTCCAATATGCAGCAGGCGGCACAGTCCATGCAGCAGGCAGCACAGGCCATGCGGAACGGAACATTATCCCAGCAGCAGTTACAGAGTGCTAAGCAGGCAATAGCCAATGCAAACCAGTCTGCACAGGGAAGCCAGACCGCCAATAATAACCAGAACAATCAGAACGGTCAGAATGGCCAGAACAATCAGAATGGCCAAAACAATCAAAACGGTCAGAACAATCAGAACGGTCAGAATGGCCAAAACGGTCAGAATGGTCAAGGCGGTCAGAATGGCCAGAGCGGACAGGCTTCCACCGGAAACGGACAGAACGGAAACGGTCAGGGTGGTGGTTATAATACCGGAAGCAAGGACGGTACAGAACGGACATCTGCCAGAAACGGAAAGATGATCACGATTCCGAACCGGCAGTTCCAGGAGAATGGCCGTCTGGATGGAAAGGTCAATGATTCCTCCGGCAGTCTGACCCAGCGGGGTGGTGAGGCATGGTCCGGCACCTCCATTGATTATCAGCAGGTGATTGGAAATTATTCAAAGAATGCGTACAACAAGGTAGAAGGCTCCAACTATCCGAGTGGAGTTCAGGATATAGTAAAGTCTTATTTCAAGGACTTAAATAATGAGTAAGGAGAGTTACTATGGTACAGAATGAACAGGAAATGCAGCAGATCATTTATCAGATCCAGAGCTGTGAAGAGGAAATAGGAAAAGCGATCATCGGACAGAAGGCAATCATAAGACAGATGCTGATCGCAATCCTGACAGATGGAAATGTATTACTGGAAGGTGTTCCGGGACTTGGTAAAACGCAGATGGTAAAGGCTGTTTCCAAAGCCATGAATCTGGCATTTTCAAGAATCCAGTTTACACCGGATCTGATGCCGGCCGATGTGACAGGTACGAACCTGATCATCCGGGAAGAGAATCAGAATAAATTCCAGTTCGAGCCGGGACCGGTTTTCTCCAATATCGTTCTGGCGGATGAGATCAACCGTGCAACACCGAAGACACAGTCCGCCCTGTTGGAGGCCATGCAGGAAAAGACCGTCACGGTCGGTAAGCAGACGTATTTATTACCGAAGCCGTTTATGGTACTGGCAACGCAGAACCCGATTGAGAATGAGGGCACATATCCACTGCCGGAAGCACAGTTGGACCGTTTCCTGTTTAAGTTAAATGTGCGGTTCCCATCCAAAGAAGAACTGAAGGAAATCGTAAATCTGACGGTCAATCGAGAAGAAGCGGTGATGAATCCGGTAATGACAGCTGAGGATATCTTAAGAATCCGTCAGGTGATCTATGATATGCCGATTGCGGATGCAGTTATGGATTATGCGATGAATCTGGTTTACAATACACATCCGGAGGTCGCAGATGCACCGGAAGTAACGAAAAAATATGTGACAAACGGTGCCAGCCCGCGTGCGGCACAGGCAATCATTAAGACTGCCAAGGCAAGAGCATTGATGGAGAACCGGTATAACGTGTCGTTTGAGGATATCCAGTATGTGGCATTTCCGGTACTGCGCCATCGTATTATCTGTAATTTTGAAGCAATCTCAGATGGTGTGACACCGGATAAGATTATTGCACAGTTATTAAAGCAGCAACAGTAGCAGAGTGGAGAAGCATGAATGGCAGAGCGGATTTTTGACCAGGATTTTTTTAATAAATTAAATAACCTTGCAATCGCAATGAATGCCAGAATGTCCTATGGAATGAGCGGTGGACGAAAGTCCAGTGCCAAGGGTTCCTCTGTGGAATTTTCGGATTACCGGGAATATATTCCGGGAGATGATATCCGCAGGATCGACTGGAGCGCATATGGGAGACTGGACAGATTATATATCAAGCAGTTTATGGAAGAGAAGGAAGGCGTGTTCCAGATATTTGTGGATGCATCGAAGTCCATGGCATTCGGAGAGCCGCCAAAGACCAGACAGGCACTGCAGCTGGCGGGTGCACTGGCGTATCTGGTGTTAAATAATCTGGACCGCGTCTATGTCAGTCAGATGCAGGAAGGTACTCTGCAGCTGGGTAAAGGATTGGCAGGCAGACAGGCTTTTCAGCGGATCATGGACGAGCTGGAGCGGATGGAGTTTGACGGTGGGACCGATCTGAACCGGGCAATCATGGCGAGGCAATATCCGGGCAGCGGAGTATCAATCGTGATCAGTGATTTTCTAGATGAGAATGGGATCGAACCGGCCCTGAAATATCTCCGCTATAAGAAACAGCAGATCATCCTGATCCAGATTCTGGCAAGACAGGAGCTTGCCATAGAAGGGGAAGGAGTAGTCAATCTTCTGGATATGGAGACCGGAGAAGAGGTGCGGCTGACGTTGAACCGAAGTACCGTGGAACAATATGAAATCGCATTGCATAATATGCAGAATCGTTTGAAAGAGCTGGCGAAAAAATACGAGGCCTCCTATATACAGATGGCAGCAGATGAACCGCTGGATCGATTTCTGTTTGATACGATATGCAATCAGGGAATGATTGTTCGCAAATAAGGGAGACATATAATATGGAAATAACAAACTGGTGGCCGTTAGCGTTTCTGCTTCTGATACCGGTCATTATCCTGCTTTATATGTTAAAGCAGAAAGCAAAGGAATATCCGTTTTCTTCGAGTATTTTATGGAAGGAAATCTATCATAGTGTCGAGGCGACCAAACCGTGGGAGAAACTGAAGAAGAATATTCTGATGATTCTTCAGATCCTGACAGTGTGTCTGCTGATCGTTGCATTAATGGCTCCGTATTTAAAGACCGGAGGAAAGATGTATAATAACGTGATTCTGGTGCTGGATACCAGTGCCAGTATGGGCATCCGTTATAATGAGAAACGGACCCGGATGGAAGAAGCAGTCGAGCGGGCCTGTAATTATATTGATTCCCTAAGCGAGACGGCCCAGATCACGGTCCTGACATCCAATCAGGAGGCAGGAATCTTAAAGACCAATGCCGAGGATAAGCAGGCATTGAAAAAACAGTTAAAACAGTTGGCAGTTACGGATCTGAGCGGTGATGCAACGCCCGCAGTCAGCGTAGTGACATCCATGGTAAGCCAGCTGGATAAATATGAAGCAGTATTCTTTACAGATGCACCGCTGGAGCTTGGAAATCTGGATGCAACTGTGGTGAACCTTTATACGGATTATAAGAATCTGTCGATGGACTATTTAAGCTATGGCTCCCAGCAGGATGAGAATGGCGGACGGAGTACGACTGTGATCGGAAAGATTACGAATGATACAGATGAATCGGTCACAACGGATGTGAATCTTTATGGAGACAATACCCTGCTCAAGGTGCAGAGTGTTACGATTCCGGCGAAGTCTTCTCAGAACTTTTTCTTTGAGCAGATTGATTTTCAGGGAGATATTCTGATGGCAGAGCTGAACAATCAGGATGATCTGTCAGCCGATAACCGTGCATATGCGGTGGTCAGTGCAGAAAGCAGGAAAACGGCATTGCTGGTAACAGAAGATAATATGTTTCTGGAAAAGGCAATCTCCAATATGGACTGGGTGGATCTGTATAAGACCAGCCAGCTGAGTGCGGTGGGAAAAACAGAATCCTATGATTTTTATATTTTTGACGGTGTGATTCCGGAGGAGTTGCCGGAACAGGGAAATATATTATATGTGAATCCGCCGGATGGTACCCAGGTGACGGTAAAAGAGAAGCTAAGCAATGTGAGTCTGGCATTTACCGATACAGAGGTGACACAGTATGTGGCAGGCTTCAGCTTCGGAGCAACGGCAGCAGAGAGTCTGGAGCGGCCGCTTTGGGCAGACAGCTTTCTTACAAGCGGAGATCATTGCGTTGGATATTACGGAGAAGCCGGAGGCAGGAGAATTGCAGTACTTGGATTTGACCTGCATGATTCGGATCTGGCACTTCAGGCAGAGTTTCCGATTCTGATCTCCAATCTGACGGAATATATGATGGTGAGCGGAATGGTTCCTCAGAATGACTATGAGACCGGCGATAAGATCGTTTTTAACGGCAATCTGAACGGTTCCGATCTGACGGTAACTTCACCGGCAGGAGCAGTGGTGACGCTGCCGACAGCCGTTACTACAAATGCATATACAGATACGGCGCAGGCCGGTGTATATTCCGTGGCACAGACAGTAAACGGTGAGGAACGGCAGGAGCAGTTTGTAGTGCGCTTTCCGGTGGAAGCAGAGTCGCATCTGGAGGAAGCGGCAGTAGAAGTTGGAGAAACAGCCGGTGAAGATAATAAGAACCTGACCGGTGGAAGAGAGCTTCGTAACTGGATCATTCTGATTCTGCTATTGGCACTGGGTGTGGAATGGTTTATTTATATCAGACAGCATTAGAGGTGGAGGAAAGTTATGAGCATAGAGGTAAGTAATCCCTGGTGGTTATTGTTAATTCCGGTGGTGGTGGCCGGACTGATTTATTCCGGTCGTTTTCTGCGGATACAGAGCCACAGGAAGAAAATAGAATATCTGGTCATGCGTGGAGTGGTGGCTCTGCTTCTGATCCTGACTCTGTGCGGTCTGAGCTTTCGAATCACATCGAAGGAAGTGACGACGATCTTCCTTGTAGATATGTCAGACAGTAACGAAAAGAATCTGGATGATATCTCAGAGTATATTCGGAATGCAATTGCGGATATGCCGAAGAAGAATCAGGCAGGTGTTGTGGTATTCGGTGATAATGTGCTGGTAGATCAGTTCGTGACGGGGAAGAAGATCTTTACGGAGTTATCTTCCCAGCCGGTGGCAACCGCAACAAATCTGGAAAAGGCGGTTTCTACAGCTATGACGGTATTTCCGGAGGATACAGCGAAACGACTGGTGCTGATCACAGATGGACTGGAAAATGCAGGAAGCATTGCCAAGATGGCAGGTACGGTCAGTTCCCAGAACGTGGATGTGAAAGTAATAAAGCTGGAACAGAATGTCGGAAATGAAGTCTATGTAAGTAATCTGGAACTGCCGGAATATGTACATGTCGGAGATACTTTTAATGTAAAGGTGACAATCGAAAGTAATGTGGAAACACAGGCAGTGGTCAGTCTTTATTGTGGAAGAACATTAAAGGGACAGTCGAATGTCAATCTGACAGCCGGTGAGAATCAGTTTGTATTCCAGGATGTCGGAGAAAGTAACGGAACACAGGATTACCGGGTGATGGTGGAGCCGGTGAATGACACTATGAGTATGAATAATGAATATAGTGCATTTACACAGGTAGAGGCAGAACCGAAGCTGCTGTTGGTGGAGGGTACCGCCGGAGAGGGCAATGCACTGGCCGGGATCCTGGATGCCTGCGGTGTTCAGTACGATCAGATCACACCGACCGGTGTGCCGGATGAGATGTCAAAGCTGATCCAGTACAAGGCAGTGGTAATGGTGAATGTAAATGCCATGGATCTGCGTAACGGATTCATGGATATTCTGGAAAGTTATGTCAGAGATTATGCCGGAGGACTGATCTGTACCGGCGGTGATAACAGTTTTGCCATGGGAGCTTATCAGGATACGCCATTGGAGACTGTACTTCCGGTTAATATGTTCCTGGAAGGAGAACGGGAAGTTCCGACGATGGCAATTGCTATGGTAATTGACCATTCCGGCAGTATGGAGGTATCTGCCAATGGCAGTAATGGAGCAACCTGTCTGGATCTGGCAAAAGAGGCAGCCGTGGAGGGTGTGAAAAGTCTGAAACCGACCGATCAGGTAGGTGTGTTGGCATTTGATGATTCCTATGACTGGGTAGTGCCGATGCAGTCGGCAGGCAATCAGTCGGAAATCAACGGTGGAATCGGACAGATCGGCTCCGGTGGTGGAACCAGTATTTATCCGGCGCTGGATGCGGCAGCAAAACAATTGATCAATACGGATGCACAGATAAAACATATTATTCTGCTGACGGATGGACAGGATTATTATACCGGCTATGAGGATGTGGTAAAGAAGATCAACGATGGTGGAATCACGCTGTCAACCGTTGCAGTGGGACCGGATTCGGACCAGGTGCTGCTGCAGAAACTGGCGAATCAATGTAACGGACGCTTTTACTATACAGATATTAATAGTGGGATTCCAAAGATTTTTGTGCAGGAAATATTTTTATCATCCAAGAGTTATCTGATCAATGAGGAATTTACTCCGGTAATAACTGCTAATTCATCGATTATTGAGGGTGTTATGAATGACGGTGTACCGACATTACTGGGTTATATCGGGTCAACGGCGAAATCACAGGCAACGGTGATCCTGCAGTCAGAGGAAGGGGATCCGATTCTTTCCACCTGGCAATACGGACTGGGACGCACTATTGCATGGAATACGGATGCGACCAATGAGTGGACCGGTAACTGGGCCAACTGGGAGAATTATACGCAGCTATGGGATAACATGATCAATTATGTGGTGTCCAATACCAGTCTGGATGGGGATCAGGTAGAAATCACGCAGGAAGGAAATTCGGCTGTGATCCATTATACAACCGATAAGTACGATAAGGAGACCAAGGTGACGGCAGTCTGTACGAATGCAGCCGGTGAACAGCAGGAGATTACACTGGATCCGGTGGCACCGGGCGAATATGAGGCAAGTCTTGCCATGGAAGATACCGGTGTATATACGATTGCACTGAAGAATCAGAAAGGCAGTGAGATACAGGGAAGTATGGTTACAGCTACGGCTATGCAGTATTCTCCGGAGTACCGATTTGACCAGACAGCGGATGGTCTGGAGGCATTTGTCTCACAGGTAAACGGAGCCTATATCACATATGAGGATCCGGTATTCGATGACAAGCTGGAGACTGTACGCGCAAGAACCAATCTGGCAGTTCCGTTCCTGATCACAGCGCTGGTATTGTTCCTGCTTGATATTGCAGCAAGACGAATGGGTATGGATTATCTGGATTGGTTCACACAGTGGAAGCAGAGACGAAAATGGAAGAAGGAGCATCCGGAAGCAGCCGGTACCGAAAAGAAAACGGCAGGTATGGAAAAGAAAACGGCTGGCGCAGAAAAGAAAACGGCTGGTACGGATGTATTAGATGAAAAGCAGAAGAAGGCAGCAGAAAAAGCAGAGCAAAAGGCACAGAAGCAGGCACTCAGACAGGCAAAGCAGCAGGCCAGACAGGAAGCGAAGGCTTCCCGCAAAAAGAAGCAGACAGGCGAACCTGCCGAGACTGAGGCTGCATTGGATATGGAAGAGCTGTTGCGGAAAAAGGAAGACCGGAACTGGTAGCCGGATGATTGACAGACGATTTCGAATAGTATACAATGATAGGCACTTTGAAGGAATATAAAGCAATGAGAAATAAATATAAGGCGAAGGGATGGCAGTAGAAGCATGCAGGCAATTGCGAATAACTGGAATATGATCATGGAATTACCGGAGCGGATTCCTGTTCTGGTATATGTATATCTGATCGTGGGATTTGTTTTATTGATTAAGGGAGCGGATTTTTTTGTGGATGGTGCATCGGCGGTGGCACGATTGTTGCGGGTTCCGTCTGTGGTGATCGGTCTTACGATCGTTGCAATGGGAACAAGTGCGCCGGAGGCGGCAGTCAGTATCACTGCAGGACTTACAGGAAGTAATGAGATCGCAATCAGTAATGTAATAGGCTCGAACATATTTAACCTGCTGGTGGTGATTGGGGTCTGTGCGGCAATTAAGGCATTTGCTACCGACATGGAGATTCTGAAGCGGGATATGCCGATTAATATCGGAGTAACGGTGCTGTTATTTCTGTTTTTATTGGATGGCAAGTTAAGCCGCATTGAAGGAATTGTATTACTGATTGGACTGGTGGTATATCTGATTGTGGTAGTACGCTCTGCATTAAAGAACCGGACCGAGATTGAAAAAGCAGATGCAGAAGAAGGAGAAAAGAAGCAGCTGTCAATCCCTATGATCATTCTGTATATTTTAGGCGGACTGCTTGCAATTGTGTGGGGTGGTGATCTGGTTGTAGATAATGCACAGAGAATTGCGTTGTCATTCGGCATGAGTCCGATGCTGGTCGGACTTACAATCGTGGCAATGGGAACCTCCCTGCCGGAGCTGGTGACTTCTATCGTAGCATCCAGAAAGGGTGAAAGCGGCCTGGCACTTGGAAACGCAGTAGGCTCCTGTCTCTTTAATATTTTGTTCATTCTGGGTATGTCATCTGTCCTGTCTCCGATCACACTTACCGGTACCGGTGGGGTGGAGAGTCTGACGGATACCGGAATTCTGGCGGGTGTGTCAGTACTGATGCTCATCTGTAGCAGCAGTGGCAAGCGTGTCAGCCGGCCGGAAGGATTCATATATATTATACTCTATGCATTATATATGACATTTGCGATATTGCGGTGCTATGTATTTTAACTTTGATATTTAACCATTCAGGATAAAAGTTGACCTGTATTTTACAGGCTGCTCCGCCGGACTTCCGGCAGCGGTCTGCGAAATACAGGTTTTATTATTATAATGATTGTGGTGAGAAAACGGAGCTGTGAATCGTTATATATATGAGATCTCAAAAGACAAGGAGGAGCGTGAAGTGAAGAATGAACGGATATTAAACTTATTTGACACATACGCAGATGATTTATACCGGTTTGCGGTTTCTTATACAGGTTCAAAGCAGGAGGCAGAGGATATTGTGCAGGATCTGTTTCTGAAGATCATTTCCAAAAACATAATATTGGGAAAGAACTATGAGAAAGCATACCTGATGAAAATGACGGCAAATCTGTGTAAGGATTATCTGAAAGCCGGCAGGGTCACGCAGACCGCTTCCTATGATGCACTGGAGGATTATCTGGGTGCAGATGTGACAGTGACGGGGGAAGATCGACTGGTATATGATTCCCTGATGGAACTGGAGGAAGCGTTCCGGGAACCGATCTATCTTCATTACTATGAAGGATATACCTATCGTGAGATTGCCGGGATTCTTCAGATATCGGAATCGGCGGTGGCAATGAGGATCAGCCGGGGGAAGGAAGCATTAAGAAAGAGAATGGAGGTATAGCGATGGAACGCAGAGTACAGGATACATTTCATAAGATTACCATGGATGAAACGAAGAAAGAGGAGATCCGGGCAGCAATCGGAGAGAGCAGAAAGAGAAATTATACGTGGCTAAAGTGTGTGGCAGGGGCTGCGGCGTGCATGGCAATTTTGCTTGGAGTACCGGCTACACGGCAGGCAATCGTGCATGCAGCGGATTATGTAAGGCAGATATTCCATACGGCAGATGGAGGCGGTGTAGAATATGAGTCCACCGGGAATGAACTGAGGTTTTCAATTGCAACCGGGGACAGAGAGTATGTCAGAATCGAGAATGACCGGATCTATCTGAACGTCGGAGAGGAGAAGATCGATGTAACAGAGGCCTGTGGAGAGGATTCCTACTACCGATATGAGCAGGTGAATGCGGATGGCAGCAGGAGTGTGATCTTTGTCGGAGGAACCGCAGAGGATGTCGGCTGGGTAGAATTATTGTTTGATGCGGATGGCAATTATGTGTTCAATCAGATGAAGGTGCCGACAGATGAAGCGGGAATGGCAGCAGGCTGGGTAAATAAGGCCATGCATGCGGAGGGGGTTCCATGTGGGGATAGTCTCTTAGATCAGGAGCTGGAGAAGTAAGGATTTTTTGGGGGAGTCCTAAGGTCTGGACTTCCCCCAATACTGTTCAATGGCTTCCTGATTTAATCCCTCCCCAATGACGATCAGGATCGCCTGTCCATTCGGAATCGACCGGATCTCTGTTTTCTGATGGGTGACATTGACAGAAATCCAGCTGCCGTCCGGAAGGTGCTGGAAGCCCTTGATCCGGAAGACCTTTCCACAGGCAGGATCCTTCAGGATTTTGGCACAGGACTGCTTTAAGAAATCTTCCGTAAAATCCATGTTCATAAAATACAGACTGTCATAGGTCTGCTGGTCGTCAAACCAGAGCTTGGTATAGTCTGCAGTATGATAACCGGAGGTGAGAATGGCGTCATAGTCATCATCCATCAGATCATTCCAGTTCTTTTGCAAAATCAGCTGCTTTGGCAGCTGTTTACAGTGCAGGCTGTCCATAGAGTCTTTGACATATTGGATGGTGGATTGTAATTGTGCTTCTGTAACCTCCTGCGTGTGACTGAAAAGAATGGTACCGGCCTGAATGGCCTGAGAGGCAAGCAGGTAGCGGGAGGCTTCTGACAGGTTCTGCTCCAGATTCGCATCAATGATCGTGATCACATTCCCAATCTCATACCAGCGATCCAGCGGCTCCTCATGGAGTGCATCAAAGAATTCGTCCATATCAAAGATACCGGAAGGCTCGACCAGGATCCGGTCATATCCGCACATACCCATGGCGATCAGCTTTGTTTTGAAGCGGCGCCTGTGACAGTCAGCATCGCAGCCACCGGCTACCATTTCCAGTGTACAGTGGTCACCGAGAATATCCTGCAGGAGCATGGCATCTACATTAACAGCACCGAAATCATTCTCCAGAATGCCGATATTTGCACCCTGTTTCAACAGGTGGCGGGCATAATTCCGGATGAAGGTTGTTTTACCGGCGCCGAGAAATCCGGTTATTAAATCTATTTTTATCATAAAGAAACACCTCATTTCTACTCTGTAAGCAGTATCATTTTAGCATAGTGTTTTGTAAAAGAAAAGAAATTATACAGGAGACGGAAGGGCTAAAGTTTATATGGCAGATAACCGATATAGTTATCAGAGATATATAGTAAAAGGCTGAAAAGGAGTTCGGCCTTTCAGGACATTCAAGGAGGAATGCATATGGATCAGGTATCTACAAGTATGAATACGGCAAGTTATGCCAGTACAGCAACCAGTCGCAGGTATGGAGAGTATCATAAGGAACAGACAATCGGAAATCCACAGTTAAGTGAACAGGCATCCCAGTATTATGAGGAATTGAAGAAGAAGTTTTCGGGCATGAGCTTTGTCCTTGTGAGCCGGGAGCAGAAGCAGCAGGCACAGGCCAATGCGGCAAGCTACGCCAGTCCGGATAAGATGGTGGTTCTGATCGATGAAGATAAGATCGAGCGTATGGCAACGGATGAAGCCTATCGGACACAGTATGAGGGTGTAATCGCAAACGCATCCGGTGAGCTGGCACAGATGAGCAGTCAGTTGACAACCTCTGGTCAGATGGTTAAAGGATATGGCATGCAGATCGATGATAAGGGGATGGCAAGCTATTTTGCCGTGCTGGAAAAGAGCAGTGCCGCCCAGAAGGAACGGATCGAGAAGAAAGCAGAAAAGAACAGGCAGGCAAAGAAGGACGCCGCAAAGAAAGCGAAGAAGAAGGAACAGCAGGAGAGGCTCGAGGAATCCGGAAAGACAAAGAAAGAAACCATCACAGTGAAAGCATCTTCCATAGAAGAACTGATACAGAAAATCAAGGAACAGAATCCGGATACAGAGAAAACAATCTTAACGAAAGAAGAACAGATAACCGGACAGAGGTTTGATCAATCGGTATAGGTGGGAGAGAGGATGTGACAGAGTATGAAGATAAAGGAAGCAAGGCAGACATACCAGGCACAGATACAGGCATATCAGACGCAGAAGAATGCGATATATAAGAAGCAGGAAGCATTGAAGAAACAGATGGCAGAGACAGCGGACGGAGAAGAGCTGTTTGCTGACCAGGCCGTCATCCTGCAGCTTACATATGATGCACTGAATGACAAAGAAAGCCAGTATGAGGATTATATGAAGCAGCTGAATGAACAGTGGACGGCGATTCAGGAGATGGAATCGACGAAGCAGCAGGGTGAAGCAGCCAAGAAGGCCGGAGAGGATCTCGGAAAGCTGATGGAGGTTGCCAGACGAATCATGAAAGGGGCTAAGGTACCTAGCAGTGATGAACGGAAGCTGATGGAGTTTGACAGCAAGCTGTATCAGATGGCAAAGAGCATAGGAGCGATGGCAAAGGTCCGGAAACGGAAAGAGTATAAATCCCTGTGGGAGGATGAGGAGAAAAAGGATCAGACAGACCCGATGGAGGTCGCTGATAATTCGGAAGCCGGCAGTGGTCCGGAGATTGTCTCTGCGGAAACGACATTAGCGGCCGCAGCGGGAGAAGCCGCAGCAGAAGGCGGAACAGATCTATAAGGTTATAGAAGAAAAATATCTTTCGGAAGATGATTAAAAAGGAATTGAGATAGATTTTGACTTCTGATGAAAAGTCCGCTATACTCAAAAGTAAATGCCACGGGCGAAGAAAAGAAACGGAATATCGCCCGTTGGACTATTTACGAAAAGGGTGGAGAATACATTGAAAATCAAAAGAAAACAGATTGGAATGATCGTGTTCATTGCAATCATCATCGTACTTGCAGTTATTTCCTGCAAAACACCGGGAACGATCGCAGATCCGGAGAACTATCAGTGCGGAAGCTATGCGACGATCCTATCCCTGCTGCCGCCGGTAATCGCTATCGGACTGGCACTGATCACTAAGGAGGTATATACATCACTTCTGGCAGGAATTATTGCAGGTGGTCTTTTATATTCGAACTTTAATCTTGAGCTGATGATCAATACAATCTTCTTTCAGGAAGAAGGCGGTATGATCTATAAGCTGGCAGATGCCTGGAATGTAGGTATTCTGGTATTTCTGGTAATGCTCGGAATCTTAGTATCACTGTTAAATAAAGCAGGCGGCTCGGCGGCATTTGGCAAATGGGCCTCCAAACATATCAAGACCAGAATCGGTGCACAGATCTCGGTTATGATTCTGGGTATTCTGATTTTCGTAGACGATTATTTTAACTGTCTGACCGTCGGCAGTGTATTACGACCGGTTACGGACCGTCATAAGGTATCGAGGGCAAAGCTGTCTTATATTATTGATGCGACAGCTGCTCCGGTCTGTATTATTGCACCGATCAGCTCCTGGGCGGCAGCGGTAACGTCTTCCGTACCGGAGGATGCCGGGATTAACGGATTCGCAGTCTTTATTCAGACAATTCCATATAATTATTATGCAATATTAACACTTGTTATGGTGCTTGCAGTAACCCTGCTGCGGGTGGATTTCGGGCCGATGAAGAAGCATGAGATGAATGCAATCGCGGGAGATCTGTTTACGACACCGGGACGGCCGTATGAAGACAATGAGGAAGAGGTTGTAAAGGAGAATGCACATGTGCTGGATCTGATCCTTCCGGTAGCGGTGCTGATCATCAGTTGCATCACGGCGATGGTATATACCGGTGGATTCTTTAGCGGCACCTCTTTCATAGAGGCATTCGCATCCTCAGATGCATCCGTAGGTCTGGTGCTTGGCGGAGCTGTGACATTGGTATTTACATTTATTTATTTCATGCTGCGGGATGTATTATCGTTCCAGGAGTTTACGGAGTGTATTCCGGAAGGCTTTAAGTCTATGATCGCTCCGATCCTGATCCTGACAATGGCATGGACCTTATCCGGTATGACGAATCTGCTCGGCGCAAAGATCTTTGTGGCAGATGTAGTGAAAAATTCAGCAACGGCTATGCAGGGCTTCCTGCCAATGATCATTTTCCTTGTTGCGGCATTTCTGGCGTTTGCAACCGGAACATCCTGGGGAACCTTCAGCATTCTGATCCCGATTGTTCTGGGTGT
Organism: Clostridium sp. CAG:632; assembly: GCA_000431515.1. GTDB lineage: Bacteria > Bacillota > Clostridia > Lachnospirales > Lachnospiraceae > CAG-632. The sequence goes on along the minus strand of HF991351.1, from coordinate 35,220 downwards.
ATTCCCATCCGGACAGATGATGGTGATTTCCATTGCGTCCTGTCTGGCAGGGGCAGTCTGCGGAGATCATTGCTCTCCGATTTCAGATACTACGATCATGGCATCTGCAGGCGGACATTGTGAGCATGTGAATCATGTAGCAACACAGCTTCCGTATGCATTGACAGTAGCGGCAGTCTGTCTGGTAGGATATCTTCTGATCGGAATCCTGCAGGCAGTCGGACTTGGTACAATCTCATGGATTGCATTACCGGTAAGCATTGTGCTGCTGCTTGCAGTATTATTTGTGATCCGGATGAAGACCGGACGGGAAGAGATTTAAGGAGGAGAAATCAATGCCAGTATTTGATTTTAATGGAACACCGGAAGAAAAGACGGATGTTGTCTGCACATATACTACATTTTACAGTACCGCAAAGGAGAAAACTCCGGAGGAACCGATCCTGGTATTGGATAACCGGGAGAGACAGTGGCCGCATCATAGTATGGGACTGTTTACCAACCAAAGTCAGCAGACCGCATTTGAGTTTAAGGAAGAAGGAGCTGTCAGCACGGCAGATATCTTAAAGGTAGATGCCCGGTTTGTCAGTCTGATCAAGTGGCTGGGTGAGAATCATATCAGTATCCGGTTATCCGGTCAGAATCGTGAGGATGGCTATGCAGTGTACCGGATCCGTGAGACGGCATTTGGCGGCGGTACCAAGCTGTCAGCCCAGGATGGATTCCTGCAGTTTATGATCGAACGTCTGCTGGCCAGCAGTGCGGCAGAGGAAGTGGAAGAAGATGATGATGCAGAGGAAGAGGGAGACGAGATGAAGCTGACCAGTCTCCAGAGTATTTCTGATTTCATGACCTGCGCAGGAAGAACCATGCCGGATAATATCCGTCTGTGGGCGAGAAGAAATCTGGCAGTGGCACGTTCCCATGAGGTATCACCGGAGGAACGGAGACATGCACAGCGGGCACTCTCCATTATGATGAATGTGCAGTGGAAGAGTAATTATTTTGAAGCGATTGATCCGGTAGAGGCACGCCGGATTCTGGATGAAGAATTATACGGAATGGAACGGGTAAAGCAGAGGATCATGGAGACGATCATCCAGATCAACCGGACACATACACTTCCGGCGTATGGATTGTTACTGGTCGGACCTGCCGGAACCGGTAAGTCCCAGATTGCTTATGCGGTAGCCAGGATCCTGAAGCTGCCGTGGACAACCCTGGATATGAGTTCTATTAACGATCCGGAGCAGCTGACAGGAAGCTCCAGAATCTATGCGAATGCAAAACCGGGTATTATTATGGAGGCATTTTCGATTGCCGGAGAGTCTAATCTGGTATTTATTATCAATGAGCTGGATAAGGCGGCATCCGGAAAGGGTAATGGAAATCCGGCGGATGTATTGCTGACCCTGCTGGATAATCTGGGCTTTACGGATAATTATATGGAGTGTATGGTGCCGACGGTCGGTGTTTATCCAATCGCAACAGCGAATAATAAGGAGCAGATCAGCGCACCGCTGATGTCCAGATTTGCGGTGATCGATATTCCGGACTATACCTTTGAAGAGAAGAAGCTGATTTTCTCCAACTTTGTAATGCCGAAGGTACTGAAGCGGATCGGTTTGCAGGAAAGTGAATGTATTATTACAGAAGAAGGACTGGATGCAGTGATAGATCAGTTTAAGAATACATCCGGTATCCGGAATCTGGAGCAGGCAGCAGAGCATCTGGCAGCGAATGCGTTGTATCAGATCGAGGTAGACCATGTACCGCAGGTGACATTTGGAGCCGAGCAGGTGCAGAAATTATTTGAATAAATTCAGCTCTGATGTGCCGGGATAAATAGAATGGGATGGCAGACTGGAAGTGACTTGAAGCGGAAAGACGACAGAGGATTTATGACATGAAGAACAGGCAGATAAGAAATTCATTATTGCTGGTATTGACGGCACTGATATGGGGAAGTGCATTCGTAGCACAGAGAAAAGGCGGAGATGTGGTCGGACCGTTTACCTTTAACGGGATCCGGTCATTCATCGGAAGTGCAGTTCTGGTTCCCGTAATTCTGGTGCTGAACAGGGTGAAACCATCGGAGAAGACTCCGAAAACGCCGGCAGAGAAAACGGTCCTATGGGTTGGAGGAATCTGTTGCGGTGCGATATTGTTTCTGGCAAGCTCAGCACAGCAGCTTGGAATGTATATGGGAACCTCTGCCGGAAAGGCGGGATTTCTGACAGCCTGTTATATCCTGCTGGTGCCGATCATAAGTCTGTTTCTGAAGAAGAAATGCGGCTGGAATATCTGGGTCGGCATGGGAATCACTGTGATTGGATTATATCTTCTGTGTATGACGGATTCCCTACGGTTTCAGGCGAGTGATCTGATGGTTTTATTATGTGCGTTATTATTCGCCATTCATATTCTGGTGATCGATTATTTTTCACCGCTGGTGGATGGTGTCCGGCTATCGTGTATTCAGTTCCTGGTGTGTGGAATTTTAAGCATGATTCCGATGTTTTTCGTGGAAATGCAGCATTCCCTGTCCGGGATCGTGGTCTGGGCACAGAATCTTCAGAGCCTGGGTGCATGGATTCCAATCCTGTATGCCGGAATATTATCCTGCGGAGTCGGATATACCCTGCAGATTATAGGACAGAACGGATTGAATCCGACACTGGCATCCATGTTGATGAGTTTGGAGTCTGTATTTTCCGTGCTGGCAGGCTGGCTGATTTTGCAGGAGAAAATGGAACTCAGACAGCTGGGAGGCTGTGCATTGATATTTGCCGCAATTCTGTTAGCACAGATGCCGGTGGATAAATTTCGGAAAAAGAATGTGTAGCATATGAGGAAAATATGTTTGACCGGACACTGCCGGAGTCGGCATTTGAGAAACGGTTGACAAAGGGTTACGCATAGGACGTTTATTACGAAGGAAAAAGTATGTATGGATTGATGCTTGGAATTGAATATGTCGGAATTGGGATGCTGGTGCTGGAGATTATTTACGTTATCCGACAGAAGAGCTCTTATATGCAGAATCTGATGCTGATCCTGCTGATCTCACTGCTGCTGAATTTCACGGGATATCTGCTGGAGCTGACATCAAGAGATCAGAAGTCGGCACTGCTCGGAGTAAAGCTTGCTTATCTGGGCAAGCCGTATATCGTGCTGAGCATTTTCTTTTTTGTTATGGCACTCTGCAAGATCCGGGTTCCGTTGATTTTAAAGAATATCCAGATTGGATTTCAACTGCTGATCACGATTCTGGTTCTGACCTGTGATCACCATCATCTTTACTATAGCTCAATCGGATATACAACCATCGGAGACTATTCGCATCTGGTGTTGAGACATGGTGTCTTTTATTATCTATATATACTGGTAGTTTGTATGTATTTTGTAGCAATTGTAGCAATCGGTACCCACAAGATGAGAAATACTAAGGACCGGCTGACCAAGCGGCAGGTTATGCTATGCCTGATTATGGTAGGGATCTGTCTGGTTTCTCTGATCCTGTTCCTGGCCGGATGGACGGACGGTTTTGATTCAACCCTGCTGGCATATTTCATCTGCGTACAGATGCTGGTGGTGCTGATGTTCCGATACGAATTGTTTAATACACTGTCACTGGCAAAGGAGGAGGCGACCGACCGGATGTCAGAGGCTGTAATTGTCTTTGATAATGACGATGAGATCCTGTATCTGAACCGGAACGGGGAGCTGTTGCGACAGTATATCGAAAAGAAGATGGGAAATGTGGCAGAGGTGCTGGCCAAGCTGGATACCAAGAAAGAGCACCTGATCGTGCTGAATGGTTACATTTTCAAAGGGGACCGGAGTGATTACAGTGAGAATCCGGATATGATGAACAGTGTCTATCATATTTCCTGTCGGGAAACGGTAAAGAACAATCGGAGCTATGGCAAGACCTATGTAGTTACGGATGAAACAGATAGCTTTTATTATACAGAACGTCTGCAGGCAGAGGTGAAGGGGAAGACGAAGGAGATCGTTCGGATGCAACGTTCGATTATTGGAAGCTTTGCAACGATGATCGAGGCGAGGGATGGTATCACCGGACTACACATCAAGAATACCGGAAGCTTTGTGCGTGTGTTGGTACGTGCCATGCAGAAAGATGCCAGATATCGGGAAGTGATCACAGATGAATATGCGGAAATGGTTTCAGAGGCTGCCTATCTGCATGATATCGGAAAGATCGCAGTTCCGGATTATGTATTGCAGAAGCCGGGCAAGCTGACGGATGAAGAATTTGCAATTATGAAGAGACACCCAGAGGAGGGTGCGAAGATTATCCTGGATACACTCGGAGCTCTGGAAAATGATGAGTATGTAACAATCGCTTACGATATGGCACGATATCATCATGAGAAATATGCAGGCAGAGGTTATCCATGCAATCTTCACGGAGAGGAGATTCCGTTGTCTGCACGAATCATGGCAATCTGTGATGTTTATGAGGCACTCCGGTCCAAGCGGCATTACAAGGAAGGCTTTTCTGTGGAAAAGTCAGTTGCGATCATTCAGGAAAACCGTGGGATACAGTTTGATCCGTATATTACAGATATATTCTTAGAGCATATCGATGAAATGGAGGCCGTCTTTACACAAAATAGTTAACGAGCCATTGCATAACGAAATCAGAATGCTTATAATAATGGTATTCAGGACTTGTCTTTTTCTGTATATAATATATAGCAGGTGGACTATGAATCGGATAAGAAGTGTGGAAGAAAGCGGAGGAAGTCAAATGGGTTTATTTACAAACTGGTGGAAGGAATTACCGGCAGATCCGGTTATATACAATCGGATCATAGAACTGATAACTGGCGATGAGGCGATCCGGGAAGGCATGAGACGAATCGTGCAGGATCCGATGGGGTATTATCAGGGACGGGAGAAAGAATTGAAGGAGAAGAAGATTTCTCCGAAGGATACGAATGAAATGTGCTGGCGGGCACTCATGGAATACATGCTTGAAAAGGGAATTGCAATGGAACTGGGGGCATCTGATGATATTGATGCTTACCGGGAGGATATGGGAGCCTTGGCAGCAGGTATGAATCTACCGTTTGATCCGGCATGGTTTAATGATGACCTGCGAGATTCCATTCGTGGTGGCAGAGGCTTTCAGGAGCCGGATTTGTTTTATGATTATTTCCCGGATGATGAGCGGGATAATGAGGTAGACTGGAATGAGCGACTGGACGAAGAATGGATGGATGACGGGTATTGTGTAGGTGCGATGTGCTTTCGACCTCGTGTTTTTGGCGAGATTGACGGACGGATCCATTTCATACTGAAGCGGGAGAATGTGGAAGAACTGAAGAAGCTGGCCAAGCAGACAAAGCATACTGCCGGAAAGGCGAATGAGAGCATTATATAATTATATAGATGAAATAAAGTGAAGATGAAAGAGCAGGAATGGACAACATAGGAGGAAGAGGACGTGAACTTTTTAGAAGAACGCATATTAAAGGATGGAATTGTAAAAGAAGGAAATGTACTGAAGGTGGATAGCTTTCTGAATCATCAGATGGATGTGAAGTTGTTTGATGAGATCGGTGCAGAGTTCAAACGCCGGTTTGACGGTGTACAGGTAGATAAGATCCTGACCATCGAGGCCTCCGGAATCGGAATTGCATGTATGGTTGCGAGACACTTTGATGTCCCGGTTATTTTTGCAAAGAAATCAAAGAGTGTAAATATTGATGGAGATGTGTTTGTGATAGAGGTTGAGTCCTTTACACATAAATGTAAGAATCAGATCATGGTATCGAAGAAATTCTTAAAACCGGGCGAAAATGTTCTGATCATTGATGATTTTCTGGCAAACGGATGTGCCTTGCAGGGCCTGATTTCAATCGTGTCCTCCGCAGGAGCCAATGTTGCAGGAATCGGCATCGTCATTGAGAAGGGCTTCCAACAGGGCGGACAGATCATCCGGAACCTTGGATACCATCTGGAGTCACTTGCAATTGTAGAAGAAATGAATGCTGAGACCGGAGATATCCGGTTCCGGGAAAATAAATAGTTAAAATTACCGCTTGCATTTCAGAACGAATGTTTGTATAATAAACACATGTTCGAAATAGCAGGCGGTTTTGATATTCAGGAAAAATTGCATATATTAGCCGATGCAGCGAAGTATGATGTCGCATGTACATCCAGCGGAGTGAAACGGAAGGGTCAGGAAGGTATGCTGGGGAACGCAGAATCATGTGGAATCTGTCATAGCTTTGCATCGGATGGCAGGTGCATTTCACTGCTTAAGATTCTGATGACGAATCATTGTATCTATGATTGTAAGTATTGTGTGAACCGGGTGTCCAATGATGTGCCGAGGGCGACCTTTACCCCGGAAGAGATCTGTGAGTTGACGGTGGAGTTTTATAAGCGGAATTATATTGAGGGCCTGTTTTTAAGTTCCGGTGTGCTGAAGGATCCGACCTATACCATGGAGAAGATGTGTGAGACACTGTCATTATTGCGCACGAAGTATGCATTTAACGGATATATCCATGTTAAGACGATTCCGGGCGCATCGGATGAACTGCTGGCAACGGCCGGATTTCTGGCTGACCGTATCAGTGTGAATCTGGAGCTTCCGACAGCGGAAGGATTAAAGAGGCTGGCACCGAATAAGAGCTTTCAGACCATTTTGAAGCCGATGAAACGGGTGAGTGCGACGATTGCAGAGAGCCGTCAGGCAATCGGAAAGAACGGCTACATGGAGCGAAGCAGTAGGAATGCCTATCTGCCGGGGAGTATTTTTGAAAAGAATCGGATGCGGCTGGCACAGCAGGAACGATATAGTCAGGGAAATTCTTCGCTGTGGGAGTATGCACATTCAACGGCGGTTCCGGCGATCGTATCCGAGCGNNNTTCCGGCGATCGTATCCGAGCGGGGACAGATCCGGGAGTTTGCGCCTGCCGGTCAGAGTACGCAGATGATCATCGGGGCAACCGATGAGAATGATTATACCTTATTGCAGACGACACAGAGACTGTATCAGACCTATGATCTGAAGCGGGTCTTTTATTCTGCCTATATACCGATAAATGAGGATCAGGCACTTCCGGGGCTGGATACTCCGGTGCCACTGCTTCGGGAACACAGACTGTATCAGGCAGACTGGTTGCTACGATTCTATGGGTTTCAGGCAGACGAACTGCTTTCAGAGACCAGACCGAATTTCAATGTTCAGCTGGATCCGAAATGTGATTGGGCATTGCGGCATCTCGGAGAGTTTCCGGTTGAGGTCCGAACAGCATCGTATGATGTATTGCTTCGGGTACCGGGGATCGGGCCAAAGTCGGCCGGCCGGATCGTAAATGCCAGACGATATGGCAGTATATCCTTTGAACATCTGAAGAAGATGGGTGTGGTTCTGAAACGGGCACATTATTTTATCACCTGCGGTGGTAAGATGATGTATCGGACTCCAATCGAGGAGCAGTATATAACCAGACAGCTGACCAGTGTGAATACACGGGAGAACTGGCAGATCCAGCATCAGCAGGAGAATCATCGGCAGATGTCGCTCTTTGATGACTTTGGGATTGCCAGATGAATGTAGGTGAGAGGTTATGAGAATATTTACCTGTGAACGCCAATATGAAGCAATGATGACCTGTATTTATGATGCGTGGAGCTATGCTCTGTCTGCCGGGCATGAGAATGTAAGACTGATGCCGGAGCCGGTTTATCAGCCGTCATTGTTTGAAGAGTATATTCATATTGATGCAGATGAGGAGAAAGTAAAGAAGGTGACCCGGTCCATTCAGAGCAAGATAGGGATGGATGCATATATTCATATCTATTATGCCTGTCTGTCAAAGGAGGATACTCTGGATGATATTTATCGGTTTCTACGGGTGGGATTCCGGATGGGAAAACCTGTAATGCAGGCGATTTCTGTGCCGGAGGTACTCCGCATGATGGAGATTCGTCGGAATGTAGGAAATGAGGCACACTATTTCCGGGAGTTTGCCCGGTTTCATTCCATTGATAATCAGGTATATGTCTGCCATCTGGAACCGAAGAATGATGTGATCACACTGGTGGCGGAGCATTTTGCAGACCGTATGCCGTCAGAGTATTTTATGATTATTGATGATAACCGGAGCTATGCGGTGATTCATGATCTGAAAGATACAGAGGCATACCATAAGCTCTCAATCCGGCAGCTGGAGCCTGCTGAATTACAGAAGTTAAAGCAGACAGAGGAATATCCGGATGCATACAGGAGACTCTGGAAAACATTTTTTGATACGATTGGTATTGAACAGCGAAGGAATCCGAAATGTCAGAGGAATCTGATGCCAATCTGGATGCGGAAGCATGCGGTAGAATTTATGGATGAATAAAAGCGCTTGACACAAACCACATAAAAAAGAATACAGAAGCTTTGAGGATGAAGCCGAGGAAACGGAGTCTGGAAGAACTCAGTTTGATTGATGATTTCCTATTTCAGGAGATTATATCCAGAGGAGAAGCAGGCGAGGAAATCTGCCGGATTCTACTAAGTACAATTCTGGGGCGGCCGATTGGACGGGTGAGAGTCACAACACAGAAGGTATTGGCAGGTTTTGATACGAATCAGAGAGGCATCCGCATGGATGCTTATGCGGAGTCTGACGCAGAAGATGATATGAATGTGACATCGGAATTGTATGATATTGAGCCGGATACAATATATGAGAAACCGATACTCCCATGGCGGACAAGGTTGTATCAGGCAATCATAGATGCAAAACAACTGGAATCCGGCTGGAATTACAGTAAGCTGAAGAATGTGTATATCATCATGATTCTGCCATATGATCCATTTGACGAAAATCGGATGGTGTATACCGTAAAAAATCAGTGTGTGGAAGCACCGAATATGGAGTATGAGGACGGCATCCGACGAATCTATTTATATACGAAAGGAACTGAAGGAAATCCTAGTCAGGAGCTGCGTGATATGCTAAAATATATGGAAAACAGTATTGCTGAGAATGTAACGAATGCAGACATTCGGGCAATCCATGAGCAGGTAGATGCAGTGAAACGGGATAAGGAAGTAGGTGTTCAGTATATGAAGAGCTGGGAACGAGAAATGCTGATACGGGAAGAAGGAAAAGTAGAGGGCAAAGAGGTGGGAAAACAAGAGGAACGCCGGAGGTTAAATACGTTGATTCTCCGACTGACCGAGGATGGCCGAGCAGACGATATAGTGAAGGCGGCACAGGACGAAGGTTATCAGAGACAGTTGTTAGAGGAATATGGACTGGTAGATAAGTGAAATTTACTTCAGGAATATCTTTTAATGGAGTAGAAGAAAGTATATAAAGAATGGTATACGAAGAGAAAGCAGTGACTGAATGGTTGCTGTTTTTTTCGTTTTAAATGATTTTAAAATAAAAATGAAAACAGACAATATGTGTCATTGCCTGATTCTATAATAAGCGTAATGATATTTGGTAATGTATGGAAATAGTATGGCATTATAACGGAACAAGTATCAACAGGAGAATAGGATAAATGTCAACGAAAGAACAGGGTAGAATTATCCGGAAGTTTTCACAATATGAAATATATGAAAAAAATCGGGAATATAAAGTGATAGAATTTCCTTTTATTGAGCATATGTGGGCATTTCATACCTGGCCGGCAGAAGATGAAGCTGCCATTGACGGAGGAGTGGAAGTGTTTCGATATATGGAGTATGCAATGACAATCCTAGCGGATCATCCGGATCGGCTGATTTATTTTCCGTGTAAACAACAGGGAATCGGACGTTTCTATCCGGATTGTTATAATCTGGTTCTGTGTCGGGCAGAATTGCAGTTCCGCCGGAGCCAGTGGGCGAGAATCCGTGGGCGGTTGAACAAAAAGCATGAGATAGAAAAGTTTCGTCTGCAATACAAATGGTGCAGAACAGAAATGATAAAGTCTATGCAACGGCAGCATTGACGCTGGGAATCATATCTGTGGCTATGACACCTTGTGGAATTCTTGGAGGTATCCTTGGACTGATCGGCCTGATTTTTGCAGTCCTGGTAAATGAAAGGAGTACAAAACGCGGTTGGGCAATGGGACTTAATATTGCAGGAATGAGTATAGGAATTATTGCAACCATTATTTGGCTTGGGTTATTGATGTCATAGAAGATCGTTTCAAGCTTTGGCCTATAGTGGAAACTACAAACAAACTACAAACAAACTACAACTGGTACTATAAAAAAGTTCAAAACTGGATATTTTAATCATACCACACTCATAGTAAACTAAGCCAATGAAAGCAGGCAGAGAGAATAAATGCTATGCGAAACAATATAAAGGAAGCGAGGGTTTACTATGAGTGAAAACACAAAAACAGTTTCAACTTCCGTAGAAGAGACTGTAACATCTGATTTAACGGGAAAAGAAACAGGAAAGAATACAAAGAACAGAGAAACCGTAAAAGCAATTACGGTGACCGGTTTGTTTATTGCACTGACACTGGTGTTTACTGCCTGTGTTAATATCAAGCTGCCATTTGGTTATGGTGGGCTGATTCATCTTGGAAACATACCTCTTTTGTTAGCAGCAATGCTTTATGGAAAGCGGACCGGATTCTTTGCCGGAGCTTTCGGCATGGCAATCTTTGATATCATGTCGAGCTGGGCGATTTATGCACCATGTACCTTCATTACCTGCGGTCTTATGGGCTTCGTTGTAGGTCTGATCGTAGAGAAGAAGAGCGGCTTCGGATTTAAGGTGCTGGCAGTTGGTGCTGCGTTACTGATCAAGCTGGCCGGTTACTATATTTTTGAAGCAATCTTCTATCATAGTCTTGTAACACCGCTTGCATCATTCCCCGGAAATATTCTTCAGGTAGTGCTGGCAGCTATACCGGTACTGCTTCTGATCGTACCATTGGAAAAGGTACTGAATAAGACCGGTCTGTTATTTGCTAAGAAAGCAGAACAGTAGAATAACAGCAAGTATAGAAAGAAGAGGTGTGTACCATGTTGAAATTAATGACACCCGGACCAACCAGAGTACGTGAGAATGTCAGAATGGCGAGAAGTCTGGAGACGACAAACCCGGATCTGGATCCGGAGTTCTATGATTATTATAAAGATACCTGTGACCTGCTTGCAGAGCTTCTGCATACTAAGAATCCTGCATATATTTTAAGCGGGGAAGGTATTCTGGGACTGGAGGCAGCCTGTGCTTCCCTGACAGAACCGGGTGACCGGGTGCTGGTCATTGATAATGGTGTGTTCGGTCGTGGATTTGCGGACTTTGTCCGCATCTACGGCGGGGAACCGGTTCTTTATACGGTTGATTATGAGACCGAGGTTGATGCAGAGGCGCTGAAGCAGTATCTGGAGAAGGATCATGATTTTAAGTATGCGACCGTTGTACATTGTGATACACCGAGTGGCAGACTGAATCCGATTCAGGATATCTGTCCATTGTTAAAGTCTTACGGTATCTTAACTGTGACAGATGCCGTAGCATCGATGTTTGGTGATCCGGTTTATGTAGATGACTGGAAGATCGATATTGTCTGTGGCGGTTCGCAGAAGGCATTGTCTGCACCGGTAGGTCTGACCTTTGTAACCGTAAGTCCGGATGCCAGAAAGGCAATGGATGAGCGGAAGGTGCCAATTGCATCATTTTATGCGAATCTGACAACCTTTGAACATTACTATGAAGATAAATGGTTCCCTTATACCATGCCGATCAGCGATATTTACGGTCTGCGTACCGCACTGGAAAATGTAAAGGCGGATACAGAGATTTACAACAGACATAAAGAGATTGCGGAGTATGTGCGTAAGACACTGCAGGATGCAGGCTATGAGATTTACGGTAAAAACGGATTTGCGGATACCGTAACGGCAATGGTAGTTCCGGATGGTTTTACAGCGCAGGAGATTCTGGATGGTGTGGCGAAAGAAGCCGGGATTATGCTGGCCGGTTCCTTTGATGTGTTTGCCGGAAAACTGATTCGCATCGGCCATATGGGCGAGAATGCAAACATGGAAGATGTAAAACTTACACTGGAAGCATTGTTAAAGGTATTGTCGAAATCAAAATAATGGGTTATAATAGGACTTGTGGTAGTGATACCAGTGAAAATCAGTGAAAGGAGTTATTGCTATGACAAAGGTAAAGATTTTATTGGATTCCATTGACAAAGTAAAGAACTTTGTAAACACATTGATCAAGTTTGACTGCGATTTTGATATCAGCTCCAGCAGATACACAATCGATGCCAAGTCTATTATGGGAATTTTTAGTTTGGATTTATCCCAGCCATTGGATATGATTATCCATAAGGATGGCGATGTTTCTGACATCATGGAAGCAATCAAGCCATATATTGTTGAATAACTCATAACAGTGAATAAGGGTGAAGGAGGAAACAAACAGCGGTTTGTTTCTTTTCTTTTTTTAAAAAATTACAGATCGTACTTACAATGATAAATCGAGTATAGGTTTCCGAAAAGTATCCGATACTAAGAAGCAGACAGTCTGAACTGTCAGGATTGATGAAATGAGGTAGTTTAAGATGAAAATCATGTTTTATGATACAAAGCCTTATGATAAGATCTGGTTTCAGCCGCTTGGTGAGGAGTTGGGATATAAGATCAAGTTCCAGGAAGTGAAGCTGAATGAGGATACAGCCATCCTTGCAAAAAACTATGATGCAGTCTGTATTTTTGTGAATGATGACGCAGGGAAGGAGACGATCAAGGCACTGAAGGAGCTGGGAGTCAGGACCATCCTGCTTCGGTGTGCAGGTTTTAATAATGTAGATCTGAAGGCGGCGAAAGAGGCAGATATTAAGGTGCTGCGGGTGCCGAGTTATTCACCGGAGGCGGTAGCGGAATATGCGATGGGACTTCTGCTTACTGTGAACCGGAACATTCATCGGGCATATGTACGGACCAGAGATTTTAACTATAATATTAATGGATTAATGGGCATTGATCTGGTCGGAAAGACAGTCGGGGTGATCGGAACCGGTAAGATCGGGCAGATGATGATCGACATCCTGAAAGGCTTTAAAATGCACATTCTGGCCTATGATCCATATCCGGTGAAAGGATTGGATGTGGAGTATGTAGATCTGGATCGCCTGTTCCGGGAGTCGGATGTGATCTCCCTTCATTGTCCGCTGACGAAGGATACCAGACACATCATTAATAAGAAGAATATTGAGAAAATGAAGGATGGCGTGCTGCTGGTGAATACCTCGAGAGGTGGATTGATCAATACGGGTGATCTGATCGAGGCATTAATGGCACGGAAATTTGCCGGTGTAGGTCTGGATGTATATGAAGAAGAGGACGAATATTTCTTTGAAGATAAATCAAACGATATTATCACAGATGAAGATCTGATCCGGCTGACCAGCTTCCGGAATGTTATCCTGACCTCACATCAGGCATTCTTTACCAGAGATGCCATGGAAGCCATTGCTAAAGTGACTATGGAGAATGCCCGTGCGGCAGAGGAGGGCGCTGAACTGAAAAATCAGGTGCTTCCTTAGAAATCCATTATTGAAAAAAAGAGATATTGATAAATTAATTCGAAAAAAGGTCTTGCTTTTTTCAGGTAATGGGTTTATTTTAATTATAACAAGCGTACGGAATGTGTATGGAACAAGGGTGTTCTCTTTATTGAGAGCACCCTTTTTGTGTATGATGAACGAAATGCAGACGTTATATCCGAACGGAACTGGATTTGGCGAAGGTACATCGAATAGTTATTTCCCATCACGGAATGGCGCGGGTATGAAGTAATAGAAAGGAAGTAGAAATTATGCAAAAAGTATCAGAAATTTTTGGCTCTTATGTATTTGATGATGCGACCATGAAGGAGCGTCTTCCAAAGTCTACATACCGCGAGTTGAGAAAGACCATTGATTTTGGAGAACCATTAAACAGCGATGTGGCAGATGATGTTGCATTGGCGATGAAGGATTGGGCGATTGAATTAGGAGCAACCCATTATACACATGTATTTTTCCCATTGACAGAGACCAGTGCTGAGAAGCACGATTCATTTATTACTCCGGTAGGCGGCGGCAAAGTTATGATGGAATTTACCGGTAAGGAGTTGATCAAGGCTGAGCCGGATGCATCCTCATTCCCATCCGGTGGTATCCGTGCCACCTGTGCAGCCAGAGGCTATACAGCATGGGATTGTACATCACCGGCATATGTAAAGACCAGCTTAGATGGCTGCTCTGTATTATGTATTCCGACAGCATTCACCTCTTACACAGGTGATTCCCTTGACTTTAAGACTCCGTTGCTTCGTTCTATGGATGCATTAAGCAGAGAAGCAAAGAGGGTATTGAAATATTTTGGCAAGGAGCCGACAAAGGTTACAGCCAATGTAGGACCTGAGCAGGAGTATTTCCTGGTAGACAAGGCCAAGTATATGCAGCGTGAAGATCTGAAGCTGACCGGACGTACCTTATTCGGTGCACCGGCACCAAAGGGACAGGAACTGGATGATCAGTACTTCGGTAACATTAAGGAAAAGGTTTCTACATTCATGAATGACCTGAATGCAGAGCTTTGGAAATACGGTATCACAGCCAAGACACAGCATAACGAGGTTGCACCGGCACAGCATGAGATCGCACCTATCTTCGGTACAACAAACGTAGCAAGTGATAACAACTACCTGTTAATGGAGACATTGCAGAAGGTAGCACTCCGGGATGATCTGGCATGTCTGTTATATGAGAAGCCATTCGCAGGTGTCAATGGTTCCGGTAAGCATAACAACTGGTCCTTCAGCACCAGTGATGGAGAGAATCTGATGGATCCCGGTAAGAATCCGGAAGACAATCTGCAGTTCCAGTTATTCCTGGCAGCTGTATTAGCCGCAGTTGATAACAATGCAGAGATTTTGAGACTGTCAGCATCCTCTGCAGGTAATGACCACAGATTAGGTGCAAACGAGGCACCTCCGGCAATCATTTCCGCATTCTTAGGCGAGCAGCTGGAGGGTGTTGTAGAGCAGATCATTGCAACCGGTTCCGCAGAACACAGTAAGCCTGCAAAGGTATATGAGTCCGGTGTTTCTACCCTGCCAAGCTTTACTATGGATGCAACCGATCGTAACAGAACTTCACCATTCGCATTTACCGGTAACCGTTTTGAGTTCCGTATGGTAGGTTCTACACAGCCGATTTCACAGCCGACTATGATGTTAAATACAATTGTTGCATATGAGTTATCCCTGATCGCAGATCAGCTGGATGCTGCAGAGGATAAGGATGCATGCATTAAGACATTGATCCGTGACCTGCTGACCAAGCATCAGAGAATCATCTTCAACGGTAACGGTTATTCTGATGAATGGGTAGCCGAGGCTGAGAAACGTGGTCTGCCGAACATCAAGTGTCTGGTAGATGCAGTGCCATATCTGACAACCGATAAGACCATCGAAGTATTCAAGCGTATGGGTGTTATGAGCAAGACCGAGTTAGAGGCAAGAGCAGAGGTTATGCTTGAGAACTACGCAAAGAAGATCAATATCGAAGCACGGACCATGATCGAGATGTCTAACAAGCAGATCATTCCGGCTGTTATGGATTATGAAGGTAAGCTTGCAATCGAAGCAAAGAATATCCAGCTGATTGGCATTGAGCCTGCAGCACAGAAGGAGTTGATCGGTCAGATTGATGCGAAGCTTCTGGAATTAAAGGCAGCAACTGCGAAATTTACAGAGATTGTAAATAAGGCAGCAGATTATGAGGATGATATCAGCGCATGGGCTAAGTATTATCATGATGAAGTATTCCTTTCTATGGGTACGGTCAGAGAGCCTGCAGATGCACTGGAGCTTCTGGTAGCGAAGGAAGCATGGCCATTCCCAACCTACGGTGATCTGTTATTTGAGCAGTAGAGGCCGGAATCGTATAAACAGAAGCGGACATTCCGATGTCTGCCTCCCGTATAAATGAATGAAAATCAGGTATGACTTGTCATGCCTGATTTTTTTGTGAAATATGTAAAGTTAGGACTGTATAGATTGTGAAAAGTGCGGTATACTAAGAGTAAAATTATGCAGGAAAAGGAATGGATAGAATTTTGTGAATGAGGCAAGAGAAAGTAGCGGATCTACGGCATTAACGAAAATGAATATAGATGACGCACGCAGGAAGCGGATTCAGCGCTATAAGATGTGGATCGTAAGGCTGTTTTTATTGGCGACGATCCTGCCGTCGATTGCCTGTATCGTTATGCTGGTACAGGTAGGAAGATTGGAAAAGCAGGTTATGGCAGTGGCAGGTATGCAGCCGGACGCACAGACTACGATCCTGTCCAGTAAAGAAGCACTGATGTCCAATCCCAATGTAGATGTGGACAGCTTGACCGGAGATACACAGGAAGCTCCGGCGGATACGACAGAGCTTCAGAATCCGGATGACGAGACTGGGGATTCGTCGGATGGTGATGGGACAGGCACTCAGGCGGAGAAGCGGGTGTACCTGACCTTTGATGACGGACCGAGTGTATATACCGGGCAGATTCTGGATATACTGGCGGCCAATGACGTGAAGGCTACGTTTTTTGTGATTGCGCGAGAGGATGAGTCCTACTGGCCGTATTATTCCCGGATTGTAGAAGAAGGACATACATTGGGGATGCATTCGTATACCCATGATTATAATCAGGTGTATGCATCGCTGGATGCGTTCGAAGAGGATGTAGACAGCCTGTCTCAGTTTTTATATGACAGAACCGGAGAAGAAGTGAAGATCTACCGTTTTCCGGGTGGCAGCAGTAATACAGTTGCGAAGGTTCCGATGCAGGAATGTATCGCCTATCTGAATGAGCGGGGCATCCGGTACTATGACTGGAATGCATTAAATGGAGATGCGGTATCGGCAGAGCTGACACCGGATAAGCTGGTTGAGAATATTATGACCAGTGTCAGACAGAATAATACATCCATTGTCCTGATGCATGATATGCAGTCAAGACATACGACGGTCGAGAGCCTGCAGCAGTTGATCGATACGTTGAAGGAAGAAGGGTATGAGCTGTTACCGATTGATGAGAATACACCATTGATTCAGCACGTTCCGTATGACACAGGATTTGGAGAGGCGGCAGATTAGAAGACATGAATTATCAGGAAGCAATGACCTATATAGAAGAGAAGAACCGGTTGGGTAGTGAACTGGGACTGACACAGATCAGAAAGCTATTGCAGCGGATGGGCGATCCCCAGAACCGCTGCAAAGTTGTGCATATCGCAGGAACGAACGGAAAGGGATCGATTCTTTCCTTTATGGATGCGGCATTACAGGATGCCGGTTACCGGGTCGGTCGGTACAGTTCTCCGACGATCTTTACATATCTGGAGCGATTTCAGATCAATGATACCTATATGTCGGAGGAACGATTTGCCGATCTGCTCAGCCGGGTGGATTCCTATGTCTCTGCAATGGAGGCGGGCGGAGAGGGAACCGTAACCGCATTCGAGTTGGAGACGGCAATCGCATTTCAGTACTTCTATGAGGAACAGGTCGATGTTGTGCTGTTGGAGACCGGCATGGGTGGCAGACTGGATGCTACGAATGTGGTAGAGCGACCGCTCTGTACGATCATTGCCTCCATCAGTCTGGATCATACAGCGATTCTCGGCAGTACCATTCCGGAGATTGCCGCAGAGAAAGCAGGGATTCTGCGGGATCAGGTTCCGTGTGTGATCTATCCGGTGAATGAGGAAGCAATGCCGGTGTTATTGGATGCATGTGAGAAGCATAATATTCAGCCGATTGTACCAGACCTGGATGAATTGACTATACAAAAAGAAGATTTGTTGTACGAAACATTTGCTTATAAAAACGTGATTTATAAATCAAGTCTTTTGGGAAAGCATCAGATCTATAATGCAATTACGGCAATTGAGGCCTTGAATACAATAAGTTCTGCACTGATTGATACAGAATCAGAATATAAAACGAATGATTTGAAAAATGTGAATATACAAAATGGCCTTCAGCATACCGGATGGAAGGGTCGGTTTGAGATTTTGGAGGAGCATCCGTATGTGATCCGGGATGGCGCGCACAATCTGGATGCGGCGAATCGGTTGTATGAGCAGCTGAGAAAGCATTTTACAAAGAAACGGATTCTTTATATAATAGGTGTATTAAGGGATAAGGCACATTATGAGATGTTTCGGAAGCTGGTTCCGTTGGCAGATAAGGTCTATGTACTGACGGTGCCGGATAATCCGAGAGCACTTCCGGCGGAGGAGCTGGCAGAGGAAGTACGTCAGTTTTGCCCGGAGGTAGTGGTCACGGAGACACCGGAGCAGGCATATATACTGGCGAAGCAGGACGCGGAGCCGGAGGATGTGATCGTGGCATTTGGTTCCTTATATTATATAGGAAGAATCGGAGACAGAAATGGAACGGATCGATAGAATCCTGCAGCATAAGCGGTTTCAGGAATGCAGACAGCAGATTATGCAGGCAGAAGTACATAGAATCTATTGCAAGCATGGACTGGAGCATTCGATGGATGTGGCAAGGATTGCTTATATTCTGAGCTTGGAGAACAATGAGGAAGGACAGGCATTGGAGAAAGAGATCATCTATGCCATGGCATTGCTTCATGATCTGGGACGGAGCATGGAGTATCGGAACGGACAGTCGCACCATGAGGCCGGTGTGGAGATTGCGGGAGAAATTCTCCGTGATTGTGGGTTCACTGAGACAGAGAATGCATGGATTACAGGGGCAATAGCGGCACATAAATATGCAGAGACAGAGACGGTTCCGGAAGAACCGGGGAGCATTGGCGACCGGTACCGCAGTATCTTATATCGGGCAGATAAGCTGTCCAGAAACTGTTTCGACTGTCCGGCAGCAGATACCTGTTACTGGCCGATGGAGAAACGGAATCATGGAATTATAATATAGAAGACTTGTAAAACATAGCGGATTATGAGGATTGAAAAAAGGAGAAATTATGAGAATCGGAAAATGGCAGTTTGATACAGAGAACCAGGTATATATGATGGGAATCCTGAATGTGACACCGGATTCTTTTTCGGATGGCGGACGTTATGATCATATGGACCGGGCATTGTTCCATGCGGAGGAACTGGTGAAGCAGGGAACGGATATTCTGGATATCGGAGGCGAGTCTACCAGACCGAACCACATCAAGATCACAAGCGAAGAGGAAATCGAACGGGTATGCCCGATCATTGAGGCCATTAAGAGTCGGATGGATATTCCGGTCTCTCTGGATACCTATAAGTCCGATGTGGCCAAGGCAGGGATTGCTGCCGGCGCAGATATGATCAATGATATCTGGGGACTGAAATGGGACGGTACCATGGCAGCAGTTATTGCAGAGGGAGGCGTAGCTTCCTGCCTGATGCATAACCGGAAGGAACCCGTTTATGATAATTATTTAAAGGATGTTGTTACTGATCTTCAGGAGAGTCTTGACATGGCGAAAGCAGCCGGTATGGATATGGAGCAGGTATGCATTGATCCGGGAATCGGATTTGCTAAAAATCTGGAACAGAATCTCATCCTGATGAATCATCTGGAGGAATTACAGAGTCTGAAGTATCCGGTATTATTGGGAACCTCCAGAAAGTCCATGATCGGTCTGACACTGGATCTGCCGGTAGATCAGCGCGAGGAAGGGACAATGGCAACGACTGTGCTGGGCATTATGAAGGGATGCTCGATCATCCGGGTACATGATGTAGAGAAAAATCTGCGGGCAGCGAAGATGACACTGGCAATGCTGCGGGCAGAATAAGGAAGGAAGTACTATGGACGAAATACGAATCAGAAATCTGGAAGTATTCTGCCACCATGGGGTATACGAGGAAGAGAATACATTAGGGCAGAAGTTTCTGGTATCGGCTACCCTGTTTACAGATACCAGAGCTGCCGGACGGGCAGATTCTCTGGAGCAATCGATTAATTACGGAGAGGTCTGCCATGACATCAAGAAGATCATGGAGGAGCGGAATTATAAGCTGATCGAGGCAGTTGCTGAGACACTCGCAGACCGTTTATTAAAGGGGTATCCGACATTGCAGAAGATTGAACTGGAGATCAAGAAGCCATGGGCACCGATCATGCTTCCGATCGATACGGTATCAGTGGCGATTGAACGGAGCTGGCATACGGTTTATTTCAGTATTGGGTCCAATATGGGTGATCGGAAGGCACATCTGGATTATGCAGTAGAGATGTTAAAGGAGAATCCGGACTACAAGGATGTGCGGGTATCTTCTTATCTGGAGACAGAGCCTTATGGCTATACAGAGCAGGATCTCTTTCTGAATGCCTGCATTGCCTGCCGGACATTGATGACACCGGAGGAAGTGCTTGAGTTTGCACATGAGATCGAGCAGGGACGGAACCGGACCAGAGAGATTCACTGGGGACCGCGAACTCTGGATGTAGATATTTTATTATATGACCGGAAGATAATTGACAGTCCGACCCTGTGTATTCCGCATCCGGAAATGCCGCTGCGGACATTTGTGTTGGAGCCGCTTGCGGAGCTGGCCCCATATCTCAGACATCCGATTACCGGAAAGACCGTTACACAGATGCTGCAGGCTTTGCAGGCAAATAAGCGATAGAAAAGAGGCTGGAACGTGGATTTAAATCAGATACGACAGGAAATAGATATTGTAGATAAACAGATGGTAGAGCTGTTTCAAAAGCGGATGCTTCTGGCCGGTGAGGTGGCAGAGAACAAGCGTGAAACCGGTAAAGCAATCTATGACAGACAGCGGGAGCTGGAGAAACTTAAGAAGTTAGGGGATCTGGCGGACAGTGAGTTTAACCGCCACAGCATAGAGGAGCTGTTCCTGCAGATCATGTCGATCAGCAGACGGTATCAGTATAAGATATTAGGAGACCGGGATCGGTACATAGAGTCAGAATATACGGCAGTCGACAGCCTGGATATGGAACCGGGCAGCCAGGTAGTCTATCAGGGCGTTCCGGGAGCATTCAGCGAGCAGGCAATGCTTCGGTTCTTTGGTGATCAGGTGGAGAATTTTCATGTAGAGCGGTTCGAGGATGTCATTCAGGCACTGGAAGAGAATCACGCAGAGTACGGAGTACTACCGATCGAGAATTCTTCTGCCGGCTTTGTTTCCGGGATTTATCATTTGCTGCAGGAGCATGAGGTGGCAATCGTAGGCAGCATTGATCTGGCAGTGTCACAGGCATTACTGGCAGTGCCGGGAGCAACGATCTCAGATATTCAGACTGTGTATTCACATCCACAGGGGCTGCTGCAGACGAAACCATATCTGGATGCGCACGACTGGAAGCAGATACCGCTTGCCAATACGGCAGTCAGTGCATCTAAGGTAAAGCAGGACGGAGATAAAACGCAGGCAGCAGTTGCCGGTATCCGTGCGGCACAGATTTATGGATTGGAAGTTCTGGAGCCGGAGATCAATACACAGAAGAATAATACAACGCGTTTTGTAGTCGTATCCAAACGCCGCATTTATACAAAAGAGGCAAACCGGATCAGTATCAGCTTTTCACTGCCACATGAGAGTGGAAGTCTTTATAATGCATTAGGTCATTTTATATTCAATGATCTGAATATGACAAGCATTGAATCAGAACCGCTGTCGGACAGACAGTGGGAATATCGGTTCTTTATTACATTTGAGGGCAATCTGTCAAATGCGGCAGTCCGCAATGCGATAACCGGTGTCCGGAGTGAGTCCGGAGATTTTAAAATACTTGGAAATTATTATACGAAAGAATCTGAAGCATAGCATGCAGATGAAAATCAATAGATAGAACAGAAACGGAGGAGTAAGTATGGCATATCAGGTATTTGCTGCGATCAATGTAGGATCCAATGATATATCAATGAAAATCTTTGAGATCACTACAAAGCAGGGGTTTAAAGAGCTGGATTGCATCAGTTATATTCTGGAGCTGGGAAGTGACACCTATCGGCTGGGATATGTAAGCAATGAGAAGGTCAATGAATTGTGTGACTGTCTGATGAAGTTCAAGGCCAAGATGAAGGAGTATGACTGTAAGGAATATCGGGCATATGCAACCAGTGCGATCCGTGAGGCAGGTAACAGTCTGATGATCATCGAGATGATCGAGCAGCGGACCGGTTTCCGGGTATCTATTTTAAGTAATTCAGAGCATCGGTTCATGATGTTAAAGGGCTGTGCATCTACTATGAAGGAATTTGACGAGATCACCGGTAAGAATACAGCACTTTTGGATATGGGGGCCGGCAGTATTCAGATTTCCCTGTTTGAGAAACAACTGCTGACAGCAACCCAGAACATCAAGATCGGTTCTGTCCGGGTGCGTGATATGATGTCCGGCATTGAATCCAGAGTATCCAATGGTGAGGAGGTTCTGGAGGAGTTTGTTCAGAATGAGTTAAGTACATTCAATACCATGTATCTGGGTGATAAGAATATTAAGAACGTAATTGCCATCGGAGATGAGATCCAGGCATTACAGAAGATCGCACCGGAGCTGAAGCTAAAGAATCTGATGAGTAAGGATCAGATAGATTATATTTACAAGAAGATCATGGATGCTTCGCCGCAGGAGATGGCATTACATTATGGGGTACCGTTTGAACGGGCAACTCTGATCCGGCCGGCAATCATTATTTACCGGACACTGGTAGAGACTACAAAGGCAGATGCTATTTTCCTGCATGATATTAATCTGACAGACGGTAT
>HF991351.1:8060-12398 GCA_000431515.1 Clostridium sp. CAG:632 | reverse complement strand
CAGGCGAAGAAGTACAGTATCGTAAGAGCCTTTGAGGAAGACATTCTGGCTTCTGCGATGGCAATGGCGAAGCGGTATAAATGTAATAAAACACATATCTCTTACATTACCAATCTGGCATTGGCAATCTTTGATGCGACCAGGAAACTGCATGGTATGGACCGGACAGAACGGTTACAGCTTCAGATCGCCTGCATTCTGCATGATTGCGGCAAGTTTATTAATATGCAGAATGTAGCGAATAATTCCTACAGTATCATCATGTCCACCGAGATGATGGGACTGTCTCATAAGGAGCGGGAAGAGGTTGCAAATGCGGTGCGGTACAATACATTGTATCTGCCGGCTTATCCGCAGGTGAAAGATTCTCTGGGAGATGCATCCTATACAACCGTTGCGAAGCTGGCGGCGATCCTGCGTGTTGCGAACGCATTGGACCGCTCGCATAAGCAGAAGGTGGAGAAATTTACGATCCAGGTGAAGGAGCGGAAGCTTGTGATCGTAGTTGATACGGTAAATAATATTACGCTGGAGGCTGCCCTGTTTAAGCAGAAGGCAGACTTCTTTGAACAGATTTTCGGAATTCGTCCGATATTAAAGCAGAGGAGGAACGTATAATGGCAGATAAGAAATCAAATAAAGAAGCAGAAAAGGAATGGAAGAAGCCTTCCTATTATGTAAACCGTGAATTGTCCTGGTTGGAGTTTAACTGCAGAATTCTGGGGGAGGCAAAGGATCGTACGATTCGGCCGTTTGAACGGATTAAGTTTCTGGGAATCACAGCATCCAACCTGGATGAATTTTTTATGGTGCGTGTGGCATCCTTGATCGATATGGTACATGCGGGATATGAGAAGACGGATATTGCCGGAATGACCCCGGGGCAGCAGCTGGAGAAGATCATTCCAAAGACAAAGGAATTTATGAACAGTCAGTATACGACCTATAATCGTTCCTTACTTCCTTTGCTGGAGAAGAATGGATTGCATGTGATCACACATCATGAGAATCTGACAGAAGCGCAGAGCAGTTATGTAGATGACTTTTTTGATAAAGATGTATATCCGGTGCTGACACCGATGGCAGTGGATGCATCGCGTCCGTTTCCGTTAATCCGGAATAAAACATTGAATATCGGTGCATTGATCCGGAAGAAGGATTCCAAAGAAGTGGAAATCGCAACGGTACAGGTACCATCCGTACTTCCGAGAATCGTACATGTTCCGAGTGAACAGGATGGTGTACAGGAGATTATCCTTCTGGAGGAAGTAATTGAGAAGAATATTGCAAAGCTGTTCTTAAACTATGAAGTGACCTGTGCACATCCATACCGGATCATGAGAAATGCAGATCTGACGATTGACGAAGATGATGCGGCCGATCTTTTAAAGGAGATCGAGCGACAGATCAAACAGCGTCAGTGGGGCGAGGTAATCCGGCTGGAGGTTGAGGACAGTATTGATAAAGAGCTGCTGAATCAGCTGGTAAAACAGCTGGAGGTTGCAAAAGAGAATATCTTTGCAATCAACGGACCTCTGGATCTGACCTTCCTGAGTAAACTGAGCGGATTGGACGGCTTCGATCATCTGAAGAATCCGAAGTATACACCGCAGCCGGTACCGGAGTTAAATAGCGAGGAGCCGATTTTTGACCAGATTAAGAAAAAGGATATATTCCTTCACCATCCGTATGAGACCTTTGATCCGGTCGTACAGTTTATCAGCCAGGCGGCTGTTGATCCGGATGTACTGGCGATCAAGCAGACACTTTACCGTGTATCCAGTCATTCGCCGATTATTGCGGCACTGGCACAGGCGGCTGAGAATGGAAAACAGGTTACGGTACTGGTAGAGTTAAAGGCCAGATTTGATGAAGAGAATAATATTAACTGGGCAAAGATGTTAGAGAAGACCGGCTGTCATGTTATCTATGGACTGGTGGGATTAAAGACACATTCCAAGATCGCACTGGTAGTCCGCCGGGAAGAAGACGGAATCAAGCGTTATGTACATCTGGGAACCGGTAACTACAATGATGTAACGGCAAGACTGTATACAGATACCGGTATTCTGACAGCATCCGATTCTATCGGAGAGGATGCAACCGCAGTATTTAATATGTTGTCCGGATACTCTGAGCCGGCGAGCTGGAATAAGCTGGCAGTTGCACCGATCTGGCTGAAGGATACCGTACTGGATCTGATCAATCGGGAGGCAGAGAATGCCAGAGCCGGAAAACCGGCGCATATTATTGCAAAGATGAACTCCCTGTGCGATCCGAAGGTTATGGCAGCCTTATATGAGGCATCGGCAGCCGGAGTGAAGATTGAGCTGATCATCCGGGGCATCTGTTGCCTGCGTGCCGGAGTGCCGGGTCTGAGCGAGAATATCACGGTGCGTTCCATCGTCGGTAATTTCCTGGAGCATGCCCGGATCCTTTATTGCTACAATGATGGATTTGAAGATATTTATATGGGAAGTGCAGACTGGATGCCGCGAAATCTGGATAAACGTGTAGAAATCATGTTCCCGGTAGAAGATCCGCAGGCAAAAGCACAGGCAAAGCATATACTGGATGTACAGCTTGCAGATACCATGAAAGCATATATTCTGCAGCCGGATGGAACCTATGAGAAACAGGATCTGCGTGGAAAAGCAAAGATCTGTGCGCAGGATGTATTCTGCGAAGAAGCTATCGCAGCGGCAAAGAAAGAACAGAAGTCCGGAGAGGAAAAACGGACCTTCGAACCAATTACAGCAGATATGAAGTAGGATTATGATTCGGATATTAGTAGTAGATGACGAAAAACCAATTGCAAATTATATTAAGCTGACATTGAAACAGGCAGGGTACTGGGTGGACTGTGCGTTTGATGGGATGACGGCCCTGGAGAAGGCAGAGCAGGTCAATTATGATCTGATCCTGTTGGATGTGATGCTTCCGGAGATAGACGGATTTTCTCTGATGGAATATCTGGCACCCAAAGAGGTGCCGGTGATATTCCTGACGGCCAAAGGCGGTGTACAGGATCGTGTAAAAGGGCTCCGGCTGGGTGCCGAGGATTATATTGTGAAACCGTTTGATGTTATGGAACTGCAGGCGAGAGTAGAGGTTGTCCTGCGCCGTTATAAAAAAACGGAAGAAGTGCTGCATGTCCAGGACATTGAAGTGGACACCCGGTCTATGCAGGTGACCAAGGCGGGAGTAGAGATTTCACTGACCAGAAAAGAATATGAACTGCTCCTACTGTTCATACGAAATCCTAACACTGCATTATACAGAGAGACTATTTATGAACGTGTATGGGGCGGCGAGCTGGAATACGGAAGTAAAACGGTAGACCTGCATGTGCAGCGTCTGCGGAAGAAGCTGGGACTGGGAGAAGAGCTTCAGGCAGTGAACAAGGTAGGCTATCGTTTTGAGGTAAAGGAATGAGGTTTCGTTATAAGATTACATTATGCATCAGCTGCCTGCTGGCAGTTTTTTATGGAATCGGAGGCACTATGTTGATTTCCGGGTCCTTTCGTTCTGCACTGGAGCAGGAGAAGACGAATGCGAAGCAGTCTTACCAGACTATTCTGAACACACTCCAGCTGGTGAACGGTATAGATAGCTGGAATGATGAGAAGGTGATCTCCGATATCCTGGAACGATTATCCCTGCAGGGCAGTGCATCATGGGCAGCACTTTGTCTAAAAGACGGAACAGAGATTTTGTACAAAGAAGGAAATGTGTTGCAATATCTGAATGGGGATCAGCCGGAGGTTTCTGCCGATATGCAAAGCGGAACGGCAGTGCTGAGTGGATTTCAGGATCCTTCAGGCAGGCATTATCTGCGGATTAACGGAGTGTTGATCGTAGGTGAACAGCATATGACACTGGCTGCCGCCTACGATATAACTCCGATCTATGCCGGTCGGGAGACGCAGGAAAAGGTATATAAGCGGGTTTATCTGGTGATGCAGATCGTCTGCCTGATTCTGGTATGGCTGATTGCCTATATCCTGACGAGACCGTTGTCAAAGCTGTCCAATGCAACGAAACGGCTTGCGGCCGGAGATCTGTCCTATCGTGCCAATGTGCATACAAGGGATGAGTTCGGGATTTTGGCAAAGAATTTCAATCATATGGCAGAACAGATTGAGACCGGCATGAAGCAGATGCAGGATACCATGGAAGCAAAAGAGCAGTTTATGGGTGGATTTGCACATGAACTGAAAACACCGATGACCTCTATTATCGGATATGCGGATCTGATCCGGAGGCAGACGTTGTCTCCGGTGGAAGAGGCAGAGGCGGCAAATTATATCTATACAGAAGGAAAGCGGTTGGAGCGGC
>HF991351.1:0-8038 GCA_000431515.1 Clostridium sp. CAG:632 | reverse complement strand
CTTTCTTTTAAAATGCTGGATATTTTCTCTATGGAGAAGACGGGAATCCAACTGGTGGAAGGGAATCCGGGACAGATTGTTGAGGATATGGTCCGGCATATTGCACCGGTATATCAGAAGAATCAGATAGAGGTCAGCTGTGAATGTCAGCAGGGAAGCTGCCTGCTCGAGCCGGATCTGTTTCGGTCATTGCTTTTAAATCTGATGGATAACAGTCGGAAGGCAATGCCACAGGGAGGGAGGATTCAGGTATTTCTGACCATGCTTGCAGATGGATGCTGTCTTACGGTATCGGATAACGGAAGCGGAGTATCCGAGGAGGCACTGCGGCATCTGACGGAGGCTTTTTACCGGGAAGATAAAGCACGATCCAGAAAAATGGGAGGTGCAGGTCTCGGGCTGACGCTATGTGACCGGATAGTGGAACTACATCAGGGAGAACTGCAGTTTCAGAGGGTGGAACCTCACGGATTTGAAGTGACGGCATACATGCATGGAGGGAGAAAAGAAGAATGAAGCGGATAAGGAAGCTTGAAAAGCGGAATGTTCTGATTATACTGGCAGCATTTGTACTGTTGGTTGGCGGGTTCTTTCTGCCGGAATGGGTATTCGGAATACAGAATCGGAAAATTCAGACAAATGTAGAGACATTTACCATGGAAAACGGTTCCTTTCATGTGGCAAATCAGCTGATTCAGAAGGCAAATGTAATGGAGCAGCAGTATCTGATTACGGATCTGTATAACGGCATGGAGCCGGAGCGTTCAGAGAAAGAGATTAAGGAGATTGTAATAAAAACCGTAAAGATATTTACTCCATGGATCCGGAATAAAAGAAACGGAGTCGGACCGTTAAGAGGTGAACTGTCAGACTGGAGTGCAGAGGCACAATTGCTTGTTTTTTCAAAAGAGAACCTGAATTTTATCGTGTGGCAGATATACATGGAGGCAGATGGTGTCAGTTATAATATGACCATTGATGATGCGACAGGTAAGGTACTTATTTACCATTATTATTGCTCGCAGGATGTGTATCAACCACAGAAACATCTGGATATAGAAACAGCAGAGGCATGGATTGAGAAGCTTCCGGAGGTATTCCAAAGCTATTATGAGATAGATACGATCGAACTGGCAGATCAGATTACGGAACGGGATCAGTTATATGACAGCGGTTGGGATGATGAAACAATGGGAATTGGAATATATCAGATAAAGGATGGCGCAGACAGTACCGAAATCTACTGTCACTTCGCTGAAAATTACGGAGAAATTATACTGGGAA
Source organism: Clostridium sp. CAG:632 (assembly GCA_000431515.1). Lineage (GTDB taxonomy): Bacteria > Bacillota > Clostridia > Lachnospirales > Lachnospiraceae > CAG-632. The sequence continues at coordinate 6,754 of HF991351.1, read as the reverse complement.
TGAATTAAGAAAAATGATGCTGTTATGATGCCGGTATGTTGCTGATAGGATAAGCTGATATGCTACTCTGAAATTATCAAAAACAGGGGGCGGAACCGGATGAATCAGGAATATATAAATCAGAAACAAGTGGAACAGCGGCTGAGCCGGAAGCAGCAGATAAAACGCCGGAATGTAACAGCAGTCTGGTTGGGATGCCTGATGGGATTGATCTGCGGAATTCTGATGGTAATTGTTGCAGTAAAGCTTTATACAAACGAAATGCAGCGGCTGGAGTGGTCTTCGCAGGCAGTGGAATCCAGACAGACATCGGTTCATTTATATGAAGAAGCACAAAAAACAGGAACGCAGATACAGATGCCGGGAGGCATAAAATGAAGAAAAACAGCTTGTCATAGAGAGAAAAACTTGTTATAATCGAACTTGCTAAGCGGGCATGGCGGAATTGGCAGACGCGCTAGATTTAGGTTCTAGTGTCCCCGACGTGCAGGTTCAAGTCCTGTTGCCCGCATGGAACTTAAGAGCCAAGAATGTTGAAAAATCAATGTTCTTAGCTCTTTTTCTTTGCCGAAAACAACACTTAGGCTGGTCTTCCTTGGGCCGGTATGTTAGAATATAAGAAATATGCGCAATGGAGTGATAGAAATTATGACACTGACACAGTTAAATTATGCAATAACAGTTGCAAATGCCAAGTCCATGAATGAAGCAGCACGGGAGCTGTTTATTTCACAACCGAGTCTGTCATCAGCTATCAAGGATCTGGAAGAGGAGGTTGGCATTGAGCTGTTCCGCCGGACTAACCGGGGAATCTCCGTGACTCCGGAGGGTGAAGAGTTTGTAGGATATGCCAGACAGGTGGTAGAACAATATCAGCTGATGGAGAATAAATATATTAATAAAGAGCAGGTCAAGAAGAAGTTTGGTGTCTCTACCCAGCATTATACCTTTGCAGTTGATGCGTTTGTGGAGATGGTGAAGCAGTTTGGCATGGATAAGTATGAGTTTGCGATTCATGAGACCAAGACGTATGAAGTGATTGAAGATGTGCGGAATTTCAAGAGTGAGATCGGTATTTTATATCTGAATGATTTCAATCATAAGGTGTTGACCAAGATGTTTCATGAGTACAATCTGGAGTTTCATCCATTGCTGGAATGTGGAATCTATGTCTATATGTGGAAGGGACATCCGCTGGCTGGTCGGAAGGAGATTGCCTTAGAGGAATTGGATGAATATCCGTGTCTGTCTTTTGAGCAGGGTACTTATAATTCATTTTATTTTGCAGAAGAAGTGCTGAGTACCTATGATTATAAGCAATTGATCAAGGCGGATGACCGTGCAACATTGCTGAATCTGATGGTGGGTCTGAACGGATATACGATGTGTTCCGGTATTATCTGTGAGGAGTTGAATGGCTCGGATTATTGTGCGGTGAAGCTGAAATCCGATGAGATTATGACGATCGGATACCTGACCAGAAAAGGCGTTGCAATCAGTAAACTGGGCGAAAAATATCTGGAAGAACTTGCAAAGTATAAGGATAAGGGAATGCATTAATTCAGTATGGTAATAATGTCCGGAAATATCGGACAGGATATATAAGGAGTAACAGGGAGTTATGATGACACAACGGTACGTATATGTAGTGATTTCAAAGACAGCCACAAGATTTGGCTATGTACTAAGACGGGTAGGGGGAGTCCATTATAATCATGCTGCAATCGCACTGGACGAAGAACTGAAGGAGCTTTATTCATTTGCCAGAAAGCAGTATCATGCAGCGTTGATCGGTGGACTGGTGGAGGAAACAGTGGAGCGTTATACGCTCAGAAAGCAGACGGAGATCCCGGTGACCGTTTTCCGGATTCCGGTATCTGCAGAACAGTATTTACAGATCAAACAGGAAATTGAGGGAATCAAGCAGGATCAGGAATATAAGTATAACCTGTTTTCCGTGCTGACATTTCCGATCACGAAGGGATTCGCTGTATATAAGGCATATTCCTGCATTGAGTTTGTAATGAATATGATGAAAAAGGTGGATTATACTTTAACTAAGCCGGCCTATCAGTATACACCGGATGAACTGCTGGAGCTGTTTGCGGCAGAAATCTGGTTTCAGGGAAATCTATTGGATTATTGTTCACTGCGGTCAAGGGATGATACATATTTTCAGCCGATGAATCTGGATACTTATATCCGAAGCGGAAGTGATCTGAGAGAAATCGTACGCCGGTCTTTATTCACCAGAGTTAAAGCAAATGAAATCTAAAGCGAAAGGGATGAACCTATGTTAAATCAATTTTCGAGAACAGAATTACTACTTGGAAAAGAGAATATGAACCGCCTTTCGGAGGCCCGTGTTGCGGTTTTCGGAATAGGCGGTGTTGGCGGTTATACGGTAGAAGCATTGGTGCGCAGCGGTATCGGTGCGATTGATCTGATCGATGATGATAAGGTATGTCTGACCAACCTGAATCGTCAGATTATAGCGACCCATAAAACAGTGGGAAAATACAAGGTAGATGTGATGAAGGAGCGGATTCTGGACATCAATCCGGAGTGCAAGGTAGAGGTTCACAAATGCTTTTATCTCCCGGAGACGAAAAATCAGTTTGATTTTTCCCAGTATTCCTATATAGTTGATGCGGTTGATACGGTAACTGCGAAAATCCAGCTAGTTATGGAAGCAAAGGAACATCAGGTACCGATCATCAGCAGCATGGGAGCCGGAAATAAATTAGATCCGGCTGCATTTGAGGTGGCGGATATTTATAAGACTTCCGTATGTCCGCTGGCAAAGGTAATGCGGAGAGAGTTAAGGAAGCGTGGTGTGGATCATCTGAAAGTGGTGTATTCCAAAGAGGAAGCCAGACAGCCGATTGAGGACATGGCGATCAGCTGCCGGGAGCATTGTGTCTGTCCGCCGGGAACGGCACATAAATGCACACAGCGACGGGCAATTCCGGGATCAATCGCATTTGTGCCATCGGTGGTGGGATTGATTATAGCGGGAGAGGTTATCAAGGATTTGTCCGAGGATTTATAAAACAGGACTACGAAGATAGCAAGGAGTACGACTCGCAAGGGTGAGACTGTACCTGCAAGACCGGAATGTGAAAAGTACGAATGATATTCCGAAAACAGGAGAAGATAATACAAGTATAAGATAAAAAGCTCAGATAGAGAAGAATCACAGAGGTAGAGAAGAATGGACCGGTTGATATATTTGGATAATGCAGCAACAACACAGACGGATCCCCAGGTGGTAGAAGCAATGCTTCCGTTTTTTACAGAAAATTACGGGAACCCGGCAGCAATTTATAGCTTTGCAGGTACGTCAAAGGCTGCTGTAGAGCAGGCACGGGAGATATTGGCAAAGAATATACATGCGATGACGCGGGAGATTTATTTTACCGGAGGCGGCAGTGAATCGGATAACTGGACACTGAAGGCTGTGGCAGAGGCATATCGGGAAAAGGGCAGGCATCTTATTACAACGAAGATCGAGCATCATGCCATCCTGCATACCTGTGAATGGCTGGAAAAGCACGGATATGAAGTGACTTATCTGGATGTAGATGAGCACGGACTCGTAAAGCCGGAGGAACTGGAGATGGCAATCCGGCCGGATACGATTCTGATTTCCGTGATGGCAGCGAATAATGAGATCGGAACGATCGAACCGTTAAAGGAGATCGGAGCAATCGCCGGAGCACATGGAGTTCTGTTCCATACGGATGCGGTACAGGCATTCGGGCATATACCGATTGATGTGAATGAGATGAATATAGATCTGCTAAGTGCCAGCGGACATAAGCTGAATGGGCCAAAGGGAATCGGATTGCTTTATGTCAGGAAGACTGTGAAGCTGATGTCCTTTATTCATGGTGGGGCACAGGAACGCGGCCGACGGGCCGGCACCTTAAATGTACCGGGGATTGTAGGTTTTGGCAAAGCTGCTGAGCTGGCATTCTCACAGATGGAGTCACGGATGACATATGAGAGCGGTCTGCGGGATCATCTGATCAGACGTGTGCTGGAGGAGATTCCGGGCAGCCGGTTGAACGGAGATTCGGAAAGAAGATTGCCAAACAATGCCAATCTGTCATTTCAGGGGATTGACGGAAACTCGCTGCTGATCCTGCTGGATCAGAATGGAGTCTGTGGATCGGCAGGCTCGGCCTGTGCATCGGGCTCGCTGGATCCGTCGCATGTCCTGCTTAGCATCGGCGTCACAAAGGAAGATGCACGGGGAGCATTAAGGCTCACGGTATCCCATCAGACAAGTATGGAAGAAATAGACCAAACAGTTGAGATTTTAAAAAATGTGGTGGAACGACTGCGGGCGATGGATAGAAAAAGATAAGATATATAGATAAGTTCCGGTTGCAACAGAAATGCTGCAACCGGAATTATTTTATTTTTTTACAGAAAAAATGTTCTATGCATATTGAGAATGAAAATAAAACATGATAAAATCATAGAGAATCCAATAAAAATGATACAAATTGAATAATTTAGGAATACAGGAAGGGGAATGCGAAATGGAGAAACCAATTCTGGCTATCTGTTATGATTTTGATAAAACGCTGTCACCGGATGATATGCAGGCACAGGGTTATATTCAATCCGTTGACTGTGAAGTTGTAGATTTTTGGAGAGAATCCAATGAATTGGCAGCACAAAATGAAATGGATCAAAATCTGGCATATATGTATATGATGGTAGAAAAATCAAGGGGAAAAGTAGTGTTTACAAGGAAAAATCTAAAAAACGATGGATCTAAGGTGAAGTTGTTTCCTGGAGTTAGTACATGGTTTGACCGGATAAATAAATATGGGGAGGATAAGGGCGTTCAGGTCGAGCATTATATTATTTCATCTGGACTGAAAGAGATGATCGAAGGAACGGAGATTGCGGATAAATTAAAAAAGATATATGCCAGTTCTTTTTATTATGATAAAACCGGAGTAGCGGTATGGCCGGCGCAGGTGGTTAATTATACAAATAAAACACAATTTTTGTTTCGAATAGAAAAAGGGGTTTTAGATATAAATGATCAAAGGGTAAATGCATATTTCAGTGCTGATCAGTATAGAGTCCCATTTAGAAATATGATATATATAGGTGACAGTGATACGGATATTCCCTGTATGAAACTGGTGAATGTAAATGGGGGACATTCCATAGGTGTTTATAACTCTGCGACAAAGGATAAATCAAAGGTATTTCGGATGCTGGAAGAAAATAGGATTAAATATTTTGTACCGGCAGACTATACAGAAGATTCAAAACTGGAAATATTAGTGAAAAAGATTATTGATCGAACAATATCAAATGAAAAGCTGGAAAGTGTGTACTTTGAATGTCTGGCAGAGGAAAAAAAAGAGAGAAAGAATCAAAGTGAAGAGGAACTGCAGAAGGAAGATCTGATCAATAAGCTGGAGGATAGCGGAAGTTTTGCTAATACACACACGATAATTGGGCAATTGACAAAGATAACAGAATGGTCTGAAAAACAGAAAGAAAAGTTATTACGGATAGCCCTTGGAAATAGTCAGGTAAAAAGTATTTTGCAGGATATCGATGTTAGGGATTTTTATGGGAAAATATGTGCGGAAATGAGGAATACAGATGCGGATGAAGTCAGGAAACTGCTAAATGGGGAGAAAAAGTAGATTATGAAGAAGAAAAAAAGTGGGATGGGTGTTGCAATACTGATTATTGGTGGATTTATGGCAGTGTCAATGGCATTTTGGCTGATGGTAGGAGTAATTATAGCTATATTTTCACCGGCTTCACTGAATGAGTCACAAACAGTTGCAGAAGAACAGAAAACAGAAGTTAAAGACAGTGAAGCGGATATTGCAAGCACAACGGAGGCTCTTGAAAGGGAGGTTACGGAATCAGCGTTTACATATGCGGATCTGCCGGCTTATTCGGATGCCCCGTATGTTGAGGTGAATGATAATAACCCATATTTTGAAGATGAAGAGCTGACGACAGATGCATTTGAAATCTACAGTGATCTGGATGATCTGGGACGCTGCGGAACCGCGTATGCCAATATATGTCAGGAGATTATGCCGACGGAGAAGCGGGGCGAGATTGGACAGATCAAGCCGAGTGGCTGGCATACGGTGAAATATCCGGAGCAGATAACAGAGAAATATCTGTATAATCGTTGCCACCTGATTGCTTATCAGCTGGCAGGCGAGAATGCAAACGAGAAGAATCTGATTACCGGTACCCGGTACATGAATGCAACCGGTATGGTACCATTTGAGAACGAGGTAGCAGATTATGTGAAGGAAACCGATCACCATGTGCTTTATCGGGTGACACCGGTATTTGAAGGGGGGAATCTGGTTGCATCCGGGGTATTGATAGAAGCTGAGTCTGTGGAAGATCAGGGCACCGGAGTGAAATTCTGTGTATTTTGCTATAATGTGCAACCGGGTATCGGAATTGATTATGCGACCGGAGAGAGCTGGGTAGCGGATACAGAGGTGGCACAGGCAAATGCCGAAGAACAGACATCTGCCGAAGCACAGGCAACTGCAACGGAGCAGGCTGCCGGGACAACTGAATATGTAGTAGCCAGTACGGAGGCAACAACTGCAATTGCACCGGCGCCGGAAACCTCCGCAGATGTTTATGTCTGGATACCAACCAACGGAGGGACAAAGTACCATAGCAATCCAAACTGCAGCGGTATGAAAAATCCGGAACAGGTAACGTTAAATAC
>HF991350.1:59897-63140 GCA_000431515.1 Clostridium sp. CAG:632 | reverse complement strand
GGAGCAGACGAAATGTCTGTTGATTATGAAAAACAATACGCGGGGCTGCGTGAATATAAAGAGAAACTGGCAGATGAAACTTTAGCCAAGGAGATAAAAGAGATTACTGTTCGTTATGGATGCAGTAACTAATATATTTGACGATTTTTCTAATGCGCCCCGGGCTTTGTATTGCCAGGGGCGTTTTTTCGTAATTTGATTATTTTATAAAATGGGGGTTTTGATGAAGAAGATTGCGTTACTTGCAGATGGATGGAAGAGATTGATTACATATGCGTGGATACGAGGAATTAATGCGTTTAATGAAAATCATTCTGAACCGATAGAAATCTGTCATTATAATTGTATGGGTAATTGGAGTGATGATCTGGTATTTAATCAGGGAGAATATAATATTTTCACTCTGCCGGAATTGGATCGGTATGATGGGATTATTATCGATGTAAATACCATGAAGGACACGGCACAGCGTCATCACCTGATTGAGATTGTAAAGAAAAGCGGCGTGCCGGCAATCGGCCTGGGAAACCTTTGATGCCGGATGCTTTTATCTGTGCAAATGATAATATTGCGGCTGGATTAATGGATGAGGCGATTTGTTTTAATCCTCAGATTACGACGGTATCACATAAGCGAGAAATATTAGCTGGACATTGCATGGAGCTTTTTGATAAAATATGGAGAGGGAGGCCGGTTGAGCAGTGCCACTATATTGAACCGGAAATTTCCTATACGGAAAGCTGTGGCTGCCCACTTTTAACATCGATTGATTATCGTGAAGGCGCAAGAAGAAATATTACAGAAAATGCGGTTGGTGCGTTCCGTTTTGGCGGCGATGAATTTGTTGCTCTTTATCCACTCGAGAATAAGGAGACAGAAGATAAAGAAGGCAGGAACCAAAGAAAGCCGGAAACAAGGAAGATAATGGAGAAGATAGAAGACAGATGATTTTAAATGTAGAACATTTGACACACGGCTTTGGAGACAGAGCGATTTTCAATGACGTATCGTTTCGGCTGCTGGCCGGAGAGCATATCGGACTGGTCGGAGCCAATGGCGAAGGGAAAAGTACCTTTATGAACATTGTAACGGGGGCACTGGTACCGGATGAAGGAAAAGTGGAATGGAACAAGCATGTCCGGGTTGGGTATCTGGACCAGCATGCCGTACTGAAAAAGGGCATGACGATCGAATCGGTGCTGAAGTCCGCATTTTCCTATCTGTTTGAGATGGAAGAAAAGATCAATCAGATCTATGACAGCATGGCGGATGCAACAGAAGACGAGATCACGGAAATGATGGAAGAAGTCGGAACCTTACAGGATCTGTTGACCAACCATGATTTCTATATGATCGATGCGAAGACGGAGCAGGTGGCGAGAGCCCTGGGACTGCTGGAGCTTGGACTGGATCATGATGTCACGGACTTAAGCGGTGGACAGCGGACGAAGGTGCTGCTGGCCAAGCTGTTGCTTGAGAAGCCGGAGATCCTGTTACTGGATGAGCCGACAAACTATCTGGATGCCGAGCATATTGCATGGCTGAAACGTTATCTGCAGGAATATGAGAATGCATTTATTCTGATCAGTCATGATATTCCGTTTCTGAATGATGTCGTAAATATTATTTATCATATGGAAAATCAGGAGCTGAATCGGTATGTAGGTAATTATGATAAGTTCCTGGAGGTCTACGAGGCGCGCAAGGCACAGCAGGAGGCGGCATATCGAAAACAACAGCAGGAAATCAGTGAGCTGAAGGACTTTGTTGCGAGAAATAAAGCACGGGTGGCTACCAGAAATATGGCGATGTCCAGACAGAAAAAGCTGGATAAGATGGATGTGATCGAGCTGGCAAAGGAGAAGCCGAAGCCGGAGTTTTACTTTAAGGAAGCGAGAACACCGGGAAAGATGTTGTTTGAGACAGAGGATCTGGTGATCGGATATGAGAAACAGGCACCGTTATCCAAGCCGATCAATCTTCGGATGGAACGTGGTGAAAAGATCGCGATCGTTGGTACGAACGGAATCGGAAAGAGCACATTGCTAAAGAGTCTGCTAGGAATCGTTCCTGCATTGTCGGGATCCGTGGAGCTCGGGGATTATCTGTACAAGGGATATTTTGAACAGGAAATGGCCGGTACGGAGAATACCTGTATTGAAGAAATCTGGCAGGAGTTTCCGGGATTTTCCCAGTATGAGGTCCGGTCAGCACTTGCCAAATGCGGGCTTACGACAAAACACATTGAGAGTAAGGTGAAGGTGCTGAGTGGTGGTGAGCAGGCAAAGGTACGGCTGTGTAAGCTGATCAACCGGGAGACCAATCTGCTCATTCTGGATGAGCCGACGAACCACCTGGATGTGGATGCCAAGGAAGAGCTGAAACGGGCACTCAAGGAGTATCATGGATCTGTTTTACTGGTATGCCATGAGCCGGAGTTTTATTCAGAGATCGTAACCAAGGTGTGGAATTTAGAAGAGTACAGCGCACTGACTGTATAACATAAAAGTGTCTGACAATGTTCAGGTGTAATACAAGGAGGTCCAATATGATATATCAAAACGTAGTAGTTGCAGGTGGCGGTGTTCTGGGGAGTCAGATTGCATTCCAGTCTGCATATTGTGGAGCCAATGTAACGATTTGGCTGCGAAGTGAGGGCTCGATCGGACGGACACAACCGAAGCTTGACGCATTGAAGGAGGCCTATATTGCGGCGATTGAGGATATGGCATCCGGGAAGGGCGACTGGTGTGCGGGTCTTGCGGATGATGAAAGCTTTGATAAAGCAGCCTGTCTTGAGAAGGTAGAGAAGGCATATGCCGGGATAAGGCTGGAGCTGGATATGGCGAAGGCAGTGGCGGAAGCAGATCTGGTGATTGAGTCCATGGCAGAGAATGAGAAGGATAAGATCGCATTCTATGAGAAGCTTGCCCCGCTTCTGCCGGAAAAGACCGTACTGGTAACAAATTCTTCTACCTTGCTGCCATCCATGTTCGCAAAATATACCGGAAGACCGGATAAGTATTTATCCCTTCATTTTGCAAACTCCATCTGGAAAAACAATACCGCAGAGGTTATGACGCAGCCACAGACCGATGAGAAATATTTTAATGAAATCCTGCAGTTTGCGAATGATATTCGAATGATCGGACTGCCGGTGCGGAAGGAAAAGAGCGGTTATCTGCTGAACTCCATGCTGGTGCCGTTCCTGTTAAGCGGACTGGATCTGTATGCAGCAGGAAT
>HF991350.1:49463-59879 GCA_000431515.1 Clostridium sp. CAG:632 | reverse complement strand
CAGCAGGAATCTCCGATCCGGCAAGCATTGACCTCGCATGGACAAGAGGCACCGGAGCTCCGAAGGGACCGTTTCAGATTTTTGATACGGTGGGACTGAATACGGCCTATAATATCGTGCATCAGTATCAGAGCGTTCCGGGTATCTTTTCTCCATTGCTTAAGAAGATGATGATGCCGTATAACTTCAAGAAGATGGAAGCGATTCTGAAGCAGTATATTGATGAAGGGAAGCTGGGTAAATCTTCCGGAGAAGGCTTTTATAAGTATAATTGATAAATCTTTTCAAACGGAAATAAAGAAAAACGAATAGAAAGACAGAAATAGCATTGACAGGTTTCTACTGTCAATGCTATACTTTTATTAAAGTTAGTTAAAACTAATTAAAATATGAATAAACTAACTAGAAGTGTGAGGAGGACAGGAGCATGCAGGAAGAACTATTGGTGATACAGTGCTCTCCGACAATGGCAGGACTGAAAACAGGTAGTCTGTTTACCTGTCCGCTGGAGGATCGCAGAACTCTTACGGATACGATCCGGCAGATGAACCGACGATTTGGCTCACGGGGGATTCGAATCCTCCCGATGAAATATATGAAGGATCGGATTCTGGTATATATGTACCGACCGGAACGGCTGGCAGCAGATCTGAAGCATCAGGAGGCGCGGAAGATTTTGAACGAGATGGACTATCCGGTCGGTAATCCGGATCGGTGCGTGGTAGAACTGGTGCATCGGCTGAACCAGGAGGAAGAGTTTCCGCATGAGATCGGACTGTTTCTCGGATATCCGCCGGAGGATGTCCGGAGCTTTATGGCACTGGGTGGAAGTAAAGCGAAATACACAGGAATCTGGCAGGCGTATGGCGATGTGGAGCATGCGAAGCGTACCTATCGTCAGTATCAGGAATGCACACGCAGATATTATGAAGCATTCCGCATATATCATTCGATTGATCGGCTCGTGGTGAGTTGTTCATAGATAAAACATAATATGAAGAAAGGTTGGTAACATCTTATGAGTAAAGTTGCGATTGTATATTGGAGCGGCACAGGAAACACAGCAGCCATGGCAGCGGCCGTTGAGGACGGAGCTAAGACCGGCGGAGCAGAGGTAGAGGTATTCACCAGTGCGGAGTTTGATCCGGCGAAGGTGAATGATTATGATGCGATTGCCTTTGGCTGTCCATCCATGGGTGCGGAGCAGTTAGAGGAGACAGAGTTCGAGCCGATGTTCATGGCATGTGAAGGCAGCTTAAACGGTAAGAAAATCGCCTTGTTTGGTTCCTATGGTTGGGGCGATGGCGAGTGGATGCGGAACTGGGAAGAGGCCTGCCGGGGTGACGGCGCCATGCTTGCGTGCGACAGCGTAATCTGCTGCGGCGCACCGAGTGAAGATGTTGTAGATGAATTAAAAGCATTGGGTGGAACACTGGCGTAAAGAGAAATAATGTGATATAATAAAGAGCATGTATTAAGCTGCATGCTCTTTTGCTATATATGTACTATGCCATAAATAATATAGAGATGATAAAGAATGGAGGAAAGTGTCATGATAGAAACAACCGTATCAATTAACGGAATGGCATGTGGTATGTGTGAGTCTCATGTGAATGATGTGGTTCGCCAGAATTTTCAGATCAAAAAGGTGACAAGCTCTCATAAGAAGGGCGAGATGGTGGTTCTTTCCGAACAGGAGCTGGATAAAGAAAAGCTGCGTTCCGCGATCGAAGCAACCGGGTATGAGGTGACAGAAGTTTCGTCAAAGCCATATGAGAAAAAGGGGCTGTTCGGAAGGAAAAAGTAAAACAGAAAGTTTTTGCTAGGTAATAGGATGAAGAGGGAGAATAAGGATGAAAAGAAAGATTAAATATCAACAAGTGATTCTGATGATAGGGTGTATTCCGTTAATTGTGGCAATCGTTGTATTGACATTGTATGCTGCAGGGAGAATGAGAAATGAGCTGATAGATAGCACATATCTTCGATTAAAGGCTTGTTCAACATCGGTGGAGCAGTATTTTACATGGGATATCCGGGAAGATATTCTTGCAAGAGATGAGGTAAGCTATGATTTTATTGATTCGTTGCAGGATGAACATATTGAACAGACATTATTTCTGAAAGATGAGAGATACATTACATCTATTACTGATGAAAGTGGAAAAAGAATAGAAGGGACAAAGGCAGATCCTGCTATTTGGGAGACAGTAAAAGCGGGGAATGATTATAAAACTGACGGCGTAGATATTCAAGGCGAAAAATATTATGTATATTATAGACCGGTATATTCGGACAATGGAGAAGTTTTGGGAATGGCATTTTCCGGAGAAAAGGAAGCATTGGTAAAGGACGCGATTTCCAGTATGCTGAGGAACCTGTTTTTCATTTCAGGTGCTTTACTTGTATTTTTTATAGGTATATTAGTTTGCCTGGCATTTAAAATCCGTAAGCCGTTGATGGTGACCTCGGGATATATTGAGCAGATTGCAAATGGTGATTTATCCGGTGATTTAGAATGTAAATCAGCTATTCGCGAAGTGGACATTTTGATTCAGGCGTCTTCTGCATTGAAGGCGAAATTAAATACCATCGTAACCAAGGTGGATGAGCATGTGAGTCATTTGGATAGCAGTATAGAGTCATTGAATACATTGGCAGAAACCAGCAGTGTAGGAGCCGGCCAGATCAGAGATGCGATAGAGGAACTTTCGGAAACTGCGGTCACATTAGCGGACAATGTGCAGGCGGTAAATATGAAGATGATCGAAATGGGCGACAATATTTCGGTGATTGAAACGGAAACGCAGGAGTTAAACAATAATTCTGCAAAGATGAATGAGGCAAGTCAGAATGCTACGGAGTCAATGAACCTGGTGCTGACAAGCTCTGAAACAACGTATAATATTATTGCGGAAATTATAGGCCAGGCCAAAGAAATGAATCAGGAAATTTCTTCTATTAATGAGGCAGTGGAACTGATCTCTGACATTACAACGCAAACCAATCTGTTGTCATTAAATGCATCTATTGAGGCGGCAAGAGCAGGACAGGCAGGAAAAGGATTTGCGGTTGTAGCATCTGAAATTAAGCAGTTGGCAGAGCAAAGCAGTCAGGGAACAGATACGATCAAGGGGATTGCAGAAACGATTCTCGGCAAATCAAAAGAATATGTGAACCTGACAGAGAAAATGAAAAGGCTGGTAGAGCAGGAACAGACCGATATCGGAGGCGCAAAAACCGGATTTGATACATTGAGCGAAACGATAGAGGCGAATGTTGAAATCGCAAGAACAATTGCAGAGAAAACACAAAAGCTGGAAAGCCTCAAGCTGGATATTGTTAACAGCATAACGGAACTTAGTGCGATCAGCCAGGAAAATGCGGCCAGCAATGAGGAGGTAAATGCGAGTGCATTTGAAATAGCGGAATCAATTGATAAAATTTCAGAAGATACGAAGATGGTAAAAGAAGTATCGGCGGATCTGGAAGAATTGATGAAGTACTTCAAATGAGAACCGGTAGAACGCCGGCTGTTAAATGGACCACTGAGGGCGCAGTCAAAGGAGCTTTGCTCTGAGTATTCTGTGACGTGAGAGCATACGTGAGTTGCTGAGAATATGTTGGTATTCTGATGAGAGTGTGGATTCCACGAATCAAGGTGGCACCGCGGTGAAGATTTTACCGTCCTTGACAACAGGTTAACCTGTTGTCAGGGGCGGTTTTTTAATGTGCAGCATTCCAGATCCTGTCAGAGAAAAGGAGGACACATGCAGACGATCGAGAAAGTAAAAGAGCTTGCAAAAGGATATGACATCGTACCGGTATTCCGATATGGCTATGACCGCTTCAGTAAGAAGTGTGCCGAGGTTAGGATAGATGGTTTTATCATTCCTGACATGCCGTATGAGCAAAGCATTGAAATAGCAGATGGAGATGCACAGGAGACAGAAAAATGAACGAATTGGCTCACAAACCACAAAGTTTTACGTAAAAAACAAGAAACAAAAATAATTTACGTAAAAACCGAAAAACGATGAAGAAAAAATCAAAAACAAAAATGAAAAATTGTATAAAATGACGAATAATAAGCTTTTGAAAGAATGAATATTGACATATTTCAACAGGTGCGGTAACATACAATCAAACAAAGGAGAAAACAAATTGATAAATTTACGTAAAAACCGGTTTCGATTTGTTTTGGAATCCTTTAGTTGCCGTTATAAATGGATTCGAACAAATACTCGTAAATAAGGAGGAAAACGATATGAGAAAAATGAAAAAATTATTAGCATTAGGCTTGAGCCTGTGCATGGCAGTCGGCATGATGGCAGGATGTGGAACATCCGGTGGTAACACAGGAAGCGGTGATACCGGTAACAGTTCTTCACAGGAAGCAGCTTCCGGTTTATCATTTGCATTCTGTACAAACACATTGAACAACACATTCCAGAGCTCCATTGATTCAAAATTAAGTGAGCTGTGTGCAGAGAACGGAATTTCTTACACCTGTCTGGATCCTGACTATGATCTGAACAAGCAGTTAAGCCAGTTGTCCGATGTAGCAAACAGTGGATACGATGCAGTATTTATTATTCCGGTTGATTCAGCCGGTATTACTTCAGGACTGGCAGAGATCAAGGATGCAGGAATCCCGATCTTCAATGTAGATACCGCAGTTATTGACGATGATATTGAGAACTTCGTAACAATGTTCGTAGGAACCAATGCTTACATGGCCGGACAGTTGGTTGGTGAGCAGATGGTTAAGGATTATCCGGATGGAGCTGATATTGCAGTATTAGACTTCCCTTCCAATGAGAGCTGTGTAGACCGTGTAAATGGTTTCCTTGCAGGTCTTGGCGATAACAAGGATAAGTTCAACATTGTAGCACAGCAGGATGGCGAGGCTGCACTGGATGCATCCATGAGCCTGGCAGAGGATATCATTATTGCAAATCCTGACATCGATGCATTCTTCTGCATCAACGACCCTTCAGCATTGGGTGCTGCAGCAGCAATCAAGGCAGCAAACAAGACCGGTGAGATCGGCGTTTACAGTATTGATGCTTCTCCGGATGGTAAGCAGGCATTATTAGATGGCGAGTTCACAGCAGTTGCCTGCCAGGTACCACTTCAGATCGCTGAATACTCATTCAACGAAGCAGTAAAATATCTGGATGGTGACACTCAGATTGATGAGAAGAAAGTATATCTGGATTCTCACCTGGTATTAGAAGACGAAGCTAAGGAAACTATTAACGACTGGCAGTAAGATGACTGGGAAGAAAGGCACTGTTGGAATGACTGACAGTGCCATTCCCTTATAAAGGAGGTACACTATGGGACAAACAGTTCTGGAAATGATAGGAATCAAGAAAAGCTTTTCTGGAATCTATGCTCTCAGCGGTATTGATTTTAGCCTGGAACAGGGAGAGGTTCATGCACTCCTCGGAGAGAACGGTGCCGGAAAATCAACCCTGATCAAGGTACTCGGCGGAATCTATCAGCCAGACGAAGGCACAATTAAGATTCAGGGCAAAGAAGTTAAGATTAACGGTGTTCCGGCCGCAAGAGAAAATGGAATCGGAATCATTCATCAGGAAATTGTGCTGGTTCCATATCTGACCGTAGCACAGAACCTGTTCCTGGGCAGAGAAATCAAGACGAAGCTCGGAACGATCAATATGGCAGAGACCAACAGAAAAGCAAAAGAAATGATTGCATCTCTGGGTGTAAAGATCCGGGAGGATGCAATGGTAGAAGATTTAACCATCGCTCAGCAGCAGATGGTAGAAATTGTAAAAGCAGTATCCTTTAATGCAAACATTATTGTAATGGATGAGCCTACCTCTTCTCTTTCCAATGAAGAAGTAGAGCAGTTATTTGAAATTATTGAAAACCTCAAGAAAAAGAAAGTAAGTATTATATATATTTCTCATAGAATGGAAGAGCTGTTCCGGATTTCAGACCGGGTGACCGTTATCCGGGATGGACATTATGTAGGAACCAAGAAAACTTCGGAGACCAATCCGAATGAACTGGTGGCAATGATGGTTGGTAGAGATCTGGAAAGCTTCTATGCCAGAGATTATTGCGACATGGAGAAGGCAGAGGTTGCACTGAGTGTTAAGAATCTGTCGAATGGCAAGAATTTCCAGGATGTCAGCTTTGAAGTACACAGAGGTGAGATTCTTGGATTTGCCGGTCTGGTCGGTGCAGGACGAAGCGAGATCATGGAGACCATCTTCGGTGCACATCCGGCAACCTCGGGTCAGGTATTCTTAAACGGAAAAGAAGTACATTTTAAGAATCCGATGCAGGCGATTAAGGCCGGTATCGCACTGGTTCCGGAGGATCGTAAGAAACAGGGACTGGTGCTTGGCAACAGTGTAGCATTTAACATGACACTGGCATCCCTTCATTTCTATATGAACGGTATCGCGATCAGTGAGAAGAAGCGTGAAGCAGTCATTGATGAATATACCAAGAAGCTCCGCTTGAAAGCAGCCTCTCCGGAGATTGAAGCAGGCAGCCTGTCCGGTGGTAACCAGCAGAAAGTTGTGCTTGGTAAATGGCTGGCAACCAAGCCGGATGTACTGATTCTGGATGAACCTACCAGAGGTGTGGATGTAAATGCCAAATATGAGATTTACACCACAATCAATGAACTGGCAAAACAGGGTATCGCAATTATCATGGTATCCAGTGAATTGCCTGAAATCATCAATATGTGTGATAACGTATGTGTCGTAAGAGCCGGACGGTTGGTTGGAAAGCTGACAAAGGATGAACTGACACAGGAAGAAATTATGAAATACGCCGCAGGAGGAGTTGAATAATATGAGTGAATCAAAGAAGAAAAACGTACTTTTGAATAATCCGGTGGTCAATGTATTCCGAAGCAATATCGGTATCGTTATGGTATTGATCATCATGTGTGTCATCATATCGTTTGCAACGGATAAGTTTCTGACCCCGACAAACATCATATCTGTATTAAGACAGATATCCATTAATACCTATATTGCATTAGGTATGACGCTGGTAATTATCCTGGGACACATTGATTTGTCCGTAGGTGCGATCGTAGCAATGAGTGGTACTTTAACTGTAGGCTTTATTGTAAATCAGGGTCTTCCGATCTGGCTGGCAATTGTGCTCGGCATCGTGCTTGGTGCAGTGACAGGACTCTTAAGTGGTTTCATCGTATCACAGTTTAAGGTTCCGGCCTTCATCATTACCATGGCAATGATGAACGTAGCAAATGGTATTGCATATGTATATTCCGGAGGACAGTCAACCCGTATTACAGATGCATTCTTTATTAACATCGGTACCGGTTATCTGTTCAAGGTAATTCCGCTTCCGGTTGTTTACATGGTAGTTTTAATTGCAATCTTTGCATTCCTGTTAAATAAGACAAAGTTCGGTACATACATCTATGCAATCGGTGGTAACCGGGAAGCAGCCAGATTATCCGGTGTGCCGATCAAGAAAGTAGAAATCGTTGTATTTACATTATCCGGTCTGTTATCTGCATTTGCAGGTCTGGTACTTTGCTCTAGAATGTATTCCGGTCAGCCATCTGTAGGTAGTGGATATGAGCTGGATGCAATCGCAGCCTGTGTACTTGGAGGAACTTCCATGGCAGGTGGTAAAGGACGGATCAGCGGTACTGTATTCGGTGCAATCGTAATCGGTATTATTTCCAATGGTTTGAACCTGATCGGTGTAAGTTCATACTGGCAGCTGATCATCAAGGGTCTGATTATCGCCTGTGCAGTTCTTCTGGATGTACAGAAAGGCAAATTAGGCAAGCTGAAGAAAAAGAAGGTAGAGAAATAAAGAGACTGAGGGAAAGGAAAGCATGATTTAGAATGCTTCAGGGATAAAGATATGGAGATTTTTCGTAAAATGTCCTTCGCTGATTCAACCGGAGATGCGATTCCGTTTTATCACGAAGGAAAGTATCATATATTTTCATTAACACCGGCTCTGGGTACCACCGTGTACCCGGACCGATTAAGAACCACTTGGAGCCATAGTGTATCTGAGGATCTGGTACACTGGGAAGAGCTTCCGACCGCCCTTTATCCGGGGGAAGGTAACGAGCCGGATGCATCCGGAGTATGGACAGGTTCCGTGATTTACGGCGAGGGGAAATACCATATTTTCTATACCGGTTATTCCCTGCCGAATGAGTTCCAGCAGACCATCTGTCATGCAACCAGCGAGGATGGTATTACATGGACAAAGGATCCGGGCAATCCGGTGATCACCCCGAAGGTAGAATTATACGAGAAGCTGGACTGGAGAGATCCATATGTATTCTACAATGAAGAAGATGCATGTTATTGGATACTGATCTCAGCAAGACGTCTGGATATGCCGGTAACGAGAAGAGGCTGTATCGTCTTATATCGTTCCAAAGATCTGGTGAACTGGGAATATTACGGACCGATTTACTCACCGGGACATACGAACTGTCCGGAATGCTCTGAGATGTATAAGATTGGAGATACCTGGTATCTGTCATATTCCAGATTCTCAGAATTTGTAAATACGATTTACCGGGTGGCAAAATCGCCATTTGGTCCATGGACTAAGCCAAAGAAGGATGGAATCGGCGGCAGACGGTTTTATGCAGCGAAATCCATGCAGGATGATAACGGCAGACGGTTCTATTTCGCCTGGGCACATGACCGTGCAGAGCGGAGTGATACCGGCGAATGGTACTGGGGCGGAGCATTCTGTATTCCACACGAAGTGGTTGCAGATGAGAACGGAGAGCTGGATGTAAAACTTCCGAAGGAATACGAAGAAGCATTTACAGAGCCGGTTCCGTTTGAATATGAGCATGTACTGGGAAATGTAGAATTTTATGGTGAGAAAACAATAGAAATGGATTCTGTAAGCACCTGCACCTATGGATTCTTAAAGCAGTCTGAGGAACAGTTCCTTCTCAGCATGAAAGCATTACCGAGAGAAGCATATGATCATTTTGGAGTATTGATAAAGTCAGACAGAGAAGCGAGCGGATGCCTGTTCTTAGAGTTCGATGTTGCAATGCAGAGGGTATCACTCTTGAATCTTCCGATGGGCGTTGATCCATTCTGGGAGGCATCCTGTCAGGCTGTACCGAAGGCGACAGACCCGGGTCCGGATGGTGTTCGTGTGTGTGAGAAGACCTTCCGGATCGTGGATGGAGAACCGATCGATATCAAGCTTATTATTGACCAGGATATGGTTGAAATATTTGTTGGAGAACAGGTTGCATTTACGTATCGTAAATATGCAAAGGCACAGTATGAAGTAGGACTGTTAAGCCAGGATGCTAAGGTAGAGTTCTATGACATTTCCATCAGGAAGTAGAAGGTGCTGCGTATGGATAAAAAGTATGATATTGTTGCACTTGGTGAAGTGTTAATTGATTTTACGCCTGCGGGTCGTTCGGAAAGCGGGATGCTGCTTTTCGAACAGAACCCGGGAGGGGCACCGGTCAATATGTTGACTGCAGCTGCCAAAAACGGATTTCGTACCGCGTTCATCGGGAAAGTCGGAAATGATATGCATGGCCAATTTTTGAAGGATACCATGGAAGCGGAAGAGATTGACACAGAAGGACTGGTGGTGGCAGATGATGTGTTTACCACACTGGCATTTGTAGCTTTGAAGGAGAACGGAGAGCGTACCTTCTCATTTGCAAGAAAGCCGGGAGCTGACACAAAACTATGTTATAAAGAGCTGAACCAGAAGATTGTACGGGATACAAGGGTCTTTCACATAGGGTCTCTGTCTCTGACGGATGAACCTGCAAGGACAACAACATTCCAGGCAGTAAGAATGGCAAAAGAATCCGGAGCCTTGATCTCGTATGATCCGAATTACAGACAGCCTTTGTGGGAAAGTCGGGAAGAGGCTATGGAACGGATGTGTTCCCTTCTGCCGTATGTGGATCTGTTGAAAATCTCAGATGAAGAGACAGAGCTGCTGACACCGTATAAGGAGCCGGAAGCAGCAGCAGAGTATCTGATAAAGAAAGGAATCCGGATCGTGGCAGTTACCTTAGGCGCGGATGGCGTGTTAGTAGCTGCTGAAGGAAAGATGAAACGGGTGCCGGGTTATAAGAGCCGGGCGGTTGATACAACCGGAGCCGGAGATTCCTTCTGGGGCGGATTTATTTCAGAGTTTTTAAGACATGAATGTGCGCCGGAAGATTTATCCACAGAGCAGCTGGAACAGTGTGCAAGGTTTGGAAATGCAACTGCCAGTCTTTGTGTAGAGAAGCGCGGAGGCATTCCGGCTATTCCAGATCGCAAGACAGTAGAAGCGAGAATGCAGGAATAAAGCGAAAACCCGGAGTTACAATGAAGAAGCCCAACAACGAATGATAAAGAACAAGAATCAAAAACG
>HF991350.1:45715-49424 GCA_000431515.1 Clostridium sp. CAG:632 | reverse complement strand
AAGTGATGAACCTGTAACCGGACGTTTATTATTATTACGTACATCTATAAGAATTCAGACAGATCTTAATCCGGATTATGCTTGGAAGAATTCAGTAACCAGAACATCCGGATATACATGACCAGACTACCGAGAAGACTGAAAGAGCAGATAAACAACAGGGTGTTGATGACCGGTGTCGGAATCTGTGGGAACAGAGCAAGTACAATGAATATGACAAAGACGATCGTTGTACAGACCTTACCATACCATTGCGCAGAATCCCAAATCTTCTTATTCTTCCGGAAAGTGCCATAAAGAGCCATGAACATCATACTTAATTCCTTGACGAGAAGCAGGACAAATACGTAGATCATCTGTGGAATCTGCCAGCACAGGCAGAATGCAATCGTGATGTGTGTCAGCTTATCTGCAATCGGATCCAGTACTTTTCCGAGCTTCGATATCATGTTAAAACGTCTGGCAATCTTGCCGTCAGCTAAGTCTGTAAGAGCAGAAACGGCAAGAACAATGGCTGCTCTTAGAAATTCCCAGGTCGTTTCTGCATGAAGATACAGATAGACGAATAATGGAAGCAACAGAATCCGAAAGATACTCAGAATGTTCGGAATCGTGATTATTCGATTTTCATACGGAGATACCGATGTGGTATCCTTTTTTTCTTCTGGCGTTTTCTTCTCTTCCATAATTACCTCAATATCTAGACTTCTGAATTGTACTTTAACTGTTGAGCCTTGATCAGTTCCTCATCATCAAAATAATTAATACGCATAGCGGCCTTTACTTCGGATAAAGTATGTGCAGCCTCTTTCTGTGCTACAATGCTTCCTTGATGTAAGATCTCATAAACGGCCGGAATATCCTTCTCCAGTTCTTTTCTTCTGGCACGGATCGGAGCAAGTTCTTTCTGCAGAACGGCATTCAGGAAGCGTTTTACTTTCATGTCGCCTAAGCCGCCGCGCTGGTAATGAGCCTTTAACTCGTCCAGATTTGCGTACTCCGGCAGGAACTCTTTGAAGTCTTCATCGGTAGCAAATGCATCCAGATAGATAAATACGGTATTGCCTTCCAGAGAACCCGGATCGCTGACCTTGATATGGTTCGGATCCGTATACATATTGAATACTTTCTTCTGTACATCTTCTTCGGAATCGGACAGGTAGATGCAGTTGCCTAAGGATTTGCTCATCTTTGCCTTGCCATCGGTACCCGGCAGACGAGAGCAGATGCTGTTCTCAGGAATTAAAGCTTCCGGTTCTACCAGAGTCTCACCGTAGACAGCGTTGAATTTACGAACGATCTCACGTGCCTGTTCCAGCATAGGAAGCTGATCTTCGCCGACCGGAACGGTCGTTGCCTTGAAGGCCGTGATATCAGATGCCTGACTGATTGGGTAGGTGAAAAATCCAACCGGAATACTGGTTTCAAAATTACGCATCTGGATCTCGGACTTAACGGTTGGATTCCGTTGCAGTCTGGAAACGGTAACCAGATTCATATAGTAGAATGATAACTCTGTCAGTTCCGGAACCTGTGACTGGATAAACAGACAGGATTTTGCCGGATCCAGTCCACAGGATAAATAATCCAGTGCTACTTCGATAATATTATCACGGATCTTATCCGGATTATCTGCATTATCGGTTAATGCCTGAGCATCAGCAATCATAATAAAGATTTTGGAATAGTCTCCGGAGTTCTGCAGTTCAACCCGTCGTTTCAGAGAACCAACATAATGCCCTAAGTGTAATTTTCCGGTTGGGCGGTCACCGGTTAAGATAATTTTATCCATGATTTTCTCTCTCTTTTCATTCATATCGTAAATATTGGTTTTATGCCGGAAAAGCATAAAATAATACTTTCAATTATAGAAGTTATGGACAGGTATGTCAAGGAGCGATAATGGATATGATATCGATAGGTGATAATAGATATAAGATAGATATGCGATGGATAGATTTTACAAGAAAATGATGGACAATCTGTAGTTAGTCTATTATAATAAAAATGGTGGTTACAAAACACATGAAGGAGATGTGTTGACACCAATTGGAGGGATATGAATGAGAAAGAAAAGTCACTGGCGGCTTGCAAAGTATCTGATGCGGGAGAATCACAGACCGGCAATAGCCATGATGTTTAAAATAGGAAGCATTGCACCGGATTTTATGGTCCGTTCCATGATACAGGGGCATAGCTATGATACAACACTTCCGAGAGTGAAGCGCAGACTTGAAATGCTGGAAGCGAGCGGACGGTGGAATCTGGTATCTGCATACAGGGTCGGCTATGTTACGCATTATCTGGCTGATTATTTTACGGCTCCGCATAATAATCATGGAGATTTTAACTTCCGGACGCATTGTATATTTGAGAAACAGCAGCTTCAGATGTTGCGGAAGCATCTGGACGATCAATGGTGGTCGGATAAAGATTACAGAGAATATCCGGATTTAATGAACTATATAAAGACAATGCATGATGATTATCTGCGGCAGGTGCCGGCAGTGAGTACAGATTGCCGGTATATTACCAATGTTACAGAGCAGTTTTCACATTATGCATTTTCTCTGTTTAATGAAAGACAGGCGAAGGCGATCGCATTGGCAGAAACAGGAGAAAGCCTGGTTAAGCGGGGGAAGATAAGGCAATTCGGCAGGAAGCTGCGTGATACCGTATCGCATAAGCATGCGGCATAGAAGAACATAGCAGGTATAAGTATCGGAGCAATTTAATAGAATAAAAATGTAAAAAAATATTTACAAACCAGGAGCGGGTATGTATAATAGTCTTAAACCGAAAAGGTTAAGAAGCTATATACATACCCGTTCCTTATGTTGTGGGCTATCGGGTATACGGGATAGCAGGATACAGATCAAAACAGCATTCGTCTGTTTTCTGTAGGAATGCAGGAAGATTTTCTGCATGTCAGATTCTGGGCTGTACAGGACAGCATCCGGGGGATCCCCATGGAATCAGAAACTATAACAGAATATGTAAAATCTATCTCTGAAATGCAGAGAAAATGGCATAAAATTCAAGGGCGCAGTCCCTTTTCATGGATAGATATTAAAAGAAAAGGAGATGTTGTAAATGAAGAAACATCGGATAAAACATGGGGTAAAACGGTTACTGGCTGCCATGCTTGCAATTATGCTGGTGCTTGGTACCTGCTCCGGCTATCTGCCGGTTCCCGAAGTGAACGGTGAATGTGCAACGCTGAAGGAGGAGGAAAACCGGCCGGAGCCGGAAGGTGATGCGGCACCCGGAACGATTGGGATGCTGAATCCGTATCTCGATGGGCAAAGTCTGACTATTTATAAAAACGAATCAGACACCGGTCATACGCAGCCGCAGATTATTTATGGAACATTTATGGAAAACGGGCAGAGAGTGACAAGATCTCTGTATTGCATTGATTTTGCAAAGACATTACAGAGTGGTACCGGGTTCGCAGAAGGAACTGATTATGCAAGGCTGAATGAGAGACAGAAACAGGCTGTGGCGCAGGTGCTTGGAAAAACGAAGATTCTGGATGCACCGCGGAATGCAGAGGGTGGATTTGATCACACAGGGAATCTGGTGGCGTGGCAGGAATATGTTGCAACCCAGCTTTTAATCTGGTACTACATCGACAGATACTACACGCAGGGAACGTGTGAAGGTATCGGCTGGTATGGCGTAGAGCGGGCCTGTGCAGACGGATATG
>HF991350.1:45338-45687 GCA_000431515.1 Clostridium sp. CAG:632 | reverse complement strand
TATGCCAGCCTGGAGTATTGCAACATGGTACGGGAGTATGTGGATGCCTTGGATAAGATTCCCGGTTTTGCGGGAGAACAGCGGGAAACAGCACCGGAATATAAATTAAAATATAATCACACATCCGCTTGCTATGAGACAGTCTTGACAGATACCAATGGTGTATTTGAACGATTTGACTTTGAGAATACCATGCAGGAGATTATATGTGAAAAGGCCGGCAATCAGCTGCGGATAAAATCAAATCGGGCGATTGAGGCGACAGGGTGTGCAGAGCTGACGGGAGTCAGCCGGGCAGATATGGGGATAGTTACTTATGTTACGGCTGTAAAGGCAGGAGTACAGCCTC
>HF991350.1:36963-45333 GCA_000431515.1 Clostridium sp. CAG:632 | reverse complement strand
GTAAAGGCAGGAGTACAGCCTCTGATTCGGTGTGACGGAGTTGTGCCACAGGAGAATCACCGGGTATATCTGAAAGTATATACAGAATCACTGGGTGGTATCCGGGTATATAAGCAGGCAATAACACACATGACAACCCCATATTCCGTGCAGGGAGCGGTATATGGAGTGTTTAAGACAAAGGCAGATGCGGAAGCTAATGTGAACCCGGTTGCGGCGATCAGAATAGACAGGAAGGACATGGCGGGAAATGATTACGGTGAGGTAGATAAGCTGGTCTATGGCACTTATTATGTAAGGGAGACGGAAGGACCGCAGGATGAGCATAGACAGGCAGTCGGACACTGGCTGCTGGATCAGACCATCTATAAGGTGAATGTAAAAGAAGCCTATGATCCGGAACTGCATATAGGAAGCCCGGCAGGCATTACTTCAAAGGAACAGAATTATACGGCGGCTATCCGGGTAAATAAGGTGTCTGCACTCCCGGCGATCAACAATGATCCGGTGTCTCTGATTGGTGCTGTGTATGGTGTCTATGATACATATGAGGCAGCGGAGAAGGCAAAGGTACAATATGCTTCTACGGCAGCGGCACAGCTTGGGGCAGCGGCAGAAGGAGCGGAGGCGACCATTGTTATAAAGAAAAATCCGGATGGAATCTACGGACAGATAGACGGTCTTCCGCTTGATACTTATTATGTGAAGGAAATCTATGCGCCGAATGGCTGGCTGACGGAAGAAGCGATTCATACGGTGGATGTCGGGAAACGGAATACGCAGACCTTTATTACAACCGGGACACTGACCTCCAGAGAGACTCCGGAGCATAGCATTATTTATGTCGGAAAGATCAGAAAAGAGAATCCGTTTGATGTTCTGGGGAGAAGCTTTGAAATGGGTGCGGGCGGAACTGCCGGCATGCTTGGTGCGGAATATGGTATATTTAAGACCCGGGAAGATGCACAGAAGGCACAGGTAAAAGCCTATGATGATGGTAGTGCCTATGAAGATAACCGGATAACGACGATCATTACTGATCGGACGAATGGCAGTACGATACTGGGAGGACCGGACCTGTCTGCTTATAGTGTTTATGGGGAATCGGAAGAATTGCCCAAAGGTACTTATTATATTGTGGAAACCAAAGCCCCAAAGGGCTGGCTGCTGGATCGGCAGATTTATCGCAGATCAACGACCGGAAAACTGCCAAACGGAATTTATTATGCCCTGGTCAATTCCCGGGAAGTGGAGAAATCCGGGATCATTGAGCTTTATAAGACAGATGCGGCCGGTGGAGAGCGGACTGCGGATGCAACCCTGAAGGGCGCAAAATACGGAATTTACGTGGAAAAGACACCGGGGTCTTCTGAATTAAAACGGATAGATGGAGGAGAGATCATAACAGATGAAGCCGGCTATGGATGTATAGAAGGATTGCCGAAAGGGGTTTACTATGTGAAGGAGGAAATACCATCTCCCGGATATCAGTTGGATCAGAATATTTATCCGGTTGAAATCACACCGGAATTAATTGCTGATGTGAAGCCGGTTGTAAAGGTTGAGAGCAGAGAAATACCAATATTGACTGATTATGAGATAAAAAAAATAACAGAAGAGGATAATACTGGTGTTACAGAACCGACACCGCTGGCCGGATGCGTATTTGCACTATATCTGAAATCGGAGCTGGATTCGGAAAGGCTGGAAACGGATGAGGCAGGTGATCTGAGGCTGAAGCTTGCTTATGGTGCAGACGGTAAGGCTATTACGGAAGGAACTGTATTAGAGGATGTGGAGCCATATTATACAGCAGTTACAGGAAAAGACGGAAAGGCGATATTTAAGGACTGCTATCCGGGAGATTATCTGGTAGTGGAACTGACGATTGGAAACCGGGGAGATGGTAATGTATATCGTGCGATCAGACCATATGAGATATCCCTTCCGGTAACGGATGGCACAGGGAGTAATAAGTCCAGGGAAACAGTAACACTGACGGATGAATTTGCGGGAGAATATTTGAAAATTCAGAAGCTGGATCAGACGACCGGAAAGAAAATCAATGGAAGGGTAGAGTTCCGAATCTATGATCTGGAGCAGAAGCAGTATGTGAGTCTGTCAGTGGATGGTAAAGTGAGAGATCGATTTGCGACAGATGAATCCGGATGCATTCGGTTCGACAGTCGGATCAGCCAGGGACATTACCGGTTGGAGGAGGTTGCGGCCCCAGAATATTATGAGATGAAAGAAGTGGAAATCCGGGTACTGGATGGATATCTGGAATATCGAGAGCTGTCTGCAGATCGCATGCCTGCCGGTGAGTGGCACAGGGGAGAAACTGAAGCAGAGGATGGTAGAGTGGTTCAGATCATCCGGGTGGAGGATATGCCATATCGGATTCAGGTAGAGAAGGTAGATGAAGCAGGAGAGCCATTATACGGTGCAACACTTGCAATCGCCTATGCCGATACTGATGGAAAGCGGCCGGCAGTAGATGCAGATGGGCACTATGAGATATTAAAACTTGTAGGACAGACGGAGATCCGGCAACAGGCACAGCAGGAGAGAGAAAGAGAGGAATTGCAGCCGGGAGAAACACAACCGGAAGAGGCGCAACCGGAACCGGTAGAAGCCCGATGGACAACAACAGAGACGAAGCAGATATGGGAGTATGTTCCGAGAGGAAACTATTTTCTGGTGGAGCTTGAGGCACCGAATGGATATGCGATTGCAGATCCGATACCGTTTACGGTTAATGCAGAACCGGTGCAGACAATTACAATGGTGGATCGGAAGATGACCGGTCGGGCAGCTGTTGCAAAAACCGGACCGGTGCTTGTCGGAGCTGAACAGGAGGAGACCGAGTTTGGAATTGTATGGCATCTGCAATACGAACAACGTCCGATGGAGGGGATTACATTTACGATCTATGAAGATGGAACAGACAGGGAGGTATGTTCCTTTGTGACCGGCTCGGGGGCAGTTACTTATTCGCCGGAGCTGGATCTGACCGGAAATAAGAAATACTATATGATGGAAACGGCAGCTCCGGCAGGGGTTGTTATGAGTAAGGATAAATATCCGTGTGAGATGATCTATGATGAGGACGCTGCAGGTTATGTGACGGAAATCATCAAAGTAGAAAATCAGGTGATGGATGCGGAAATTCTGCTGTATAAGCAGGGCGAGTCGGCGGTGCCGTTGGAGGATGGCACGTGGACCTTTGAACCGGCAGGGCTTGCAGGTGTCTGGTTTGGTGTATATGCGGCAGAGGAGGTCTTGAATGCACAAGGAGAAGAGGTAGTGAAAAAAGATTCCCTGGTTGGCATCGGCATGACGGATCGGGAGGGCTGTTGCAGCATCCGGGAAGCATTGCCGGCCGGCAACTACTATTGGAAGGAATTAAAAACCATAGATGGTTATATATTAGAGGAGAACAGCTATGATTTTGAACTTACGTATCCGCCGGACCAGACAGAAACCGGATGGAAAATAGAGGTGAATAAGGAACAGCCGCTGATGAACCGGCTATACAAGGCACGGATTATTCTAAATAAGAAAGGAGATGATGATAAGAAGCTGCAGGGAGTTACATTTGCTCTGTTCCGGGATGGAAAGAAGGTCGGAGAATATGTGACCGGTAAAGACGGCAGAATTGAAATCGAACAGCTCCCGTATGGAAGGTATTATTTTAAGGAAATAAAAGGCATACTGGGGTATTTGTTTGATGAAGAGCTAAAGTATGAATTTGCGGTAGAAGCAAAAGACGATCAGATAATAGAACTGAATATTGTGAATAAAAAGGAGCAGGAGCTTCCGGTTCCGATTACCGGAGATTCTGTTTCAATGCTCGCCGGACTGCTGCTTCTTATGACCAGTATTCTGACATTTATATTCATAAACGGAAGCGGTATCCTGAGAAGAAAGAGAAATAAGAAAAGACCTTGACAGACTTTACCATTGCGTGATAGCATTTCTCATGATTGGTATTATTTATAGGAAAGAGTATTTAAATAATAAGTGATTTCAGAAAGGGACTAAGCAATGATAATGAAGATTTTAGGTGGCTTTTTGATGGCGCTTGCAGACAGTGTGCCTGGGGTGTCGGGAGGAACCATAGCATTTATTCTGGGATTGTATGATGATTTCATTAATTCGCTGAATAATATTGTGAGCAAGGATAAGGAGAAACAGAAGGCAGCTTTCCTCTTTCTGTTAAAGCTCGGCAGTGGCTGGATTATCGGTATGGCCGGAGCTGCCATGGTGATCACAAGCATCTTCGAAAAACATATTTATGCAATCAGTTCTTTATTTATTGGATTTGTATTGTTCTCGATTCCGTTAATTATTATGGAAGAAAAAGAAACACTGAAGGGCAAGTACAAGAATCTTGTATTTACGGTTCTTGGGATCCTGCTGCTGGTAGCAATCACGTATCTGGCACAGAATGGTATATTAAAGGGAAATGTGAATCTGAGTATTTCCGGATTGAATTTTGGACTGTGTATATATGTATTTTTTGCCGCCATGTGTGCAATTTCTGCCATGGTATTACCGGGAATCTCCGGTTCTACCCTGCTTCTGGTATTCGGTATCTATCAGGCAATTCTCGGTGCGTTAAAGGGATTGCTGACAGGTGTGATAAAAGGAGATTTTTCTTATCTTCCGATTGTAATTATATTCGCTGCCGGTGTTGCAGTTGGCATTTTTACAATTGTGAAGCTGTTAAAACGTGGACTGGAGAAACACAGAAGTGCCATGATGTATTTTATACTGGGCATGATGATCGGCTCTCTGTATGCGATCGTGATGGGACCGACCTCTATCAGTGAACCGGTAGATCCGTTATCATGGAAGACGTTTGGATTTGTATATTTTGTGGCAGGTGGTATTATTATTTTTGGATTACAGGCATTGAAAGGTGCGTTTGAGAAAAGAGAAGCTGAAAAGGATGCCGCAAAACAGGTAGAAGAACAGAAGTAAATGATAAATGAAATCACCATAAGGAGGCTGATGAAATGACAATTACGGATGAAACCATTGAATATGTTGGCATATTAGCAAAGCTGGAGCTTTCAGAGGAAGAGAAAGAACAGGCGAAGAAAGATATGAGTGATATGCTGGCATATGTAGGAAAACTGAATGAACTGGATACAGACGGCGTAGAACCGATGAGTCATACCTTTGATGTGCATAATGTATTTCGGGAAGATATTGTAACGAATGGCGATGACAGAGATAATATGATTCTGAATGCACCGGAGAGCAAAGACGGATGCTATCAGGTTCCGAAGACATTTGACTAAGGAGGCAGTGACATGGATTTAATGAGTTTGACAGCGGTTGAGCTGGGAAAAAAGATTGCGTCCGGTGAGGTGACATCCGTAGAGGCAACAAAGGCAGCGCTGGATCGGATGGAACAGCTGGAGAAAGAGTATAACAGCTTTGTTACCATTGACCGGGAAGCTGCACTGGCACAGGCAGAAGAGGTACAGAAGAAGATAGATGCAGGAGAACTGAGCGGACCGTTAGCCGGTGTTCCGGTAGCCATTAAGGACAATATGTGTATCAATGGTATGCTGACGACCTGCAGTTCAAAGATTTTGAGTAACTTTAAGCCGACTTTTACAGCAGAGGCAGTGATTCAGCTTCAGAAGGCCGGAGCTGTGATCGTAGGTAAGACCAACATGGATGAGTTCGCCATGGGCTCTACGACAGAGACCTCTTATTATGGTGCAACAAAGAATCCGTGGGATACGAACCGGGTTCCGGGAGGATCTTCCGGCGGATCGGCAGCAGCAGTAGCGGCAGAGGAAGTACCATATGCACTGGGATCGGATACCGGCGGTTCCATTCGGCAGCCGGCAGCCTTCTGTGGTGTGACCGGAATTAAGCCTACTTATGGAAGGGTATCCAGATATGGACTGATCGCATATGGTTCATCCTTAGATCAGATCGGACCACTGGCAAAGGATGTAACGGACTGTGCGACAGTGCTTGAGATCATCAGTACCCATGACAGTAAGGATTCTACTTCGGTAGATCGTGCAGATACAGACTTTACATCTGCACTGGTTGATGATGTAAAAGGAATGAAAATCGGTATTCCAAGGGATTATTTTGGCGAAGGCATTGATCCGGATGTAAAGGAGCAGGTTCTGGCAGCAGCCAAGACACTGGAGGAAAAGGGTGCCATCGTTGAAGAGTTTGACCTGAGTCTGGTAGAGTATGCGATTCCTGCATATTATATTATCGCTTCCGCAGAAGCGAGCTCCAATCTGGAGCGGTTTGACGGTGTAAAATACGGATACCGGACAGCAGAATATACAGATCTTCACAATATGTATAAGAAGACACGTTCCGAAGGATTCGGACCGGAAGTAAAACGGAGAATCATGTTAGGTTCCTTTGTATTAAGCTCCGGATATTACGATGCTTATTATATTAAGGCACTGCGAACCAAAGCATTGATCAAGCAGGCGTTTGACAAGGCATTTGAGAAATATGATGTGATCCTCGGACCGGTAGCTCCGACAACTGCATTGAAGATCGGAGAGAGTTTATCGGATCCGTTAAAGATGTATCTGGGTGATATTTATACCGTATCTGTGAATCTGGCGGGACTTCCGGGTATTTCTCTTCCATGCGGATTTGACCGGGATGGAATGCCGGTAGGTATGCAGCTTCTGGCGAAGCCTTTTGATGAGAAGACTATTATTCGTGCCGCTTATGCTTTTGAACAGAGCAGAGGCTATAAGAGACCGACAGCACTGACAGAAAGGGGGCTTTAAAATGAGTAAGGCATATGAGACAGTCATTGGACTGGAGGTTCATGTTGAACTGGCAACAAAGACAAAGATTTTCTGTGGATGCAGTACGGCATTTGGAGGCGCTCCGAATACACACACCTGTCCGGTATGTACCGGTATGCCGGGATCCCTTCCGGTATTGAATAAAGCAGTTGTGGAGAAAGCGATTGCAGTAGGTCTGGCTACGAACTGTACAATTACAAAAAATTGCAAATTTGACCGAAAGAATTATTTTTATCCGGATAATCCGCAGAATTATCAGATTTCTCAGCTGTATTATCCGATCTGCAGAAACGGCAAGGTAGAGATAGAGGTAAACGGAAATAAGAAATACGTAGGAATCCATGAGATTCATATGGAAGAGGATGCAGGAAAACTGGTACATGATCCATATGATGACACCTCTTTGGTTGACTTTAACCGTTCCGGTGTACCTTTGATCGAGATCGTATCCGAGCCGGATATGCGTTCGGCAGAGGAGGTAATCGCATACCTGGATAAACTGAGAATGATCATTCAGTATCTGGGAGCATCTGATTGTAAGCTGAACGAGGGCTCCATGCGTGCAGATGTGAATCTGTCCGTGCGGGAGGTCGGTGCAGAACAGTATGGTACCCGTACCGAGATGAAGAACCTGAATTCATTCAAGGCGATTGCAAGAGCGATTGAAAATGAGCAGGAGCGTCAGATCGATCTGATCGAAGAAGGCAAGGCGGTTGTTCAGGAGACCCGTCGCTGGGATGATACAAAGGGATATTCCTATGCAATGCGTTCTAAGGAGGATGCACAGGATTACCGGTATTTCCCGGATCCGGATCTGGTACCGATCATAATCAGTGATGAGTGGATGGAAGAGATCCGTGCGAAGCAGCCGGAGCTCAGAACAGAGAAGCAGCAGAGATACAAGGAAGAGTACGATATTCCGGAATATGATATTGACATCATTACGTCTTCCAAAAAGATGGCAGATCTGTTTGAGGAGACGATCGCACTTGGTGCGGCACCGAAGAAGGTATCCAACTGGTTAATGGTAGAGACCATGCGGCTGTTAAAGGAGCATGAGATGGAGGCAGATGAGATTCGGTTCTCCGCTGCACATCTGGCCGCATTGATTCAGATGGTAGAAGCAAGAGAGATTAACGGTACTGTTGCCAAGGAAGTATTCGAGAAAGTATTCTCAGAAAACATTGATCCAAAGGCATATGTAGAAGAGCATGGTTTAAAGACCGTAAATGATGAAGGTGCACTGAAGAAGGTTGTCGAGGAAGTGATAGCATCCAATCCGCAGTCTGTAGAGGATTATAGAAACGGTAAAGAAAAAGCAATCGGATTCCTGGTTGGACAGACGATGAAAGCCATGAAGGGCAAGGCTGATCCGGGCATGATAAATAAGATGCTGAAGGAATTATTGTAATAAGAGACCAAAGAAATGTAGAGATATAAAGGTCTGGATATATGGGAAAAAGCAGAAAGAGAAAACTGAATAGATTCCTGTGTCATATTATGCCGCTGGTAATGCTGCTGTGGGGAACCGCAGCAGCTGCCGGCGGGTGGCGTA
>HF991350.1:34911-36956 GCA_000431515.1 Clostridium sp. CAG:632 | reverse complement strand
GCCGGCGGTTGCCTTTTTACAGAGAAAACAGAGACGGACATCAGCGTGATTGAACCGGTTCAGATGAAGGCTGCATCCCGGCTGGATGAGAACTGGGTACTGACTCCGGAAGCGTGGGTAAAGGAAACACTTCAGACAATGACGCTGGAAGAGAAGGTAGGGCAGATGTTCTTTGTAACACCCGGTAATCTGGTTAATCCTACGACCAAAGCGGCCAATCAGTTCACACAGGCAACCGATGGTATGCTGAGCAGTATAGATACTTATGCACCCGGAGGGATAATCCTGATGAGCGGGAATATAGAAAATGATGCGCAGGTGACAGAGCTGATAAAAGCCTGTCAGGAACGGACGAAGCTGTCGCTCTTTGTCGGTGTGGATGAAGAAGGTGGAATCGTGTCCAGACTGGGTGGCTGCGCCGGCATTAGTATGGAGAATGTAGGCCCTATGCAGGATATTGGAATGACCGGTGATCCGGAGCAGGCATATGAAGTTGGGAAAACACTGGCAGAAGGATTGCAAAGATATGGATTTAATCTGGACTTTGCTCCGGATGCGGATGTTCTGACGAATCCGCAGAATTACGAGATCGGGAACCGGTCCTTTGGCAATGATGCCGGTCTGGTGGCACAGATGGTCGGAGAAGAAGTGCGGGGCCTGCAGGAGCAGGGTGTCAGTGCAGTTGCCAAGCACTTTCCGGGCCATGGTGCAGTCAGCGGAAATACGCATAAGAATCTGCAACAGGTGGATACGACGTTAGAGGAAATGGAAGCAGTGGAATTTCTGCCGTTTGAGAAGGCAATCGAAGAAGATGTGGATGCAATCCTGATCTCACATCTGGCGCTTTCAGAAGTGAATCCGGCGGAACCGTCTACCTTGTCAAAGGAGGTGGTGACCGGGTATCTGCGGGAGGAGCTTGGATATCAGGGAGTTGTGATTACGGATTCTTTTCAGATGGGATCGATTACAAAAAACTACAGTCAGGAGGAAGCGGCACAGAAGGCTGTGCTCGCAGGCTGTGATATGATACTGATGCCACAGGATTATAATGCCTGCTATCAGGGCATTCTGAATGCAGTGGCAGAGGGACAGATATCGGAGGAACGGATCGAAGAATCCTGTAGGAGGATTCTTCTGGCAAAAATAAAAAGGGGCATACTGATTCCGGAGTAATGGACATATGCCCTTAGTTCTCAACCTTCGATTCATATTCATCAAAGAGATAGTCATAGATGTTTGCAAGTCCGACAAACTCACAACCGTACAGATATAAACCATTGTCCAGCTCTTCTGTACGAATGATCTTTACAACATAGCGGAGTATATCTGTGGTGCCGTCGAATTTAATGGCTGCATTGAAATAATAACCAAGTGGAATCCGAGTTGTGGTTGTGAAGCCGAGACCGGATTTTGAAATATTAAATACATTAAACTCGGCGTTTCCGATTTGCAGTTGTTCGTTTTGCTTAAATAAAGAAGATACCTCCAGTGTTAATTTAATCGGAAGACGTTTATATTTTCTTTTTTCGGATACGGATTCAGACATAGTGAATACTCCCCTTTCTGACTTTTTGTTAATTATAACAAATCATAGAATGATATGCCAGTGTAAAATGTAGAAATGCGACATGACGGGAAACAACCATTGACAGTTTCCCGGAAAAAGGACATAATGATACATGGTTGATTGACAAAAGAATAAACTACAAGGAGAACAAGAATGTCCGAACAGATTATGGATCATGCATATGAGGAAGAAGAACTCCATGAAGAATGTGGGGTTTTTGGAGCGTACAGCTTTGATGGCGAAGATGTAGCACCGTCCGTGTATTATGGATTGTTCGCACTTCAGCATCGGGGACAGGAGAGTTGTGGTATTGCGGTGTCAGATACAGAAGGCCCAAAGGGAAAGGTATTGTCCTATAAGGGAATGGGACTGGTTAATGAAGTATTTGAACCGGAGAATCTGGAGAAATTAAAAGGAAATATCGGCGTGGGACATGTGCGGTATTCGACAGCGGGCTCCAGTACCCGTGAGAATGCAC
>HF991350.1:16862-34867 GCA_000431515.1 Clostridium sp. CAG:632 | reverse complement strand
GAATTATGTAAAGGGGACTCTGGCACTGGCGCATAACGGTAATCTGACCAATGCACCGGAGCTTCGGAGAGAGTTAGAGTATACCGGCGCTATCTTTCAGACCACGATTGACTCTGAGGTGATTGCATATCATATAGCGAGAGAAC
Organism: Clostridium sp. CAG:632; assembly: GCA_000431515.1. Lineage (GTDB taxonomy): Bacteria > Bacillota > Clostridia > Lachnospirales > Lachnospiraceae > CAG-632. Next base: position 34,721 of record HF991350.1, on the reverse strand, counting down.
GGTTAAATACAACCACCGTTGAGGATGCAGTGGCAAGGGCTATGAAGAAGATCGAAGGTGCCTATTCTCTTGTGATCATGAGCCCGAGGAAGCTGATCGGAGCCAGAGATCCATTCGGATTCCGTCCGTTATGCATAGGAAAGCGGGATAATACGTATTTCCTGGCATCGGAGACCTGCGCACTGGATACCGTTGGCGCAGAGTTTGTCCGGGATGTGGAACCGGGAGAGATTGTAACGATCTCGCCGGAGAATGGAATCCAGTCTGTAAAGAGCATGTGTCAGGAGAAACATGCACGATGCATTTTTGAATATATTTATTTCGCACGACCGGACAGTCATATTGATGGTATGAGCGTGTATGCGTCCCGAATCATTGCGGGACGGTGTCTGGCAAAGGATCATCCGGTGGAGGCAGATCTGGTAGTCGGTGTTCCGGAGTCCGGAAATGCGGCAGCCATGGGATATGCGCTGGAGTCCGGGATTCCATATGGTACAGCATTTATTAAGAATACATATGTAGGCCGGACCTTTATTAAACCGAAGCAGAGCCAGCGGGAGTCCAGCGTGAATGTGAAGCTGAATGTCCTGAAAGAGGTTGTGAAGGGAAAGCGGGTCGTTATGATCGACGACTCGATTGTCCGGGGAACAACCAGTGACCGGATCGTAGGTATGCTGAAGGCGGCCGGAGCAACAGAGGTGCATGTAAGAATCAGTTCACCACCATTTCTACATCCGTGTTATTTCGGAACGGATATACCGGATGAGGATCAGCTGATCGCCCATAACAAGACAGTGGAAGAGATCTGCCGGATCATCGGAGCGGATTCGCTCGGCTATCTGGAGCTGAACCGTCTGCCGGAGCTGATCCATGATCATTGCGGGTACTGTGATGCCTGCTTCAGCGGTAATTATCCAATCAAGCGGCCGACAGAGGATATCCGCGGCGAACATGAGGAGTTCAAGCGAGGAACAACAACAAACAAGTTTTAGGAGGAAGTACAATGAGTAACAATGAGATTTATCAGAGCCCGTTATCAGCCAGATATGCAAGTCGCGAGATGCAGTATATCTTCTCACCGGACATGAAGTTTAAGACATGGCGTAAGCTGTGGATCGCTCTGGCAGAGACAGAACTGGAGCTGGGACTGAGCGAGAATGGCAAACCGGTTATTACTCAGGAACAGATTGATGAGTTAAAAGCACATGCCGATGACATTAATTATGAGGTTGCAAAGGAACGGGAGAAACTGGTGCGTCATGATGTAATGAGTCATGTATATGCCTATGGTCAGCAGTGCCCAAAGGCAGCCGGCATTATCCATCTGGGTGCGACCAGTTGCTATGTCGGTGACAATACAGATGTGATCGTGATGACAGAGGCCATGAAGCTGGTTCGTAAGAAGCTGATCAACGTGATCAATGAACTTGCAAAATTTGCCAGAACCTATAAAGACCTTCCGACTCTTGCATTTACACATTTCCAGCCGGCTCAGCCGACAACGGTTGGCAAGCGTGCGACCCTGTGGATGCAGGAGCTGTTACTGGACTTAAGTGATCTGGAATATATGATCGGTCAGCAGAAACTGCTTGGATCTAAGGGAACGACCGGTACACAGGCAAGCTTCCTGGAGCTGTTTAATGGTGATCATGAGAAGGTCCGCCAGATCGATAAAAAGATTGCGGAAAAGATGGGATTTGCAGAGTGCTATCCGGTATCCGGGCAGACCTATTCACGGAAAGTGGATTCCAGAATTCTGAATGTATTATCCGGAATTGCACAGAGCGCGCATAAGTTTTCGAATGACATTCGTCTGCTTCAGCATCTGAAGGAGATCGAGGAGCCATTTGAGAAGAATCAGATCGGCTCTTCTGCGATGGCATATAAGAGAAATCCAATGAGAAGTGAGAGAATTGCATCCCTGTCAAATTACGTGATTGCAGATTCTATTAATCCGGCAATTACAGCAGCCACCCAGTGGTTTGAGAGAACTTTGGATGACTCTGCCAATAAGAGAATTTCTGTTCCGGAAGCATTCCTCGCAATCGACGGTATTCTGGATCTGTATCTGAATGTCGTAGATGGCCTGGTTGTATATGATAAAGTTATTTATCAGCGGTTCATGAAGGAGATTCCGTTCATGGCAACAGAGAATATTATGATGGATGCAGTTAAGAGAGGCGGTAATCGTCAGGAACTGCATGAACGTATCCGCAAGCATTCCATGGCAGCAGGTGCTGTTGTGAAGAAGGAAGGCAAGGAGAATGATCTGGTAGATCGAATCGCTGCAGATCCTGCATTCGGTATGACCAAGGAGGAGATCGAGGCACTGTTAGAGCCTAAGAACTTCGTGGGACGTGCACCGGAACAGACAGAGGAATTTCTGGATGAAGTGGTACAGCCGATTCTGGATGCTAACCGCGATATTCTGGGTATGACCGCAGAGATTAATGTATAATAAGTAATAAATAAGAGGCCGTCTGCTTTACATGATAGATAAATGATAAGCAGACGGTCTTTTGTTTATTATGCTATATGCCAATGGAAGAAATGCCACTGAATGATTCTGCATGACAGAGCGGATGATTGATGATAGAATGAAGCTATGACAGGAGGGCAGCGGAGCATGAATATCAGTATGGAATATTATAAGATATTTTATTATGTGGCGAAATATAAAAGCATCACAGGTGCGGCGGGTGAACTCTGCATCTCCCAGCCGGCAGTCAGTCAGGCGTTGAAACAGCTGGAGCAGGCGCTGGGTGTCAGTCTCTTTGTCCGAACCGTAAAGGGTGTATCCCTGACCAAAGAGGGAACCATGCTTTATTCTTATGTGAAAAACGGATATGAACAGATCGCACTGGGAGAACAGAAACTGCAGGAAATGCTGAATATGAAGACTGGAGAGATCCGGATCGGAGCCAGTGATATGACATTGCAGTTTTATTTGCTCCCGTTTCTCCGTAATTACCACAGGCTGTATCCGGATATCAAGGTTACGGTGACCAATGCCCCGACCCCACAGACACTGGAACATCTGAAGGCAGGGCGGATCGATTTCGGAATTGTCAGCACTCCGTTCGAGGAGCAGAAGCATCTGCAGATTCTTCCGGCACGGGAGATACAGGATGTGTTCGTGGCGGGTAGCCGGTTCTGGAGCTATAAATCGCAGATGCTCCGATATGAACAGTTAAATGACATGCCGATCATATGCTTGGAAGAAAATACCAGTACCAGACATTATGTGGATCGATTTCTGAATGAGGAACAGGTGACATTGGAGCCGGAGTTCGAGTTGGCGACCAGTGATATGATCGTACAATTTGCATTGCAGAATCTGGGAATCGGCTGTGTGGTACAGGATTTTGCACAGCGTTATATCGATGCGGATGAACTGTTTGTCCTGCAGTTCGATAAACAGATACCGAAACGGCATATCTGTGTGGTCAATGATGACCGCCTGCCGCTGTCGGTAGCGGCGAATGGATTGATGAAGCTGCTGGTGGCATAATTAATGATTATGAAAAATATAATAAATATTGATTTTACTTATGGGACGATATGATGTATACTGAAAAAGCATTGTGGGTTTATTTCGCAATGACATTGAATTGTGACAGATGTAGCAGGAGGATGCACGTATGGTAAAGGCAATTGTGGGAGCCAATTGGGGCGACGAAGGAAAAGGTAAGATTACAGATACATTAGCGAAGGAATCCGATATTATTGTTCGGTTCCAGGGTGGTGCAAATGCAGGTCATACCATTGTAAATAATTATGGTAAATTCGCATTGCATACACTTCCGTCCGGCGTATTTTACGGACATACAACCAGTATTATCGGAAACGGTGTAGCACTGGATATTCCGAAGCTGGTTCATGAGATTGATGACGTTGTGGCAAAGGGTGTACCGAAGCCGAAGATTCTGGTTTCCAATCGTGCACAGATCGTTATGCCATATCATATTCTATTCGATACGTATGAGGAGGCAAGACTGGCAGGTAAGTCATTCGGTTCTACCAAGTCCGGAATTGCACCGTTCTATTCAGATAAATATGCGAAGATCGGTTTTCAGGTAAGTGAGTTGTTTGATGAGGATGCTCTGAAAGAGAAAATCGAGCGTGTGATCGTTCAGAAGAATGTATTACTTGAGCATTTATATCATCAGCCATTGTTAAAGGCAGATGAGATTTTCCGGACATTAATGGAATATAAGGAAATGATCGAGCCATATGTATGCGATACTTCCGCATATTTATATCAGGCGATCAAGGATGGCAAGAATATCCTGTTAGAGGGACAGTTAGGTTCCCTGAAGGATCCGGATCACGGTATTTATCCGATGGTAACATCATCCTCAACACTGGCAGGTTACGGCGCGATCGGTGCCGGTATTCCGCCATATGAGATTAAGAAGATCATTACCGTATGTAAGGCATACTCAAGTGCGGTAGGTGCCGGTGCATTCGTCAGCGAAATCTTCGGCGAGGAAGCAGATGAGTTAAGAAGACGTGGCGGTGATGGCGGCGAGTACGGTGCTACTACCGGACGTCCTAGAAGAATGGGATGGTTTGACTGTGTAGCATCCAAGTACGGCTGTCGTGTACAGGGAACCACAGATGTAGCATTTACTGTTCTGGATGTATTAGGCTATCTGGATGAGATTCCGGTATGTACCGGTTATGAAATCGATGGTGAAGTAACCACAGACTTCCCAACCACGACCTTACTGGAGAAGGCAAAGCCTGTATTGGAGACTCTGCCGGGCTGGAAGTGTGACATCCGCGGCATTAAGAAATATGAAGACTTACCGGAGAACTGCCGGAAGTATATTGAGTTTGTAGAGAAGCATATCGGCTTCCCAATCACGATCATCTCCAACGGCCCTGGCCGCGACGATATCATATACAGATAAGGCTCAAGCCGTGCACAACAAAACGACAATCGTTGCGGTATGCTTGCATACAAAGCAACGAGTTGCCGTTTTGTTGTATAGGGCGCAGCCCGGTGACCGAGCCGGCAGGCGAGGTAGGCACGGCGTACGTGCAAATCCTTATTGAAAATTGTCAACCGAGCCGACAGGCGAGGAGGTACTATGGAATATACAGTAAAAAAAAGTAAAGCGGGACGGATCGGCTACCGGATTACCGGAGCCGTATTTTTAGTGCTTGGAATCCTCGGAGTCCTATTAGCAATCCGGGTTCCGTCTATGAAATTCCTTGTGATAGCGGTTGCAGCGGTGGCTGCATTCTATGGCGTTTATCTGCTGAAAGCCTCATTCCGGCAGCAGGCATATGACATCACGTATGAATTCACCGAAGAGCATATAAAGCTGATTCTTCATAATGGGGAGAAACTGCTTCCGTATGATGAGGTTTCAAGAGTACAGTGGGTAGAACCGAGTCCGGATATTGATTATGTCATGATCCAGATACAGTCCGGCAAGCAGCAGTATGTATTACATTTTACGGGAAAAAGAGCATATGCTGAGAAAATTTATTCATATCTGCTGGCAAGGGTTCCGGAAATCGGTTAGAAACAGATTCCGGAGACAGAATCTGATATTTTTCGGATAACTGCCTGAAATAATCATTGAAAAAAGAAAATATATATAATATAATTGAGCCTAGAACAAAGGCGTCTTACAATCCCTGAACGTTATTTGCTTCAGGGATTTCTATATGCAGTCATAATGAACCGCGACCTCATTATGATTTTAGCATATGCAGGTCAATTACACCGCTTTCGTTCGAGGAGTATTATTTATTATAAGGAGGAGTTTTGTGATGTCATACGTTGATGAAGTACTTGAGATAGTACAGAAGAAGAACGCTGATCAGCCTGAGTTTTTACAGGCAGTAACTGAGGTATTGGAGTCATTGAGACCGGTTATCGATGCCAATGAGGACCTTTACAGAAAGAACGCTATTCTTGAGAGAATTACAGAACCAGATCGTCAGATCATGTTCAGAGTACCATGGGTAGATGATAATGGACAGGTACAGGTTAACCGTGGTTTCCGTGTACAGTTTAATAATGCAATCGGACCTTACAAGGGAGGTTTAAGACTTCATCCTTCTGTTAACTTAGGTATTATTAAATTCTTAGGATTTGAACAGATTTTTAAGAACTCACTTACAACACTTCCGATCGGTGGTGGTAAAGGTGGTTCTGACTTTGATCCTAAGGGTAAGTCAGATAGAGAGATTATGGCTTTCTGCCAGAGCTTTATGACAGAGCTTGGAAAATATATCGGTGCTGATATCGATGTACCAGCTGGTGATATCGGAACTGGTGCACGTGAGATCGGTTATATGTTTGGTCAGTATAAGAGAATTCAGGGTATGTTCGAGGGCGTTCTTACCGGTAAGGGACTTACCTGGGGTGGTTCTCTTGCTCGTACACAGGCTACCGGTTATGGTTTATTATACTTAACCAATGCACTGTGGAAGGATCATGGAATGAGTCTGGAAGGAAAGACTGCAACTGTATCCGGTGCCGGTAATGTAGCAATCTATGCTATTGAGAAGGCTCAGCAGTTAGGTGTTAAGTGCGTAACCTGTTCTGATTCAACAGGCTGGATTTATGATCCGGAAGGAATCGATGTAGAACTTCTGAAGGAAGTTAAGGAAGTTAAGCGTGCACGTTTGGATGCTTATGCAGCTGCTCGTCCATCTGCTGAGTATCATGTAAAGAAGGATGCAAATGATCATGGTGTATGGTCAATCAAGTGTGACCTTGCTCTTCCATGTGCAACTCAGAACGAGTTGAATCTTGAGGATGCTAAGCAGTTAGTAGCAAATGGCTGCAAGTCAGTTACGGAAGGTGCTAATATGCCTACTACATTGGATGCTACAAAGTACTTGCAGGAGAGTGGCATATTATTCGTAGGTGGTAAGGCTGCTAATGCTGGTGGTGTTGCTACATCTGCACTTGAGATGAGCCAGAACTCTGAGAGACTTTCATGGAGCTTCGAAGAGGTAGACGGTAAGCTGAAGGGCATCATGGAGACAATCTATGCGAACATTTCAGACGCTGCTAAGAGATATAACATGACAGTTGGTGGCAATGCTGATTATGTAGCTGGTGCTAATATTGCCGGTTTCGAGAAGGTAGTAGATGCTATGTTAGCTCAGGGTGTTGTATAGTCAAGACCTTAAATAAATACAAAATCATAAAGAAGAGTCCTGTAGGTGAAAGCCCACAGGACTTTCTTGCTATGATGAGGGAAATGTGGATACATTAGAGATGGAAGAGAAGTCAATGAATGAAATGAAGAATAAGTTAAACTTTATATCAGTGGAAGACCGTGCTCCGGTGATCCTGTATATTTCCAATCGGGAGATGGACTTTCGGGCAGCTGATCTATACGAACGGGTGAAAATGATTACCGGGGTAGAATTCAGTTTTTGCGAGTTGGCAGTGAGTGACTGGGATCGGATGCTTACACCATGGCCGGTGGATGATTGCATGAAAGGCAGGTGCTTTGCCGGGGAGGGCAGGGTGTTGATGGAAGCGATAAAAAAGGAAATAATACCAATGATCAATACCAGACTGCCGGATCATCAGCAATTATATCTTGCAGGCTATTCCCTGGCCGGACTGTTCTCTTTATGGACATTGTATCAGAGTACGGTGTTTGATGGGGCAGTCTGTTGTTCGGGTTCTTTATGGTATCCGGGATGGGAGATATATATGCAACAGTCATTTCTTCAGAGAAACTCTGAAATCTATTTGAGTCTAGGCAAACGGGAACCTAAGACTAAGCACCCGCTTATGAAACGAATCGGAGAAATTACCGAAAAGCAGTATCAACAATTAGAACAGGATAAAAATGCAGAACGGGTAGTATTCGAATGGCAGGAGGGTGGACATTTCAGCAATGTACAGGAACGGATTGCTATGGGAATATGCTGGATTCTCGCATAAAAATAAGACCCGCAGTTTTCATCCTGCAGGTCTTATCCATAGCTGTTATATTAAAAGATTTAGTTTGCACTTGTGTTCGCCAATAATGGTATTAAAGCATTATTGATTTCAGTATCCGTGGTATAAGTAGTGGATCCGATCGTAATCTGGAAGATCTTGAAGGAACCCGTGTTGATCTGAATCTCGATAGTCTGACTGCTGTCCGTAGCTAAGGTGCCGGAGATAGACAGCCGCTTACCGGCATCCTTCGTTTCAGGAATCAGGCTGTAAACAGGCTTGACAATATTGGCATCAATCATGCTCTGATAGCTGTATTCCTTTCCGCCATATTTCAGAGTCTGGGAAGGAAGACGGTTAACTTGTTCCGCTAAGGCAGGATCGGTGCTGACGTCCTGTGGCCCGCTTATATTGAAGCCGGATATTGCGGATGAAACGGAGAAGAAATATACTCCTCCGGTGATCAGCATTAACAGGATGATAATGATTGCGAGCAGAGAAGAATCTCCATTGCGTTTGCAGCGGACAAAGTAATAAATGACAGGGAAGAAAAGTGCCCAGATGATCAGCCCAAATCCGTTTCCTTTTACACACATGACAATGGCATCCGCGATCAGACATACTTCAGCAGCTACGACTAATAAAGTATAAGAGGAAGCGACTGTCATTAATGACTGTGCATCTGTGACAGTTCCTTTAATCTGCATCACGATCAGAACCATGCACAGGATGTTTAATGCGGCGCTGATCAGCATGAGGAATGGTGGAAAAGAATTAGTTACACGTCCGCTCGACTTTGATGAAACAGATGTGGCAGCAGGTCTGGAACCCTGATACTGGTTCGCTATAAAAACAGTATCATTGACCTGTGGACCAAAGCCTTCATTCCAGTCATCCTGTTTTGACTTGCCGGTATCGGTATCCGGCGAGAAATCATCTGCGGCGGAAGAACCGGTCGGTGAGTTACGCTTCGAAGATGGCGATGGATCATTGTCATCTGCTAATTGAAATCCCATAAAATATCCCCCTTTATATGATAATATTATTTTAATTATAGAGGGGGAATTATACCTTGTCAATAAAGGATGAATTTTTTTCTCAAAAACAATCATATAAGGAATTGACAGATAGAAAAAGGTTTGATACCTTGATACTAATTTCAATAAGAAATGAAGGGATTCAGTATGAGAATAGCAATGATCGCAACCGGCGGAACAATTGGCAGCAAGGTAAAACAGGATGGCTGGATTTCTCCGGATACAGAGGCACCGTATGAAGTGCTGCGCTTATTTCAGATGAAATATCCGGCTCTGGCAGAAAAAGTGGAAATAAACAGCCGGATGCCATATCAGATATTGAGTGAAAATCTGGAGGCTGAGTATCTGGTAAAGCTGCTGGATGAAGTCGGAGCTTGCATAGAAGCTGCGGAATATGGCGGGATCATTGTCTGTCATGGAACGGATACACTGCAATACACTGCGGCCATGCTGGAATATGTATATGGAAATCAGTCGGTTCCAATCCTGTTGGTATCCAGTAATTATCCGTTGGAGGATGCACGGGCGAACGGACTGGATAATTTCCGCTATGCGGTGCAACGGATATTAGATGGGTATTGTGGCGTAGGCGTTGTTTATCGGAATGCGGATGGCAATACGTATATTCATCGGGGTGACCGACTGATGGAACATGCGGTGTTTGAGGATGATCTGCACAGTGTTTATGAAAAATATGTTGGCCGGTATGACCGGGATGGAGTCTGGATAGCGGGGGCGCTTGCACATATGACCGATTTGAAGGCGAAAGACAATCTGCAGATACAGACGAACCATGCCTATGATTATCATATACTGAAAAAAGAATCCGGGATCCTTTGGCTGCATAATGCACCCGGAATCGTGTATCCGGCGCCGGAACAGGTACAGGGCATCCGTGCAATTCTGATACAGAGTTACCATGCGGGAACGATGCGGGTAGATAGTGCATTTCGGAACTTTGTCCGGGCAATGGCAGAGAAGGACATTCCGGTATATCTACTCGGGATTGAGCAGATGCAGGATGGTTATGAAACCAAACAGGCATACAGAGACTGCGGAGTGAAGATACCGGAGGGCATTGCGCCGATTGCAGCATATTGTAAATTATGGCTTCAGCTCAGTCAGGATCTGAGTGATATGCCGATAGAACAGATACAGAATAGAGAAATAAGAGGCATAAGATGAGTGGAAATCCGAGAATAGATGGAGCAGAGAAGCGGTGGAAGGCTTATCGAAATGATCTGACAGAGTATGTGGTCAAAGATGCAAAGCAGGGCGAAAAGGTATTGGTTATAGGAGCAGGTGCCTGTGATGATCTGGATCTGGAACGATTATTAGAAGAAGACCGACAGGTGTTTTTGCTGGATTGCAATCCGGAGACGCTGGAGAAAGCCGTGTCTAAGGTGAAGAAAAAGGAGAATGTGCATACCATCTGCATAGATGTGGCAGGATTAACGGAAACACAGGTAACAGCATTTCAGAAGGCATGTGAAGAAGGAAGCAGTGAACTGGAGAAATGGAAAGAGGCTTATGACCTCCGGGTTCGAGAAAATCCGGGATTCCGGGAACTGCAGGAAATATTGGAACCATATGAGGACAAAAAGTTTGACCGGATTATTTGCATGGGCTTTCACAGTCAGGTGTATATGCCACTGATACTTACCCTGCAGAAAGAACACTATCCGTTATCGGTACGGCAGCAGGTTCAGAGGATCGCAGAGCAGTTAAACCGGAGCTTTGCAGAAGAATCTCTGGAAGCTATGAAACAATATGGCGGCATAATATATCTGGGGTATGAGTATACGACATTCCTTCGGGAGGATGCTGCACTCAGAGAAGAAGCAATAGAACGGCTGAGCGAACAAGGAAGTGCCGGCCTGCACCGGATGCGGCTGTCAAGGGTAGAAGGGGCATACCAGCTGGAACAGGAACTGGGAAAATCCTATGAAAAGCAGGAACTGCAGATTGCGGACTGTGCATATATGCTATGGCCGTTTTCGGAAGAAAAAAGCTATCTTATGGTCATATTCAGGATTCTGTGATATAATAAAGTGTATGCCTGCACATACCGGCATAATGCGAAAACAACGTGTAGCCGGCAGGCGGCATGATATATAGATTGAGATAGAAACGATAGGAAAAGATTGTGAAGGAAAAAAGTAATAATTCATTAGAAAATGAACTGCAGGATGTAGAGCTATCGGAAAATCAGAAGGAACGGACAGAAGATCTGTTACATGAAGCGCAGACGCAGGTTGAACGGAAGTTTGAAGCGGAACGGCAGGCAGAGCTTCGGAAGAGCCTGAAAGAAGAAGCGGAGAAACCGACCAGGAAGATAAAGTCATTTGTAAATTCATTTATACTTCCGATACTATATGGCATTCTGATCGCACTGATTCTGACACAGGTGATGTTCTTCCATGCGGAGGTACCGTCCGGTTCCATGGAGACAACGATCATGACCGGAGACCGGATTGTCGGTAACCGGATGGCATACTGGTTTGACCGGCCGGACTATGGAGAGATTGTGATATTCTGGAGCGCGGAATATAACGAGTTTATGGTCAAACGGGTGATCGGCTGCCCAGGAGACCATGTAGAACTGCGTACAGATGGTGTTTATGTGAATGACCGTCGGGTACGGGATGATTATGTGCAAGGGATGACCAGAGAGCTGCGGGATGGCGAGGATGACTGGATCGTTCCGTCAGACAGTTATTTTCTGCTGGGTGATAACCGGGAGAATTCAGCTGATTCCAGATACTGGAATCAGACATTTATTCCGGAAGATGAGATTTATGCAAAGTATATGTTCCGATATTCACTGGGGAAAAACGGCTGGTATTGTGACTGGCGGGATCCGGTAGATTTCTGGGCGGAGGAATAGAAGATACGGGAGGCAGATTTATGCATCAGGACAATGTGATTTTATGTGTATCATCCAAATACGAGGAGAAATATTATCTGAATGAGGATTTTGAAAATCTTCCGGATGGAATCCAACGGGAGCTGCAGATCATGTGCGTAACTTTTACGGAAGAAATCGGTGGTATTCTGACACTGGAGTATGATTCAAAGGGAAATCTGAACTTTATTACAGCGGCCAATGAAGGTGACTTGTTATATGATGATATTGGAAGTGCATTGAAGATCAAGCAGATCCGGGAACGCCGGAGAGAACTGTTGGAGGCATTGGAGACATATTATAAGGTATTCTTTTTAGGCGAGAAAATAGACATAGAAGAGTAGGAGGAATTGGAGATGATAAGACATGTGGTAATGTTTGGCATCCGCGAAAACGGAGATCTGACACCAACGCAGGAAGCCAGACGATTAGGGGATAAATTGCTGGAGCTTCCGGCACAGATTCCGTTTCTGAGGAAGATGGAGGTAGGTGTCAATGCAGAGCAGGCACCAAGGGACAATGCACAGCTGATCTTGCTTGCAGATTTTGACTCCATGGAGGATTGTGAGAAATATGCAGTTCATCCAGCACATGTTGCAGTTGCCGGAGAAATCGCAAAGGTAAAAACCAGCCGGTGCTGTGTGGATTATGAAATCTGATTAAGGAGAGGCATATTATGTTAGTGACAATTGACGTTGGAAATTCAAATATTACTATAGGTTTGTTTGATGGTGATGAAATAAAGGGAACCTTCCGAATGACGACCAAGATTCCGCGGACATCAGATGAATATGGAATCTTCTTTATGGATCTGTTGAATGCAAGAAATCTTTCGGTAAAGTCAATCCATGCAGTGATTGTAGCATCCGTAGTGCCGGATGTGATGCATTCGCTTACAAGTGGTATTTTAAAATATTTTCATGTAAAACCGATTATTGTCGGACCGGGAATCCGTACAGGGATTAAGCTGGCAACGGAGAATCCGCGGGAGTTGGGCGCAGACAGAATTGTAGATGCGGTCGCAGCATACGAGCTGTATGGCGGACCGGTGATCGTAATAGATTTCGGAACGGCAACCACCCATGATCTGGTGACCGAGGATGGCAGTCTGGTTGCAGGTGTGATTTCGCCGGGCATCCGGATCTCGGCCAATACACTTTGGAATAATGCGGCAAAGCTGCCGGAGATAGAGATCCGTAAGCCGGAGAGCATTCTGGCGAAGAATACAGTTACTAGTATGCAGGCAGGATTGATCTATGGAGGTATCGGTCAGACAGAGTACATTGTACATAAGATCAAACAGGAAGCGAAGCTGGATCATATAAAGGTTGTAGCTACCGGTGGACTTGGAAAAATTATTTCCCAGGAGACAAAGGTGATCGATATCTATGATCCGGATCTGACACTGAAGGGTCTGAAGCTGATCTATGAGAAGCAGGAACACTAGGTATGAACGCAAGAATCGGAAACATTGACATACAGGATAAACTGATACTGGCACCGATGGCGGGTGTGACAGATCTGCCCTTCCGGCTGCTCTGTAAAGAGCAGGGCTGCGATATTCTTTACACAGAGATGGTAAGTGCGAAAGCAATGTATTATAAGAATCGGAATACGATTCCGCTGCTTGCATTGGATAAGCGGGAACAGCCGATCGGATTGCAGTTGTTTGGGTCAGAACCGCGGCTGCTGGGAGATATGGCGAAGCAGATCGAGGCGATTGGATTTGATTTTATAGATGTAAATATGGGATGTCCAGTGCCGAAGGTGTTTAATAACGGAGAAGGTTCCGCACTTATGAAGAATCCATCCCTGGCAGGTGAGATCGTAGCGGCAATCTCGGAATCGGTATCCATTCCGGTGACGGTAAAAATGCGCAAGGGCATTGATGATGAACATGTAAATGCCGTAGAGGTTGCACAGGTTGTAGAGAGAAACGGAGCGGCGGCAGTCGCAGTTCATGGCAGAACACGGACACAGTATTATGCAGGCAAAGCCGACTGGGACATTATCCGGCAGGTGAAAGAGGCAGTATCTATTCCGGTAATCGGGAACGGCGATATCCTGACGGCGGAGGATGCCTTGCGGATGAAGGAAGAAACGAACTGTGATGCATTTATGATCGGCAGAGGTGCCAAAGGTAATCCGTGGATATTTTCACAGATCAAGGAGGCACTCCGGACAGGAGAAACCCCCGGAAAGCCATCCGTAGCAGAGGTGGTGGATATGATTCTGCTTCATCTGGATATGATGATAGAGTTCAAAGGAGAATACACCGGTGTACACGAGATGCGGAAGCACGTATCCTGGTACACGACCGGATATCCGAATTCTACCCGGATCCGCGGTGTGGTCAATGAGATGGAGACCAGGGAGGATCTGGAGAAGGTGCTGCAGGCATGGAAAGCAGGCAGCCTGTAACGAGATAATACAATATACAATCCATAATACGAAAGGAGAAATGAACAATGGAAGCAATGGAATGCATTAAGACACGGAGAAGCTGCAGAAAGTTTAAAGAAGAGGCAGTGCCACATGAGGTATTGGAAACAATCGTAGGTGCTGCTGCATATGCCCCATCCTGGAAGAACACACAGATTACCAGATATATTGTGGTGGAGGACAGGGAGAAGATTGAAAAAATCGCAACAGACTGTGTACTTGGATTCGAGTATAACACCAAAACAATCCGGAACTGTGCGGATCTGGTAGTGGTAACTATGGTAAAGAACCGTTCCGGTTATGAGAAGGATGGCTCTTATACTACCTCCAAAGAGGATCGCTGGGAGATGTTTGATGCCGGAATCGCAACGCAGACTTTCTGCCTGGCAGCACATGAACAGGGAGTGGGTTCTGTTATCATGGGCATCTTTGACGAAACGAAGATTGCAGAAGTGATTGATGTGCCGGAAGGGCAGCAGGTAGCCGCCCTGATAGCGATCGGATACCCGGTGTTTGAGCCGGAGGCACCGAAGAGGAAGGAAGTATCTGAGTTATTGTCCTTCCAGTAAAGACTGAACATACGGCCAGTTGATCAGGCCGAACCAGTTGGAAACATAATCGGCTCTGCGGTTCTGATACTGCAGATAATATGCGTGCTCCCATACATCGATACACAGGATTGGTTTCTGTGTCTCGGTTATGGGAGTATTTTGATTGTCAGTACTGACAACGGATAGTTTCTCGTTTTCCACTACGAGCCAGGCATAGCCGGAACCGAACTGACGGACCGCTGCATTGGTAAGCATCCGCTGGAAGTTATCCAGAGAATCGAAATCCCGCTGGATAGCGGTTGCCAGGGTGCCTTCCGGCATCCGGAAACCACAACCCTGCATACAGTGAAAGTAAAGCTCATGGTTATACACACCACCGCCGTTATTCCGGATGGATGTGCGGATGCATTCCGGGATATCCTCCGGATGGATCAATAGTTCCTCCAAAGATGCAGTCTGAAGCTTGGGAAAATCGGCCAGAGTACTGTTGAGATTATCAACATAGGTCTTGTAATGCTTGTCATGATGGAATTCCAGTGTTTCCGGAGAAAGCACCGGGCATAGGCAGTCATACGCATATGGGAGCGGTTCTGCCGGATAGGGAAAAGTCTGTTTCATAATATAAGCCTCATTTCTATATTCAATCATGAATGTATTATATGCATTTTCGGTTTGAATATACCTGTTACATTTGATATACTGATTGCATGAGAATTGTGTAAACGAGGAGAATGACAATGGAATGGAATCAGTTGCTCTGTTCAAAACGGAGAAAAAATTATCCGGTCTCTGTGAATGGAGGAAGAGATCTGCGAACCGAATATGAGAAGGATTATCAGAAAATCATCGGTAGTGCTTCGTTCCGGAGACTGCAGGATAAGACGCAGGTATTTCCGCTGGATAAGAGTGATTTTATCCGGACCAGACTGACGCATTCCCTGGAGGTGTCATCCTTTGCGCGTTCACTCGGACAGAATATCGGAAAGAATCTGATCGCTGCGGGGAAGGAGCCGGGCTTTAACTGGCGGATGGCAGAGGAAATGTGCAATGTCCTGCAGTGCGCCGGATTGATACATGATATCGGGAATCCGCCATTCGGACATTTTGGAGAGACTGCGATCCGGCAGTGGTTCCGGGAACGTCTGCCGGAGCTGATGTTTTTTGACCGGCGGGTAGAGGATATGCTGACGGAACAGATGAAGC
Source organism: Clostridium sp. CAG:632 (assembly GCA_000431515.1). Classification (GTDB taxonomy): domain Bacteria; phylum Bacillota; class Clostridia; order Lachnospirales; family Lachnospiraceae; genus CAG-632. Next base: position 18,656 of record HF991350.1, on the reverse strand, counting down.
AGGATTTTTATCAGTTTGAGGGTAATGCGCAGGCACTTCGGCTGATCAGTAAGCTGCATTTTTCTCTGGACGAATACGGCATGAACCTGACCTATGCATTAATGAGTACGATTCTGAAATACCCGGTGTCATCCCTGGAATCAGACCCCAAGTCGGGGGATATTAAGAACAAAAAGATGGGATATTTCTATGCGGAGCGGGAGATTTACCGGGATATTCAGGAAATGACAGGAACACATGGCTGTCGGAATCCAATGACATTTATTCTGGAGGCAGCCGACGATATTGCATATAAGACGGCAGATATTGAGGATGCGGTGAAGAAAGGCTGCATTACCTATGGTATGCTGGAACGGGAGCTGCGGAGGCTGAACCGGCAGTGTGCACCTTGGGTGATGAATTATTTTAATCCGCTAGAGGAATTGCAGTACCAGTATCAGAAAGCATTGGAACGGGAGTATGGCAATCCGGAGTTTTATGCGGTACAGAACTGGGCACTGAATGTGCAGAATTATCTGATCAAATGCGCGACCTATGGATTTATTCAAAATTATGAGGCAATCATTGAGGGGAATTATCCGTATGACCTCTTTCATGGTACCTATGCAGAAGGCCTGATGAAAGCAATGGGTGACATTGCATATCGGAATGCATTTGTGTCAGAGCCGATCTATAAGCTGGAGATTGCCGCCGGACATATGCTGGAGTTTCTGTTGGATAAGTTTGTACGGGCAGCTATTTATTTTGACACGGAAAAAGAACTGGGTACAATTGATGAGAAGGTCATTACACTAGTGTCTGAGAACTATGTGGAACGCTATTATGCGGAATCGCGAGGGAAAAGTGAAGAAGAAAAGCTGTATCTGAGAATTCTGCTGGTGACAGATTCTGTTTGCGGAATGACAGACAGTTATGCGAGAAGCTTATATCAGGAGCTGAATGGAATCATATGATCCATCAGCTCCTGCTGGTTTTAAAGGATTCTTTATTAAAAACTTATTGAAAATCTTCTTTCAGAACGGAAGCACGTTTGTGTGACTTGTTCTCATATAATGCATCATCGGCCTGCTTGATCAGAGTCTGAATATCCAGATCTGTATGACAGATGAAATCGACAATGCCAATGCTGGCTTCAATATAATATGGCTTATCGCTGCTAGCATTAATATCCGCCAGACGTTTATGTATACGGTTGGCAATCAGGTCAGCGGATTGCTGGCAGTTTAACAGTGCAAAAGCCACGAATTCATCGCCGCCGATCCGGCCTATGATATCACCGTTTCTTAAGCTGCTTTTTAATGCGGTCGCTATCGTACGTAATGCAAAGTCGCCATCCTCATGACCAAAGGTATCATTTACAATCTTCAGATTATCCATATCGGCAAATAACAGAATTGCCCGTTGATCCTCATTGATGGAAGAAGAGATAACAGCCTGCGTTTCTGCCAGGAAGCCACGCCGGTTCTTTAGCCCGGTCAGTTCGTCGATGGTTGAAATCTTACTCAACTGCCGGTTCTTCTCATGAAGCACGGAAAGTGTATATTCCAGCTGCTGGTTAGTCTGTTGCTGTGTCTCGTTCATCTTCAGGAACTTTAATGTGGTTCCGAGCTGAAGGCTGATAGAGTAAATATGGTGGAAGTTGGAAATATCCAGCTCACACAGGAAGACACCGTGGTGCTCGTCGCTGGTAAAGATAGGAGTCAATACCATGGTGTACCGGCGGTTCTGCGGAATATACGGATTGTTAAACAGGTCTTTGACATCTACCATGTAAGCAGATTTTGTAAGTGGGAC
>HF991350.1:4196-16804 GCA_000431515.1 Clostridium sp. CAG:632 | reverse complement strand
CGTCCGGTATATGCCAGCTGCCGTCCGGATTCAGATGAATCTCCTCGCTTGGCGCAGTGAAGATGTAAGAGCTGAGCAGATTCAGTTTTTCGAACTTATCTGCAATCTGCTGATAGATCAGCTCCGTATTCGTGCTATTGATAATTGTATCGCGGATAATATAACTGGAGGTCCAGTTATTTAACTTATAATCCCGGTTCTCATTGTAACGGAAGCCGTCCTCTGCATTCAGAAGCAGGCTGGAGAGTGCGGATGTCAGATTGAAGAAGGAAATCTTCTTGTCCAGATCCGAAAGGAGAGGCAGGATCAGCTTCTCAATATTGCGCATACAGTAGCTCAGCTGCGGCACGGAATAGTAGAGCGGCATATCGGAATTACAGTAGTTTAGCAGGATGTCTTTAAACGGCTCCTGCGGGAAAGAATGCTGTGCCGGATCAAGGGTAATATCCAGTAACTTGGATAGAAAATCCGTGATCAGTACAGAAATACGTTTATATATAAAGGTATCCTTGTCATTTACAAAGACAGAATCAATAATTGAGTTTAGAATATCCTGCTTGGTTTGAGGTATTGAATCGGATGCACCGGATGCAGGCGAGGACGATACTTCTGCACAACCACATGAATCGCGGACGATCATGGAGGAATCGAAGCGTCTGGAAGTGATCTCATGTGTCTTGATCAATTCACATACCTGATAGACAGAACGATAGCCTAATTCACAGGCATTCGCACGGACGGTCGTAAGTGCCGGCGAAAGTGCCAGTGCCAGAGGAACATCATCAAATCCGGTAACGGCAATATCTTTTCCGATTTCGATACCCCTGCGCTTTAATACATTATAGCCACCTAATGCCATCTGGTCATTAGCGAAGCATAAGGCATCGATTTCCGGGTGTGTATCCAGCAGATCCTCCACCAGATCTTCGCAATATTCAGAGAAATTGCCATATGCAATCAGTGTCTCATCAACCGGAATTCCGGATTCCTTCAGAGTAGAGCGATAAATATCCAGACGTTCCTGTGCATCGGCATTGCCCTGACGGCCGCTGATAAAGCCGATATGTTTTTTATTGTGGTCATAGATCAGATGATGGATAACCTCACGTAATCCTTTTGCACTGTCAATGACAAGAGACGAAAAGCCCGGAAACTCTGCTTCCAGTGTCAGAACCGGAATGTCCTTAAAACGGTTCAGGAATTCCAGAGAATCCGCATCATTTAAAAATGTACCGATCGTGCCGATTGAAATGATCAGAGCATCGATAGATTCCGGTTTCGCATAGTAAAAGATGGAGTTATACTGGTAATCGTACTTGGCATTCGCCGGATCATTGTAGGCTGCATTGATATACATTCCCGGAAAAATCACCAGGTTAATATCCAGCTCTTTGGCAGCATAATCTACACCCTTGCATATGTCGTATGCATAATCATTGTCCAGATGACAGATGAAAAGCCCAATGGTCAATCGCTTTTTTGACATAAAGATACCTCCCCAAACAGTAACTATTCTTAGTTTATCATAATTTTATAAAAAGTAAATGAAAAAATGACTAAAAAATATGAATAATTTGTTAACACTGCATAAAAAGAGGATGCAATAAAGAAAACAAAAAGCGAAATGAAACTTACTTGAAAAATATGTATACGTACTCTATAATATATTGGTAGTGCGACCGGTTAAAAGTTGCCGGAAAGGCACGGAGAGAACAAGAGAAGAGTAAGATCACAGGAGGAACGAAGCATGGATTACAAGAATGCCGGAGTGGATATTGAAGCAGGTTATCAGTCCGTAGAATTAATGAAGAAGCACATTAAGAAGACGATGCGTCCGGAGGTACTGACAAATATCGGAGGATTTTCAGGTGCATTTTCACTGGCTAAGATTAAGGATATGGAAGAGCCGGTATTGTTATCCGGAACCGACGGCTGCGGTACAAAGGTGAAGCTGGCTTTTGTAATGGATAAGCATGATACGATCGGAATCGATGCAGTTGCCATGTGCGTAAATGATGTGGCATGTGCCGGTGGCGAACCGTTGTTTTTCCTGGATTATATTGCCTGTGGTAAGAATTATCCGGAGAAGATCGCAACGATCGTACAGGGTGTTGCAGAGGGCTGTGTACAGTCTGATTGTGCATTGATCGGTGGTGAGACTGCAGAGCATCCGGGTCTGATGGAAGAGGATGAGTATGATCTGGCAGGATTTGCGGTTGGTGTCGTAGATAAGAAGGATCTGATCACAGGTGCTGATATAAAGCCGGGAGATACATTGATCGGTATCGCATCCAGCGGTGTTCATAGCAATGGTTTCTCACTGGTGCGGAAAGTATTTGATATGACAGAAGAGTCTTTAAATACATATTATGACGAGCTTGGCAAGACACTGGGAGAGGCTTTGATCGAGCCTACCAGAATCTATGTAAAGGCGTTACGAAGCGTACGTCAGGCAGGTGTTAAGATCAAGGGCTGCAGCCATATTACAGGCGGCGGCTTCTATGAAAATATTCCGAGAATGCTGCCGGATGGTGTCCGTGCGGTTGTAAAGAAGGATTCTTATCCGATTCCTCCGATCTTCGGACTGTTACAGAAGACCGGAAATATTGAGGAACAGATGATGTACAATACCTACAATATGGGTATCGGAATGATGCTTGCAATCGACCCGGCAGATGTAGATAAGACACTGGAAGCATTGAAGGCAACCGGTGATGCTGCATATGTAGTTGGACAGGTTGAAGCAGGAGAAAAAGGAGTTACCTTATGTTAAGAGTTGCAGTGCTGGTATCCGGTGGCGGAACGAATCTGCAGGCGATTATTGACCGGGTAGCAGACGGAACCATTACAAATACAGAGCTGGCGGTAGTGATCAGCAATAATCCGGGCGTAAAGGCACTGGAACGTGCCACAAAGGCAGGGATTCCGGCAGAGTGCATATCTCCGAAGAACTATGAAACGCGTGCGGAGTTTAATCAGGCACTGATCGGGGCGGTTGATTCCTATCAGGTTGACTTGATCGTGCTGGCAGGGTTCCTGGTGGTGATCCCGCCGGAAATGATAGAGAAATATGAGAATCGGATCATCAATATCCATCCGTCTCTGATCCCGGCATTTTGCGGAACCGGTTATTATGGACTGAAGGTGCATGAGGCAGCTCTGGCACGTGGCGTGAAGGTAGTTGGTGCGACAGTACATTTTGTTGATAAAGGAACGGATACCGGTCCGATCATTCTGCAGAAGGCAGTAGAGGTGCAGGACGGTGATACGCCGGAGATTTTACAACGGAGAGTTATGGAACAGGCAGAGTGGAAGCTTCTGCCACAAGCGATCAATCTGATCGCAAACGGCAGAGTAGAAGTGACAGACGGCAGAACAAGGATCAGATAGGGATAAAAACAGACGGCGGAAAGCCGGAAGATAGAATCAAGGAGGAACAGCATGAAGGTTTTGATCGTAGGCAGTGGCGGAAGAGAACATGCAATTGCACAGAAGGTAAGCGAGAGCAAACGGGTAGATAAGATTTACTGTGCACCGGGGAATGCCGGTATTGCAGAGCTGGCGGAATGTGTAGACATTAAGGCAATGGAATTTGATAAGCTGGTGGCTTTTGCAAAGGAGAACCGGATTGATCTTACCATCATCGGAATGGATGATCCGTTGGTTGGTGGTATTGTCGATGAGTTTGAAAAGGCCGGCCTGCGGGTATTCGGACCGAGAAAGAATGCTGCAATCATTGAAGGCTCCAAGGCATTTTCCAAGGATCTGATGAAGAAATATAATATTCCGACAGCGGCATATGAGACATTTGAGGATGCGGATGCAGCCATTCATTATCTGGAGACAGAGGCTGATTTTCCAATCGTATTAAAGGCAGACGGACTGGCTTTGGGGAAAGGTGTTCTGATCTGCAAGGATCTGGAAGAAGCCAAGGCAGGTGTGAAGACGATCATGCTGGATAAGCAGTTCGGCAGTGCCGGAAACCGTATGGTAATTGAAGAGTTTATGACCGGACGGGAGGTTTCCGTGCTGGCATATTGTGATGGTACGCATATTAAGACTATGACTTCGGCACAGGATCATAAGCGTGCGAAGGATGGAGATCAGGGGCTGAATACCGGCGGTATGGGTACCTTCTCGCCAAGTCCGTTCTATACTAAAGAGATTGACGAGTTCTGCCAGAAGGAAGTGTATGAGAAGACAATGGCAGCCATGAAGGCGGAAGGAAGAGACTTTGTCGGCATCCTGTTCTGCGGACTGATGATCACCCCGAAGGGAACCAAGGTGCTGGAGTATAATGCACGGTTCGGCGATCCGGAGGCACAGGTCGTTCTTCCGAGAATGAAGAATGATATTATTGATGTTATGGAGGCATGCATTGACGGAACTTTAGATCGGATTGACCTGCAGTTTGAGGACAATGCAGCGGTATGTGTGGTTCTGGCATCTGACGGATATCCGGTCTCTTATGAGAAGGGATTTGAAATCACCGGGCTGGAGAATTTCAAGGATCATCCGGGTTATTATGCATTCCATGCAGGTACTGCGTTTAAGAATGGTAAGATTGTAACAAACGGCGGACGGGTGATTGGAATCACAGCCAAGGGATCGAATCTGAAAGAGGCTCGTGCGAATGCATATAAGGCGACTGAATGGGTGAATTTTGAAAACAAATATATGCGTCATGATATTGGTAAAGCAATTGATGAGGCGTAAGAGCTTGAAATAGTTACAACTGAAAAGCAATGTTTAAGGGAACCGGGTATGGAAACATATCCGGTTTTTTGACATACTGTTTTATATATGCAGAAGCCCGAAAACATGATAATCTGAAATTATTAATTAAATTTACGAAAGAGAAGGGATATATTACATGAAAAGAAGGATTTTGGCCGGCATTCTGGCAGGTGTTCTGCTGATGGGGACTACGGCGGTTTATGCAGAGACGGGAAATGCAGATGGAAATGATATAATAACCGGGATTATTAGTACGGAGACAGGCGTGAAGTCTGTAGATGAGGGTGGAGTGCAGGGTAATGACGCAGACATGATTCTGAGCTATCATGGGGAAGAGGAGATCAAGGTCTCCAGTCTGCAGGAGCTGGAACCGGGAGCAGATCGGGGTGTGCATACATCGTCTTACATATCACCATACATTACTTCGATTAAAAATCAGAACCCATACGGAACCTGCTGGGCACATGCAGCTATGGCTTCTGCAGAGGCAGATCTTTGGAAAAAAGGACTGGCAGATAGTACGATCGATCTGTCTGAATGGCAACTGGCATATTTCTTCTATCATACGGTAGAAGATCCGCTTGGTGGAACGGCAGGAGACAGTGTGACCGTTGTAACGGACAGCAGTGCCGAGGATTATCTGGACAGAGGCGGTAATCAGCAGCTGGCAACTTACCGTCTGGCGACCTGGCAGGGCGTAACACAGGAAGAGGATGCACCGTACAGCACGGTATATAATGATAGAACGAAGACCTTAGATGATGCACTGGCTTATGGTAAGGATGCGTATCATCTGGAGAATGCATATTGGGTGTCTATGAAGGACCGGGACATTGTAAAGCAGCTGATTATGGAATATGGAGCCTGCGCAGCATCATATTATCACGATTCGGCATATTTTAATTCCTCTAGTCAGTGGAATCGTTCGGAACCACTGGCAGAGTATAAGCCGACGGGGACTTCGACCAATCATGCGATAACCATTGTGGGCTGGGATGATAACTATAGCAAGGACAATTTCGGTACTTATAAGCCGTCATCAAACGGTGCATGGTTATGTAAAAATAGTTGGGGATCAAACTGGAGTAAAGATGGTTTGTTTTATATTTCCTATGAGGATTCGCCGAATCTGAATGGAAATGCATATTTCTATGATTATGGTACGGGCGATAATTATGACTACAACTATCAGTACGATGGTGGAGTGGGGCTGTCAACTTATTCTGTCGCAAATGCAGCAAATGTTTATACGGCAAATTCTGCTGAAACATTAAAAGCAGTTGGATTTTATACAGAGGATGTCCAATATACCTGCACGATTAAGATTTATAAGAACTGTACCGGAAATCCGGTCAGTGGAACGTTGGTCAGTACTCAGACAGCAACTGAACCATATGCAGGATTTCATACCGTTGTCTTAGATACTCCGGTTGATCTGAATGCGGGTGATACCTATTCGGTTGTGGTCTATCAGACAACGTCCAGCGGAACACCGAAAGTTCCGATAGATGTATCGTTTTCCTGGAACTGGCTGACCGGCGTATCCAGTGCAAAGACCGGTCAGAGCTTTATAAGTTCTAGTGGAAGTTACTGGCAGGATGTTTCGGCAAGTGGTTATAACTGTAGAATTAAGGCATATACAGATAAGCGGGATACGACCACACCGGCGGATGTGAAGGTCAGCAGGATTACATTAAGCGCATCAACCGGTCTTGCTCTGACGAAGGGTCAGACACAGAAATTGACAGCAACGGTAGCTCCGGCAAATGCAACGAAGAAGGAAGTGAAATGGAGTACTTCGAATAAGAATGTGGCAACGGTCAGCCCAAGCGGGTTGGTAACCGCCAAATCAGCCGGTACGGCGACTATCACCTGTACAGCACAGGATGGCAGCGGTGTCAAAGCAACCTGTAAGGTGACTGTTACGGTGCCGGTATCGGGTATTCAATTAAGTCAGACCAGTGCTGCATTGACGGTAGGAGATACGCTGACACTGACAAAGACCATTTATCCATCAGATGCAACGAATCAGGCAGTAACCTGGACGTCTTCTTCGGATGCGGTTGCAAGTGTGGACAGTAATGGTAAGATAACTGCAAAGACTGCCGGAAGTGCTGTGATTACATGTAAATCCGTGTCAGATAACAGTGTGGTCGGAATCTGTAATGTGACGGTGAAGGCCAAGGTACAGACACCTTCGGAGATAAAGGTAAATAAGATCACATTGAACAAGACAACCGCAAGCGTGACAAAGGGCAAGACCTTGCAGCTGACAGCGACAGTGACACCTGGCAATGCAACGAAGAAGGAAGTGAAATGGAGTACTTCGAATAAGAATGTGGCAACGGTCAGCCCAAGCGGGTTGGTAACCGCCAAATCAGCCGGTACGGCAATCATCACCTGTACAGCAAAGGATGAAAGCAACGTCAAAGCGACCTGCAAGATAACGGTTAAGAATCCGGTTGTAAAGGTAACGAAAGTTACTTTAAATAAAACAACAGCAACTCTGGCTCCGAAGGAAACTCTGACATTGAAAGCAACGGTGACACCAACCAATGCAACCAATAAGGCGGTGACATGGAAATCTTCAAATACGAAAATAGCAACGGTCAGCAGTAGCGGTAAGGTAACAGCCAAGGCAGCGGGAACGGTGACCATTACCTGTAGGGCCAAGGATGGCAGCGGAAAGAAAGCGACCTGTAAGATTACCGTTTATACAAATACGGAGGCATATGTGGCACGGATCTATACAAAGGCATTGGGACGTGCGGCAGAACCGGCAGGATTGAAATACTGGGTGGGCGAGATCAATGCGAAACGCAAGACTCCGGTTGAGGTAGCAGAGCTTTTCTTCTTTGCACCGGAATTTACGAATAAGAAACTGAATAATACTGCATATGTGAAAGTACTATATCGTACCTTTATGGGACGTGAGGCAGATCAGGGCGGATTAAATTACTGGATCGGACGGCTGAACAAGGGTGAGAGTCGGAAGAGTGTTTTGAAAGCATTTGCCGGATGTCCGGAGTTTAAACAGATCGTGAAATCATTTGGATTGTAAGACGGAAAATATTGTGGTATTCTTTTGATATATTGCAAAGATATTGTGGTTTACATAAAAGAAAAATGATCGGGGTACATAGATTGATGGAGAGAAGAAGCGGCGGAAGAAGGATAATAGCTGTAATTTTGAGCGTTCTCCTGACATTCAGTCTGTTGCAGGGGATTCCCTGCTTAAACAGTGGCTGGAATGTCTGGGCGGAACAGGTAGCGCAGATTACACCGGGAGTTAAGAATGTAAATGTGCGGCAGCAGCCTACCACGGCTTCCGCCTCTCTTACAAAGGTCCATGGAGGACAGGCACTTACTATTCTGGATCAGCCGAATCAGGAGTGGTATCATGTGCGCTTCCGGAAGGATGGTACCACGTATACAGGCTATGTTTATGCAGAGTATGTTTCTATTTCGGATGACAGCTCTGCCGATGGCGATTTTGAGGCTTATATGACCGGACAGGGATTTCCGGAAAGTTATAAGCCTTATTTGCGTGACCTTCATGCACAGCATCCGAACTGGAAGTTTGTTGCGGTTCAGACAGGCCTTGACTGGAATACAGTAATAGAGAATGAACGCAATAAGCAGGGACAGATCAAGAATCTGATTTACGGAACATCGTCGGCACCGCATTACAACTGGCGGGAGACCGGTGTCGGTTATAACTGGCGTAATGATAAATGGTCACCGTTTGACGGTACGACCTGGTTTGCGGCATCTAAGGAGATCGTAGCCTATTATATAGATCCGAGAACTTATTTATATGAGACCTATATTTTTGCATTTGAACAGCTGTCCTATGATGGAAGTGTTCATAATGCACAGGGAGTAGAAGCGATACTGGCAGGTAGCTTCATGTATAAGAGCTGTCCGAGAGGTGAGTCCAGGACATTCTCCACGGAGATTATGGAGGCAGGGGCGGCCTGCAATGTGAGTCCATATCATTTGGCATCCCGGATGCGACAGGAGATGGGGCGGACTGCCGGTGTGAATGCGACCGGAACCAGCCCGAATTATCCGGGCATCTTTAACTTCTTTAATGTCGGTTCGGTAGATTCTGCCGGAGGTGGTGCTGTCAATAAAGGTCTTGCGTGGGCAGCGCGGAGCGGCACCTATGGAAGACCATGGAATACTGCATACAAGGCGATTGTCGGAGGCGCGGAATTTATAGGCTCTTCCTATATTAACAAGGGACAGGATACCCTTTATACGCAGAAGTTTAATGTAACGAACCGTTCGAATCTGTTCGGACACCAGTACATGAGTAATATACAGGCACCGGCTACAGAGGCGAGAAATATGTGCAATGCCTATCGGTCGAACGGACTGATATCATCGCCGCTGGTATTTAAGATTCCGGTGTATCAGAATATGCCGGAGACTGCTGTAGAGAAGCCGGCCGATTCCGGAAGTCCGAATAACTGGCTGAATGGACTGGCGGTATCCGGATGTACATTGACTCCTAGCTTTAACGGCGGAACTACGGAATATTCACTGATCGTAGGAAATGAGGTTGATCACGTGACGGTGACTGCAAGTACAGTCCATGCGGCAGCAACGGTTTCCGGTATCGGAGAGCAACCCCTGAATGTAGGAAAAAATGTTCTAAAGATTCGGGTGGTCGCACAGAACGGAGATCGGAGAACCTATCATATTACGATCATCCGGAAGGATACCGGAGGAAATATTCCGGACACACCGAATACACCTGATACGCCGGACCAGCCTGATACACCGACTCTGAATACCACATATCGGATACAGGGCAATTATATATCCGGAGTGGCAGTCGGAACGCAGACAGCAGACTTTATAAAGAATCTGGGAGTCAGCGGTGGAACGGCGACTCTGTATCAGTCAGATGGAAAGACACAGAAAACGAGTGCAATAGCGACCGGAGATGTGGTAAAGATAGTCGGCAAATCAAAGACATTGACTTATACAGTGATTATTTACGGCGATGTATCCGGGGACGGCGAGATCAATGCACTGGATCTGTTAAAGATTCAGAAGCATATTATCGGCGCAGCGCCATTGACAGGCCCATATCTGGAGGCCGGAAATGTCAAACGGAACGGTGATATTTCTGCGCTGGATCTGTTGAAGGTGCAGAAGCATATTATCGGAGCTTCAAAGATTGAACAGTAAGATGCCACCGGGAAATGGAGGAATAAGCATATGAAACAATTAGATAGAAAACAATGGAAGAGCATATTGGCCGGATTTATGATTGCAATGCTTTGCCTGGGAATCGTGCCACAGAAAGCCAGTGCTGCAGAGGCAAGAGTTTCGATTGCACTCAGTCAGACGGATCTACGGATCGGTGATTCGGTATCGGTTACGGTACGAATTTCAACAGATGGGCTTATTGGTTCCTATTCCATGGCAGTTACATACAATAGCGGTGTACTGGAATATACCGGCGGCGCAGGAAATGGCGGCGGCGGAACAGTTCTGATCTCCGGGTTTGCCAGTGGTACAGAAAATAGTCTGTCGGCAACCTTAAATTTTAAAGCGATTGCCAACGGAAGCTGTACCATCTCAACCTCCGGCGGAAGTGTTTATAACTGGGCGGAGGAAGCTCAGACCATCAGCTATGCGGGAGCCACAGTGACTGTTGCGGCACCACAGGCACCGGCATCGACCGAGGGTGGTGGTAATAGCGGCGACGGCACGACGGAGGCATTGAAAGGCTCCGGAGATAACTCCTTAAAGAGTCTGGAAATATCACCGGGTACGTTGAACCCGGCGTTCCAGCCTGGAACTACGGCTTATTCCGTGACATTGCCGGAGGATACGACCTCCATTGTAGTAAGTGCAGTACCGAATGACGCAAAGGCAACAGTGGCAGTATCCCATAATAATGATCTGGAACCGGGAGAGAATAAGACGTATATCGTTGTGACGGCAGAGAACGGAACACAGAAGACCTATGTTTTAAATATTACCTGCGGAGAGGCGAAAGAGCCGGATGAGGCAGAGGCACAGACGGTTACGGTAAATGGGGCTGAGTATGCAATCGCATCTGCAAAACAGTTGGAAACAGTAGAAGCGCCGGAAGGCTTTATTGCGGGTGAGACAGACTATAAGGGCATTAAGGTTCCGGTTTATCATTCGCCGAACCGGAAGCTTCAGCTGATGTATCTGCTGGATGCGGAAGGACAGGGAAAATGGTATATCTATACCGAAAAAACTGAAAACTTTACATTATATATAGAAGAAAGAAATGCAGCGAACCGGTATGTGATTCTGACACCGGGGGAAGACGTTGTGATTCCGGATGGATATCAGAAGTCAGAATTGAATTTAAATGGAACACCGGTGACATCCTATGTGTGCAACGGTAATGATTCCATTGTTCTGATATATGCAATGAATCTGGACGGTGAGCCGGGATTCTATTTCTATGATACGGTGGAGGGAACCTATCAGCGGTATCACGAGTCAGAGATACTGGAGCCGGTTGCACCGGCAGCAGATATGACAGAGGCACCGGCAGTTATACCGGTACCGGAAGAGACAGACAATACCCAGGTGCTCAGGGTGGCGGTGTACATTCTTGCCGGACTTTGTATCATTATGCTTGGAATGCTGATCTACATTGGCGTGCGAATGAAACAGGACTCTGATTCAAACTTGACATAAAGTGACTTGTGTTATAGCATAAATATAACAAAAGATGATGGGGTGGTAGAGATGCTGATTGAAATGGATTTTAACAGTGATGAAGCCTTATATATACAGTTGAGAAATCAGATTATCCTGGGGATTGCAAAGGAAACACTGAAGGACGGAGAATCTCTTCCGTCTGTCCGGCAGATGGCGAATGAGCTTGGTGTAAATATGCATACTGTAAATAAAGCATATGCATTATTGCGTCAGGATGGCTATGTGAAGCTGGATCGGAGAAACGGCGCAGTGGTATCCGTGAGCCTTGAAAATCGGGCGCACCATGTGGAGAATCTGCACTCAGATATGGAAATGATCGTTGCACAGGCAATCTGTAAGGAAGTGAGCCTGGATGAGATGCAGACACTGGTCCGGGATATGTATGCGGCATTTTTGGCAGAAACAGCGGAAGAAGCAGCCGTAGCAGAAGAACTGTCAGAGCTGCAGCAGGCAATCCGGCGGGCGGAACAGCAGGAACAGAAGACGGAATCAGAAAAGAAGAACTGAAATAACAGAAGATTAGAATGACAGAAGTTCAGAATGGCAGAAATTCAGAATAACAGGAGGATTTACGATGGACAATCAGTATACAAAGGCAGCACAGATGTCTATCGAGGCAGCGGCGAAAGCGGCCAGACACATGAAGCATGACTGCATAGGAAGCGAGCATCTGCTGCTTGGCATATTGGAAGAAGAGAATAATGTTGCGGCTAAAGTGCTGGAAGCAGGCGGGATTCAGGCAGAGAGAATCCGGAATTTAATTGAGAACAGCATCTGTTCCGCAGGCTCTGTGGCAGTAAAAAGTCCGTATAAATATACAGTGATGTATAATCGTGTGATAGAACAGAGTAAAGCAGAAGCAATCCGGACCCGGAGCGAAAAGGTTGGAACCGAGCATCTGCTGCTGGCTATGATCAGGACACCGGATTGCATTGCAATGAAGATTTTAAACAGCATCGGAGTAAATATTCAGAAACTATATATAGAACTTCGTATGGCGATGGGCGTTGATCAGGCAACAGCCAGAAATGAGTATGTAGGAAATACAGGTAAAAAGAAAGCAAAACAGGCAACGGCCATGCTAGATAAATACAGCCGCGATCTGACAAAGCAGGCTCGGGAAGGCCGGGTGGATCTGGTCGTGGGGG
>HF991350.1:0-4106 GCA_000431515.1 Clostridium sp. CAG:632 | reverse complement strand
AGGAGAACCCGGTGTCGGAAAGACGGCTATCGTAGAAGGCCTTGCCAGTATGCTGGCTACGGGCAATGTCCCATTGACAATGAAGGATAAACGGCTGGTGTCCCTGGATTTATCGGCTATGGTGGCCGGATCGAAATACCGTGGTGAGTTTGAAGAACGGATTAAACGCATTATTGAAGAAGTAGAACGGGATGGGTCGATCATTCTGTTTGTAGATGAGCTGCATACGTTGATCGGTGCAGGCGGGGCTGAAGGCGCCATTGATGCATCCAATATATTAAAGCCGGCACTTTCCAGAGGAGAGATCCAGATGATCGGAGCTACAACGACAGCGGAGTTCCGCAAATATATTGAAAAGGATGCAGCACTGGAACGGAGATTTCAACCGGTGAATGTAGAAGAACCGACCGGTGAACAGGCAATAGAAATATTAAAAGGACTGCGCCGCTGTTATGAGGAGCACCACGGTGTGAAGATTGAAGATACGGCATTAGAGGCGGCAGTTGAATTCTCGGAACGTTATATCAATGATCGGTATCTTCCGGACAAAGCAATTGATCTGATCGATGAGGCGTGCTCCAGAAAACGGTTACAGTCTTTTGGACAGACTACGCAGTCACAGAGTCTGGAACAAGAGCTTCGGGATAAAAATGAACAGTTGGAGGAGGCACTGAAACAGGCGGATCTGGAGCTTGCCAGAAGCCTGAATCAGGAGATGGCGGAAATCCGTAAGAAGGAGGAACGCCGGAAGAAACGGGAGGAGAAGAAGCAGCAGAACGGCACACTGTCAGTCACAGATCGTGATATTGCACAGGTCGTTTCCGTATGGACAAAGATTCCACTTACGCGGCTGGAAGAAAAGGAATCCCAGAGACTTCGGTCTTTGGAAAAGATATTGCATCAACGTGTGATCGGACAGAATGAAGCAGTAGATGCTGTGGCAAAAGCAATTAAACGCGGACGGGTAGGCCTGAAGGATCCGAAGCGGCCGATAGGCTCATTTCTATTCCTGGGGCCGACCGGTGTGGGAAAAACAGAGCTATCCAAGGCGTTGGCAGAGGCAATGTTTGGAGATGAAAATGCACTGATTCGGGTAGATATGTCCGAGTATATGGAGAAACACAGCGTTTCCAAGCTGATCGGTTCCCCTCCGGGTTATGTCGGATTTGAAGAAGGCGGGCAGTTAAGCGAGAAGGTCCGGAGAAATCCATATTCCGTAATTCTGTTTGATGAAGTTGAAAAAGCAGATCCGGATATCTTTAATGTATTACTACAAGTATTAGATGATGGTCATATTACCGATGCACAGGGGCGGAAGGTTGATTTTAAGAATACGATCATTATTATGACCTCCAATGCGGGCGCGAACCGGATCATGGAACCGAAGCAGCTCGGCTTTAACGCATCTGCGGATGAGAAAAAAGATCATAATGAGATGAAAGAGAAAGTCATGGAAGAAGTAAAGCATATCTTTAAACCGGAGTTTATCAACCGGATTGATGATATTATAGTATTTCATGCCTTGAATGAAGATGAGATCCATCAGATTGTGGATCTGCTGATGAAACAGTTATGTAAGCGAGTACAGGAGCAGATGAATATTACATTGAAATATGATGTCCATCTGAAAAATTATATCTTTGAAAAAGGCTATGATAAGAAGTACGGAGCCCGTCCGCTGCGCCGCGCGATACAATCGCAGGTGGAGGATGGACTTGCCGAGGCGATTCTGAATGGCGAGGTTCAGAGTGGTGATACTGTAAAGATTACAGTCCGGAAGGGAAAGCTGCACTTTAAAAACTGTTCCGCAAATCAAGTATAATTCACTAGCCAAATAACCGGAATTACGGTATAATAGGAATAGACAAATCAGAGACCGGAACGGAAGAATGGGTCTGAATTGACAACAGAGCAAATGCAGCAATATGTATGAAGCACAGTACTATATTTAGGAGGATAAAGAAATGTCAGTAATTAATGATTTGATTCGTACAGAGGAAAACGGCACATTAAGTTTTGGTAATACGGAGCTTCCGGCCAAGGCAAAACTGGATGGCTATGAATATAACGGTGATTTATATAAGATCAAAACCTTTAAGGAAATTACCAAGCTTGAGAAAAACGGAACCATGGTGTATGAATCTGTTCCCGGTACAGTTGTACACGATTTAAAGATTGAAGAGAATACCGTGACATTTCAGGTAGAAGGCACAGAAGATGCGCAGATCACTTTGGAAATGGAAGCAGGTAAGGAATATAAGATTTATGTGGATGATACCAATCTCGGAAAAATGAAAACCAATTTGGGCGGAAAATTAAGTTTTAGTGTAGAATTGGTTCCAAATGAGATTGCTACGGTAAAAATTCATAAAGTATTATAAGGAGCAGACAGAATGGCAAAAGCAAAACAGGTGTTTTTTTGCCAGGAATGCGGGTATGAATCAAGCAAATGGATGGGGCAATGTCCCGGCTGTAAGGCTTGGAATACATTTGTAGAAGAAAAGGTAGTGACAGGCGCCAGGAAGACTGCAGGTAAGGCTGCAGTTCTCAACTCGGCGCCTGCTAGTATTTTAGAGGTTACAACAGGTGAAGAGACCCGTATTGGTACTGGCATGAGTGAGTTTGACAGAGTATTGGGCGGCGGTATTGTAAAAGGATCCTTGCTGCTGCTGGGCGGTGATCCGGGAATCGGTAAATCAACCATCCTGCTGCAGGTATGCCGTAATCTGACGGAAGCAGGCCATAAGGTGCTGTATGTATCCGGCGAGGAGTCCATGCAGCAGATTAAGATGCGTGCAGAGCGTCTGGGGACGTTTCAGCATGATATGTATCTGCATTGCGAGACGGATCTGGCTGTGATCGAATCGGCAATCGATAAGGTACAGCCGGAGGTCATGGTCATAGACTCTGTTCAGACTATGATGCTGGAAGAAGTGAATTCTGCGGCCGGCAGTGTATCACAGGTGCGGGAGGTTACCAATCGGCTTCTGCAGATCGCCAAAGGCAGAAATATTGCAATCTTTATTGTCGGTCATGTGACGAAGGAAGGAATCGTAGCCGGACCGCGGACATTGGAGCATATGGTGGATACGGTATTGTACTTTGAAGGGGAACGCAGCTCGGCATATCGGATTCTGCGCGGAGTAAAGAACCGGTTCGGTGCTACAAATGAGATCGCTGTGTTTGAGATGAAGAACCGGGGACTGACGGAGGTGAAGAATCCATCTGAGGTGATGCTGGAGGGACGCCCAACCGATGCGTCCGGCTCAGTAGTCGTGTGTTCTATGGAAGGTACACGTCCTCTGCTGATTGAGATCCAGGCGCTGGTGGCACAGACGAATTTTCAGATGCCGAGAAGAACCACGGTTGGAATTGATTTTAATCGTGTGAACCTGCTGATGGCGGTACTGGAGAAGCGGGCAGGCATCCATCTGGGAAGCTGTGACGCATATGTCAATCTGACCGGCGGTATCCGGCTGTCAGAACCGGCAGCAGATCTGGGAATCGTACTGGCTCTGGTCTCCAGTTATCGGAACCGGCCGGTGGATGAGCATACGATTATTTTCGGAGAAGTTGGCCTAAGCGGCGAAGTGCGTGGTGTAAATATGGCAGGGCAGCGTGTAAAAGAGGCGGCAAAGCTGGGATTTACCACCTGCATTCTGCCGGCAACGAATGCTTCTAATATCGAACCGGTTTCCGGGATGCGGTTGCTGGGAGTAAAAAATGTGAAAGAAGCAATCGATCTGATATAAAACATTTCAAATGAACCTGCCTTTTGGCAGGTTTATTTTGAATGAAATGCAGAAAAAAAGAAAAATAAACGGATGACGATGTGAAAATATATAAAATTAAACGGTTAAAATAAAAATATATCAGATGTGGATAAGAGGAGAAAATTGTGGATAACACAGACTCAAAATGTGGATATGTGTATAATTTAATTCCAAATGTGGATAAGTTGTCGACAATTGTATACACAATATATACAAATTTGACAAATAAACTTTCTTTAAAATAACCCCTTGACTTCTCCCAATCGGGGTGATAATATAAGCTTCGTTGACACGGAAAGCCGGTCAGCAAAACAACACAGAACCTTGATAATT
>HF991349.1:13541-21194 GCA_000431515.1 Clostridium sp. CAG:632 | reverse complement strand
GCAGATCCGTATCGGCTGGATGGAGAGAATATTGATTTCCGGTTTACATTGGTTCCGTTTAATCGGGAAAGGAGATGGAAGGATTGAGAACAGAAGCAGTGATTCAGGCAATTGAGAACGGAGAGTATGATGAGCGGTTCTCAGAGATTTATATGGATGCGACCCGGAGTGTACGGCAGAAAGAACGCTATATCAGAGCGGTAAAGGAGTATGTCGGACAGTTTGGGACCGGTGAGGTAGCGATATTCAGTGCGCCCGGCAGAAGTGAGATCGGAGGAAATCATACCGATCATCAGCATGGGGAGGTTCTGGCGGCATCCATTAATCTGGATGCGATCGCAGTCACAGAAAAGACGGCGGGACCGACCGTAAGACTGGTATCTGATGGATGCGAACCGATCATAATTCCGTTGAATGATTTACAGAAGCGGAACGAAGAGGAAGGAACCACAGAAGCCCTGATCCGGGGTGTGCTGGCCGGTGTGGAAAAGAACGGCTACCGGATCGGCGGATTTCAGGCATTTGTAACCAGTGATGTACTGATCGGAGCCGGCCTGTCATCCTCTGCGGCATTTGAGACATTGATTGGCACGATCGTATCGAATCTGTATAATGAAGGAAAGATTACGGCAATGGAAATTGCACAGATCGGACAGTATGCGGAGAATGTATATTTCGGCAAGCCATGCGGGCTGATGGATCAGATGGCATGCTCTGTCGGAAGTCTGGTACACATCCGGTTCGCGGATCCGGAGCATCCACAGGTAGAACGACTGAATCTGGATCTGGCAGTACAGGGATATAGTCTGTGTATCACGGATACCAGAGGCTCTCACGCAGATCTGACACCGGACTATGCAGCGATTCCGGCAGAGATGAAGCAGGCAGCAGAGTGTCTTGGCAGAGAGGTACTCGGTCAGACGACCAAAGAGGAGGTGCTTGCTCATCTGACGGAGATCCGGCAGAAGGCAGGCGACCGGGCAGCACTTCGTGCCTTGCATTATGTTTGTGAGAATGAACGGGTGCAGCAGGAGACGGAGGCATTAAAGCAGGACCGGTTTGCGGAGTTTCTGCGGCTGGTAAAGGAGTCCGGAGATTCTTCTTATAAATATCTGCAGAATGTATTTACCTGCCATGATGTGACACACCAGAATGTGTCGGTGGCACTGGCAGTTAGTGATATTGTGCTTGGAAGAAAGGGTGCGAGCCGGGTTCATGGCGGTGGATTCGCAGGTACGATTCAGGCATTTGTGCCGACAGATATGGTTACCCGGTATCAGGCAGAGATGGAGCGGGTGTTTGGAACAGGAGCCTGTACGCAGCTGATGATTCGAAAGTACGGAGGCATCCGGGTAGTGTAGATTTGTCTATCACGAATAGACATAGCATCGAATGGATCGGTTCGAAGGCCGGATTAGGATTGGAACGGTATAAAGGAGGAAGGAATATGAGCAGTATTTTAGTATTAGGCGGTGCAGGATATATTGGTTCGCATACAGTATATGAGCTGATTGCGGCAGGAGAACAGGTAGTGGTTGCAGACAATTTGCAGACCGGATTCCGGGCGGCGGTTCATCCGGCGGCAAGATTTTATCAGGGAGATATCCGGGATCGTGCATTTTTGGACTCGATATTTGAGCAGGAGGAGATCGATGGCGTGATTCATTTCGCAGCGAATTCTCAGGTGGGCGAAAGCATGATAAATCCGCTGAAATATTATAACAACAACCTGTGTGGGACAGAGGTGCTTCTGGAAAGCATGGTGGCACACAAGATTGACAAGATCGTCTTTTCTTCGACTGCAGCCACTTATGGAGAGCCGGAACGGATTCCGATTCTGGAAACGGACCGCACTCTGCCGACGAACTGCTACGGAGAGACCAAGCTTTCCATGGAGAAAATGTTCCACTGGACGGCACAGGCACATAATCTGCGGTATGTATCCCTGCGGTATTTCAATGCCTGTGGAGCACATCCGAACGGACAGATTGGTGAAGCACATGAGCCGGAGACACATTTGATTCCGTTAATCCTGCAGGTGCCGAATCATAAGCGGGATTATATATCCATATTTGGTACGGATTATGAGACAAAGGACGGTACCTGCGTCAGAGATTACATCCATGTAAACGACCTGGCACAGGCACATATTCTTGCCATGAAGTATCTGCGCGACGGCAATGAAAGTGATATTTTCAATCTGGGAAACGGTGTCGGATTTACAGTGAAGGAAGTGATCGAGGCAGCGAGAACCGTGACCGGGCATCCGATTCCGGCTAAGGTGGAGCCGAGACGTGCCGGAGATCCTTCGACCCTGATCGCTTCCAGCGAGAAGGCGAAAAAGATTCTCGGCTGGAAGCCGCAGTATGACGATCTGGAGACGATCATTTCAACGGCATGGAACTGGCACAGCAATCATCCGAACGGATATCAGACCATGTAAGGGAGGGATCAGAATGATAAATGTATGGATCAGTGAACTGGTAGCTTATGGCCTGAAAAGCGGGCTGGTGGCACCGGAGGATAAAATATATGTGACGAATTCCATTCTGGAATTACTGGAAATCAATGATTATTCGGAGCCGGAACAACCGGCAGCACCGAGAGCTCTGCATGAGATTCTTGAGGATCTGACCGGCTATGCGAGAGAGCGGGGAATCCTTGAGGATGACACGATCACGGTCAAAGATTTATTCGACACAAAGCTGATGGGAAGACTGACACCGCCACCATCCGTTGTGAGAGGCCGGTTTACGGAGGCCTATGCGGTATCACCGAAAGCGGCAACCGATTACTACTATCGGTTCAGTCAGGCAACGAACTATATCCGGACGGACCGGATTGCAAAGGATGAGAGCTGGGTGACGGATACGGAGTTCGGTCCTATGGATATTACGATCAATCTTTCCAAGCCGGAAAAAGATCCGCGGGATATTGCAAAAGCCGGTGTGGCAAAGAAATCCGGGTACCCGAGCTGTCTGTTATGTAAGGAGAACGAGGGTTATGCAGGACATATTACACACCCGGCAAGACAGAATCACAGAATTATTCCGGTTACCTTACAGGGTGAGAGCTATTACCTGCAGTATTCGCCATATGTTTATTACAATGAGCATTGCATTATTTTCAATGACAGGCATATTCCGATGATCATTGATAAGGGAACCTTCGGAAAATTACTGGACTTTGTTCGTCAGTTTCCGCACTACACGGCCGGTTCCAATGCAGATCTGCCGATCGTCGGTGGGTCGATCTTAAGTCATGATCATTTCCAGGGTGGCGGATATACATTTGCAATGGCAAGGGCACCGTATGAGAAAGAGTTCTGCCTGAAGGATTATCCGGATGTGAAAGCAGGAACGGTGAAATGGCCGATGTCGGTCATCCGGCTGCAGGGCAGCAATGCAGATACCGTCACGGATGCGGCTGCTCATATTCTGGAGGTGTGGCGTGGCTACACGGATGCCGATGCATATATTTTCAGTGAGACAGATGGCATTCCGCATAATACGATCACACCGATCGCACGGATGCGGGGAGAGCTCTATGAGCTGGATCTGGTGCTTCGCAATAATATCACGACAGAGGAATGTCCGATGGGACTGTATCATCCGCATGCACAGTATCATCATATCAAGAAAGAGAACATCGGTTTGATTGAGGTGATGGGACTGGCGGTCCTTCCGGCCAGACTGCACAGGGAGCTTCAGCTGCTGGAGAATGCGATCCTGCAGGATAAGCCGATCCGGGAGAATCCGGAAATCGAGAAGCATGCTGACTGGGTAGATGAATGGAGAGGCAAGTATAATATTACGAAAGAGAATATCCATTCTATTCTACAGGACGAGGTAGGAAAGGTGTTTGTAAAGGTTCTGGAATGTGCGGGAGTATATAAGCGAACCGAGGAAGGTGATCAGGCATTTGAACGATTCCTTGCATGCCTGTAGGATGAAGTGATATATGGCAAACAAAAACTCCGGAGTGGAATGCCTCATAGAGGAATCCACATCCGGAGTTTCTTTGTTATTCTGTTTCGGTGCCTTTGGCCCATTCATCCAGCTTCTTCATGGTAGCGTCATAGGTCTTCTGAGAAATCTCAGGAAGCTCTCCGCCCCACAGCTTCTTAGCCTCATCAAAACCTTTCTTGATCGCACTTCTCATGGACTCGATCTTGCTGCTGTCACCACCGGTTAAAGCTTTCGCAAAATCAACTAATCGATCAGAGGTCTGGTTCACACCCCAGTATCCGTCATCTGCAATATCTGCCTGCGCCTGTGCAGCTGTTTCGGCATCAACGGTAAAGTTGCCGGTACGGATCGCATTCCAGAATGAAGAATCGTTTAAGAGATCCTCATTGGAAGAATTAGCCCAGGCAAAGGTCTGTCCCTGCTTGGTAATGACCTTTTCAACCAGGCTCTTTAAGGAATTCAGTCTGGCCTCCTGATCCGCCTTTAACTGAGCAACAATCGCAGAGCGGTCAGTAGACTTTGTCTTGTCGGAGCCGGTTTCTGTGCTCTTTTCATAAACTGCAGCGGTATCATCCGTCTTAGTTGCAGCGGTGTTGGCAGCTGCAGCAGCTGTCTTGTCAGTAGCAGCCGGTGTATAAGTAGTATTGGATACACCTTGTATCATAATTATCACCCTCCTTGGTTTGTCCTAACTGCGTCATACAGTCGTTATGGCATCCTGCCGGTTTTATTTTACTTATTTATCGGCAGAAATGGAAGAAATATTTATAAAAACTTCATTAAAAAACTTGTTAATTCGTGCAAATTAAATCACATATGCTATACTCTTGAACAGAAGAAGGCACAATAAGATATAAAAGATTGTGGAGATTGCAGAAAGAAGGGAGGAGGACGGCTTGAAAATCGCAGATAAAATTAAAATGCTTGTGATTCCGCTGGTACTGATCCCGTTTGTGATCATATTGTTTGGCTGTTTTGTATTCGGACGGATATATCTGAAAACGACATATGGAATCGGTGGAAATATGCTGATTGAGTCTTATTCCAATTCGCCGGTTACGGTCAACCGGGTTACAGAAGCCTTGATCGAGGATGTATATAAGAATCCGGATCAGCTTTTAAATAAAGAATATCTGGACGATTTGAACAGAAAGCTGGAGGATGATAATTCTTTTCTGCTGGTAAGGATCGGAGATGAGATCAGCTATCAGGGAGTCGACGACATCTCCGGAATCAAGGACCTGCTTCCGAAATACGGTGACAACAATCAGATTGAAGGTGGTCTGTTTGTAGAGGCGGACAAACCGATGTATCTCAGGCAGAAGGATGTAACACTGAGTGACGGACAGACAGGTACCCTGTTTGTTATCACATATCTGGATAGTCTGGAGACCGGTATGCGTAAGATCATGATTCAGCTGATGATTATGGTCACGGCGGTACTGCTTCTGGTTAACGGATTCATTTCCCTATATATATACTGGATATTCTTAAGGCCGCTCCGGCTGCTGCAGGAAGGAACCGAGCGGATCAAGGAGGGCAATCTGGAAGAGGATGTAGAGATCCTCTCAGATGATGAGATTGGAGAGGTATGTCAGTCCTTTAATGAGATGCGGCTGAAGTTAAAGGAATCTGTGGATGACCGGATGCATTATGAGAAGGAGAACCGGGAGCTGATCAGTAATATTTCTCATGACCTGAAGACTCCGATCACAGCCATCAAGGGCTATGTTGAGGGAATCATGGACGGTGTGGCAGATACACCCGAGAAGATGTCGCGCTATATACGAACGATCTATAATAAAGCAAATGAAATGGATGCTCTGATCAATGAGCTGTCGCTGTATACGAAGATTGATAATAATGCGATTCCGTATAATTTCGTAAAGATTAAGGTATCATCTTATTTTGACGACTGTATCGAGGATGTATCGGTAGATATGGAGGCGGCAGGAGTGACCTTTGAGTATGAGAATTCCTGTGCGGCAGATACCTGTGTAGTTGCCGATCCGGAGCAGATCCGGCGGGTGATCGGTAATATCGTAACCAATGCGGTAAAATATAATTCCAAAGAGGAACGGAGCATTCGGATCGAAGTAAAACCATATGAGGATCAGTACATTTATATCGGAATCCGGGATAACGGCAATGGTATCCCGAAAGCGGATCTGCCGATGATCTTCAAGCGGATGTATCGGACAGATGCTTCCCGCAATTCGTTGACCGGAGGAAGCGGTCTGGGACTGGCGATCGCCAAGCGGATCATTGAAGAGCATGGTGGTAAAATCTGGGCAGAAAGTGAAGAAGGAAAAGGAACGCTGATTGCATTTACCCTGAAGAAATATGAAAAATCAGAAGATAAGGAGGAACTATGAGTAAGGTATTGATTATTGAAGATGAACAGTCGATCGCAGCATTGGAGAAGGATTATCTGGAGCTGTATGATTTTGAGGTATCGATTGAGAATGACGGACAGAAAGGTCTGGATCGGGCATTGCTGGAGAATTATGATATAGTGATCGTAGATCTGATGCTTCCGACCGTAGACGGATTCGAGATTTGTAAGAGGATCCGGGAGGTTAAGGATATTCCGATTCTGGTAGTATCTGCGAAGAAGGAGGATATCGATAAGATCCGTGGATTGGAGCTTGGAGCAGACGATTATATTACAAAGCCATTCAGCCCAAGTGAGCTGGTAGCGCGTGTAAAGGCACATCTGTCGCGGTATGAGCGCTTAAGAGGTAATGGCGGTATGCAGGAAAACGAGTTCATTGAGATCCGTGGGATCAAGATCGATAAAACCGCCAGACGGGTATTCGTCAATGGTGAGGAGAAGATTCTGACGACGAAGGAGTTTGATCTCCTGACCTTCCTTGCAAGTAATCCGAATCGTGTATTTACCAAGGAGGAGCTGTTCAAGGAGATCTGGAACATGGACTCCATCGGAGATATTGCAACAGTCACGGTGCATATTAAGAAGATCCGCGAGAAGATAGAGTTAAATACAGCCAAGCCGCAGTATATCGAGACAATCTGGGGTGTTGGCTATCGGTTTAAGGTATAAAGATGACAAATTATAAGCTTACACTTGCATATGATAGCGGCCGCTATGACGGCTGGCAGAAACAGGGCAACACAGATCGGACGATCCAGGGGCGACTGGAGACATTGGTGAGCCGGCTGGCAGGAGAGCCGACGGAGGTTCACGGAGCCGGGCGGACAGATGCCGGTGTCCATGCCAAAGGACAGGTTTGCAGCTTTCATTTGCGGAAGGACTGGCAGGAGGATGTGCTAAGGGATACCATCAATGAATACCTCCCGGCAGATATTGCGGTGCTGGAGGTAGAGAAGGTGCCGGAACGGTTTCATGCCAGACTTTGGGCAGTCGGAAAGACTTATTGTTACCGTATCCGCACAAGCAGAGTCAAAGATGTATTTGAACGGAATTATGTATACCGGTATGGAAGACCGCTGGATATACAGGCAATGCGGGAGGCGGCAGAGTATTTTATCGGTGAGCATGATTTCAAGAGCTTCTGCTCGAATAAGCGTATGAAAAAGTCTACGGTGCGCAGACTATACGACATTGAGATTAAGGCGGATGCAGATGAAATCCGGCTCTATTTCCATGGGGAAGGATTTCTCTACAATATGGTACGGATCCTGACCGGGACTCTGCTGGAGG
>HF991349.1:0-13441 GCA_000431515.1 Clostridium sp. CAG:632 | reverse complement strand
CACCCCCCCCGCCGCAGGGACTGACATTATGCAGCGTGTATTATGAGAAGGAAGAGATTCCGGGTTATAGAACCGGAGCTGAATGATAAAAGCAGGAGACAGGAGATTATGAAGAAGATACCGGTAATATATGAGGATAATGAGTTGATCGTCTGTGTGAAACCGCAGGGAGTTTCCAGTCAGGCGGATAAGAGTAATGATGAGGATGTGCTGGATTATTTTAAGAGCTATCTGTATGATCGGGATGAGTTGGACGAGGAGCCGTATCTGGCCATCATTCACCGGCTGGATCGACCGGTTGGCGGACTGATGGTACTGGCGAAAACGAAGCAGGCAGCCGCTGATTTAAGCGATCAGGTACAGGATGGTACGATGATCAAATATTATCAGGCGATTCTGACCGGGGAGCTGCCGGAGGAATGCGGCTGCCTGGAAGACTATCTGGTGAAGGATGGAAAGACCAATCTGTCCAAGGTAGTGCCGAAAGGTACCAAGGGAGCGAAAAAGGCGGTTCTGAATTATGAAGTGTTAGATGTGTTTGAAACAGATGAAGGCGTGATCTCGTATGTACTGATTGAACTGCTGACCGGCAGACATCATCAGATCCGGGTGCAGATGGCAAATCAGGGAGCCGGCATCTGGGGCGATACGAAATACAATCCGAAGTTCCGGAAGGTGAAACGCAGATATCAGCAGATCGGACTTTATGCGACTCGTCTGGAATTCGAGCATCCGGTAACCGGTGAGCATCTGATATTTAAGAACGAACCGGAAGGCGAAGCCTTCGATATTATCGAGATGGAAGATTTTTAAGTATCATTTTAGAATAGAGTCTTTCCCGACAACTCATACTAATCTACAGGACAGTAGAAGGTGGGTTGCACATGAAGGATTTTTTCAATGAGATAAAAGTAAATAAAGAACTGAGAAAAGGAATCCTCCTTGCAGGAATCGGACTGGGAATCTTTCTGGGTTTCCGGTATCTGCTTCCGCCGGTGATTCCTTTTTTGATTGCGTTTATTCTGGCAGGGATTCTGCGTCCGGCCGTAGATGGACTGATCAGGCTGATCCATTGCTCGGAAATGGCCGCATCCGTTCTGATCCTGATACTGGTGGCGGGAGCCGGGTGGCTGGTATCATACTGCCTGCTTAATGGCATCTGGCGGCAGATGGAGAATCTGGTTACCTATCTGCCGTTTTACCGGGAGCAGTTTCTGGCAGGGTTAAATGTCTGCTGTAATTACATTGATATCGGACTTCATTTAAAATCCGGAGCTTCCCTGCTATATGCGACAGAGACCCTGACGGGGATATTTTCGGATTTTCGGACAGCATTACTGCCCAAGGTGACGAATGGAACGGTAAATATCTTAAAACAGGCAGGTTCGGCCATTCTGCTTCTGTTTATTATGGTGTACTCCATGCTATGTATGTTAAAAAATTATCCGCGCCTGTTGAAAGGCGGAGCAGCCGGCAAGTGGCTGCAGAAAATATGGGGAAGGACTGCAAGGCTTCTGCTGCTGTATATCAAGGCGGAAGGAAGTATTGCTTTGATCCAGGCAGGTATCTGCAGCCTCGGTCTTTGGATTCTGGGGAATCCATATTTTCTGTTGCTGGGGGGTTTTATAGCAATCGTAGACGCACTTCCGGTACTGGGGAGCGGAATGATGCTGATTCCGTGGGGACTCTTGCGGCTGCTGACAGGGGATGTGAAGATGGGAATCGGAGTGTTACTGCTCTATCTGCTATGTACCGTGAACCGTCAGCTGCTGGAACCACGGTTGTTGGGGCGCCATCTGGGAATGAGTACATTGCTTACATTATTTCTGATGTATGTTGGTTATAAGCTGTTCGGAATTCTGGGGTTTCTGCTGGGACCGGTCGGATTTATCCTCGGACGGGAAATCTATCTGACACTGGTGAAGAGTATCCCAGAGCACCACGGTGAAGAACCGGGATGAAGACAATAGCAAGATAATAAGAAGAATAGAAAGAATAGAAAGAGATGGACTTGACGAATAGAAAATGATAGGTATATAATAAAAAACCAAGTTAGTATATTCTAATAAAAGTTAAATGACACTTACGAAGAGAAGGGAAAGGGGATGTCATATGTTTTTAGAGATACAGGGATTAAAAAAGCATTTCGGAGAGGGCGATAGCCGGGTAGAAGTATTGCGGGGAATCGACCTGTCAGTAGAACAGGGAGAATTCTGTGTGCTGCTTGGACCCTCCGGTTCCGGAAAATCTACATTGTTGAATATCATTGGTGGAATCGATCAGGCGGATGAAGGAAGTATCACGATTCAGGGAGAGCGGACAGCGGATATGAATGAAAAGAAGTTGACGACCTACCGCCGGAAGCATTTAGGCTACATTTTTCAGATGTATAACCTGATTCCGAATCTGACCGTACGGGAGAATGTGGAGGTTGGAGCGTATTTAAGTGATGCTCCGCTTGATGTAGATGAGATTCTGGAGACGCTGGGGCTGACTGCCCATGCCAATAAACGCCCGAATCAGTTGTCCGGCGGACAACAACAGAGATGTGCGATCGGACGGGCAATTGTAAAGAATCCGGATATATTATTGTGCGACGAGCCGACCGGAGCATTGGATTATGTGACATCTAAGGAAATTCTGAAATTAATCGAAACAGTCAATCAGAAATATGGCAATACAGTTATCATGGTAACTCACAATGACGCAATTAAAAATATGGCAGACCGGGTGGTGAAGCTAAGAGATGGTCAGATCCGGAAGAACTATCTGAACGAAGTGAAGGTAGCAGCAGAGGATCTGGATTGGTAAGGGAGGCAGAAGATGAGAAATCCATTGAGAAAAAGACTTCTGAGAGAAATCATGGGAGATATTGGAAAATATCTGGTTATTTTCATAATGTTGGTTCTGTTTATCGGCTTTGTGTCCGGGTTTATTGTGGCTGACAGCAGTATGCTGAAGGCATATAATGATGGTTTTACCAAATATAACATAGAAGACGGTCATTTCCTGACGGTTACAGAGATGAACCGTGCACAGAAAAAGGCAGTAGAAGCTCTCGGTATCACCGTGTATGACCAGTATTATGTCGAGAAACAGATGGAGAATAATACAAAGTTACGTATTTATGCCTATCGGAAGAAAGTCAATACGCTATGCGTGATGGATGGTGTGATGCCGTCAGCAGAGGATGAGATTGCATTGGACCGGATGTATGCGGAGAACAACGACTTAAAGGTGGGTGATACTATTTCGGACGGTGGAATCACATGGAAGATTACTGCACTGGTAGCACTTCCGGATTACAGCTGTCTGTTTGAGGATAACAGCGACACGATGTTTGATTCTGTGAAGTTCGGTGTTGCGGTTGTAAGTGACAAGGGCTTTGAGCGGTTTGATACCAATAGTCTGAACTATGACTATGCATGGAAATATCACGAGAAACCGGCCGGTGAGATACAGGAAAAGGAGATGTCGGAGGATCTCTTAAAGGGGCTGGCAGATGAAGTGACACTTTCGGAATATCTGCCGTTATATCAGAATCAGGCAATTCAGTTTACCGGTGATGATATGGGTGGTGATATGGCAATGATCGTAGTTATGCTTTATATGGTCATTGTGATCCTGGCATTTGTTTTCGGCATTACAACGCTGGATACGATCGAGAAGGAGGCCAGTGTCATCGGTACCCTGCGGGCATCCGGCTATACCAGAGGCGAGCTGGTCAGACACTATATGCTGCCGCCGGTTCTGGTAACGGTCATCGGTGCGGTCATCGGTAATATTCTGGGGTATACGGTATTTAAGGATGTCTGTGCAAATATGTACTATGGAAGCTACAGTCTTCCGAACTATATTACAGTCTGGAGTGCGAATGCATTCTGGGAGACCACGGTAGTGCCTATGGTGATCATGTTGGTCGTAAACTACATAATCTTAAGCCGGAAGCTTAAGATGGAGCCGCTCCGGTTTCTGCGGCATGATTTGTCACGGAAGCAGGGGAAGCGAAGTGTTCGTCTGAATAAGCATATTCCGTTTTTCAGCCGGTTCCGTCTGCGGATCGTGTTCCAGAATGTGGGTAACTATATTCTGATCCTGATAGGTATCCTGTTTGCCAATGTCCTGCTGATGTTCGGTCTGATGCTTCCAACGGTTCTGAGCCACTATCAGGATACGATCCAGGACAGTATGCTGAGTAATTATCAGTATGTGCTGACCATGCCGACGGCAACGGTAGATGAGGACCGGAAGCTGGAGACCATGATAGCACTTCTGGCATTTCAGAATGCAGTGGATACGGAAAATGAAGATGCGGAAAAATTCAGTGCCTATACTCTGGATGCGCAGGGGAAAGGCAGCAGTATTATAGATGAGATTATGTTTTACGGAATTGAACCGGATAGCCGGTATGTTCATCTGAATCTGGCAGCGGATGATGTTTATGTATCGAAGGCATATGCAGATAAGTATAACATCAAAGTCGGAGATACGATTCAGCTGAAGGAGCATTTTGAGGATAAGGATTATCAGTTCCGGGTGACCGGAGTTTATGATTATGAGGGTGCCCTGTGTGTATTCATGACCAGAGATCATCTGAACGATGTGTTTGATCTCGGTGACGGAATGTTTGGCGGATACTTCTCAGATACGGAGATTACGGATATTGATTCCGAATACATCGGCAGTGTTATTGATCTGGAATCTCTGACCAAGGTCAGCCGGCAGCTTGAGAAGTCCATGGGATCAAATATGCAGATGATGTACGGATTTGCAATTCTTCTGTTTATCGTACTGATCTATCTGCTGTCCAAGGTTATTATTGAAAAGAATGCACAGTCCATTTCCATGACGAAGATATTAGGTTACAGTGGTGGCGAAATCAGTCGTCTGTATATCGTCTCTACATCTATTGTGGTAGTGCTTTGTATCCTGATCAGTATTCCGCTCGAGGATAAGCTGATGCAGGTGATCTGGAGTACTTATGTATCAAAGGCAATGAGCGGATGGCTGCCGTACTACCTGGATCCTTCGGTGCCGATTAAGATGTTTGTAATGGGTGTCTTAAGTTATCTGGTGGTGGCAGTACTGGAAATGTACAAGATCAAGAAGGTGCCGATGAGTATGGCATTAAAGAATGTGGAGTAAGGAGGCAGGATATGAAGAAACTATATATGAAAAAGATCATGACAATTGGAATGACAGTGCTTCTGGCAGCCGGAATGACTGCCTGTGGCGGAGCGGAAGGAAATGATACATCTGCGGCAACAGATTCGGAGACGTCTTCGGAATTAGAACCGACAGATGGTGCAGATACTTCGGTTGTGTACGAATACCGGGGGAGCCAGATGGAGCATGACAAGGAAGAATCCGTATATGTGAAGGCAGATGCTTACGGAACTCCGACAGAGATCACGGTGACCACGACCTTAAAAAATCCGGGGGAAAACCAGAAAATTACGGATTTTACAACCCTGACCGACATCAAGAACAAGAATGGCGATGAGGAATATACACTGGATGGTGCGGGAAATCTGGTCTGGGAAAATCACGGAGAGGATATCCGGTATGATGGAACCGCAGATGCAGACAAGGAGCTTCCGGTTACGGTAAAGGTAAGCTACTATCTGGATGATAAAGAGGTGACACCGGAGGAACTGGCGGGAGCCACCGGCAGAGTCCGGATCCGGTTCGATTATACCAATAACACCGGAAGTGAGACAGATGATGCAACAGATGAAATCATTCCGTTTGTTGCAGTGTCAGGTCTGATGCTGTCACAGGATGTGGCATCTGACATAACGGTAACGAATTGCAAGATCAAGAGTATGGATGACAATTATCTGATCTTCGGATATGCAGCACCGGGAGTCAAGGATGCACTGGATCTGGATAGTATTGATTCTTTTAAAGATGATGATGAGAAAGAGGATGCTGATGAAGAGGACGATTCCGATGAGAAGGAAACGTTCCCGGACTATATGGAGGTTGGCTTTGATGCAAAAGACTTTGAGCTAGATTTCACAGCTACTATGATCAGCAATGGTCTGTTGGCGGACATGGATACAGAGAAGATGTCAGAGAAGGTCGATAATCTGGCGGATGGTTTCAAGGATCTGTATAACGGTACCAGTGAGCTGACGAGTGCTCTGCAGCAGTTAAGCACATCCGGAAATGATCTGGTGAGTGGTGCAGAAGGCTTACAGGGAGGACTACAGTCTTTGAATGATGCACTTTCACAGATCCCGGCGGAAATGCTGGCGCAGGATCCGACTCTGGCACAGACCGTGGCGGCGGTTGCAACACTGGCAGAAGGCAGCAGTCAGCTGACAGAGGGTATCCGGGCATATACCGGCGGTGTGACACAGGTGTATAACGGAAGCGTGCAGCTTAAAAACGGCACCTATAAGCTGGTGGAGAGTGCAGATGATCTAAAGACATTAAGGGATCGGCTCGAGAACCTGAAGAGTGCGGATTCTTCTTATGAGAACTTCGGCGGAATCGAAGAAGGCAAGACCGGCAGTGTATACTTTCTGGTTGAAACAGCAGAGATCAAGTCGGAAGATTAAACAGAATTCATCACATAGCCGGCATACAAAAGCATCATATTTCTTTCGTTTTGCCCCGTACTATTTACATAAATCAGATAATAAGGTACTATTAAAAAGTATTCAGAGAATACGAATAATGAGAAAGAGGTATCTTGATGATGAAGAAACTAATCGCACTTGTAATGGGTATAATGTTCTGTATCGGATTACTGGGAGGCTGCGGACAGACTGAGGTGAAGCCGGATAACGCCGTAACAATCAGCAGCGAGGAAGGAAATCAGGATGGAACAGCAGAAGAAAAAGAATTGACGGGCACGATTGATGAGATAAAAGATTTCATGTTTGTCATTACGGATAAAAATGACACACCATATAGTTTCAGCTTTGAAAAAAAGCCGGAAGGTCTGGAGAATGTCAGCAACGGAGATACGGTGACTGTAAAGTATACAGGAACAATCTCAGAGGTGGATCCGTTTGATGGAGAGATACTGTCTGTTGAAAAGATAAAATAAAATCAAAAAATAGAAAGATATTGTAAAGAACAGGGCTTTTACTTTTATATTTCAGAATCGCTTGAACTGGGGTGAAAGCCCCTGTTTTTTTCGGTCAATATCATCGGAAGGAAGCCAATGTTTACCTGTCGATAGAGGATACGGGAAGCGGGCTCCCTGAGGAAATTAGGGAATTATCTTTGAAAAAAGTAAGGTGTATGAATTCAAATCTTTATACAATCTTAATACAGAATCATAGAATTTTATACTATCTTTGAAAGCAATTATATATAATAGGGAGCATCAAAAAGGTACTGCTATTTAAATCATTAGTAAGGAGTTATGATTATTTATGCTAGAGGGCTTATATAAGAAAAAACAACTGACATCTTTTCAATTGATCATTCTGGGATTTGCCGGAGTGATCCTTTTGGGCACTATTCTGTTGATGCTGCCGGTTTCTACTGTGGAGGAAGTGCCGACACCATTTCGTGAGGCACTTTTTACTGCCACTTCGGCAGTATGCGTTACCGGACTCGTAGTAAAAGATACCGGAAGTTATTGGTCAATGTTCGGGCAGGTGGTTATTCTTGTGCTTATACAAATAGGTGGACTTGGAGTAGTAACCGTTGCAGTATCAGGTTCTCTTCTTTCAGGGAAAAGAATATCTCTTATGCAGAGAAGCACAATGCAGGATGCAATTTCAGCACCTACAGTTGGAGGAATTGTTAGATTGACAAAGTTCATTTTGAGGGGAACTTTTTTGATAGAAACCATTGGTGCTATGTTATTGCTTCCGGTTTTTTTATCAGATTATGGTTTAAAAGGAATCTGGATGGCAGTATTTCATTCTATTTCTGCTTTTTGTAATGCCGGATTTGACATTATGGGAACAGTAGACAATACCTTTCCATCCCTGATGAGGTATTCGGGAAATGTTCTTGTAAATGTGGTAATTATGCTGCTGATCATCATAGGAGGAATCGGGTTTCTTACCTGGGATGATATTTGTATGAATAAAATCAAATTTAAATGCTATCGTATGCAAAGCAAGATTATTCTCGTGACTACCGTATGTTTGATTTTGTTCCCAACAGTTTTTTTCTTTATTTGTGATATGAAAAATCTGTCTGCAGGAGAAGGTCTGTTAGCTGCCATATTTCAATCGGTAACTACAAGAACGGCTGGTTTTAATACCATAAATATCTCAGAGATGAACGAGACATCAAAAGCAGTTATGATTTTTTTAATGCTAATCGGTGGTTCGCCGGGATCTACAGCAGGTGGAATGAAAACAACAACTTTTGCGGTACTGCTTTTAAATGCAATTGCTACATTTCGAAACCAGGAAAATGCAGAGGCTTTTGGGCGGAGGTTGGAATATCATGTGATTAAAAATGCAGCGACGATAACCCTGCTTTATTTTGCATTGTTTTTCTTGGGTGGGAGTGTAATCAGTATATACGAAGAGCTTCCTCTTTTAGACTGTTTGTTTGAAGCAGCTTCAGCTGTGGGGACGGTAGGTCTGACTTTGGGAATTACACCGGAACTTCATGTTTTGTCGCAGATTGTGTTGATCATATTGATGTATTTAGGGCGAGTAGGAGGTCTGACTTTGATTTATGCAGTATTTCTTAAAAGAAATAAAGGCAATGCAAAGTTACCGATGGAGAAAATTACAGTTGGATGAGAAGGAGAAAATAGTATTATGAAAAATGTGTTGATTATTGGACTTGGAAGATTTGGAAGACATATTGCTATGCAACTGAACCGGCTTGGACATGAAATTATGGCGGTTGATTGGACTGAAGAAAGAGTGAACAAAGTACTGCCTTTTGTGACCAATGCTCAGATTGGTGACAGTACCAATGCTGAATTTCTGCAATCTCTCGGGATTGGTAACTACGATATCTGTTTTGTGACTATTGGAGGGGATTTTCAAAATTCTCTTGAAACAACCTCTCTTCTAAAAGAATTGGGGGCAAAACTGGTGATATCCAGAGCTGAACGTGATGTCCAGGAAAAATTTCTTTTGCGCAATGGTGCAGACAAGGTGGTCTATCCGGAAAAACAAGTCGCAAAATGGGCATCTATCCGTTACACAGATGATCATATTCTTGATTATATGGAAGTGGATGCTTCCCATGCAATTTATGAGGTAGAAGTACCAGAGGAATGGACCGGAAAAACAGTAGGTGAACTGGATATTAGAAAACGATATAACATTAATATTTTGGCAGTAAAAAGTGGAGGAGAATTCAATATTACAATCTCTCCGGATACACTTTTTGCAAGTAACAATAAATTGCTGGTATTAGGGGAATACAAAGATCTTAAGAGGTGCTTCCGAATATAGTTTGGTTGCTGCGCGCAGGTTTGAAAAGAGGTGGCGGTAATGGAACAAGGAATATTGGCAATTGTTATACTGTGCATGTTTGGATTCGGATTTTATATTGTCAATAAGGTAGATCAGTTTTTAGATAAAATCCAGGAAAATGCTAAAGACAAACCGAAAGAAGAACAGTATTCGTTAAAAATACTTTTTCCGGATGATCTTTCAGATGAAGAATTGTTAAGAGAGGTTCGTGAGTGTAAAAGCCAATATATAGAAACTGAAATTATAATTTTTGACGGACAGTCTGAGAGTACAAAAAAGATTTTTGACCATAACATAGTCGCATGATATAATTTCAAAAATAGCAGAAAGGGAGGCGGGCAGGATGATATTAAGAACGGAGGGAAATACTAAAAAGGTAGATGAGCATATTCTTGTTTGCTTGTCAGCAGCACCCTCCAATAAAAAAATAGTAGATACAGCGGGAAAAATGGCAAAAATGTTGAAGGCGCGTTTTACAGCATTGTATGTTCGGACCGGTACAAAATCAGAAGATCTGGATAAAGAAAAGCTGGAAGAACATATTCGGCACGCAGAAAAATTAGGTGCAGAAATCGTAATGACTCACGGGGAGGATATACCGGTACAGATTGCAGAGTATGCAAAATTATCCAATGTTACCAAAATTGTGATTGGACAAAGCAATGCCAGACGGAATCATTTTTTTAGTAAACCAACTTTGACAGAAAAACTGATTGAACTTGTACCGGACATTGATATCTATATTATCCCAGATGCGTTAAAAAACAGGAATTATCAGAAACGACCATTTACATGGTATATGGAAAAACCGTCTGCAAAAGAATATTTTCTCACAGTTTTTATATTTATGGTATGCACTTTAATTGGTCTGTTATTCCAGAAGTTGCATTTCACGGATACAAATATTGTAACAATATACATTCTAGGAGTCTTGATCACTTCAATTGTGACGGATGGTTATCTTTGCAGTATAGCCGGTGCCTTCTTAAGCGTATTTCTATTTTGTTTTTTTTTAACAGAACCAAGGATGTCTTTTCAGACCTATGCGGTGGGATATCCAGTGACCTTTCTTATAATGCTCATCTCATCTATACTTACAGGAGCGCTTGCAGCAAAGTTGAAAACACATGCAAAGCTATCAGCACAACTTGCCTTTCGTACACAGATTCTATTTGACACAGACCGTATGTTGCAAAAGGCAAGAGGGGAAGCGGAGATTCTTAGTGTTACCTGTACACAGCTTCTTCGCTTGCTAAACCGTAATATTATAGCATATGTTGTAGAAAATGGAGATTTATCAGAGGGAAAACTTTTCTCCGGGGAAAAAGTAAGCACTGATAATTTTTTGACACCGGAAGAACAACAGGTTGCCAGATGGGTTTATGAAAACAGACAACGAGCCGGTGCTTCTACACATCATTTTCCACAGGCTAAATGCTTATATCTGGCAATTCGAGGTGGAAATAATGTTTATGGTGTAATTGGGATACCGTTGCAAAAAGAGACGTTGGATTCTTTTGAATACAGTATTCTACTGTCTGTAATAAATGAATGTGCACTTGCAATGGAAAATGCAAAAAATGCAATGGAAAAAGAGAAAAATGCGATTCTGGCAAAAAACGAGCAGTTGCGAGCAGATCTTCTGCGAGCAATCTCTCATGATCTTCGGACTCCGCTTTGTTCCATTTCCGGTAATGCAGACATGCTGCTTAGTAATAGTGATCGACTGGACGAAAATGTAAAACATCAGATTTATACTGATATTTATGATGATTCTGTATGGCTGATCGGAGTTGTGGAAAATTTGCTTTCAATTACCAGACTGAATGATGGAAGACTGAAATTCAAATTTACAGATCAACTTCTGGATGAGGTGATCGCAGAATCCTTGAGGCATATTAGCCGGAAGCATGATGATTATAAAATTGTGACAGATTGTGAAGAACTTGTTCTTGCACGTATGGATGTACGCCTTATTATACAGGTTCTGGTAAATCTGATTGATAATGCAATAAAATATACGCCGCCTGGTTCTGTAATCTGCATCCGGGGAATTAGAGCAGGTAGGAAAGCGCAGATAAGTGTGGAAGATAACGGCCCTGGGATTCCGGAAGAAATGAAATCGCATATTTTTGAAATGTTTTATACAGGGCAAACAGCAGTTGCGGATAGTCACCGGAGTCTGGGACTTGGTCTGGCACTTTGCCGTTCTATTATAGAAGCGCATGAAGGAACGTTGGTTCTTACGAATCATGATCCGCATGGATGCAACTTTACTTTTACTTTACCCTTAAGTGAGGTGACATTAAATGAATAAAGCATTAATTCTGATAGTTGAGGATGATAGACCCATTCGCAACTTGATTGTTACTACATTAAAAATGCATGACTATAAATATCTGACTGCAGAAAACGGATCTTCAGCTATTCTGGAAGCCTCGTCCCATAATCCGGATATTGTTCTGCTGGATCTGGGTCTTCCTGATATAGAAGGGGTAGAGGTGATTAGAAAAATCCGTACTTGGTCGAATGTGCCGATTATTGTGATCAGCGCCAGAAGCGAGGATGCAGATAAAATAGAAGCATTAGATTCTGGGGCAGATGATTATATCACAAAACCATTTTCAGTAGAGGAATTACTTGCACGTATTCGTGTTACACAGAGGAGACTTGCAATAGTGCAGACGGGCGAACAGACGGAAACTGCTGTTTTTGAAAATGGTGAATTAAAGATAGATTATACGGCGGGTTGTACATATCTAAAGGAAGAAGAATTGCATTTGACACCCATAGAGTATAAGCTGCTCTGTCTTTTGTCGCGTAATGTGGGAAAGGTATTGACACATACATATATTACTCAGCAGATTTGGGGAAGATGTTCGGATAATGATGTTGCTTCTCTTAGGGTTTTTATGGCAACTCTGCGGAAAAAACTTGAACCCGAGAAAAATGGCGTGCAATATATCCAGACACATATTGGCATAGGATATCGTATGCTTAGAATTGAAAAGGATAATTTCTGATTTTCGGAGGCACCCGGAAGAAGTTGAACGTATAAAGGAGAACATTTGAATGACAAAGAAATCAATTGCAATCGTAACGGGCGCAAGCAGTGGAATGGGAATTGAGTTTGTAAAGCTTCTGGCAAAGAAAACAGAACTTGATGAAATTTGGATTATTGCAAGAAGCGCAGATAAACTTGAAACGGTAAAGAATGAATTAGGCAGTAAGATCAAATGTTTTCCGATGGATCTGTCTGATATTGAGAATATAAAGAATTTTGGGAAAAATCCGAAACTCGAAACCTGCAATATAAAATATCTTATCAACAATGCAGGCTTTGCAAAATTTTGTTCTTATGATGATTTATCTGTAGATGAATCTATCAATATGATTGATTTAAATGTAAGCGGTGTGGTGGCAATGGGACTGGTTTGTATTCCATATATGGAGCATGGCAGCCATATCATCAATATTGCATCACAGGCGGCGTTCCAGCCACTTCCGTATCAGAATATTTATAGTTCAACAAAGGCATTTGTACGAAATTATACAAGGGCATTGAACGTTGAGTTAAAAGATAAAGGAATCGTAGCAACTGCAGTTTGTCCCGGATGGATGAAGACGGGATTGATTGATAGAGGACTCATTGGAGCGAAAAAGGCAACTAAGAATTTTGCAGGTATGGTAACCCCGGATGTAGTTGCAAAGAAAGCAATTTCTGATGCAGATAAAGGAAAAGATATATCCGTCTATAGTGCATATGTAAAGATGTGCCATTTGATTGCAAAAATACTTCCGCAAAAAGTCATGATGAAGCTATGGTTGATACAGCAAAAATAATATAGTAAGCATATCAATTAGTTCACCGTGTCATGTTTATTTTGTGTTATCAGATTTTAATAGATGAAAGCTCGATCGGGATTTTATTTATGTAAAGAGACCGATAAGTTGCGGTTTGTGGAGATGGTTCCGCTCGCCGACGCTTCGGCTGTAAGCGGATTCAGGATTTAGCATTAAATGTG
>HF991348.1:27826-35070 GCA_000431515.1 Clostridium sp. CAG:632 | reverse complement strand
CAGTCGATCATCCGCACCTTCATTTCCAGATCCGGATTCATACGGATCGTAACAGCCTCCTGTGGAATGAATTTTGGTTCGGTTGTTGTTACCGTCTTGCCGGAAGCACTCATCGGCAATTCATCCCTTGCCCGGATCTGTAATGGTTCCTCCTCAATATTCGGCAGTACCATCAGATTCATGAACCGTTTAATAAAGGTCGATTTTCCGGTTCTTACCGGTCCCACCACGCCTATATAAATCTCTCCGTTGGTTCTGCTTTTCATATCTTCATATAAATCATATGTACTCATTCCACTATCCATAGAAAAAGACCTCCCGCTCGTTCTGTAATCTGTCCATCATGTTGTACATGATATATTGTTACAGTATATGCAAGAGGTCCTGTTTCTATGTTATTCTGTTTGCGGTTCTTTCTATCCTCGGTTCTTTCTATCCTCGGTTGTTCCCGGTTCCTATTTTGTTCCGTCCGTAACTCTATTTCCGGCTTCCATTCTTTCTCCGGTTCTCTGCAATCAGAACTCCGGCTCCCAGGCATGCTGTCAATCCAAGGATCATAACAACCTGTATCGGACTACTGTCACCGGTCTTTGGACCGGCCACCGCAGTCGTTGCCTCCGTTGTCACCTCTGACGTCACTTCAGTGGCTGCTATAGTTGTTGATTCAGTGCTTACAGCCGTTGTCACCTCGGTAGTCGCTGTTGTTGTCGTTTCGGTCGTTGTCACCTCAGTAGTCGCTGTTGTTGTCGTTTCAGTCGTTGTTGCTTTTTTCTCATAGGTATCTACAATATCAACCTTAACAGTCTCATCAGTCACTACATCTGCATGTGCCGGACTTTCCACCGGTGTTCCATCAATAGAATATTGAATGCTCTTCATTATATATCCATCAATATCATAAACTGTCTCTTTTACCAGATACGTTCCCGTCGGCAATGTTAACTTAAGTGTATATTTTCCGGTCAGTACATGATAAGTAAAGTCTTTTAATGTATATTCTTTCGTGGTATTTGTTGCTGTATCTGTAACCGTAAACTTCAATGTCTGTTCGGCAGCTTTTCTGCTTACACCACCCTTTAAGGTCTTAGTAATCTCCAAAGCTCCGCTTGTCGGTGCTGTTTCATAATCATCCTCAAATGCCACCTGCGTTATCTGATCCTTAACTACCTCTGCATTGGTCTTTTTACCCTCTGTCAGAGTACCGCCGGTCACCTTATATTTTACACTCTTAAGAATATATCCATCAATATCATATGCTGTTTCTTCTACAATATACTCTCCGGAGGTTTCTTCCAGCCTCAGCGTATACTTTCCGGTCAGGGCATGATAGGTAAAATCTGCCAGCGTATAATTCTTCACCGTATTA
This sequence comes from Clostridium sp. CAG:632, assembly GCA_000431515.1. Classification (GTDB taxonomy): domain Bacteria; phylum Bacillota; class Clostridia; order Lachnospirales; family Lachnospiraceae; genus CAG-632. The sequence continues at coordinate 33,704 of HF991348.1, read as the reverse complement.
TCCGCTGTATTTGTCACACGGAATTTCAATGCATGTTCTGCCTCTGTCCGGTTGGCATCACCTTTGATTTCCTTTGTGATTTCCAGATATCCCGTATTCTTACTGTATGTGTTAGTATAATCAACGGTTCCAACACCACCTCTTAACACCTCAAGTGTTGCTGTTTTTCCGTCTGTCTCGGTTCCTGCATTGATCACATAGGTGGTTGTGTCCAGTAAATATCCTGCAGCATCCCTTGTACGCTCTTCCACAGTATAAGTTCCGGGTGTTACAGAAATCTCCAGTTCATACCGGTTCGTTGTCTGATTAAAAGTAAACTCACTCAGTCCATAGTCCCGATAAGCCGCCTCGCCCTGTTTTCTCACACGGAAGGTGATCAGGTTAAGTACCTCTTCAACCGGCACCTCACCTGCTAACGCCTTTGTCAGCTTCAATGTACCTGCATTATCACTGTAATCATTGGTAAATGCTACCTGTATTGTCTGACCATCTGTCAGAGTTATGGTTGCTTCATTTCCGGTTCTGGCAGTTGTACTATCCACCCGATAGGTAGTAGAAACAACATATCCTGCCTTGTCTGTGACGGTCTCCGTTACAAAATACCGTCCAATCGGCAGATTATTGATAGTCAGAGTAGCCTTCTGCTGTGTTTCGTCATAATCAAAATCTGCAGCTGTATAAACCGTACCTGTGGCTGTACCCTCTTTCTTTACTTCAAACTTCAGAAGGTCTTTCACATCATCCCAGTTCTGGACTCCTGTCACCTGTTTGGTCAGAATCAGTGAGCCGACCTGCTCGGTATACTGATTCTCGTACGATACCACTGCTTCCGTATCCTTCTCAATCTCCAGATTCGATACTACCGTACCGGTCTGCGTTCCGCCACCGTTTACGGTATAAGTCGTAACACGTTTATATCCGGTCTTATCTGTGATAGTCTCTGTTACCGTATAAGTACCAACCGGAAGATTATCCACGATACATTCATATTTTCCGGTTGTCGGATTTAATGTAAAATCTGCAGCTGTATATGTCGTTCCGACTGTTTCTCCATCCTTCTTTACAATGAACCGGATAGAATCCTTAACAGCATTCCAGTCCAAATCTCCTGAGACTGCCTTTTCCAGCTTCAAAGAACCATATTCTATCAATGGTTCATATGTATTGGTAAACAATACAGTCTGGGTCTGATTTTTTTCTATGCTGACATTTGTTGTCCGGCTTCCGATGATTTCAGCTCCATTACCTATCTTATAGGTTGTATTCTTCAGTGTTCTGCCGGTCACTGTCTGCAAAGTCTCTTCTACTGTATAATTCGAAGCCGGATCCAGCTGATTCAGAGTCTTGCTGTAAACATCACCGTCTCTTACCATATCATTGCCGGTAAATGTTGCCAGAACAATCGTGCCACGTTTTACGGTAAAGGAAATCCGATCCTTCACCTCATTCCAGTCTGCGTTTACCACACGCTTGGATATTTTTAACCGTCCTTCCTCTGAATTCTCATATTCCAGAACATTCTGATCTTCACTGAAGGTCTTAATATCAATACCCGCAGGTAATGTGATTCCGGAAGATCCGGTCAATACAAAATAATATGGATATGGGTTTACCGCAAATCCATCTTTGGATGCAGTCTCATATAATACAAAGTACTTATCTATTGGCAGATCCTTAATCACAATCTTGCCATCTGATGCAGATACAGTGATATTGTCTTTAATAATATCACCATCAACCATTTTTCTGTTTACTGAATCATATGTCGCATACCGCAGCTGGAAGGTAGAACCGTCCAACGCGATCTTATTGCCATCCTGATCGGTCCAGTATTTGAACAATGTAATATCACGTAACTCGGAAACAGTCTGGTGCTTTGGAGTATAAGCCACATGCACAATTGATTTTTCACCCTTTGTCTGGCTGGAATTATAACCATTCAGGCTGAATCTGTTATATGCATTTTCTGCAGTCAGACTGTCATTCTGCTTAGATGATCCAAGTGGATATACCTTAATGGTAGAATTTACTTTTGCTTTATAGGTAAGCTTCAAATGTTTGCCATCCGGAATGGTTAGGGTCAATGTCCGCTTATCAGCAGATAAAGAATAGTCATAATCTACTCCTTGGGTTAATACTGCCGTTCCGCTATCTGTTACCTCTGTCAGCACAACAGAGCTTAATATAAAGTCCAATGCCGAACCAATTTCATCAATTGCTGTGATTGTATCACCGTCCACCAGATCCAGTGCATTCGGATTGATATCAACTGTATAACTGACATCAGGTGCGGAATCTTCCGTATATTCACCGGTTTTGGTGATCAGATTCTTCGGTGTTAGCTCTCTGGTATCTGTTGCATTACCAATATCCGTACCATCATACTCTGCAGATACTCTGTTCACGATTGTTTTCTTTGTTCCGTCATTAATAAAGGAGCGTTCATCTGCGATCTGGGTTGTATATGTAATTCTGACAATCGCAGAATCCGAACCTGCCGCCGCCAGAGCTTCCACCTTCTGTACCATTTCCTCTGTCACAATAAAACTGAACTTGATCTTTCCTGCTGTTGCAGTATCAGTTGTAATTGCTACAGTACCATATTGACTGCCGTCAAACGGATAACCATTGTTATATACCTTCTGCAGCCAGATAGCATTTACTGTTTCAGTTCCCTTCAATTTCATGGTTGACGGAATAGCGTCTGTCAATGTGATTGTTTTTCCTTTTGTCAAGTTTTCAATTGCAGATAAATTCACATTTACGGTGTATGTAATTTCATCCTTCGTTGTAGATACGGTACCTGTCTTATCAACCGCATTTTCTTTTTTGCTGGAATCCTTCCATTGAGCCTCATCCTGTTGGTTAACGGTTTTATTCAGCTTATTATTATGAAATGTCAGATTTGCATAATTATGGAATACGGTCTTGTTTGTCCAGTCATCTGCGACTATCGTAGTCTTATATACAAAATTAAGTACGCGGCTACTATTCGCAGTCACAAATGCATCCTTCAGGGTAATCTTATATCCATTCCAGGAATTCTCAAACTTTTCAACGATATCCTGTCCATCGGTAGTGATCACTCCGTCTGCAACAATTGCCTTACCATTATAATAGACTGTATTCTGCAAGGTATGAAGCGCCATATCCCCTCCGACATTATCTGTGATCTCCACCTTGCTGATTGGCATGACTGTCTGATCCGGAATTGTTACCGTAACTGTCCATGCCAGCTCCTTCGTTGTAGAATCATAAGATTTCCATGCCTTGTCAATAAGCTTTATATCCGGTGCATAAGAATAATCAGCCTCACCTTTTACCTCTTTACCGCCAATAGTAGCCTTGAACGTATTATGGAAGGTATATCCACTGATTTTAATTGCCTCCAGCAGTTCAGAAGCTGCCTTGGTTGTATACTCAAGATAATATTCCCCATCACTGACCTTTGTAAGGGCCGTCTTTACCGTTGCACTGCCGGCATCCTGACCTGCTCCCGGTATGTCCAGCATACCCGTGATATACTCTTCAATCGTTTTGCCGGAATTCTTAAAGTCCTCCAGAAAATCATTTAATTTAATCGTAATCTTCCATGTGATCAGACCGGTTACCGGATCATAAGAAGTTCCGCTCTTATTAATGGACGGAGGTGTGACATCTGTATAAACAACACTGGATTCTGTCTCTTTATCCGTATCCCGGTTATTCTTATAGGTTGCTTTTATTTTATTTCCATAGGTTTCAATCTGTGTATTTGTAACGTTATAAATGGCCTTATCAACATCCATGGTATACTCTAATTCAATATACTCATCCTTTGCAAGAATGACATTTTCCAAAGCCGTATTCAGTGCATCCATGCTGGAATAGCTTGCTCCCTGTGTTACTCCGACATTCGTTCCATTTACGGTCTTTACCGTAATATTCCTCAGATTGCTTAATCCGCTTCCCGCAATATCATTTAAATTAATACCGCTGACCACACCGTTTTTCGCAGTCAGTTTCACCTTAAATGTCTGTGTCAGACTGGAACCGGATACCACTGCCTTACTATCTCTTGACTTATATACTTCCAGACTGCTCTCCGTTCTATCTGAATAATATTTGATTTCAACCGTTGAATCCCTGCCGACTTTAAATGGAACCTTTTTACCGTTATTTTCTTTGGAATTCTCCACATCCACAACACCGTCATATGTAGAAGTACCTGTACGTTCCCCCTCCTGCAAGAAGGCCTCATCCGTAATCGTATAAGTTGCGATTCCGTTAGAATCAATTGTAACTTCACCAACCTGGTTGCCGTTCTTATCCGTTACAGGCTGTCCGCTTTGCGGATTTAAAGTTATATTTCCAAGGTATTGCTTTAAATCGATCTGAAACTGCTTCGGTGCTGTCGTATCAATCAAATTGGATAATTTCCATGCACAATTGATCTTTACGATATCACCTTCATATACCTCTGTCACATTCGAAATCGGAATGACCGTATCTCCTCTTTTTATGTAACCGTCAAAGGTCACGACTTCAAAATCATCTGCGGCAACAACATCCGAAACAGCTGCCGGCACCAGAGTCAGAATCATTAACAATGATAAGGCTCCTGCCAGCATCCGTTTCCAGAATTTGCTTCCTTTTACATTTCTAAATAAATTTCCCATCTTTGACTCCTTTCCAGATTTTTCTGTTTTGTCATTTCATCCATAATTTTATGCTATTATTGGTATCGTCTCCGTAGTCGAATCTCTTAACCCTTAATGACATTTTATTATGGTTTTGCTTTATTATGGTTTTGTTTTTTAAGTTAACATAAAATAAAGAAAAAATCAATAACTATTCCTGTTTTATGGCATATTTTAGTATATTTTTGTATGAAAATACGTTTTCAGTTTTTCCTTATTTTCCGGTCCCGCCATATTTTACAGCCCGGTTCTCCTTTACAGGTGCCACACTGCAGATTCCGGTTTGTTTGTGGATAAAACCGTTCCGGATAATAATGGTAGTTCCATTCCCATGATCCGGTTACAACAAGTGCCATTCCGAACAGACTGAGACCGTAAAATCCACCCGTCACAGCCAGTGGAAGCACAAGCATCCAGGTGTCCCAGTTATAGATCCTACACTGTGTACAACACCGGTTTTTCATAAAAACATCCCGGAACGGGCACCAGATCAGCTGACATACCATATCACCGATATAGAATAATCCGGTCAGTACCAAACAGAACCTGTCATCCAGCCTCCAGAACCTGTGTCCCGCGAACAACCCGACTGCTGCCAGCATCCAAGCTGCAAATACCCATCCTGCTCTCCTGTCTGTCTGTCGTTTATGGTCCGGATCAATCTGTACCCCATCAGGTTCCTGTATTGGCTGATAGCCGGCTTTTCGATATTTATCAGCGCCTTTCGACCGCAGTTTTTTTATTGGCAGAAGCTTTTCCAGCATATACCAGAACCATGCCAGCCAAAATAGGTGCATCACTGAAAAATGCCGGAAGAAATTCATTCCTTCCAGCACCTTCATCTCTCCAGGAAATTTCAATATGGTAACCAGAATGCCGGCAAGCATCAGGATACGGAACAAAAATTTACTCCAGTTCAATCTATATTTTTTCTTTAACGTATCAGGAAAATCCTTCATGGTTTTCCTCACTCTCTTTCTCTTATGACCAGTCACATTCCGAAGTTCTGTTTCTCATAAGCAGGGATGTCACCGCATCCTTTGCAGACCGTCCTTCAAAAAGTACCTGATTTACCTGTTCTGTGATCGGCACCTCTACATTATATTTCTTTGCCAGTGCCAGAGCTGCTTTTGCGGAATATACACCCTCAACGACCATTTTTACCTCATCCATGGCTTCCTGATAGCTCTTTCCCTGTC
>HF991348.1:18752-27790 GCA_000431515.1 Clostridium sp. CAG:632 | reverse complement strand
AGATAACCGGCATTATGATTCCGGCTATGATTACTGGTACAGGTTACGATCAGATCTCCAATTCCGGACAGACCGATAAAGGTTTCAAACCGTCCGCCCATTGCCAGACCCAGTCTTGTAATCTCTGCGATTCCTCTTGTAATAAGAGCTGCCTTTGTATTATCGCCAAGTCCCAGACCATCTACAATTCCGGCAGCCAGAGCAATGACATTTTTCAATGCAGCCCCCAGCTCAATGCCTACCATATCCGGACTGGTATACACACGGAACACAGGGCTCATAAATGCCTCCTGTATTTCTTCCGCTGTTTTCTTATCATGTGCTCCTGCTACGACAGTTGTCGGTATTCTTCTTCCGACCTCTTCTGCATGGCTCGGCCCGGATAATACGCCTACTCTTGCCTGTTTTATCTCATCCTCGATAATATCCGTCATATTCATAAGGGTTTCTTCTTCAATTCCCTTTGCAACATTTACGATCAACTGACCTTCCTTCACATACGGTGCGATCATTTTAGAAGTGGAGCGTATAAAAATAGAAGGAACCGCCATAACAAGAATATCTTTTCCTGCCACACTGCTTTCCACATCATTGGTCACAGCGATCCGGTCCGGGATTCTGACACCCGGCAGCTTCTCCACCTGTTCCCGTTTTTCATCGATCATTGCTACTTCCCGCTTATCGATCGACCACAATGTCACCTCATGTCCGTTTTCATGTAATAATACAGCAAGTGCAGTTCCCCAGCTGCCTGCTCCCAATACACCAATTTTCATGTTTATCCCCGCTTTCTATCTATTTTCTTCCGTTGCAGCTTCCCGCTTCTTCTGTCCGAGTTTATTCTCCTGTCCGTGGATCAGACGCACAATATTAGTCTTATGTTTATAGATTGCCAGTCCTGCCAGACATCCCAGTACGATGATACTTTCCGCAACATACTGCTGCCCCAGATGGTATATACTGTGCATCGGATTGATAATTACAAATATCGAATACATGATCCACATCTGAAGCATAAGTACAATAGAGCCAAGGGATACGTAGCGGCTGATCGCTACAACCAGAATAAACACGATCAGGCACGGAATAATAATTCTTAAATCCAGGAGACTGATCACGGCTCCCGAAATAGCTGAGATTCCCTTTCCGCCCTTGAATCCCATATAAAACGGAAATACATGTCCGAGTACAACTCCGAGCCCGGTATAAATAACCAGCAACAGGGTCATATCCGGCACGAGCTGACGAAATATCAGTCTGGTGATCAGACATGCGATCACACACTTTAAGCAGTCACCAAAATAAACCATGATACCGGCCTTCTTGCCAAGCACACGTAGTGCGTTGGTCGCTCCGGAATTACCGCTTCCATACTGTCTGATATCAATATGATGAATCTTTCCTATTATATAAGCAGTCTGAAATAATCCGAACGCATATCCTCCGATCAGACAAAGAATCCGGTATAAAATTTCCATTCCCATGTTACTAAGCTTCCTTTCTTTCTCTTATGATGAACTTCAGCGGTGTCCCCCGGAACCCGAAGGTATCCCGGATACGGTTTTCCAGATATCTGGTATAGGAAAAATGCATCAGTTCTTTATCATTTACAAATACAACAAATGTAGGCGGTTTTACTGCCACCTGTGTCACGTAATAAATCTTTAACCTTTTGCCTTTATCTGATGGTGGCTGCTGCATGGCAACCGCTTCACTGACGATCTCATTTAAAACTCCGGTTGCAATCCGAAGCGCATGATTCTGAATCACTGCATCAATGGTCTCAAACAGTTTTGGCAGCCGCTGACCTGTCTTTGCCGAAATAAATATCATCTCTGCATATGGCATAAACGACAATACATCCCGGATATCCTCCGTAAATTTATAAATTGTTTTTTCATTCTTTTCGATCAGATCCCATTTATTGACGGCAATGATCATACCTTTTCCACGCTCATGTGCGATTCCTGCAATCTTGGCATCCTGCTCGGTCACTCCCTCTGATGCGTCAATCACCAGAATTGCAACATCACACCGTTCTACTGCCGATACGGTACGGATGATACTGTATCGTTCAATATCTTCCTTGATCTTACTCTTCCGCCGCAGACCTGCCGTATCAATAAATACATATTCATGTCCGTTTCTCCGGACCTCTGTATCAATCGCATCCCGTGTAGTTCCTGCAATATCCGATACGATCACACGCTCTTCTCCGAGCAGCTTGTTAATGATCGATGACTTTCCTGCATTCGGGCGGCCGATGATCGCAATTCTCGGACGTTCATCCTCTTCTTCCTCTTCTGTGCCATCCGGAAAATGCTCCACAACCTCGTCCAGCATATCACCTAGTCCCAGTCTGGAGCTTGCGGATACCGGTCTCGGATCTCCCAGACCCAGATTATAGAATTCATATACATCCGGCATGAATTTATCGAAATTATCTACTTTATTAACCACTAAAACAATTGGCTTGCGGGATCGTCTGAGCATATCTGCCACTTTAAAATCCGCATCTACCAGTCCCTGTCTGACATCCACCAGAAACATGATCACATCTGCAGTCTCAATTGCAATCTCTGCCTGCTCCCGCATGAATTTTAACAATACATCATTGCTCTCCGGCTCAATACCACCGGTATCGATCAGTGTAAAATAATGATTTAACCAGTTCACATCCGCATAAATACGATCTCTGGTCACTCCGGGAGTATCCTTTACAATGGATATCTGCTCACCGGCCAGCACATTGAACAATGTTGATTTTCCTACATTCGGACGGCCTACGATAGCCACGATTGGTTTACTCATCTCTATCTCTCCTTATATCTGGCCCGTGTCGATTCGCCTTCTTCCTGCATCCGACCCGGCCTATGGGTAATCTCTTCTTCTACAACGGACTGAATAAAGCCCATACCATTCGATTTTACAATATGAATCGGTACTTGTAAAGTCCTTTGCACATCTTCCAGGGAAATGTCATCCAGGAAGATATCTTCATCTGCTTTCAGAACTACGGACGGCATAACGATCCAGTCTCCGAGGTCTCTGTCCTTTAACTGCTCGAGAATGTCGGTTGCCGTCAATAATCCGGTCACCGTGATCCGTTCTCCAAAGAAATGATTTGTGATGCAGACCACCTGCAGATCCATATTCGGATACCTGCTCCTGATCTGCTCGGCCGCCCAGCAGATTGTCGGATAGATCAGCTTTGCCGTTATCAGTGTCACTCTTCTCTTCTGATCACCGCCCGGACAATGCCGCAGTGCTTCCTCCAGATCATCCCGGAACATTCTCACCATTCCGACTCCGTTTTCATACTGGATATATCCATCATAACGATCCGCCTCCGGTACCTCCTGTCCTGCCAGAATATACCACTCATCGCTGGCATGGATAAAATGAATCCCGTATTTTTCAAAAGCCTGTTTCTGGTATTCATGTATAATATCCAACACTTCGATGGCATCTTTCTTTTCAAACGGTTCCAGTGGATAAAGACCATCCCGGAATTTCGTCAGTCCTACCGGTACCACCGATACACTCCGCATATGCGGTGCATAATTCAACAGATCCCGGATTGACCGTCTTAATTCATCTCCGTCATTCACGCCCTTGCACAGTACGATCTGACCATTCATCGGAATCTCTGCCTCATAGAGCCGGTCAATCTTTTTCAGTGCTTCTCCGGCAAACCGGTTCGTCAGCATCTTACAACGCAGCTCCGGATTGGTCGTATGCACGGATATATTGATCGGTGCCAGATGGAACCGAATGATCCGGTCGATATCCTTTTCCGACATATTGGTAAGCGTAATGTAATTTCCCTGCAGAAAGGAAAGTCTGGAATCATCATCCTTAAAATACAGAGTTTCCCGCATTCCCTTTGGCATCTGGTCAATAAAACAGAACATGCACTTGTTATGGCAGGAATGGTATTCATCCATCAGACTGTTTTCAAACACAAGTCCGATGTCCTCTGTATAATCCTTTTCAATCTCCAGTTCCCATTCTTCACCACTTGCTTTTCTTATCAGAAGCACAACGTATTCTTCCTCGATCAGGAACTGATAATCAAATATATCTTCGATTTCTTCTCCATTTACAGCCAGCAGAAAATCACCGGCTTCTATCTCCATTTCTTCTCCAATGCTGCCCGGTTTCACTTCTTTTATTTTATGCTCGTACTTTTTCTGAAAGCCACCGCCTGCCAGATTCCGTTTGGATTCCGGCTCATACTTTCCATGATTGTTACTCATGATGACTCCTTTCCGGCAGCATGATCACTGCAGCCAGATTCCCGCGCATGCCATGGCTGGCTCTGTGTGAGAACAGAAGCTCCGGATTACAACAGGTGCACAGATCCGTAATATCCAGATGCTCTGGACGGATACCTGCTTCCTGCAGGATCCACTGATTCGCTTTCCACAGATCCAGATCATAATGTCCTTCTCTGCCTGCCCGCATCAGCTCCGGGTATTTATCCTGAGGAAACCGCTCCCGGAATGCATCTGCCACATCCCGGCTGATCTCATAGCAATTACCGCAAATAGACGGTCCGATCGCACATACGATATCCTCCGCCCGGCACCCGTAATGATTCTTCATATAATCTATCATCACTGCCCCCATTCCTGCGACGGTTCCCCGCCATCCGGAATGTGCAGTTGCTGCTACCTGTCTGACCGGATCATAGAAAAATAACGGCACACAGTCCGCATAGAATGTAACCAGCGGAATCCCCGGACAATCCGTTACCAGTCCATCGATACCAATAATATCCGTATCCTTTACAATCCCCTTACCGGCATCCTCTCTGGTTACACTGCGGATCCGCGTTTCATGAACCTGATCCGAAAAAACTGCATTGGATGCATCGTAACCGATCGCAGCCGCCAGTCTCCGGTGATTCTCCATAACCGCTTCCGGATCATCTCCCCGATGAAAGCTTAAATTCATAGTGCCAAGATATCCCCGGCTGACTCCGCCAAGTCTTGTACTGAATCCGTGAATCACACCTGCTTCCGAAAGCTTCCGGAATGTAATGTATGTTACTCCGTTTACGCAGTGCATCTGCGTTGATTTATTCTGATTTGCATAACGAATTTCTTCCACTGCTGCCTCCTGCTGTTGCTTCCTTCCCGGAAGCCCGTTAAAATGCATTCTTAATATACTGTATTTCTTCTCCTAAGATTGCCGCCACATCAAACCGGACCGGAGTCTGCTCTGATAATCTCCGGCTATATAGATAATAAGCGGCCACCTGCCGGATGGTTCGTTGTTTTCTCTCCGTAACTGCCTCAGCCGGATATCCCTTCTCGGTGGAACCCCGATACTTCACCTCCACGAAAACAAGATAGGATCCATCCTGTGCAATGATATCGATTTCGCCCTGTCTGCACCGGTAGTTTCTTTCCAAAATCTGATATCCATGCTGTTTCATATATTCAGCAGCCTTCTCCTCATACTGCGAACCGGTCTGTCTTTTATTCATATATTGATCATCCTTTACTGATCTAATTTCTTGCGGATTCGGTCCATCTTATCTACATACACCAGAATCTCCGCAACAACACCATATAACTCGGGAGGAATATAATCTCCGACCTCTAATTTCAACAGAGTATCTGCCAGTCCCTGATCCACATAGGTCGGAACATCATGCTCCTGTGCCTGTTCGACGATCCGCTCCGCCAGTGCGCCCTTTCCGGACGCCACGATCTGTGGTGCCTGATCCTTCGGATCATATGTCAGTGCCACCGCTTTTTTTACTTTTGATTTCTCGTTTTCCTGCATTCCGGCGCCTCCATCAGGTTCTCATATCAAATGTATACCGTTTCTCCCGGTCTCCATACTCTGCCTTCATCATTTCCGTTACAACCGTGTCTTCTCCTGTATGTGCTTCCGGTTCCTGTTTTGCCGGCTTCCTTTCTGCCTTCTGGACCTCACTGGTGTAAATAAATCCTTTCGTCTCCAGCTTTTCCTGCAGCTCCTGCATATGACTGCGGATCACCTCTGCCGACTGTTCATCCTCCATGGTAAACCTTGCATGCAGCTGCTGATCCCGCAGGGATACCAGAATGTCCGTCATGCCAAGACTTGGCATATCCAGATGCAGCAACACTCTGGTCCCATCCTCCGATACCCGCGCCTGTTTTCTTCTGGTATATACAAATAATTCAGAATTTGCCTGTCCGTCCTCCAGATTTAACGGAACCTGTGCATATACAAACTGTTGATTCAGATCCTGCATAAACCGGAGATTTTCCCGCATATTCTGAGAATTCTTCGACAAATCGGAGTGAGAAAATCCAGCCGACTGAAATGCCTCTTCCATTTTGGAAGACTGCGAAAACATCGTCTCGTATAATTCATCGATTTCCTTCGGATTCCGCATCCGATCCGGCCGCATCCCCCAACTGTCACGGATTCCCTTTGTCAGCAGTCCCCGGTAATCGTCACTCTGCAAAAATGCCTGCAAAGCATTGAGATTCTGCTCTACCGCTGTCATCGGATTCTCCGGGTTTCCGGATTGCTTTATTGCATTTTTTCCCAAATGTTCCGTCAGATATTGTGTAATATCGGCCAACATCTGACCGGCTGATTTATCATTTCGTACCAATGTCACTGCATCTTCTCTGGGCACACCCAATGTCTCCAGATTCTGACGAAGCGATGCCATCCACGCTTCATCTGCCTCCGGATTCTGATTTATAACAGATGCTGCTCCGGTCTCAGACGGATTCCCCGTTTCTCCCGATGCCTGCCAGTTAAATATCTCAAGTAATGCCTGATTCAGCCTCGAAAGCTGTTCCGGCTGACTCTCTGCCGACATATTCTGCAGGATATTCTCTAACGACTGAAGAACGGTATCTGTCTGCATTGTCAGCCGATGCTCTCCTCCGGCATATGCCTGAAACTGTTTTATGTTTGCCTCTGTAATAGGAATATTCAGACGATTCATTGCCACCAGTTGGCGAATATCCGCAGACGGATATTCGATTGCCTGCTGCATGATCACCCGGATGGACTCCCTGTTTAACGGCATTCCTTCCCTCATCATATTCTGCACGATCTGTATATTTCGTTCGCTGTGACTGAACCCATTTGCTGTCAGTGCACGTTCTGCGGCTCCAATACTCCCCGCATTCTCATTCTGCATCGGATGGATGATCAGCTGGTCTCCCTTGTTCTCCCGGACCTGAAATGCCATCTGCTGTCCGATATTTAATTCCACCTGCTCTCCAAGCCTTGCAAATAATATCTGCTCCGGATTCAGCTGGATCTTAATACCCTGACTGGTAATGTCCAACACCTGGCCTCTGAATATCTGTCCTTCCGTTAACATAGATAAAGGCACAGAATCCCCATTCGGATAACTGCCGGACATATCGGTGGCATGTACACCGGTTATCTCCTGTCCTCCGGGCTGTTCTCTGCCTGTCTGTAAATTCAAATGTTCAAATGTAGGGTAACCCTGTCCTAAAATATTCATACAAGTTCCTTTCATTCTTACACATAAAATAACTGTTTAAATCATATGGTTTTCAGATAAAATTTTTAATAAAAGTCTTCCGGTGAATCTCACATGGTCCATATTCCCGGATTGCAGCAATATGCTCTGCGGAGCCATAGCCCTTATTTCGCGCGAATCCATATTCCGGATACATCTCGTCATATACACACATCAGCCGGTCCCGTTCTACCTTAGCCAGAATACTTGCTGCTGCGATTGAAATACTTTTGGTATCTCCTTTAATGATCGGAACCTGCGGCTGTGTTACTTCCGGAATCGTAACAGCATCATTTAAAAGAATCTGCGGTTTTACGGAAAGCTTACTGATTGCCTGTCTCATTGCTTTATAATCCGCCTGCAGAATATTGATCTCATCAATGGTCTCCACATCTGCAATACCTACTGCATAGGCAACTGCTGCATTCTTTATCTCATCATATAACTCTTCCCTGCGTTTCTCGCTCAATTGCTTGGAATCATTTAAGTACAGTAGATTCACATCCTTCGGAAATATCACGGCAGCAGCCATGACCGGACCTGCAAGTGGACCTCTGCCAACCTCATCAATTCCACACACATAATCATAGTCCTTCCAGTACTGATACTCAAAGCTTTTCATTGCTTTAATTCGTTCCAGCTCTGCATACCACTGCTTCAGCCTCTTATCTGCGCGTTCCAGTTCTTTTCTGACACCGGAACGTTCATCTGTCCGAAACTGTTCTATATATGCCGGCAGCTCCTCATAAGAAGCATGCTGAAGTATAATCTTTATCTCCTGTACACTACTCATCTTATCCTCACTTCTAATCAATCTTTCCAAATCTTTTCCATGGCCATAACCGAAAAACAGCTTTTCCCTGAATCCGGTCTCCGGTGATTGGTCCTATCTCTTCCGAACGACTGTCCTTACTGTTATTTCGATTATCTCCCATAACAAAATACTCATTTTCACCAAGTATTACCGGCCTTGCAGCAATTCCACGCATACTTTCCTGAATTGTACTCTTTCCGTAATCTTCTGAAAGCTTTTCCGCCTCATTATGCAGGATCCCGTCTGTATCTTCATATAGCGTTTCTGATGTTCCGATATAAATATCACCATTTCCATCAATATATACGGTTTCTCCCGGCAAGCCAATGATCCGTTTGATAAAATAGGTCTCGCTGTCTTCTACCGGAAAGACAACGATATCATACCGCTCCGGTTCATGCAGTCTATAACTTAATTTATCCAGCCATACACTTTCTCCATCATGCAGAGTATCCTCCATGGAATGCCCAACCACCTCTGACCGGCTTCCTATAAATGTATGAATCAGAAAAACGATTCCTATAATTCCTATAATATATAATACTATCTTTATCAGCTCATGTTTTACATGCAGCTCATCATCATATTCAACCTGACCTTTTTGAACAATTCCCAAGTCTCGCACCTCTAACTTTGTCTCTTAAACCTCCGGACGCTCCAGCGTGATCCGTCCAAGTCTGCCGGAACGATAATCATCTAACAGCATTGCCG
>HF991348.1:15056-18681 GCA_000431515.1 Clostridium sp. CAG:632 | reverse complement strand
GTTCACCGCAATCCGCTCCAGTATCTGATATGATTCTTGATTTTCTTCTGCCTTATAGACCTCTGCTATCGTCCCCGGATACTCCTGTTTCAGATATTCAATAAACCGAAGTGCCAGCTCCTGAACATTCAGAATATCATCCTTGATCGAACCGATGTATGCCAGCCGGATCCCGACCTCCTGATCTTCAAACTTCGGCCATAGGATGCCCGGTGTATCCAGCAATTCTACATTCTTATTAAGCCGGATCCACTGTGCGCCTTTCGTCACACCCGGTTTGTTTCCTGTTTTCGTACAGGCTTTTCCCACATATGTGTTAATGAACGTGGATTTACCGACATTCGGGATTCCGACGATCATGGCCCGCAATGGGCGATTCAGGATTCCACGTTTCCGGTCTCGTTCGATCTTCTCCTTACATGCCTCTTGGATTACATTCGTCAAAGATTTCATACCGGCTCCGGAGCGTGCATTGATCCTGCGGACCGAAAAGCCTTTTTCCTTATAATACTTCTCCCAGCTTTCTGTCAGACGCTCATCTGCCAGATCGGATTTATTTAATAATATCAGCCGGAACTTATTCTTTGCCAGCTCATCAATATCCGGATTCTTACTGCTCAATGGCACTCTTGCATCCACCAGTTCAATTACAATATCTATTAATTTTATATTTTCCTGCATCATCCGGACAGCCTTTGTCATATGCCCCGGATACCATTGAATGTTCATAGTCTACCTCTGTTTTGTTTCGGCAGCCATCGGTAAGTGACTTTGCCGAGAATTTCATTTTTTAAAATATTTCCCATATTTGCGAACCGGGAATCCTCACTGTTATTTACATTATCTCCAAGTACAAAGTACTCACCCTTCTCCAGTGTGACACCTTCCAGTGCCAGACCCTCTGTCAGTATATTCTCATCAAACGGAAGATCAGAAAGTGCCGCGCCATCAATAAAGACATGACCATCTTTGATCGTAACCGTTTCTCCCGGCAATCCAATCACTCGTTTTACATTATAATAACTATTGTCGCCTTCCCGCTGTTTAAATGCGATCAAGTCAAATCGTTCCGGCTCATGAAACAGGTACCTTGCCTTATTCACAAGAACCAGATCTCCGTTCTGCAATGTCGGTTCCATAGACTGACCTACGATTTTTAACGTCTGCCCTCCAAACGAAACCAGACTATATCCTAAAATGATCATAATTAAGATCAGAACCACATATCCACCCAGTTTTCTCATCAACTGCCGCTTATCAATTTCTTTTCGTTCACGATTCCTTGCATGTTTTAACCTGTTCCAGTTCGCCCGCAGGTATGCCCGTCTTCCACCTCTTCTATGCATATATCGTCACCCTTTCCATATCATTATAGTACAAAAACATATGGAATAACACAACTATTTTTCTCTGTATTTTCCTCGTTGTTATAACCGCGATAAAACACGCTTTGCGAGTTTTATCTGCTGATTAACAGTCGTCAAATACAATCATGCAAGCATGTTGTATTTTCCTCATTGTTATAACAAAAAAAGCAGGGTTTTCGTCCCCTGCCTTTTTTGTAGCAATATCAGAACTATTATTTCACTAATTCCTTAACCTTAGCACGCTTACCAACGCGATCACGTAAGTAATTAAGCTTAGCTCTACGAACCTTACCATGACGAACTACTTCAACCTTTGCTACATTTGGGGAATGCAGTGGCCAGGTTCTCTCAACGCCGGTACCGTTAGATGTCTTTCTTACAGTGAATGTTGCACGATTGCTTCCGCCCTGCTTCTTCAGTACGGTGCCTTCGAAAATCTGAATTCTCTCACGATTTCCTTCCTTAACCTTTGCATGAACACGTACGGTGTCACCTACGTTAAACTCCGGTACGTCTGTCTTGCACTGTGCAGCTTCGATGTTCTTGATAATATCGTTCATTTGTGTGACCTCCTTATTATTCAGATGTTCTTGCCGAATCTCTGTCAGCAGAGGACCATCCACTTTTCACAACTTCACTAATGTATCATAATTTCTCCCGAAATGCAAGCATTTATTATATTTTCAGCTTGAAATTTGACAACTGTTCCGGAATCCGATACAGTAGATATCATCATATCACAGATAAACAAAAGAGGGAATACATAGTATGAGCAAAATCATTATTATCGGAGGCGGAATTGCCGGATTAAGTGCCGGAATTTATGCCAGAAAAGCAGGCTTTGAGACAACTATTTATGAGAAGAACGGAGTTCCCGGCGGCAACTGCTCCGGCTGGAACCGGAACGGATATCATATTGATAACTGTATTCACTGGATGACCGGGACCAGAGAAGGTTCCACCCAGAATCGGATCTGGCATGAGGTTGGTGCCCTTACAGACTCCATGAACCTGATCAAACGGGACTCTTTCTATGTATCCGAATGGAACGGTCAACAGATCGCACTATGGAGGGATGTCGAGCGTACCCGGCAGGAAATGTTAGCTATCTCTCCGGAGGATGAGAAAGAAATCAACTGCTTTATCGACTATGTACGTCTGGCAGATACTGTCCTTACCTCCAGACAGGAGCCGAAGGAACTGTTGCATACGATCGATGAGATGACCTTCTCTCTGACCCATGCTGAGATGGCTAAGGCTTTTATCCAGTACATCGGTCTGAATCTGGAAGAACTGGCGATGAAGTTCAAGCATCCGCTTTTACAGCATATTTTTCTTGATTTTATGGCAAAGGAATACGAGGCCTACTGGTTGCTGCTTGCTTATTCCTTCTTTGTTTCCGGCAACGGAGATCTTCCGGAAGGCGGATCTATGGGAGTTGTCCATCACATGACTGAAACCTACCGCTCTCTCGGCGGAAAACTGGAATTAAATACTCCGGTAGAACAGATTCTGATCAACAAGGAGAAATTAAGCATTGAGCCCCCGATTGACAAGAATACTTTAAAAACAAAAAAGCTAAAAAAGCTGATTGCCAGAAATGCAGATGGCGTCCGTCTCTACAACGGAAAGACAGTCTCTGCCGACTATATCATCTGTGCCTGCGACATCAACTATACCTTCCGGCAGCTACTGAAGAAGTCGTATATTCCAAAATCAATCAAGAAGGTATACTCCAACAAGAAGGATTATCCGCTCTACAGCTCCTTTCAGGTTGCTTTCTCTGTGGACGGACTTCTTGATGAGATCAACGATACCCTCAGCTTCAACTGCTCTCCTCTGGATGTCGGCTATCGACGGATTGACCGGATTTGCGTGAAGAATTACCGCATCTACGGCGACTACATCGCACCGGAGGGAAAGACCGTTATCCAGTGTAGTATCGTTCAATATGAGAAGGATTTTAAATACTGGAAGAAATTATATAATAAGAAAGAGCAGTATCTGCGTGCCAAACAGAACACTGCCGAAGCCGTAAAGACCCGTATCGAGGAACGCTTCCCTGAATACGAAGGAAAACTTCATCTGCTGGATGTATGGACTCCGGTCTCTTATGCCAGACGATTAAATGATTATAAGGGTGCCTATATGCGATTTATCACAACAGCAACCAGCACCAACGCCTTTCTGTCTTCAGAAGTGAAGGGTCTGCGCAATGTCTATCTGGCCAATCATTGGCTGCGGTATCCGGGCGGTAT
>HF991348.1:12949-15031 GCA_000431515.1 Clostridium sp. CAG:632 | reverse complement strand
GACAGCCGCTTATATGGGCCGACAGGTGATTGAAGAAATAAAAGAACCGGAGTCGTAATGACCCCGGTTCTTTTATTTCTTACCCGTCTGTCTTGCCAACAAATCCGGTCTACGCTCCTGCGTCCTTTTCACAGACTGCTCATGTCTCCATTTTTCTATATTTGCATGATGTCCGGAAAGCAGAATATCCGGCACCCGCATTCCCATAAATTCTTCCGGTCTGGTATACTGCGGATACTCCAGAAGATTCTCATGAAATGACTCGAACTCTGCAGACACCTCATTATTCAGAACACCCGGCACCAGCCTGGAAATGCAGTCGATCATCACCATTGCCGGCAATTCCCCGCCGGTCAGCACATAATCTCCGATTGAAACGTTGTCTGTCACGATCATTTCCAGAATACGTTCATCCACACCTTCGTAATGTCCGCACAGAACAATGAGATCCTCTTCTTTCGCCAGTTCCTCCGCCAGTCCCTGATTAAACACCTGTCCCTGTGGCGTCATGTAAACTACCCGCGGTTTTCTCTCAAGTCCATCGGTAATATGCTTCCAGGTTCGGTAAATCGGTTCTGCCTGCATAACCATACCGGCCCCACCGCCATATGGATAATCATCTACATGTCCATGTTTTTCGGTTGTAAAGTCTCGGATATTCACCGCTTCGATCTGAATCAGATTATTTTTCATTGCTCTTCCGGTAATACTGGTCGAAAGCCCCTGCATTATCATCTCCGGAAATAATGTCATTACATGAAATTTCATTCCAACATTCCTTTCATTAAACGTACCACTACTTTCGGTTCTTCTACATCCACATCCAGAATACACTGTTCAATTGCCGGAATCAGAAGCTCCTTTCCGGATTCCATTCTGACTACGTATACATCATTTGCTCCGGTTTCCATGACATCGGTCAATATACCAAGACAATTTCCGTCCTCTTCATAGACCTTTGCATCTATAATATCTGCGATATAAAACTCGCCCTCTTCTAACGGAACCGCATTCTCTCTGGTAACCCAAAGACCCGCTCCCTTATATTTCTCAACATCATTAATATTATCTATTCCTTTAAACTTTAAGATTGCCTGATTCTTAAAGAATTTACATCCCTCTACTTCAACCGGGATCTTCTGCCTGCCTGTATCGATCACACATTCCTTCAGGTAGGAAAATCGATCCAGATTATCAGTGGTCGGATAAACCTTTACCTCTCCACGGATTCCATGTGTACTTGTAATCACACCTACTTTTAATAAATCTTCCATTTTATTCTCCATTATACGAAAGAACCACCGAAGGAGTTTCCTCCGTCAGTGGCTTTCTGTCATCGTTATCCGATTTTCACTTCAACCTTTTTGTCACCTTTTGAAGCTGCTGCTTTTACTACAGTACGGATTGATTTTGCAATAGATCCCTGCTTACCAATCACTTTACCCATATCATCAGCGGCTACCTGTAAGTCGATCGTAATTACACCATCGGATTCAGTCTGTGTTACAACAACCTCATCTGGGTGATCAACTAGGGATTTTGCAATTAGTTCTACTAATTCAACCATATTCACATGCCTCCCTATTTCTCGATACCAGCGTGCTTCAGAAGTTTTGCAACAGTCTCAGTTGGCTGAGCTCCGGTAGCTAACCATTTCTTTGCTGCTTCTTCATCGAACTTAATAACACTTGGTTCCTGGTTTGGATCGTAAGTACCGATTTCTTCGATAAATCTACCATCTCTTGGTGATCTTGCATCAGCAACTACTACTCTATAAAAAGGAGCCTTCTTGTGTCCCATTCTTCTTAAACGAATCTTTACTGCCATGTTTTTCACCTCCTTAAAAAAATTCTATAATTAAATGATTATAGGCTTAACTCAAAATGGGAATCGCATTCCCCGGCGTCTCTTACCGCCCTTCATACCGGCAAACTGTTTCATCATCTTCTTTGACTGTTCAAACTGCTTGACAAACCGGTTCACCTCCGAAATATCAACTCCGGCACCGGCTGCAATTCTGCGTTTCCGGCTGACACTCATAATATCCGGATTCGCACGCTCCTCCGGTGTCATTGACAGGAC
>HF991348.1:0-12944 GCA_000431515.1 Clostridium sp. CAG:632 | reverse complement strand
CCGGTGTCATTGACAGGATGATTGCCTTTGGATGAGCAGCTGCATTATCATCAATCTGAACATTCTTTAATTGACTGCCCATTCCCGGAAGCATCGACAGCATTTCCTGCATGCCTCCCAGCTTATCCATCTGTTCCAAACTATCCAGAAAATCGTTATAATCGAAGCCGTTCTTCTTCAGCTTCTGGGTCATTTCCTTCGCTTTCTCTTCATCAATGGCTGCCGTGGCTTTTTCAATCAGAGATTCCACATCTCCCATGCCAAGGATCCGGCTTGCCATACGATCCGGATAGAACTGCTCCAGATCCGAAAGCTTCTCACCCATACCAATATATAGAATCGGCTTTCCGGTTACCGCACGGATAGAAAGTGCAGCACCGCCTCTGGCATCACCGTCTAACTTCGTCAGAACAACGCCGTCAATTCCGATTTTCTCATTAAAATTCGTTGCAACATTCACTGCATCCTGACCTGTCATGGCATCTACAGTCAGCAATGTATAAGTAACTGCCACCTGACTCTTGATTTCTTCCAGTTCCTCCATCATTGCTTCATCTACATGAAGCCGTCCGGCTGTATCCAGAAATACCAGATTCTGATGATTCTTGGATGCGTGCTCTATCGCTGCTTTTGCAATATCTACCGGCTTGTGGTTGTCCCCCATGGTAAATACCGGAACACCAACCTTTTCACCGTTGATCTCTAACTGTTTGATTGCTGCCGGCCGGTATACATCCAGCGCTGCCAGCAATGGTTTCTTGCCTTTATTCTTAAACTGTCCTGCCAACTTCGCTGCAGTGGTTGTTTTACCTGCACCCTGCAGACCACACATCATGACAACCGTAATCTCATTGGAAGGAAGCATCTTTATCTCGGTGGTCTCTGAACCCATCAGATTTACCATTTCTTCCTTTACAATCTTAATGACCATCTGTCCCGGATTCAATCCATTCAGAACATCCTGTCCGACTGCCCGCTCACTGACTGTATTAATGAATTGCTTTACAACCTTGAAGTTAACGTCCGCCTCCAGCAATGCGCGCTTAACTTCCTTCATTGCCTCCTGGACATCCTTCTCTGTTAATGCACCCTTGCTTCGCAGCTTCTTAAATACCGTTTGAAGTTTTTCTGATAAACTGTCAAATGCCATTCAAGCCTCCTAATATTCTTCCAAAATCTCTCGGGATAACTGTTCCATTTCCTCAATCCTGCCAACCAGGGCAGAATCCGCATTTGCCTCTTTAAGCCCGGCTGCTATCTTCTGGATCTTAGCTACCTTCTGTTTCGTATTCCGGAATTTCTCCACCAGCTTTAATTTCTCTTCATATTCTTCAAGGATTTTATCACATCGCTTGATCAGATCATATACACCCTGACGACTAATGCCTTCCATTTCGCCCACTTCCGTATATGACATATCCTGAAATACGATATCCTCGTAAATCCGTTTCTGGTGCTCTGTCAATAATTCACCGTAAAAATCATATAGCATGGACTGTCGCAGAATCTTTTCTACTTCCATGTCAGTCCTCCTTGTAAAGGTTATTTGCTTTACACGTTGCTATTATATATAGGCCGTTTCTGTTTGTCAAGCTTTTTTCCTTGACAAAACGCATATTTTTTTCTTTTTTGTTTTTGAACTTTTCGAAGATTCTTTTCGCATTCGTTGACACTGCTCCTTTCCTTATGATAATATGAACTTTGTGTGCAGGCTTTCTCCTGCTACATAATAATGCTGTGAGAATGAATTCATTCTCAGAAAGGACAAACAATGAAAAAGAAATTAACCTGTTTAGTTGCAACACTTGCTCTTGGCGCATTGCTGCTCAGCGGTTGCGGAAAGAGTGCCGGCGACAGCAAAACATTTACTGTTGGTTTTGATGCTGAATATCCTCCTTACGGATATATGGACGAAAACGGAGAATATACCGGATTTGACCTGGAACTAGCTCAGGCAGTCTGTGACTTAGAGGGCTGGACACTGGTAAAGCAACCGATCGTATGGGATAACAAGGATAACGAGTTAAACTCCGGTTCTATCGACTGTATCTGGAATGGTTTCACCATGGACGGCCGTGAGGATGACTATGCATGGTCTGATCCATATGTAGATAACAGTCAGGTAATCGTTACCTCTGCCGATTCCGGCATCACCAAGTTATCTGATTTAAGCGGCAAAACTGTTGGTGTTCAGGCTGCATCCGCTGCTCTTTCCGTTTTAAGCGATGAGGAACAGCAGAAAGCACTGGCAGATACCTTCGGTAAATTACAGGAGTTCGCTGATTACAATACTGCTTTTGCAGAACTGGAAGCCGGCTCTGTAGATGCAATTGCTATGGATATCGGTGTTGCACAGTACCAGATTGACAGCCGGAATAACGGTTCTTTCATTATTTTAGACGAGCATCTGAATTCTGAGCAGTACGGAATCGGTTTTGCATTAAACAACACAGACCTGCGTGATACCGTTAACAAGGATCTTCATACCTTAAAAGAAAATGGTACTTTTGATGAACTTGCTGAGAAATATGGTCTTACTGATATGGTTTGCTTAGATTAAGAGGGATTGTTATATGTCGTTTTCGGTTATTGTCAGCCAGTTAGCCCAAGGTATGTTAACCACTGTCAGTATCTTTTTTCTGACCCTGATCTTTTCCATGCCGCTTGGCTTTCTGGTAGCATTCGGAAGAATGTCTAAAAACCGGATCATCCGGTCTATTACACAGTTTTATATTTCTATCATGCGTGGAACGCCTTTGATGCTGCAGTTAATGGTTGTCTACTTCTTTCCATGGTACTTATTTAAGATCCAGATCGGTAGCGGCTGGAGATTCCCGGCTATTATCATCGGATTTGCGATCAACTATGCAGCTTATTTTGCAGAGATCTACCGTTCCGGTATCGAAGCAATTCCAAAGGGGCAGCATGAGGCAGCAAAGTTACTGGGATATACCAAGTCCCAGACCTTTATCAAGATCATTCTGCCACAGGTAATTAAGATCATCCTGCCTGCGGTTACCAATGAGATCATTACACTGGTAAAGGATACCTCTCTGGCATTTACCTTATCCTGCATTGAAATGTTTACGGTTGCAAAACAGATTGCCGCAGCAGAGACTTCCATGGTTCCGTTCGCAGTGGCTGCACTCTTCTACTATATATTCAACCTTCTGGTATCCTTTATCATGGGCCGGGTTGAAAAGAAGCTAAGCTATTACTAGGAGGTGTCAGGATGTCTGTAACAGAAGTTAAAAATCAGGAAAATCAAATATCAGAGGTTCCATATCTGGAAATGAATCATGTCCGAAAATCTTTTGATGATCTGGAAGTATTAAAGGATATCTCCTTAACCGTTCATCAGGGTGAGGTCGTTTCCATTATCGGTCCATCCGGTTCCGGTAAGTCTACATTGCTTCGCTGTGCTACACTTTTGGAGACCATGGATGAAGGAGATTTATCTTATCTCGGAAGATCCGCTGCGACTATGACAGACGGTCATACCGTATATGCGAAACCGTCAGAGCTGGATACGATCAAGCAGAGCTTTGGATTGGTTTTTCAGAACTTTAATCTTTTTCCGCATTATAGTGTTCTGAAGAATCTGACAGATGCTCCGATCCATGTTCAGAAACGGCCGAAGGATGCGGTATTTGCAGAGGCTGAAAAGCTCCTTGCACAGATGGGTCTTTCCGATAAGGCAGATTACTATCCGCATCAGTTATCCGGCGGCCAGCAGCAGCGTGTAGCCATTGCCAGAGCTCTGGCATTAAATCCGGATGTACTCTTTTTTGATGAGCCAACCTCGGCACTGGATCCGGAGCTTACCGGCGAAGTTCTGAAGGTCATCAAGCAATTAGCCGAAGAACATATGACAATGATTATTGTTACACACGAAATGGACTTTGCCAGAAAGGTATCCGACCGGGTACTCTTCATGGATAAAGGCTACGTCGTTGTGGAAGGAGCACCGGAGGACGTCTTCCATTCCGGAAATGAACGGATGCAGGAGTTCCTTGGAAAATTGAAGAATTCATAATCTCTTTAAAACCTGAAAGGGCTGTATCGTGAAATTACGACACAGCCCTTTTTATTCTGTTCTATAACTACAGGATTTCTTTTGCCCGCCCAATATCCGCCTGCATCTGTGTAACCAATGCATCCAGATTGTCGAACTTCTGCTCTGCTCGCAGGAAATGAAGCAGCTCTACCTCCAGATATTCTCCGTAAATATCCCTGTCAAAATCAAAAATATAAGTCTCCAGTCCTACCTCTGCCTTCTCGCTGACGGTTGGCTTACATCCCAGATTGGCAATTCCATAATATTCGTTCCGGTTCCAATGAACCCGGACTGCATAGACTCCGTATGGCGGTACAAGCTTATCCTCCGGCACCTTCTGATTCGCAGTCGGTATCCCGATTGTGCGTCCCAATGCCTGTCCATGCACTACCGGCCCGGATATGGTATATCCGTGTCCTAAGCATGCGGTTACCTGCTCCATATCACCGGACTCAATCGCTTCACGGATAACGGAAGAGCTGATGTCCCTCTTCTGCTCCTGCAGTTTATCAAACACTTTCACCTGGAACCCTTTCCTGTGTCCAAGCTGTTCTAACAGTGCCGCATCTCCGGCACGATTCCTGCCGAAATGGAAATCACTTCCCACCGCCACCGCTTTTACATCCAGCTGTCCGATCAATATCTGGTCTACGAACTCTTCCGGTTGCAATCTTGCAAACTTTTCTGAAAATGGATATTCCAATAGTACCTGTATCCCTGTATCGACAGATTTTCGAATCTTCTCAGCATGACTGTCAATATGCTTTCCGACACCGATCTGCCGGCCGGCCGGTGCAAATGTAAAAATCACTCCGGTCATTCCCTGATCCTGCCAGGTCTTTACCTGCTCAAGCAATAACTGATGGCCTCTGTGAAATCCATCAAATTTTCCCAAAGCAATCGCTGTATTCTGTAATTTTAAGTCCTTCACTTCTGTAATGTGCTGCATATCTAATCCTGCTTTTATCAAATCTCATTATAAAAACATCTTGTACGGGCGGAATTCTCCCGCTCCAAGATCATATTCATAGATTCCCGTAAATCTCTTTCCGGAATCATATACCAGATATCTGGCTGCCTCGTCCATGTTGTCATCCTCACAGGTTTCCGTCTGTGTTCCTTCCGTCATAGAAGCAATGCACTCTTTGCGGAACTTATTTCCGTTATGGATCAGTCTGTCACCGGCCTCCGTTACCGTAAGCTTCGGCAACTCTGCATACATTTCATCAATAGCCGTTATATAGCCGGCCAAAGTGCCATCCTTCTCATGTGCCTCGATCTCGTCCAGCCGCAGACTCTGCGCCGCATGAAACCCACAGGCTCGGGTACGGATCAGCTGTTCCATACATCCGCCACAGGAAAGACTCTCTCCAATATCCCGGCACAGGCTCCGGATATATGTTCCCCGGCTGCACCGGATCCGTAACCGGATTCTCGGCAGATCCATATCAAGAATCTCCAGCGTATAGATAGTCACAGGTCTCGGTTTCCGTTCGATCACCTGCCCCTGCCTTGCCAGGTCATATAGTTTCTGACCATTTACTTTAATTGCTGAATACATGGGCGGTACCTGTTCATACGTACCAACATAAGATGCAATCACCTGTCGCACCTGCTCTTCCGTTACATCAACCGGTTGTTCCGTCAATACCGTTCCGGTCATGTCCTCTGTATCTGTGGTCGTTCCAAGCAGCAGAACGGCCTCATACTCCTTATCATGATCCGGCAAAATATCACACAACTTAGTAGCCTTTCCAAGACAAACCACCAGAACACCCTCTGCCTGCGGATCCAATGTTCCGGTATGTCCGATCTTCTTCTGATGAAGAATTCCCCGAAGCTTCGCTACCACATCAAAGGAAGTGTAGCCCGGCTCTTTATATACATTTATAATACCGTCATACATATTAAGCCTCTTTCAATGCCTGTGCGATCTGTGCAAGCACCTGTGCCTCTATCTCAGCCTGTTCTCCTGCCAATGAGAATCCGGCTGCCCGGATATGTCCGCCGCCATCATGTGTTAACGCAATCTTGCTGACATCTACCTTTACATTGGAACGCAGACTGAACTTATATACATTCGGCTCATACTCATAATAAAAGACTGCCACCTCAATGCCTCTGGTTACACGGATCTGATCTACCACGCCATCTACATCTACACTGCTTGCATGATAATGATCAAATACATCCTTTCTAAGGCAGGTTACAATACACTGTCCATCCAGTTCCATATGACTGTTTAACAATGCCTGCCCCAGAATCTGGTTCTGCATAAATGTCTTGCTATAGAAAGTATCATCAATCGTCTTCTGAGGATTGGCTCCCAATGCGATCAGATCACCCGCTACACACATGGTTTCCTTCGTTGTATTGCTGTGCTTAAATACTCCGGTATCATGTACGATTCCCAGATATAACGACTCTGCACAATACCGGCTGATCTTATCCCGCTCCAGAATGCCATAAATCGCTTCACAGGCTGCAGATGCATCCGGCCGCACCAGACAGATATCGCCATAGCCCGGATTGCTTGCATGATGATCGATCGCTGCCTTTCGCTTTGCAGTCTCATAATAGACACCAAATTCACCGAACCGGTCGGTGCTGGCACAGTCGAGCGCCAGACAAAGATCATAGGTCTTTCCGGTATCTGCCGCATGACTGATCATATCTGCTCCCCGCAAAAACAGAAACTTATCATCGAAATCTCCCAGATAAATATCCACCTGTTTTTCCGGATAATTATCCGTAATATAATTATACATTCCCGTACAGGAACCCACACAATCTCCATCCGGACGGATATGTCCCAGAATCACAATCGTCTGTGCTTCTGAAATAGCCTGTAAAAACTGATTCATTTCTTACCTCTCTTCTTCATCGATTTTCTATAATTCTTCATGTCCCTCTTCCGGTTTTCCGGAATCATATTCTTCCACATGTAAATCCGCAATCTTTTTGGACATTGCCGCACCATAAGCAATGGAATCATCCAGAATAAATGTAAGCTCCGGTGTATTCCGTAAATTCACCCGATGTGCAAGCTCCCGTCTTATATACCCTTCCGCACTCTTTAAGCCGGTCAAAGTATTCGACTGTTCTTCTTCATTTCCCATAACACTGATATATGCCTTACAGGTTTTTAAATCCGGTGCCACCTGTACATCTGTAACCGATGTCAGGAAATGGATTCTCGGATCCTTCACTTCCCGGATGATCATACTCAGTTCCTTCTGAACCTCACTATTGATTCTCGTGTTTTTCACACTATTTTTTCTCATTCTATCATCCTCTATTTTCTTCATCTGAAAACATCTGCATTTCTGCAGATGTCCCAGACAAATATTTCTACTAATGTCAATTATCTCGGAACCTCAACCATGATATAAGCTTCAATCTGGTCAAATTCCTTAATATCATTAAATCCTTCAAATACAAGACCGCATTCAAATCCGGTCTTAACCTCTTTTACATCATCCTTAAATCGCTTCAGAGATGCCAGCGGTCCCTCAAAGATCTGCTCGCCTTCACGGAAAATCCGACAGGTTGCATTTCTCTGAATTACACCATCCAGTACATAAGAACCAGCAATGGTTCCAACGCCGGAAGCCTTGTAGGTCTGTCTTACCTCTGCATGACCGATCACCTTCTCCTCATAAATTGGATCCAGCATACCCTTCATAGCAGCTTCAATATCCTCGATTGCATCATAGATAACACGATACAGACGCATATCTACCTTTTCCCGCTCAGCAGTTTCCTTTGCGGTCGCATCCGGACGGACATTAAATCCGATAATGATCGCATTAGATGCAGATGCCAGAATAACGTCTGACTCATTAATTGCACCAACACCGGCATGAATCACCTTGATAACAACCTCTTCATTGGAAAGCTTTAAGAGACTCTGTTTAACCGCTTCTACAGAACCCTGTACATCTGCCTTTACAACCAGGTTCAGTTCCTTGACATTACCTGCCTGAATCTGCGAGAACAGATCATCCAGGGACATCTTGGACTTGGTCTCTGCAATCAGTTTCTCCTTCTCATATGCAATAAACGCCTCTGCCATTGCTCTGGCTTCCTTTTCGTTCTCAGTAGCCACGAAAATCTCACCTGCATTCGGCACACCATTTAATCCGAGGATTTCAACAGGAGTAGAAGGTGT
This sequence comes from Clostridium sp. CAG:632, assembly GCA_000431515.1. Taxonomy (GTDB): domain Bacteria; phylum Bacillota; class Clostridia; order Lachnospirales; family Lachnospiraceae; genus CAG-632. Next base: position 4,716 of record HF991348.1, on the reverse strand, counting down.
TGCTTCCTTCACTCTGCGATGCTTATCATCTACCATGGCACGAACCTTACCATGTACATTGCCGACAGCAATCGTATCACCGATTCTTAAAGTACCCTTCTGTACCAGCACAGTTGCAACCGGACCACGTCCTTTATCCAGCTCTGCCTCAATGACAATACCTCTTGCTTTCCGGTTCTTGTTCGCCTTCAGCTCCATAACCTCTGCCGTTAACAGGATCATTTCAAGCAGGTTATCAAGACCTTCCTTGGTATGTGCAGATACCGGGCAGAAAATGGTAGATCCGCCCCATTCTTCTGCAACCAGATCATATTCCATTAATTCCTGCTTTACACGCTCTACATTAGCGCTTTCTTTATCGATCTTATTAACTGCCACAATAATCTCAACACCGGCAGCCTTTGCATGGTTAATCGCCTCTACTGTCTGCGGCATAACACCATCATCCGCTGCAACTACCAGAATTGCAATATCCGTAGACTGTGCACCACGCATACGCATAGCAGTAAACGCTTCATGTCCCGGAGTATCCAGAAATGTAATAGTCTGACCGTTGACTTCAACCACAGATGCACCGATATGCTGTGTAATGCCACCGGCCTCACCACTGGTTACACTGGTCGTACGAATAGCATCCAGAAGAGAGGTCTTACCATGATCTACGTGTCCCATAACACAGACAACCGGTGGTCTAGGTGTCATTAAGGATTCATCCTCTTCTTCCTCTTTCAGCATCTCTTCAATTAAATCTACCTGTTCCTCTTCCTCTGCAATAATATTATATTCCAGTGCAATTTCGGCAGCTGCCTCATATTCAACATCTGAATTTACAGTTACCATATTACCTGCCAGGAACATCTTCTTGATCAGCTGGTTTACAGGAATACCGATCTTATCTGCCAGTTCCTTCACTGTCATTACAGGAGGGAAAGCAATGGTACGGATTGTATCCTTATCTTCCTTCGGTTCCGGCTTTGGCTCCGGTTTAATGAACTGGCCGCTTCTCTTCTCCGGCTTTGCCTGCTTTGCGGAATTATTGGCATTGTTATTATTGCCATTTCCATTGTTTCTATTATTATTGTTATTATTGTTATTATTGTTATTGTTGTTACCGTTATTATTCTTATTATTCTTTTTATTTTTCTTATTGTTGTTCTCAGCCTGGAATGTCACAATGGTATGCTCCCGTTTACCATTGTTGTTCTGCTGATTCTTATTGCCGCCCTGTTTATCGTTCTTTCGCTGTTCCGGCTTCTTCTCTGCCTTTTCCGGTTGTTTCTTTACTGCCGGTCTTTCCTCCGGTTTCTTGTTCTCAGGCTTTTTATTCTCCGTCTTTCTGATCTCTTTCTTCTCCGGTTTTACTTCCGCCTTCTCCGGCTGTTTTTTCTCTGCCGGTTTTGCCTCCGGTTTCTGCTCAGCTGTCTCCTGTGCAAATGCCTTTCTGACAATTGCTTCTTCCTGTTCATCCAACGCAGACTGTGGCTTTTTGCCGGTCACACCGTTTGCTTCCAGAACTGCAATAATATCTTTACTTTCGATTCCTAACTCTGTTTTTAATTGATGTATTTTAATTTTTGCCATCCGTTACACCTCCAAATTTTTCTGCATATCGATCTTTTTTACAATCTCCTTACCAAGTCCCTCGTCCAGAACTGCCAACGATGCTCGCATCTGCTTTCCGATACAATGTCCCAGAGCTTCCTTGGTAGCATAGATTGCAAACGGTATCCGGTAGTAATCACATGAATCTCTGAATGCCTTTTTGGTATTGTCTGAAGCATCTTCTGCCACCATTACAATATAGGCTTTCCGTGCTTTTATTGCTTTCTCTGTTGAAAACTCTCCACTGACAACTTTTCCTGCTTTCGCAGCAAGCCCAAGCATAGATAATACCTTATCTGGTTTCAAGTGCCTTCAACTCCTTACCTAATTCTTCATATACATCAGCCGGTATCGGCATTTTGAATGACCGTTCCAGTCCCTTAGACTTCTTTGCCTTTTCCAGGCACTCTCCGGACATACACAGATATGCGCCCCTGCCGTTTTTCTTACCTGTCGCATCCAGTTCAATCTGACCCTCTGTTGTCCGAATGATGCGAATCAATGATTTCTTATCTCTCGGCTGTCCACATCCGATACACTGTCTCATTACTGCTTTCTTAGCCACGTAATCACTTCCTTACTCGCTCTCACTTATTATGAAAGAGTCTCTGCTTCTGTAGGTTCCTCTTCCGGCTCAACCTGTGATTCACTCTTAATATCTATCTTATATCCTGTCAGACGTGCTGCAAGTCTTGCATTCTGACCCTCTTTTCCGATTGCCAGAGACAACTGATTATCCGGTACAATTACCTTGGCGCTCTTCTCATCAACATCTACTGTCACGGATACAACACTGGATGGACTCAACGCATTTTTAATAAAAATGGCAGGATTAGAGTCCCATGTGATGATATCTATCTTTTCTCCACGCAGGTCACTGACAATTGCATTGACACGGGCACCGTTTAATCCTACACAGGCACCTACCGGGTCTACGTTCTCATCATTCGACCATACTGCAATCTTGGAACGGGAACCGGCTTCTCTGGAAATCGCTTTGATTTCTACTGTACCGTCCGCTACTTCTGTTACTTCCTTTTCAAACAGACGCTTTACCAGCTCCGGATGTGTACGAGAAACCAGAATCTTAGGTCCCTTGTTACTTTCCTTTACTTCAATGATATATAACTTTACACGGTCTGTCGGACGGAAAGTTTCGCCCGGAATCTGTTCGTTCTCTGTCAGGATAGCATCGGTCTTGTCATCTAAGCTGATGCATACATTTCTTCCTACATAACGCTGAACCACACCGGTCACAACATCCTTTTCCTTACACTGGAAATGATTGAAAATAGATTTTCTCTCTTCTTCCTTAATCTTCTGCACAATTACATTTCTTGCATTCTGTGCCGAAATTCTTCCGAAGTTCTTCGGCTGTACTTCAACTCTGACCACATCACCGACCTCATATCGCGGATCATGCATTTTAGCTTCTTCCAGACTGATCTCTGTTGCCGGATTGATAACATCCTCTACCACCTCACGCTCAATAAATGCACTGAACTCGCCGGTCTTGCGATCCATCTGTACCTGCATATTAACGTCGCTGTCTTTATCCTTCTTATAAGCATCAACGATTGCTTTTTCAATCGTCTCCATTAATACTTCCTGGTCTATTCCTTTCTCTTTCTCAATCTGAGCAAGTGCATCCATAATTTCTGACATCTTTTTTTCCTCCTTAATCATTAAAAGTCAAATGCTAATCTTATCAGTGCAATATCTTTTCTGGCAATCACTGCCTCATTTTCTTCCAATTCTATCGTTACCGTATCCTCATCATAAGCTTTCAGAATCCCGGTAAACTCCTTCCCGTATTCTCCGGCCTTATAAAGCTTCACCTCTACCTCTGTTCCGAGGCTCTTTTCAAAATCCCGTTCCCGCTTTAACGGTCTTCCGAGTCCCGGAGAACTCACCTCCAGGATATAAGCCTGCCCGATAAAATCATCTTCGTCAAGCTTTGCTTCTAATTCATGACTGATCATTACACAATCATCAATTGTAATGCCGCCCTCCTTGTCCGCATACACTCGCAAATAATAATTTGCGCCTTCTTTTACGTACTCTACATCCCACAGTTCAAATCCATGTTCGTCCAGAATTGGCTGTACCAATGCTTCGCATCGCTGTTCAATTTCTGCCCGTTTCATACTCTGATCATCAGCCTCCATCCTTTATAAAAAGCTTTGCAACCAGACCGTGACCATGATTTTCCGTTAAAGAAACAGCCAAAACATAAGATAAGAGTGGACTTTCGTCCACTCTTACTGTCACACTGGTATCACAACTATTGTTAATATAACACAGTATTTCCAAATATGCAAGTTTTTAATCTTCATAAACTGTAATTTCAATACACTGGACCTTATCATCACCATCATATTCCAGATAAAGTTCTGTCTTGCCATCTGCAGAATCATAATATACACCATCATCTGTTGTACTGTCCGGGTCGCCAAGCAAGCTGACAACCTCTGACTTACTGGTTCCGAAAGTAACTCCGTTAGCTATTTTTACACTCGTTGCTGTACAGGCTGAAGAATAATTATCAACATTAAGCCCCGTCAGCTTCAGATCCGATTCAGAGTAAACCGTGCTATCTGACGTATTTTCTATAAAGCCCCATACAGAATATCCATCTGCAGAATCCAGTAGTACAAAGTGGTACTCCCCGGAGTCCCAGCCATCTGTAGCCAGAGAATCCATGTCATCTTTCGATTTTTCATTAACGGAAAAACCGGTACTTTCAAATGAAACCGGTAAAGTATAAACTGTTCCGTTAATCATGATCTGATTTACATCTGTCAGACTTGCATTGGAAGAAGGTAATACTTCCTCTGCGGCTCCGAAACCATCCTCTGTATAAACCGGATCATAATCTCCGGGTACATAATCAAAATCATCATCAATACTGTTATCCTCAAGTGTATTTATAATTTCTTCCCAGTCCATTTCACCAAATGATTTACCGGCTGAAGATAATATACCCACCATCAGGAACATAAAGATCAGACCACTGATCAGACCCAGAGCACTTACGATCATACCTGAGATTCCAAGTCCCTTGCTTGAGTTCTTCGTCAGACAAACAATTGCCAGAATAATACCTACCAAGCA
>HF991347.1:25842-27715 GCA_000431515.1 Clostridium sp. CAG:632 | reverse complement strand
CAACGCAGATTCTGTTTGCTGGGATCCGGTTTATACTTGCCGGGATTCTGGCGGCCGGAATTGGAAGTATATTGCAGGGACGTCTGCTTCTGCTGGAGAAACACGCCGGTGGGAAGATTCTGTGGCTGAGTCTGCTGCAGACGGTATTGCAATATCTGTTCTTTTATATCGGGCTGGCACATACCGGCGGTGTGAAAGCATCCATTATTGAGGCAGTCAATGTATTTGTGGCAATTCTGGTAGCCGGGTTTATTTTCAGGCAGGAGAAGGTAGATGCGCAGAAGCTGATCGGCTGTCTGGTGGGATTTGCCGGAGTGGTTCTGATCAACTTAAACGGTGTGGACTTCCGGATGAGCCTTTCCGGAGAAGGAGCAATCTTCTTATCTACAGTCGCATATGCATTTTCATCGGTATTCCTGAAACGGTATTCAGCGAAGCATGACCCGGTGATGTTAAGCGGCTATCAGTTCATCATCGGCGGACTGATTCTGTCACTGCTCGGACTGCTGATGGGCGGCAGATTACAGAGAATCTCACCGGCAGCAGTCGGGATACTGGTGTATCTTGCCATTGTTTCGGCAGTCGCATATTCTCTGTGGGGGATGCTGTTAAAATATAATCCAATCTCAAGGGTTGCGGTATTCGGATTCATGAATCCGGTATTCGGTGTGCTGTTATCAGCCCTGCTTTTAAAGGAAAATGATCAGGCATTCGGCGTGCTTGGGATTGTTTCCTTACTGCTGGTGTGCATTGGAATCTATATTGTTAACCGGGGAAAAGGCATCGAAGCAGGGAACCCCGCTCCGTAATTGTCAAGTGAAAAACAGTGGAAAAGATGATTCTTTTGTGGTACAATTAAAGTCGTTGAAGCCTATCTTCAACTCTATAACAATTCTAATTAGACAGAATAAAGTAGGTGATGGCTATGGTAAATGAAGAAAAAGTAAAACTCATGACCAAACTGGCAATATATGAAAATACAAAAGGAAAGAAGCAGCTGAATATCAGCAAATATTATAAAAGAGACTATGTGCGTTTCCAGATGTTCAAGACAGCGGTTTCTTCAACGATCGCATTTATGATATTGTTATTTGCTTATTGTATGCTGAATGCAGAGCAATTGCTGTTGAAATTGAATGACTTGGATTTTTTGGGCGTGGCAGCAAAGGTAGGAGTTCTGTATGTGGTATTCCTGGTAATCTATATGTTGGCGGCCTGGGTCGTTTATGCGAACAAATATGAGAAGATAAAGCCGGATGTGGTTATGTATAATCGCAATCTGAAGAGGTTAAAAGAAATGTATGACCGTGAAGAAAAAGAAATGAAAGAGAAGCGGGCCGGAAGGAGTGTGACTACAGATAATGACAACATTGATCAATATTAGGGATTCAGTTAAAGATTTTTTGATAAAATATGAGAAAATTGCCATTCCTGTGCTGAAATTTGTGGGAATGTTTTTGGTTCTGATGTCATATACCAATATAATGGGATATTCCACGCAGATGAATAATCCGGCAGTGAAATTTATTCTGTCTTTGATCTGTGCATTTTTGCCGATGCAGATTATGGTACTGGTTGCAGGACTGGTCGGACTGCTTCATATGTATGCAGTAGGTATTGATATTGCAGGGGTATATCTGGTTATGTTCATTCTCATGTATCTGCTTTATGTACGGTTTGCACCGAAGCATGGATGGATCATAATGATTCTTCCGCTTTTGTACATGCTGAAACTGCATTATATGATTCCAATCGTGATCAGTATTTTTGTAGGACCGGTTGGTATTGTTCCGATGATATTTGGCGTGATCTTTTATTATTTTTCGCTGCATGTAAAAGAATTGGTGGCGTTGCTGGCAACAGCATCGGAAGA
>HF991347.1:23085-25815 GCA_000431515.1 Clostridium sp. CAG:632 | reverse complement strand
AGAATAGCATTCAGGGCTTCTCCTATGTACTCAATGCGATGCTGAGTGACAAGGCAATGCTTTTGACAATCCTGGTATTTGTACTGGTGATTGCCGTTACGTATATCATTTATCGGCAGTCTTTTGAGTATTCATGGCTGATCGCAATCGGAACCGGTACAATTCTTGGAATCATCCTGTTTTTGGTAGGCGGTATTGTATTGGAAGCGGATGTGAATATTCTGGTTATCTTCCTCGGAAGTATCGGAGGAGCGGTGCTTGCACTGATTGCCCAATTCTTTAAGGGGGTGCTGGATTACAGCCGAACGGAGACTGTGCAGTTTGAAGACGATGAATATTACTATTACGTGAAGGCAGTTCCGAAGGTAAAGGTATCTGAGCAGAATGTAAAGGTGCAGAAGATCAGTAGCAAGACTGTACGGAATGAGGCAGAAAAGCAGGCCGCAGCAAGAAGGACAGCGGAACAGCCGATCCGGCGGACCGTATCGGAGCATCCGCAGCCAATCCGCAGATCGGAGGCGGACAGATTAAGAGGAGATATGAATTCCGTAGACAGATAGAAGCATGATATAGAATTGGAAGGAGATATAAATGGCTGCAATGGAAAATATTTTCAGCTCGTTTGGAGATTTCTTTAAAACCATATATTTTCCACAGATTCATGTGCCGGATATCATTGAAATCATTATCATTGCGATTGTGTTATATCAGGTAATGGGATGGTTTAAGAAGTCGCGTGCATGGACCCTGTTTAAGGGAATTGCTGTGCTTGCATTATGCTGGCTGGTTGCAGCTGTTTTTGACCTGAATACAATCCTCTGGATTTTTAGAAATACAATCAGTGTTGGTATTATCGCGATCATTATTATTTTCCAGCCGGAATTAAGACGGGCACTGGAGCAGCTGGGTAAGCAGAATTTTATTGCAACCTTATTTGACAGTAGCAGCAGCGAGAGGCGGGAACGGTTTACGACCAAGACAATGAATGAGCTGATCAAAGCTGCATTTGAGATGTCGAAGAATAAGACCGGAGCACTGATCGTAATAGAGCAGAACGTGGCTCTGGGAGACTATGAGCGGACCGGGATACCGATTGATGCGGTTGTATCCAGTCAGCTGCTTGTAAATATTTTTGAACATAATACGCCACTTCATGACGGAGCGGTGATCATGCGTAATAATCGTATCGTAGCAGCAACCTGCTATCTTCCACTCTCTGACAGCTTGGAGATTAATAAAGAGCTGGGAACCAGACATCGTGCCGGTATCGGGATCAGTGAAGTGTCGGACAGCATGACAATTATTGTTTCCGAAGAGACAGGAGATGTATCGGTAGCAGTGGGCGGAGAACTGTTCCGCGGGTTGGATGCAGACAATCTGAGAAAGAAATTGTCTTATATACAGAATAAGTCATTGGATGTAAAGAGGTTCAGATTATGGAAGGGTAAAAAGAATGAAGGAAAAAATTCTTAAAAACTGGGGTCTGAAATTAATGGCTGTCCTGCTTGCATTTCTGGTATGGTTTCTGGTGGCCAATATAGAAGATTATACAGTTACAAAGACAATAACAGGAATTCCTGTTGAAATATTGAATGAGAATGCGATTACAGATCAGGATATGGTGTATGATATTGTTCAGGGAAAGACCGTAGATGTAAAAGTGGAAGGACGGCGTTCTGTTGTGGAGAAACTGACAGCAGAAGATTTTACAGCCTCTGCCGATCTTTCAGAGCTTTCGATTACGAATTCGGTACAGATTGCAGTAGATGCAACAAGCAGTGCCGTGCGAAAAGAGGTAGCAATTTCTATCGTGGACGGTATGATGAAGGTGGCTATTGAGGAACGAGGAGAGAAGAAGCTTCCGATCAGTGTCGTAACAAGCGGACAGACCCAGGAAGGATATGCAGTCGTAAGTACAGCTGCGACACCGAACATGGTAACGATATCCGGTGCGGCCAGTCTGGTAAAGGATGTAAAAACAGTTCAGGTGGCGATTGATGTGGAAGGGCTGAATACCAGCATTACGACCAGTGGAGAACTGGTGCTGCTGGATGCGGATGGAGAAAAAGTGGATCCGGAAAAACTGTCTTTAAGTCTGACATCAGTGGCAGTGAATATATCTATCCAGAAGACAAAAGAGGTTCCGATTAAAGTAACTCCGGTAGGAACGGTAGCAGAAGGATATAGTATCTCAGGTGATATTGAATATCAGCCGACGACCATATTGATAGCCGGTGATGCTGCGGATCTGAGAAATGTGAATGAGATTAATATTGGTGATATCGATGTGACCGATAAGAATGCAGATTATGAAGTAACGGTTGATATTGAGGATTATCTGCCAACAGGGATTGTGGTTGCGGATCAGACACAGGATATTGCAATTAAGATAAATATTGAAAAGCTGATAGAGAAGAAGTTTACGATTAAGAGTTCAGACATTCGTTTTATTAATAAAGTGGATGGATTGAATTATAAGATAGCGGAAGACGAAACTGCGATTGAACTGACAGTGGTCGGACTGAAACAGGATCTGGATGCTCTGACGATCAGTCAGATTATGCCGGAAATCGATGTGACAGATATGATTAATGAGGGCACTTATACTGCACCATTGATATTAAAGGAGCTGGATGGTTTTCAATATCAAAATACATTGACAGTAACGGTTGAGGTAACAAAGAAGGAAGAGACCGAAGAAACAACGGCCGGTACTACGGAGACTACAAC
>HF991347.1:17003-22985 GCA_000431515.1 Clostridium sp. CAG:632 | reverse complement strand
CCCACAGCAATCCCGAGGATGTGTAACCCCCCGGCCTGTCTGTTGTTTCTGTTTCTATGTAGTAGTTTCTTATGCTACAGGTTTTTTGAGATTTTCTGAAATAATCCGCACTCTAGCACTCGGTCTTCCAGAAATAAGCACTGTACGGTGGAAGCTCACTACCACCGCCGAAATCATGCAGTTCACCTGTGATCAAATCAATAGCCTGACCGGCTCTTGCATCGAAGTGTGCGGTATATGGACTCTCATCTGCATTAATTGCAACGAGAACTCGTTCGCCGTCACATTCCCGTTCAAAAATACATTGGCGGTTGGTCAGTACCAGCGACTTAAAGGCGCCATAGTTCAATGCTTTGCTGTTACGTTTGGCATGAGCCAGCTTGGAGATCCAGTCTGTCAGTTCATTTTCAATCGGAGCATCAAAGCAGGCACGCAGAGCCGGGTCACCCTCGCTCTTGTTTGCCTTTGCCCCCCATTCGCTGCCATAGTAGACACATGGGATCCCCGGCATGCCGAATGCCATAGCATAGATAAGAGGCAGATGCCGCTCGTTGGTCAGGGTGCTGGCAATCCGGCTGACATCATGATTATCAACAAAGCTCAACAGATGTTTTCCTTTATACAGGGTCCAGTTCTCCGGACCAAACTGACGCAGAAGCGAATGAACGATCTCAAACATATTCATGCTGTTAAAGCTGGAATACAGACCCTTATAGCATTCGTAGTTGGTAGCACTATGGCACATCTCATCATTTACGAACTGGTTGTAGTCGCCGTGAAGCAGTTCCCCTAAAAGCAGGAATTCCGGTTTTACCTGATTGGCAAAACTGCGTAACCGTTTCAGAAAATCACGATCCAGACAATAGCAGACATCCAGACGCAGGCCGTCGATATCGAATTCATCGACCCAGCCCTGTACGCAGGATAAAATATGCAGGATGACCTCCTCATTTCGGAGATTTAATTTAACGAGATCATAGTTGCCTTCCCAGCCCTCGTACCAGAGGCCGTCATTGTAGTTGGAATTACCATCAAAAGCAATACGTGCAAACCAGTCCTTATACCGTGAATTCTCACGGTTTTTCAAGACATCCTGGAATGCCCAGAAGCCACGGCCCACATGATTGAACACACCATCCAGTACTACCTTGATCCCGGCGGCATGTAAAGCCTCACAGACCTTTTTAAAATCTTCATTGGTGCCGAGACGGCAGTCGATCTTTGTATAATCTCTGGTGTTATAACCATGCGTATCGGATTCAAAGACCGGTGAGAAATAGATAGCATTAATTCCCAGTTTCTGAATATGAGGAATCCAGTCAATGACTTTTAAGATCCGGGATGTGGTGATGCCGTCATTTTCAAACGGAGCACCACAGAATCCCAATGGATATATTTGATAGAAAACACTTTCGTAAGCCCACATAATAAGCCCTCCTTTGGTTTCTGTGCATAAGTATATGCATGATAAATTGAATACAAAAACAGTATAGGGAGATATAAATTATTTGTCAATCAATCATTTGCATTCCTGCATTGACAAGAAATATACCGATTGGTATACTGTAGTTATATTGGTTTGATAAAGGGGGAGTGGCTTTTGGCAGATGGGGCAGATAACCGGGCCAGGATTCTGTCTTGTGCGATTCATTTGTTTTATCAACGAGGCTATGATGCAGTAGGTGTACAGGAGATTGCAACAGCCGCAGGAGTTACGAAGCCGACATTGTATTATTATTTTAAGAGTAAGCTTGGGTTATTGGAGGCGTTGCTCCGGGAGAACTGTGAGCCGTTTTGTGAACGCCTGGAACAGGTGGCGGCCGGATATCAGGGAGAACCGAAGGATACATTGTACCGGCTGGCATGTACATTTGTAGAAATCGCACAGGAGAACCGGGAGTTATATTTCCTGCTATTGAGTCTGAATTATTCGGCCAGGGAGAACGAGGCTTTTAAGGCAGTGGCACCTTATATGAAACGAATGTTTCGGGCAACTACGGATTTTTTTGTCCGGGCGGGTGATAAGCTGGGAAATATGAATGGCAGGCAGGAACAGTTTGCAATCAGTTTTCAGGGTGTGATCAGTCATTATATTTTAGTTATGGATGAACGGGGAGTATCTGCGGAACAGTTGGGAAATCCGCATGCGATCTGGGAATTGGTGAGACAGTTTATGTATGGAATTTATTCATAAACATAAATAGGAAGAGAGGTATATGGGTATGAACGAAAAACTGCAACGATGGATTAATTGGATTCAGTATGATGAATTGATCGCAGGAAAAAACAATAATCCAAAGAAGTTACTGGGACTTCATGATTATTATAAAGGACAGGTGGTTACAGCTTATAAGCCGCATGCTGTCTGTGTAAAGGTTATGAGCAGTACAGGAAAGAATGTAATGGAAATGGAGCCGGTCGGAGAGGACGGTTTCTTTGGATTATATTTACCGAAAAAGGTTTATAAGAACTATGTATTTGAGACAACCTATGAGGATGGATCTACGGTGACATTGGCAGATCCGTATGCATTTGAGCCACAGATCAGTGATATGGATATTTATCTGTTTGCCGAGGGTAAACATTATGAGATTTATGAGAAGCTGGGTGCACATCCGATGAAGCTGAATGGTGTGGAAGGTACCTATTTTGCGGTATGGGCTCCGAATGCACGACGGGTCAGTGTGGTTGGCGATTTTAATATGTGGGATGGAGCACTGCATCCGATGAATATGATGGGTCCATCCGGTATTCATGAATTGTTTATTCCGGGCGTGAAGGAAGGAGCTGTATATAAGTTCCAGATTCTGACTCGTTTTGATGAATTGATCTATAAAGCAGATCCATACGGAAACTGTTGCCAGTTCCGTCCGGATAATGCGTCGGTAGTTGTAAATCTGGGTAAGCATAAATGGAAGGATACATCCTGGATCGAGAAACGGCAGCATACAAAAAGGACAGATTCGCTCCGGATGCCGATGGCAATCTATGAGATGCATCTGGGATCCTGGAAAAAAGCAATCGAGGATAGCGATAATGGATTTTATAATTATCGGGATCTGGCACCGATGATCGCAGATTATATTAAAGAAATGGGATATACGCATATTGAACTGATGGGTATTGCAGAGTATCCGTTTGATGGGTCCTGGGGCTATCAGGTGACGAATTATTATGCACCGACCAGACGATATGGTCTGCCGGAAGATTTTATGTATTTTGTGGATTACATGCATAAGAATGGAATCTATGTGATCCTGGATTGGGTACCGGCACATTTTCCAAAAGATGCACATGGTCTGGGACGGTTTGACGGCATGCCGCTGTATGAGCATCCGGATCCACGGCGTGGAGAGCATCCGGACTGGGGTACCTATATCTTTGATTATTCCAGAAATGAGGTGCAGAATTTCCTGGTTGCCAATGCATTGTTCTGGCTTGAGAAGTTCCATATCGATGGTCTGCGTGTGGACGCAGTTGCATCTATGTTATATCTGGATTATGGGAAACAGGATGGAGAATGGCTGCCGAACAAGAACGGCGGTAAAGAGAATCTGGATGCTATCGCATTTATGCAGCATCTGAACCGGATGGTAGAGGAACGGGTTCCGGGAGCATTGATGATCGCAGAGGAATCAACATCCTGGGCAGGTGTTACGGCACCGGTTTCCATGGATGGACTGGGATATTTATATAAATGGAATATGGGCTGGATGAATGATTTTCTGGAATATATGAAGCTGGATCCATATTTCCGGTCCTTTAACCACAATCGATTGACCTTCAGTCTGATGTACACATATTCCGAGAACTTTATTCTGGTTATCTCACATGATGAGGTCGTACACTTAAAGTGCTCCATGCTCTTAAAGATGCCGGGAACCATGCCGGAGAAGTTTGCAAACTTAAAGACCGCTTATGGGTTCATGTATGCGCATCCGGGCAAAAAACTGTTGTTCATGGGACAAGAGTTCGGACAGGAACGGGAATGGAGTGAGGCACGAAGCCTTGACTGGTATATACTGGATCAGCCGGGACATCAGGGTCTGCAGAAATTCGTAAAGAAACTGAATGCACTGTATAAGAAGTATGATGCATTCTACTATAATGACTGCGATCAGATGGGCTTTGAATGGATCAACTGTAATGATAATGAGCATAGTCAGATATCCTTTATTCGGAGAGGTTCTACTGCGAGGGATCAGTTACTGTTTATATGTAATTTCACACCGGTGGAACGGGAGAAATTCTGGGTAGGCGTACCATGTCTGGGAAGCTATACTGAGATTTTAAACTCTGATGCAGAGGAGTTCGAGGGCGAAGGAAGAGTTAATAAGAAGCCATTGCAGGCGATTCCGGGTTCGTGTGATGGTAAGGAGCAGTATATTTCCTTTACACTGCCGCCATTGTCAGTCGTTGTATTTAAGTATGATTATGTAGATAATAAGGTGTATCTGGAGAAACAGGCAGAGGAGAAAGCAGCGAAGAAAGCAAAGGCAGCAGAGAAGAAGGTACCGGCAAAGAAGAAAGTTGTGGATAAGAAGGCTGCGGCTGACAAGGCAAAGCCTGCCGGAAGTAAGGAAAAGAAGTAGTAAGGATAGAGATTGTCGAAAATGAGTTGTTCAATAAATTAATGAAGTCTGATACCGGCAGGTTAATAAGTATATAGAAAAAGCTTGAGAGAGGTAATCCTGAAAAGAGTGGATTACCTCTTTTTGTTGTGGTGTGCGGTATTTATAGGATAGATTCATAAAATATAAATGTATAAAAATATATAACGTTAGATAAAAAATAATTTAATATTTGACATTATAAGGCGGAAAATGATAGAATTAGAATAAACAGGGGATTGAAAGTATAGGGGAGGTAGAGGAAACAGTGAAATTTATAATTTCAGCAACGACCGATATCGGGCTGACGAAAAATACCAATCAGGATAGTTTCAGTGTGCGGCAGTTCCGCAGCAACTATGGAAATGTTGTTTTGGCGGTACTGTGCGATGGCATGGGTGGTCTGGCGAAAGGAGAAGTAGCCAGTGCAACTCTGATCCGGGCATTTGAAAAATGGAGTGACCATCAGCTTCCGCAGCTGCTTCGCAATGGATTAGAGGAACAGGTCCTGCAACGGGACTGGAATCAGATTATAACAGAGAATAATGAGAAGATTAAGAATTACGGGAAGCAGACCGGAATCAATCTCGGAACTACGGTTACAGCACTGTTAATAACCGGCACAAGGTATCATATCCTGAATGTAGGTGATACCAGAGCTTATGAGATTGCAGATCATATTCAGGTTTTGACACAGGATCAGACAGTGGTTGCGCAGGAGATTGCCTGTGGCAGATTAACTCCCGAAGAAGCAGAACGAGATCCCAGACGAAGCGTTTTACTGCAGTGTGTCGGGGCTTCTGAAACGGTTCAGCCGGATTATTTCTCGGGCATTCCAAGACAGAATGCCGTCTATATGTTGTGCAGTGATGGATTTCGACATCAGATTTCACCGGAAGAAATATATCAGTATCTGAATCCGGCATGTATGACGGATTCAGAATGCATGAAAAAGAATATGGAAGCGTTGATCGAGTTGGATAAGCAGCGACAGGAGCGAGACAACATAACTGTGGTCAGCATCCGTACATATTAGAAGGAGACAAAAGACAGATATGCTGGAGATAGGATCGTTAGTAGATGGAAAATATAAAATATTAAGTGAAATCGGACATGGCGGCATGAGTGTTGTCTATATGGCAATCAATGAAAAAGCCAATAAGACCTGGGCGGTCAAAGAGGTCCGCAAAGACGGAAGAATGGATTTCAATATTGTTCGCCAGGGCCTGATGGCGGAAATAGATACGTTGAAACGATTAAAGCATCCATATCTGCCGAGTATCATAGATGTGATTGAAGATGATGAAACATTTATCATTGTCATGGACTATGTAGAAGGCCGGTCACTGGATAAGATTCTTGAGGAACACGG
>HF991347.1:4379-16951 GCA_000431515.1 Clostridium sp. CAG:632 | reverse complement strand
CAAAGCAGTTATGCGATGTTCTGGGCTATCTGCATTCACGGACACCGGCGATCATATACCGGGATATGAAACCGGCCAATGTTATGCTGAAGCCGGATGGAACGGTAACATTGATCGATTTCGGAACGGCTAAAAACTACGAGATCAATTACGGAGAGACGACCGGTATCGGAACGATCGGCTATGCAGCACCGGAGCAGTACATTGGGAGCGGTCTCGGACGAACAGATGCCAGAACCGATATCTACTGTCTGGGAATGACACTTTATCATCTGCTGACCGGGCAGGATCCCTGCCGGAATCTGATTAGCGATACATCCATCCGGGCAGTGAATCCGGCACTGTCAAGAGGTCTGGATTCCATTATCCGGAAATGCACGGCACATCAGCCGGAGGATCGTTATCAGTCCT
Organism: Clostridium sp. CAG:632; assembly: GCA_000431515.1. Classification (GTDB taxonomy): domain Bacteria; phylum Bacillota; class Clostridia; order Lachnospirales; family Lachnospiraceae; genus CAG-632. The sequence goes on along the minus strand of HF991347.1, from coordinate 16,540 downwards.
GTGAAGAGCTGATGTATGATCTCGAGAATTATGAGATTCTGGAGCCGCTTTATAAAAAGAAACAGAAACGTAAATTTTCAATATTTATCGGAACTCTGGTCGCATCTGTTCTGTGTGTGGCGGCTGGTCTGACTTTCCATTTCGCAGCATCTGCAAAAGCCTCAGAAACATATAACAATCTGTTATATGAGGCATCTAGAAGTGTCGATTATGATACAAAGATTTCCCTATATGAACAGTGTATGGAGCTCCCGGATATGGGTGGCAGAAAGGATGCGTATCTCGGAATGATACAGGCGTTTAAGGAAAATGATGCAGTATTTACGGTAGCAGAGGCTAATTTGCTGGATAAATACATTATGAATCATAAGGATGAACTGCAGGCAAATAAGCGTGACTACACAGAGATCTGTTTTGAAACCGGGAAGTTGTTCTGGTACTACTATGATTATGGAGATGGCAGCGATAATCAGGTGACACGGGCAAAGAGTGCCATCGAGTGGTTTCAGGATGTTGTCGATCAGGCGCCGCAGGATTATGAGAATCTCGGGATGGCAAAGGCCTATGCAAGCATTGGCATGTTTTATCGGGATATTACCACCAACATAACCGAGGCCAGTGATAAAGGAAATTATAAACCATTATTTGACAACCTGACGGAATTGATTCCGGCAGTTGCAGAGAATGCAGATGAGAATGAAATCGTACGGCTGGAGCTGGTGGAGCTGACACGCGGAGCATTGCAGCAGTATGCAACGAAATTTAAGGTGGACGGTGTGACCGAACAGGAAATTCTTAGCCTGTATCAGCAGTTGGAGCAGGTGATAGATGCAATCCAGACAACAACGGATGTCACAGATGCCAAACGAAGTACGATAAAAAGCCTGATGCCGGATACGCTGACGGCAATCCGGACGGCTTATGGAACCGATGCGGGAGGTGCACAGAGATGAGTATAGATGTTTTACAGACATGTTCGATTGGATTCTGGGTGGCAGCGGGAATATTTTTCCTGACTGCTGTGGCACTATTCTTTCTGATGGATATTCCGAAGCTGTATGGAGAAATATCCGGAAGAACAGCTAGAAAAGCAATTGAGCAGATAAGAAAGCATAACGCAGAAGCATTGACCGGAGATATAGCAAGTTCACATACCGGGAGCGGAGTCCGGACGGAGAAGTTTTCAACCGCCACACTGGCACCGGAGACGGTGGCCGGAGCAACGACCGTACTTGCAGAAGCCGGAGCAACGACCATGCTTACGGAGCCGGAGCATCTGCAGTCAGCAGAAAATGACAGACAGCCACCGGAGGCTATGGATGACTTTGTTTTGGAAAACGAATTATCCTATGCGGAAAGTGTAGAAATTATAGAATAAAGGAGTGGAGTATATGAACAGGACAAGCAGGAATATAAAAAAACGGGTCATAGCAATTCTCCTGACGTTGCTGATTGTATTAAACGGTATACCGGGACAGGTATTTGCAGGTGACCGGAGTACACAGGAATTCGGAAATTACATAATCGAAGTGTGTGATAAGAACGGCAACCCGGTTCAGGAAGCAGCCGTTTCCTGCAATATGACGATTATTGAGACCGTACCTGGGTCAGATATGCAGAGTGAGACATATGAAAGCAGAGAGCTCCGGACCGGAGAGAACGGTATCTGTATCATTAATCTGGAGACGTTATTGACTCCGGGACAGGAGGATGGTACACGATCCATTCAGATGGATGTGACCGTATTTGCAGAAGGATATGAGATGAAAACCATTCAGAATATCCGGATTGTATCGGGCGTTGCAAACGACCGGCTGGTGGTATCATTAGAGAATGAGAAATATACAGTGACGGCTGCTTTTGTCAGAATCTATACGGTAACTGTGCATTATGATAATACCAGAGGAACGATCGAGACGCAGCCGTCTTCTTCCGGTGGAACGATAGGGGCTGAGAAAGTTACGGCAGAGGATGGAACGGCCATTCAGATAACAGCGACTCCGAACGAATTATATCGGGTAGCAGGTGTTGTACTAAAACAGGGGGAAACTGTAGTTGCGGATGAGGCCTATACGGATAATACTTATACCAATGCGAATCCGTATCAGAAAACCATTACGGCAGATGCAGATTATGAACTGGAGATTACATTTGCCTATCAGATGCAGAGAGTTATAGCGGAGCCTCCGGAGCATGGAACGATTCAGGTATCCGAAGAGGCGGTAGAGTATGGTGGAAGCAGTACGGTTACAATGAAACCGGAGCAGAATTATCACATAAAGGAGATTCGGATCAATGATACGCTCATGCAGGAGACCGAGTGTGAAAGCGGACAGGAAGCAGAGGATGGTACATTTCAGTTTGAGCTGGTGAATATCTGTGAGGATAAGCGGATTCAGGTTATTTTTGAGGAGAATGAGGAGATATCCTTTGAGAACGGAGTGACCTTTAACAGTACGGATGCAATCCGGAAGGAAGGTACGAACCGGTTCATATATGCAAAGGATGCAAGAGTAATCTTCCGGGCGGCAGACGGACTGGAGATCCGCATTACCGATGATAAGAATCAGGAAATAAAGTGGAATTCCGGAACGAAGGTCATTGAACTGACGGAAACGACGATCATTAAGCGTATCCGGGTACGGAAGGCAGGATTTTTCAGCTTTATATATAAATGGGCAGATGTGACATTGCCGGATGACCGGCTGAGAATCGTGATCGATAAGGAAGCACCGGTACTTACCATGACTCCGGATGTAGCGAATGAATATGGATATTATAATGGGGATGTCAATGTACAGCTCCAGGCAGAGGAAGCAGGTATCCCGGATGAACCCGATGCAGGGCTCAGTGGATGCTCCGGAATCAGTAAGGTAGAATACTGGGTGACCTGTGACGGAGCGATCACGCAGGGCAAGGGTTATACTGACGGAGATACAACGGATAGCGGTATTTTGTATGAAGCTACGTCCGGGGAAGCGGTTCATACCTCTGTTGCGGAGAGCGTGACGGTCGAAGCGGCAGGAAATAACAGTGATAATACGGTGCTTCATGTTGCAGTAACGGATCATGCCGGAAATACAAAAGAGGAGCAGCTGACACTGAAAATCAATACGACAGCACCGGAAGTATCCTATGTCATGGAAGGAACGAAGGCTGCGGAAGCCATGGAGGGCTATTACAATACAGATCGGACTGCAGTGATCACATATACGGATCGTGCGGGAAGCTTTGACAAGACACTGGCATTTAACGGAATTGAGATTTCAGCCAGAGATGCGGATGGAAACGAGATCCCAATGCGGGCGGAGTATTTAGATCCGGTCTGGCAGGAGGATGGAGATACTCATATTCTGACACTTACATTCAGCCAGGATGCCAATTATGAATGGAATATCTCTTATACCAATAAGGCAGGCCTGGAAGCACAGAGGGTCACAGGGACCGGAGAAGATCTGCAGGCATTTACGGTGGATAAGACAGCCCCGCAGGGAACAATTTCTGTAAATGAAAATGGCTGGTCCGAGCTGTTACAGAAGCTGACCTTTGGAATATATCAGAATAAAACGACTACCGTAGTTGCGGAGGGGACGGATGCTACTTCACCATTATATGAGGTGCAGTATTATAAGTCTAATTCGGCAGAGGTGCTTGGAAAGACAGAGCTGGAAGCGCTGTATGCACAGGGCAGCTTCACGCAGGAAAGAATAAAAGCAGAACAGGATGAGGCATTTGCAGTATATGCCAGGATCACGGACTATGCCGGAAATACGGCATATATCGGAACCAACGGAGTTGTAGTTGACATGACGGAGAGTCTGATCACGGTTACATTGGATAAACCGAATGAATATGGTTTCTACAATTCAGATGTGACAGTGAAGGTCAATGTAAATGAGTTAAATGAAGAGGAAACAAAGGATTATTCCGGTATCAAACAGGTAGATTATACGGTGTCTATGCTGAAGGATGGCAGCAGAGTTGTAACGCAGCAGGGAAATCTTTATACCTTTGATAGTGCAGCACCGACGAAGAATCAGCTGGTGCAGATGGTTGAGAAGGAGTTTACAGTCAGCAAGGATCTGAATAACGCTGATGATGTACAGGTGACGATCATTGCCGAAGATAATGCAGGGAACCGTGTAACCAGAACCGTTCCGGTCAATATTAATGCAACCGCACCGAAGGTCCGGATTGCGATTGACGGAATTGCAGGACAGGTATCAGAAGGACGTGGATATTATAATACACCCCGGACAGCGGTGATCACGATTGAGGATCGGAGCTCTACCTTTGATCCGGAAGCGGCGGCTGCCGGCGTCGAGATTCAGGCAGAAGACCGCAATGGAGAGCCGATTGAACTGGATACTGCGGCAATGTTCAGCGGGTGGAAGAGTGACGGAGATATTCATACAGCAAGTGTAACATTTTCACAGGGTGGATATTATACATGGTCTTTTCATTATGAGAATAAGGCAGGTCTGGCGAATGAGACGATTACGGTCAATGGAGAGAATTCGTATGTGTTTGCTATTGATAAGGATGCTCCGAACGGAACGATTACCATTCGGGAGACCACCTGGAATAAGCTGCTGAAGGTACTGACTTTCGGACGATACAGTAAGCAGAAGGTACGTGTGAGGATGTCGGCAGAGGATGTGGTCAGTCCATGCGTGATCGAATACTATAAGACCTCGGATGCACAGGCGAAAACAGCGACAGAGCTGGATACCATTTACAATGCAGGAAGCTTTCAGACCTATCCGGATGGCGGATTTGAGGTAGGTAATGAACAGTTTGTAATCTATGCAAGAGTTACGGATTATGCCGGAAACTATCGGTATATCAGTTCGGATGGATTCATAGTCGATATGACCGGCTGTGGTATTACATTGATACCGTCAGAGAGCAATGGATTTTATTCTAAGGGGAATGCCACCTATGGATTATATAACCGGAAATCCAAGGTGGAAGTACAGGTCCATGTACAGGATCAGGGAGCCTATTCCGGTATTAGGACGGTTGATTACTGGATTGAAAAGGATGGAGTAAAGACTCAGTCCGGCAATCTGTTTACTTATACGAAAACTGATCCGGCTATGAAGGATCTGGTAAATGCCTGGAAGGGAAAGATAACGGTTGATAAGGCGAAAAACAACAGTTGCAATGTAGTTGTATATGTTAAGACATGTGATAATGCGGGAAACGAAACCGTGCAGTCAGTGAAGCTGGACGTTGATAATACGGCACCGCAGATTCAGGTAACCTATCAGGATAAGACGAATGCTGATGCGGCTTCCGGATATTTTAAGGCAAGAACCGCAACTGTCGTTATTACCGAAAGAAGTCATCATTTTGATGCCGATGCGGCGACAAAGGGAATCGTGATAACAGCCACGGATGTCAAGGGAAAAGCGGTTGAGAATGCATACACGATCAGCAGCTGGAAGACGATGGAAAACAAGAAGAATCCGGATGCTGCTACCCATACGGCAGTGATCACTTATAAGAAGGATGCGAATTATACGGTATCTGTATCGTATAAGGATCTGGCAGGCAATAAGAATGCGACTGTGAATACAAACGGTCAGAAATCACCGTATAAATTTACGGTAGATAAGACAGCACCGACCGGAAGTGTGCAAGCGGCATCGGCAGAAGGACGTACGGCAGAGTGGAGCGGTCTAAGAGCGGTTCTGACTTATGGATTCTGTTCCAAGCAGGAGATCACGATCAGCTGTACAAAGGAGGATCTGACTTCTCCGATAAAGTCCGTAGATTACTATGTAGATAAAGTGGAAAATACAGCACAGAATACAGTTGCCGGTGTAAAACCGCTGACCCGTAAGGAGTTAGACAGCATAACCGGCTGGCAGACATTCCAGGAGCTGAAGCTGACGGATAATGTGCAGGGCGTGGTTTATGTCCGTATCCGGGATAAGGCTGGTAACTATACCTATCTCAGCACAGACGGACTGATGATCGATAAGCAGAATCCACTGGTGGAATATATTGCACCGGAGGTAAGCGTGGATCCGGAGAAGCCGGAAAATGGAATCTATCGTGATGATGTGAAGGTAGATCTTTCGATTTCAGATCCGGTGACCGGTGGTACCTGTTCGGGACTCGGGAGGATCAGTTATCAGATTTATAACCGGGCCGTAAATGCAGAGCAGCCGACACAGAGCGGTGATCTGTATGTTCAGGACGCGAATAAACAGACTGCAGAAGGATTATTAAGAAAATGGCGTGGCAGTGTCACAGTAGACAGTACGCTGAATAACAGCAATGATGTCCTGATCGTGATTACCGCCCGGGATAATGCGGGTAACAGTGTACAGGCAGAGCAGACTATCCGGATTGATAAAACGGCACCGAAAATTCAGGTGCGCTATGATAACAATCAGGCAGTTAATAATACGTATTTCGGAGGAGATCGGTATGCATATGTCAGTATCACGGAACGGAATTTTGACCCGTCGGCGGTACAGCTTTCGATTGCCAATACGAATGGAGTTTTGCCGGAGATTTCTGACTGGAGCAGACAGGATGGCAGCGGCAATCAGGATGATACCGTATGGACAGCAAGTATTACTTATCAGGCAGATGGTGATTATACATTTGGAATCCGGTATACGGATATGGCGGGTAACATGGCAGAAGGTACAGAATATGCAGAAGGAACTGCGGCACCGGAAGCATTTACGATTGATAAGGCGGCACCGGAGGTTTCGGTAAGTTATGACAACCGGAATGCAAGAAACGGAAACTATTATAATGCAGCCAGAACCGCAACAATCACTGTCATGGAGCATAACTTTAATGCGGATTGGGTGGATATAAGAGTGACGGCGACCAGAGATGGTGCGGAAACAGCAAGACCGTCTGTCAGCAGCTGGCAGCAGGATGGAGACCGGCATACAGCCACGATCACATATTCTGGAGATGCGTTATATACCTTCCGGGTTGCAGTGAGGGATATGGCTGGAAACGAGGCAGAGCGGTATCAGGAAGAGAGCTTCTATATCGATACGACAGCACCGGAGCTGGAGATTCAGAACATTGCGGATCAGGTAGCCTATAACGGAGAGGTAAAACCGGTAATTACCGGTTCGGATGCAAACTACGATCCGGAGAATCTGACGGTTCAGCTGATTGGAGCAAATCATGGAACAATAGAACCGGAAGGAACTTATACACAGACACAAAACGGAGGAACCTTTGCTTTTCGGAACTTTGCCAATACAAAGGAAGCGGACGATATTTATATCTTACAGGCAAGTCTGACAGATCGTGCGGGAAATACTACAACAAAAGAAGTATCATTCTCTGTCAACCGGTTCGGTTCCACCTATGAATTCGGAGATGTTGCGAAGCGGTTCAACAGCTCTTATGTCAAGGACGCAGAGGACGTTGTCATTACAGAAGTGAATGCAAATGCGTTAAAGAACATCCGGCTGACATTATTTAAGAATAATCAGACGATCGTGCTGACAGAGGGAACCGATTACAGGATGGATGTGACGGGTGGTAATGGAAACTGGTACCGGTATGTCTATACAATCTTTAAGAAGAATTTTAAGGATGACGGTGCATACCGGCTGAATATCCATTCGGAAGACGGAGCCGGTAATGTGGCAGAGAATACACTGGACACCAAGGGTGCGGAGCTGCGGTTCGGCGTGGATAAGACAGCACCGAATATTGTACTGCTGAATCTGGAGAGCCATAAAACCTATGCGGTAGATCAGATGACGGCCGAGGTAAGTGCAAGCGATAACCTGCTTCTTAAGACAGTGACAGTTTATCTGGATGATTACAGTCAGCCATACCGGACATGGAATGAGAAGGAGGTTGCAGAGATGACAGCCGGAAATCAGCCGTATACCTTTGATATATCCGGTGATTCCATCCATGCCCATAACGTGAAGGTAGTCACGACAGATGCTGCAGGCAATGAACAGACTGCGGAAGCAAGAGGATTCTTTGTAACAACGAATCTCTGGATCCGGTATTATACGAACAAGGGGCTGTTCTTCGGAACGATCGGCGGCGTGATCGGACTGGCAGCTTTTATAGTATTTCTTATAATCTTAAAGAGACGTCGGAGAGAGGGATAGGAGCCGGGATAAAAATTGCAAGGTTTGCTGATTTTTGCATATACTAATGATAAATGAAATCAGGAGTATGCAAAATGGTAGCAACAATTGTGATAGATGCGGGACATGGTGGCAGCGATGGTGGAGCTACTTATAACGGACGACTGGAGAAAGACGATAATCTGAGACTGGCACTGGCGGTAGGTGATCTGTTGGAGCAACGGGGATACCGGGTTGTGTATACCCGGACAGAGGATAAGTTTGATTCACCGGTGGAGAAGGCGAGGATCGCCAACCGTTCCGGAGCGGATTATTTCGTTTCCTTCCATCGGAATTCCAGTCCGTATCCGAACACCTATAGCGGCGTGGAAACACTGGTATACACGGACAGTGGTGTGCGTGGAGAACTGGCACGCAGTGTGAATGAGGAGCTGGAGAAGGCAGGATTTAAGAATCTGGGCGTGCAGGAGCGGAAGAATCTGGCAGTACTTCGCAGAACCCAGATGCCGGCGATTCTGATCGAAGCGGGATTTATTAATACAGATGCCGATAACCGGACATTTGATCAGAATTTTGATATGATTGCAGAAGCCATCGCAGATGGAATCGAAAATGTCGTAGGACCGGGGACACCGGTGGCAAAGACCTATCGGGTACAGACCGGACTATTCCGGCGGTATGGCAATGCGCAGTTTATGTTGGAGCAGTTGATTGATGAGGGATTTGAAGCGGAGATTGTGGAGAATGGAGAGTACTTTGCAGTTCAGGTCGGTAACTACAGTAGTCCGGAGGATGCAAAAAAAGCCCAGACGCAATTATACAATCTGGGCTATGATACGTTGATTGTAACGGCAAAATAAAGAATAAAAATAAGAAATCAGATATTTTCAATCTGCCAGTCGATCGGTTCCAGACCATGTTCTTCCAGAAACGCATTAGCCTGACTGAAGTGCCGGCAGCCGAAGAATCCGCGGTAAGCAGATAATGGACTTGGGTGCGGTGCTTTCAGAATCAGATGATTCGGATTGTTTAGCATGGCAGCTTTACTTTGAGCCGGCTTTCCCCATAAGAGGAAGACGATTGGGCGGTCCTGTTCGTTCAGGATACGGATCGCCGCATCGGTGAACTGTTCCCAGCCGATTCCCTGGTGGGAGAATGCCTGATGGGCGCGGACGGTAAGCAGGGTGTTTAACATCAGGACACCCTGTTTGGCCCATTTGGTCAGATAGCCATTGTTCGGAATATAGCAGCCCAGATCATCATGCAGTTCCTTATAAATATTGACCAGGGACGGAGGTGTCTCTACACCCGGCTTTACGGAGAAACAGAGACCGTGAGCTTGTCCTTCTTCATGGTAGGGATCCTGTCCCAGAATGACGACCTTAACCTCATGAAGAGGTGTCAGATGAAATGCCGTAAAGATTTCATCTGAAGGTGGATATACTACATAGTTCTGATATTCTTCGACGACCCGGTTAAACAGATCCCGGTAGTATGGTTTCTTATATTCCGGACGCAGAGGTGCATCCCAGTCATTACTAATCTGTGCCATAATGATTCCTTTCTTATTGAATATAAATGGTTGTGAATATGTTGTAACATAACAGGCAGGTGGCTCCTTAGACCGGAGAGGTATGTGGTATCACTGCCAGAAACTGTCCGGGTGCATATCCATCCCAGACTTCCTCCGGAGTACAATAGGAACGTATTCCTTTTTCAAAAACAGATAGCTTTACTTCCCGTTCTTCCATGGATCCGACCGTCATGTGACCGACCGGAAGCCCCTCGCAATCATAGATATCCAGTGTGGTTCCTGGATGGAATTCGCCACGGACCTGCTCGCCGACCAGAATCTGGGGAGCGGTGTCCGTGGACTGGATTTCATCAATATAAAACAACAGGGAAGCCTTTGTATGAAGCTCCATCAGCCGGCTCTTGGAAGCCTCGTAGCGTGCCTGTCGTTCTGACTCTTCGGTTGTAAGTGGTTTTCTGAATAATCCCATATGACATTCCTTCACCAATCGTTATAGTATATAAATCCCATTATGCTATATAAGTCTTATAAAGCAAATAGATTATACCATTTTCGGAAAGCGGATACAACCTACTTGCATTTCCTCCGGCAGATGCCTAAAATAGGGGATAGATTTATGAGGAATCAGGAGATAAGAAAGAAATGAAAGATAGACAGAAGACAAAGAAACAGATGGATATGCTGCATGGCTCCCTGTGGGACAAGCTGCTGATCGTAGCATTGCCACTGGCAGCAAGCAGTATCCTGCAACAGCTTTTTAACTCAGCGGATGTGGCGGTTGTCGGACGGTTTGCCAGCAGTAATGCATTGGCGGCTGTGGGTGGCAACAGTGCTGTGATCAATCTGCTGATCAATTTATTCGTAGGATTATCGGTAGGAGCCAATGTAGTAATCGCCAATTACATCGGACAGGGAAAACGGGAGCGGCTGAAGCAGGTGGTTCAGACCGTTATGCTGCTGGCAGTGGCCTGTGGTCTGTTAATGACGATTGTAGGAATCGCAGCAGCCAGACCGGTATTGGAGCTGATCCGGACACCGGATAACATTCTGGACCAGGCAATGTTATATCTGCGGATTTATATGATCGGAATGCCGTTTATTATGATCTATAACTTTGGTGCGGCAATTCTTAGGAGTATCGGTGATACGAAACGTCCGTTATTCTGTCTGATCGTATCAGGTGTGATAAATGTAATCTTAAATCTGGTGCTGGTGATCGTATTCCGGCTGGATGTGGCCGGTGTGGCAATCGCAACGGTTGTCTCCAATATTGTCAGCTCCGGAATCGTAGTCTTTATACTGATGCATGAGGAGGAAGATTTGAGACTGACCTTCCATGATTTCAAGGTGAATATGCATGATCTGGGCAAGGTGCTGCGAATCGGAATGCCGGCTGGTGTACAGGGAATGGTGTTCTCTCTTTCCAATGTATGTATCCAGTCTGCCATCAACAGCTTCGGGCCGGATGCAATCGCAGGCTCTGCAGCTGCACTGAACTTTGAGTACTGTTCTTATTTTGTGATCAATGCATTTAACCAGACTGCAGTTACATTCACCAGTCAGAACTTCGGTGCGAAGGAATATGACCGGTGTAAGAAGGTATACCGGGGATGTACGTTGCTCGGCATGGTGTTCTGTGCAATCTTAAGTGCATTCTTTATCCTTGGCAGACATACATTTATCCGGATATTTACGGTAGACCCGCCGGTTATCGAATATGCCATGATCCGTATGACCCATGTTATGATGCTGGAGTTCATGACCGGTTCATATGAGATCGCAGGTGCGGCTCTGCGTGGAATGGGATATTCACTTCTACCGACGATCATTACGATCCTTGGATCCTGTGGGCTCCGGATTCTCTGGCTCTATACGGTATTTCGGAAGTTCCGTACCTTTGACTGGATCATGAACGTGTACCCAATCTCATGGATACTGACCGGTACTGCAATGATCATCATTTATCTGATTCTTCGAAAAAAAGTATTTGCTATAGAATAATCCTATAGCAGACAATAGATTTCAAGTATTAACACATTTCCCAGTAGTTTGATATACTAAGGCCTATCGAAAGAGAGGTAGGAACATGATTCGATTAGAAGGAGTAAACAAAACCTTTCGCCTGAAGAAACGGGAAGTAAAGGCCTTAAAAGATATTAATCTGATAATTGAAGATGGAAGCATATTCGGAATCATCGGTTCATCCGGTGCAGGCAAGTCGACATTGGTTCGATGTCTGAACCTGCTGGAGCGTCCGACCTCCGGAAAGGTATTTCTGGATGAGGTGGAGCTGACTTCCTTAAAGAAGAGTAAGCTTCGGGAAGAACGCAGAAAGATCGGCATGGTATTTCAGCAGTTCAACCTGCTGGCACAGCGTAATGCATTGATGAATGTCTGCTATCCACTGGAGATCGCAGGAGTTCCGATAAAGGAAGCGAAGAAGAGAGCAATAGAGCTTCTGAAGCTGGTAGGACTTGAGGATCGAATGCAGAACTATCCGGCACCGCCGTCCGGAGGGCAGAAGCAGA
>HF991347.1:511-4367 GCA_000431515.1 Clostridium sp. CAG:632 | reverse complement strand
CAGAAGCAGAGAGTCGCGATTGCAAGAGCTCTTGCAACCGAACCGAAATATCTTCTGTGTGATGAGGCAACCAGTGCACTGGATCCGAATACAACGAATTCGATTCTGGATCTGTTAAAGGAAATCAACGAACGAATGGGAGTTACGATCATCGTAATCACTCATGAGATGAAAGTCGTTGAGAAGATATGCACCCAGGTTGCAGTCTTAAATGAAGGTGAGATTGTGGAAGAGGGTACGGTGCAGGATGTGTTCCTGGCACCGAAGACAAAGATTGCACAGGAAATGATCTATCCGAAACAGAAGTATGATGAGAGTCATGTGACAGGAAGGATCTTCCGGCTGGCATTCGGTGGACAGGCGTCCTCTGAACCGATCGTGGCCAATCTGGTACTGCGATGTCAGAAGCCGATCGGTATCTTAAATGCAGGTACCGAGGATATTAGCGGTAAAGCATACGGACAGATGCTTTTGGAATTTCCGAATGATGAGGAAGTTATAAGCGAAGCAAAGAAATATCTGGACTCGATCGGAGTCCATTACGAGGAGGGAACAGCCAATGGAATTTAGTCAGATTGTAGCCCTTCTGTGGAAGGGCAGCCTGGAAAGTATATATATGATCATTGTATCAACCGTCTGTTCCTATATTGTGGGAATTCCACTCGGAGTCCTGCTCTTTATTACAGACAAAAACGGAATCTGTCGATGCAGACCGGTGAACCTGATTCTGGGAATCATCGTAAACCTGACCAGATCCATTCCGTTTATTATTCTGTTGATCGCGATCCTGCCGTTTACGCGGGCATTGCTTGGGACCACGATCGGAACGACCGCAACGATCGTTCCGCTGGTAGTAGCGGCAATCCCGTTTATTGCCAGAATGGTTGAGTCTTCCTTAAAGGAAGTCGATCCGGGTGTGATCGAAGCCGCACAGGCCATGGGATCCAGCCCGATGCAGATCATTGTGAAGGTGCTTCTTCCGGAGGCAAGACCATCCCTGATCGTAGGATGTACGATCGCATTTACAACCTTGCTTGGCTACTCTGCCATGGCCGGATTCACCGGTGGCGGCGGACTGGGAGCCATCGCAATCAACTATGGATACTATCGGTATCAGAGCAATATCATGTGGGCAACCGTATTTGTACTGGTTATCATCGTACAGGTATTCCAGGAGCTTGGCATGTTTATTGTAAATAAAACGGATAAGCGTATCCGGAATTAATGATTAACCATAAAATTGATATAAGATGCAAAGAGAAAAGGAGAGAATGATTATGAAGAAGAAATTAACAGCATTATTATTAGCAGCAGTTACAGTTGGAGCACTCGGTCTTACCGGATGCGGAGCAAGCGGAACCACAGAAAATTCCGGCGAGGCATCTGAGAGTGCCAGCACAGCAGAGGATAGCTCATCCGAGGCAGCAGATGAGAATCTGGAAGTGATCAAGGTCGGCGCAAGCATAACACCACATGCAGAGATTCTTGCACAGGTAAAGGACGTGTTAAAGGAGCAGGGTTATGATCTGCAGATCGTAGAGTATAATGATTATGTATTACCGAACACAGCATTGGAGGATGGAGATCTGGATGCAAATTTCTTCCAGCATCAGCCATATTTGGATGACTTTAACAAGGAAAACAATACACATCTGGTATCTGTAGCAGCTGTTCATTTTGAACCATTTGGTCTTTATGCAGGAAAGACAGCCAGCCTGGATGATTTACAGGATGGCGCAACCGTAGCAGTACCGAACGATACTACTAACGAAGCAAGAGCACTGTTACTGTTAGAAGCACAGGGACTGATTAAGTTAAAGGATGATGCAGGACTTCAGGCAACTGTTCTGGATATCGTAGAGAATCCAAAGAACCTGCAGATCCAGGAAATTGAGGCAGCGCAGCTCGTGCGTTCTCTGCCGGATGTAGATATCGCAGCGATTAATGGTAACTATGCAAAAGAGGGTGGTCTGGATGTTGCAGATGCAATCGCAGTAGAGGCATCTGACTCACTGGCAGCCGATACTTATGCAAATGTCATTGCAGTAAAGGAAGGCAATGAGAACAGCGCAAAGACACAGGCATTGGTTAACGCAGTATTAAGTGATGATGTAAAGAACTACATTAAGGAAACTTATGGAAATGCAGTTGTACCTGTATTCTAGGAAACATAGCAAATATCGCATCTTATAAGGTTAAATCAAAATCAGACTCTCCGGTATACAAAGGCAACCGGAGAGTTTTTGCGTATTTAGGTTTTCCGGAAATGTAAGTTATGCTATAATGGGCGAAGAAGTAAAATAAGAAAGAGTATGGATATGATGAAGAGAAAAGCATTAATTGCCATGAGTGGCGGAGTGGATTCCTCCGTAGCGGCTCTGCTGATGAAGGAGCAGGGTTATGACTGCATTGGAGTGACCATGAAGCTATATGATAATGATGAGATCGGAATTTCCAGAGAGAAGACCTGCTGCTCGCTGGATGATATAGAGGATGCCAGAAGTGTGGCTTTCCGGATCGGGATTCCTTATTATGTGGTAAACTATAAGGATGATTTTAAAGAGAAGGTCATGGATCCCTTTGTAAACAGCTATCTGAAAGGCTGTACGCCGAATCCGTGTATTGAGTGTAACCGGCATCTGAAATTCGAGCATCTGTATCAGACGGCACAGGAGCTGGGCTGTGATGTAATCGTAACCGGGCATTATGCCCGCATTACGCAGGAAGATGGGTGCTATCAACTGCGACGGGCGCTGGATCCGACGAAGGATCAGAGCTATGTACTGTATTCCCTGACGCAGGAGCAGCTGGCACATACCATGTTCCCATTGGGAGAACTCAGCAAGGATCATGTGCGTGAGATCGCACAGGAGTACGAGCTGATAAACTCTGCGAAACGAGACAGTCAGGATATTTGTTTTGTACCGGATGGTGATTATAAGAAATTCATGGAAGAGTCTTATGATATTCATATAGGACCTGGGCAGTTCGTCGGTACCGACGGAGAGGTGCTCGGCACCCATCAGGGATATTACGGCTATACGATCGGTCAGCGGAAGGGGCTGGGAATCGCAGCGAAGCATCCGCTTTATGTAGTGGATATCCTGCCGGAGAAGAATCAGGTCGTGCTGGGCACGAATGAGGACTTATTCCGGACGACACTGGAGGCGGAGGATTTCAACTGGATCCTGGATCGGGATTATGACGGCAAGATCCTGCAGGCGAAGATCCGTTATCGGCAGCAGGCACAGGATGCCCATGTGAAACGGCTGGAGAACGGTCATGTGCAGGTCAAATTCATAGAGCCACAGCGGGCAATTACCAGAGGCCAGGCAGTGGTGGTCTATCAGGATGATGTTGTGATCGGCGGCGGTACGATCCTGTAGCGGGCAGGATGTTTGCAGTTGGTTTTCAGAAGAAGATGTGGTATACTTATGAATAAACGTGAACAGTTGGTAAATGATTTGTTAGAATGGTATCCGGAGCACGCACGGAAGCTTCCGTGGCGGGAAGACCGGGAGCCGTATCATGTGTGGCTGTCAGAGATCATGCTACAGCAGACCAGAGTAGAAGCGGTGAAGGAGTATTATAAACGGTTCCTGCAGGCATTGCCTACGATTCAGAGTCTGGCAGAGGTGGAAGAGGACCGGTTGCTGAAGCTATGGGAAGGCCTCGGCTACTATAATCGGGCGAGGAACCTTAAAAAGGCGGCACAGATGGTCATGGAGGAGTATCAGGGAGTATTCCCGGATACGTATGAAGGGATACATTCATTGGCCGGAATCGGTGATTATACGGCCGGAGCGATCGGGTCGATCTGTTATGAGCTGCCGACACCGGCGGTAGACGGCAATGT
>HF991347.1:0-480 GCA_000431515.1 Clostridium sp. CAG:632 | reverse complement strand
GGGTCTATACCAGATTATCGGAGGATGCGTCCAACATTGATAAGCAGTCCACGAAGAACCGAATCCGGGAGGAGCTGGCACAGGTCTATCCGGAAGGACATTGTGGCATGATGACACAGGCACTGATGGAGATCGGAGCAACGGTATGTGTGCCGAATGGGGCTCCGAAGTGTGAGCAGTGTCCACTGGCACATATGTGTCTGGCAGGACAGCACGGTAGCTGGGCGAGTTATCCGGTGCGCGATCAGAAGAAGGCACGGAGAAAAGAAGAAAAGACAGTGCTGATCCTGCAATGTGGTGACCGGATCGCGATTCGGAAGCGTCATCAGAAGGGATTGCTGTCCGGTATGTGGGAGTTCCCGAACGTGGAAGGACTCCTGACAAAGCAGCAGGCGGTTGATACTGCCGGCGACTGGCAGACGTCACCGGAGCAGCTGCGGTTAGAGACGAATTATACACATATTTTTTCGCATGTGGAAT
>HF991346.1:59938-63628 GCA_000431515.1 Clostridium sp. CAG:632 | reverse complement strand
AGCAGAGAGCACACTTGCTTATTCGAGAGCAAGTGAGAATATGTCAGTCAGCAGTTCCCTGGCATATAAGAGTTTGTTCCATCTGGAGAATACATCATGGATTCCAATGCAGAATCGCAGTGCGATAAAGACATTGTTAAAGAAGTATGGCGCATGTGCAGCCAGCTACTATCATGATAACTACTATTACAATAGCTCTACAGGCGCTTATTATAAGCCATACGGTACTTCATCGAACCATGAGATCACCATCGTAGGCTGGGATGATAATTACAGCAAGAATAATTTCGGATACTATAAGCCGAGCTCTAACGGTGCATGGCTGGTTAAGAACAGCTGGGGAACCGGCTGGGGTAACAGTGGTTACTTCTGGATTTCCTATGAAGACTCTGTATTAAAGAGCATGACTGCCAAGTTCTTTGATTATGCAAAGGCTTCTACTTACAACAGAAACTATCAGTACGATGGCGCTACCTCCGGTGGCGGTGCTACATTTGGCGGCAATACGATATATGCGGCAAATGTATTTACATCAAAGAGCACAGAAGACCTGAAGGCAGTCGGTTATGGTGTAGTAGATTCTAATTACAAGGTAACGATTAAGGTATATAAGAATGCTAAGAGTGGACCGACATCCGGAAAGTTAGTAACATCAAAAACGATTAATAAACCATCAGCCGGATTCCACACAGCAGTATTGCCGAAAGCAGTAGAACTGACCAAGGGAACCAAGTTCTCAATCGTAGTCATTTATCAGGCAACGAGTGGAAAAGCGGTTGCTATGGCAGACGGTAAATCTACAAGAACCAGCTGGTTTACTGCAACCAATGTAGCATCTGCAGGTCAGAGCTATGCTAAGTCAGGCAGTTCAACCAGTAAGTGGCAGGATGTAAGTAAGATGGGTTATAACTTCTGCATCAAGGGCTTTACCAAGACAAAGAAGTATACAAATACCGAAGCATATGTAGCCCGGATCTATACCAAGGCATTGGGACGTAAGCCGGAAGCAGCCGGATTAAAGTACTGGACCAGTGAAATCAATAACAAGAAGAGAACACCGGTTGCAGTGGCAGAAGCATTCTTCTTTACACCGGAGTTCACTAACAAGAAATTAAATAATACTAATTTTGTAAAGGTATTATATCGTACATTTATGGGACGTGAAGCGGATTCGGCAGGATTGAAATACTGGGTAAATCGTCTGAATAAGGGCGAGAGCCGTAAGAGTGTTTTACGGGCATTTGCGGGCTGTCCGGAGTTCCAGAAGATTGTAAAGAGCTTTGGCTTGTAATCAAATGAAATTGATTCCGTATTTATTAAAATAAGTGATATGCAGCGTGAAGGTTTTTTCCTTCACGCTGTTGTTATTTCAGGGGGATTCATGTAGAATAAATAACAGGATATTGATAACAGATACAGGGTTACAGGAGGAGGAAACAATGAAAGTAAAAACAATCAAAACGAGACTGCTGGCATGGCTTCTGGCAATTGCAGTCTTAGTTTCCGGGAGTATTGTGCTGACTCCCGGAGAGCAGGTGTATGCAGAGACATTAACACCGGTTCAGGCACATGGACAGCTATCTGTAAGTGGAACACAGATCGTGGATCAGAAAGGACAGGCATTCCAGCTGCGGGGTGTGAGTACGCACGGAATCAACTGGGATGTAGGAAGACCGTATGTGAATCAGGCGGCTTTCCAGACACTTCGGGATGACTGGGGAGCGAATGCAATCCGTCTGGCCATGTATACTGCCGAATATAACGGCTATTGTACCGGAGGCAACCAGGCAGAATTAAAGGGACTTCTTAGAACCGGAGTTGATGCGGCGAAGAATCTGGGCATGTATGCGATCATTGACTGGCATGTCTTAAACGATCAGAATCCGTTGACGTATCTGGAACAGGCGAAGGGGTTCTGGAGTGAAACCTCTGCCACCTATAAGGATTATAACAATGTATTGTATGAGATCTGTAATGAGCCGAACAACTGCAGCTGGGATGATATTAAGAATTATGCGAATCAGATCATTCCAATCATCCGGGCAAATGATCCGGATGCCATTATCATTGTAGGAACTCCAACCTGGTCACAGCTTGGTATGTGGGGACACACGAATGAAGTGGCAGATTCTCCGTTAACCGGATATAACAATCTGGTATACACACTGCATTTTTATTGTGCGGAGGCATCACACACACAGTATCTGCCGGCAAAGGTAGATTATGCAGTATCCAAAGGACTTCCGATTCTGGTATCAGAGTTCGGATTATCTGCGGCAAGCGGTGATGGAGCCATCGATACCAATCAGGCAGATGTGTGGCTGAATAAGCTGGATGGCTATAAGATCGGATATTTTGCATGGAGTTTAAGTAATAAGGCAGAAAGCTCTGCCCTGATCTCATCCGGCTGCGGCAAGACTTCCGGATGGAGTGAAGGAGAACTGACCGATGCCGGACGCTATATCCGTAGCCGGTATCAGGCAAGACGGGAAGTGATCGAAGTAAAGCCGGTGGATGAAAAGCAGGTAGATGCATTTGTAACCAGACTGTATAAGCTGGTGCTGGGACGGAAACCGGAGAGCTCCGGCAAGGCATACTGGAAAGCAGAGCTGTGTAATCGGAGAAAGACCGGTGCTGAGGTCGGCTATGGATTCGTATTCAGTCCGGAATACACGGCAAAAAAGACATCGGATAAGGATTTCGTAGAGATGCTCTACAAAGTATATATGAATCGGAATTCAGATGCAGAGGGATTAAAATACTGGACCGGATTACTGCAGCAGGGCGTATCCAGAGAATATGTATTTAAGGGGTTTGTTGATTCTAAGGAATATCTTCAGATCTGTGATTCCTATGGCATAGAGCGTGGTACGATCAATCTGAAGCAGGCAAGAGATAAGAATGTCAATCTGACCAAGTATGTAAACCGTTTATATCAGACCTCTCTCGGACGGGGCGGAGAGCCGGATGGCCTGAACTACTGGTGTGGTGCGATTCAGGGGAAGACCACAACTCCGGTAAAGGCAGCGGAATGCTTTATCTGTTCTCCGGAATTTGAGAAAAAACATCTAAGCAACACCGAGTATGTCAAGGTGCTTTACCGTACCTTTATGGGAAGAGAGTATGATAAGGCCGGATTAAATTACTGGGTAGGAAGATTGAATAAAGGCGAGAGCCGGAAGGCGGTTTTGAAGTCCTTTGCAGGCTGTCCGGAATTCCAGAACATCGTAAAGAGTTTTGGATTATAGAAAGAGATACGAAAAGGATACAAAAGAGGTGATAGAGTGAGAAAACAGATATGGACAGGCGCCCTGGTACTGGTACTGCTATTACTATTACAGGCAGGAACGTTAAATGTGCGAGCAGAAGAGACAGAGCCTTCGACATTGCCGATACTGACCTATCAGGGGAACGGTGAGGAACCGGTCAGCAGTATTCAGGAGGCCGGGGATGAATATGAATGTGTGACATTGTCTGCTGAGACAGCGGTACCGGCATCATATGTATCTCCCTATATCACCTCTGTAAAGAATCAGAATCCATATGGAACCTGCTGGGCGTTTGCCTTTATCGGCGCATCCGAGGCCAGTATCTATAAGCAGGGACTCGGAACAGCGGATACAGATCTGTCGGAGTGGCAGTTGGCATATTTCATGTCACATACAGTTACGGATTCGATGGGAGGAACCG
>HF991346.1:57149-59797 GCA_000431515.1 Clostridium sp. CAG:632 | reverse complement strand
CCGTATACTACCGTATTGAAGAATCCGAACGCAACCCTGCCGGATACAGTGGCATACGGACAGGATGCTTATCATCTGGAGAATTCCTATTGGGTATCCATGAAGGATCGGACGATTGTAAAACAGCTGATACAGGAGTACGGAGCCTGTGGAAGCTCGTATTACAGTGCCGATGAGTATTACAGTACCGGTATGCAGAATAGCCTTGAAACCAGTGAACCGGTTGCCGTGTATTGCCCGAATAAAAACGATACCAATCATGCTATTACGATCATCGGATGGGATGATACTTACAGCCGGGAAAACTTTGGGGAACATAAGCCGGATGCGGACGGTGCATGGTATTGTAAGAACAGCTGGGGGTCGAACTGGAGTAAGGATGGATATTTCTGGATATCCTATGAAGATATACCGCTGTTAAACAGTAATGCTTATTTTTATGAATATGGAAGCACCGATAATTATGACCATAACTATCAGTATGATGGCGGAGTAACCAGAGGGTATTATCAGGACTATGACTCCGATAAGAAAAATAAGCAGGCAAATCGATATATAGCAACCTCTGATCAGGTACTAAAAGCAGTGGGATTTTATACGGCAGATTCACAATATCAATGTACAGTTAGTATCTATAAGAATTGTACAGAAGCTGATCCGTCTTCCGGTACACTGATGCTGACACAAAAGGCGGATCAGTTATATGCCGGATTTCATACCGTGGAGCTGGATCAGGAGATATTCTTAAAAAAGGGTGAGACATTTTCCATAGTGATTAAACAGTGGACAAAGGATGGAGAAGCACCACAAATCAGTATAGATGCTACGGTAAGTGGCTCCTGGTATGAGAATGTTTCGACCTCAGAGGATGGACAAAGCTTTATCGGAATAGACGGTGCTACGTGGACAGATATATCATCAGCCGATGGCGGAAATGAAAACTGCCGGATCAAGGCATACACAGATGATGTTGTGATCAAAGTATCCCAAATAGCACTGAATAAAACCGGTGCTACTCTGATGAAAAACGAAACATTGGACTTGAAGGCAACAGTCACCCCCTCCAATGCGGCAAATAAGGCTGTGACATGGAAATCCTCCAATACGAAGGTTGCTACCGTGAACAGCAGAGGAAAGGTAACAGCAAAGTCTCCCGGAACTGCTACGATCACCTGTACCGCAAAGGATGGAAGCGGGAAGAAGGCAACCTGTAAGATAACGGTCCGGAAATATACGGAGATTGAGGAATATGTGTCCCGGTTATATACGAGGGCATTGGGCAGAGAAGCGGAGCCTGCCGGCATGAAGTACTGGGTACAGGAGATCCGGTCGAAGCGGAGAACTCCGGTTCAGGTAGCGGAATGCTTCTTCTTTGTACCGGAGTTTACAGATAAGAAGTTAAATAATACAGAATTTGTAAAGACTCTTTACCGCGCTTTTATGGGGCGGGAATATGATAAGCCGGGACTTGATTACTGGGTGGCACGGCTGGATAGAGGGGAAAGCCGGAAAACGATCGTGAAAACATTTGCCGGCTGTGAGGAATTTCAGAAAATTATCCGTGGCTTTGGTTTATAAATGCTTTAGTTGTATTTCTGAAATATCTAAGGTATAATAATGGCGATTATGCGATAGAACACGAAAGGCAGATAATATGAAAGCAATAAAAGAATTATATGCATACAGAGAGATGATAGTAGGACTGGTACGAAGAGATCTGCGAGGCAGATATAAAGGTTCTGTACTTGGATTCCTGTGGACGTTTGTAAATCCACTGCTGCAGTTGGTTGTATATACGATGGTATTCTCGGTTATTATGAAGAACGGAATTGAGAAATACTACATCTATCTGTTTGTAGGACTGGTGCCGTGGATTTTTTTCAGTACTTCTGTAACCGGTGGCGCCAATAGTATCTTAAGTTCCAAGGATATGGTAAAAAAGATTTATTTTCCGCGGGAGGTTCTTCCGATTTCTGTGGTGACCAGCGGATTTATTAATATGCTGTTTTGCTTTATTGTCATCTTTGCGGCATTATTTATATCCGGAATTGGTATAAATCCGGTTGCGTTGCTGTTTCTTCCGATCATTATGATTGTAGAATATTTTCTTGCACTTGGATTCGCACTGCTGTCTTCTGCATTAACGGTTTATTTCCGGGATCTGGAATATATCCTGGGAATCATTACGATGGCGTGGATGTATCTGACACCGGTTATGTATCCGGAAACTATGGTACCGGAGAATCTGCTGTGGATTCTAAAGGTAAACCCGATGACATCTGTGATCATGGCATACCGGGATATTTTATACTATAAGCAGATTCCGCAGCTGGAAACATTGTTACAGGCACTGTTTGTGGGAATCGTATTCTGTATACTGGGACATTTTGTATTCTGCAAACTGCAGAAGGGCTTCGTGGAGGAAATGTAATGAAAGACAGTCAAAATGCAATTGAAGTTGAAAATATTACAAAAAAGTTCAAGGTTTATTTCGATAAGGGAAACCAGTTGAAGGAGAAAATACTGTTTCATAACCGGAATCGTTATGAGGAGCACTGGGTATTAAAAGGTATCTCCTTTCAGGTGAAAAAAGGAGAGGCAATCGGTCTGGTCGGTCATAACGGCTGTGGTAAGAGTACCACATTGAA
>HF991346.1:42331-57096 GCA_000431515.1 Clostridium sp. CAG:632 | reverse complement strand
ATTCCGGCAGTATCGAGATGGCCGGCCGGGTATCCAGTCTGATCGAGCTGGGGGCGGGCTTTCATCCGGATATGAGCGGCCGGGAGAATATTTATATTAATGCAGCTATTTTCGGACTGACGAAGAAAGAAATCGATGCCAGACTGGATGATATCATTGCCTTCTCAGAGCTGGAGGAGTTCATTGATAATCCGGTCCGGACATATTCATCCGGTATGTATATGCGGCTGGCATTTTCGGTTGCGATCAATGTAGATGCAGAGATCCTTTTGATCGACGAGATCCTGGCGGTCGGTGATGCGAATTTCCAGGCGAAGTGTTTTAACCGGCTGCGGGAGATCAAGGCACAGGGAACAACGATTGTGATCGTATCGCATTCCCTATCACAGATTGAGCAGATCTGTGACCGGTCCATCTGGATCCATGACGGCGAGATCCGTAAGGAGGGCAGACCGCGTGATGTCCATGCAGAGTATCTGGGATATATGGGCGAGGTACGTCAGCAGATTGCAGATAAAGAGAAGGAGCGGTTAAAGGAGAAAGAACGTCAGAAGGAAAAGGAACGCGAGAAACAGAAGCAGAAGGAAGCTCAGAAGAAGAAAGAGAGTATGACACTCGGAGTCGGACACGAGGAAGTGATCGCAACCGAACGGAATGAGAAGCGCTGGGGCAATGGTAAGGTTGTGATCAAGGAGGTCGGTATGTATCAGGCCGGTGATACCTCCAGAATGCGGACAATCTTTAAGACCGGAGAGGATGTAGAGGTGGTTGTCCGGTATGAAGTCAAGGAGCCGATCAAGGATGCTGTGTTTGGCATGGCAATCTATGACAGTCAGGGCCTTCATTGCTATGGTACGAATACCAAGATCGATCGTCTGGATGATTTTGACGTAACGAAATCCGGCGAGGTACATCTCCTGATGCCGAAGTTTGATCTGCTTCCGGAGGTATATGTACTGGATGTGTCGATCGAGTGTGAGACAGCATTACCGGTCGATTATTACCGACAGGCATACCGGTTTGAGATGACGAATGTCATAGAAGAAGTAGGACGGTTCCGGTTAGAGCATTCCTGGGAGATAAAGGAGGCAGAGTAAGGATGAAAATAGTGATTACCACTGTACAGATTCCGTTTGTACAGGGCGGAGCCGAGCTCCATGCCAGAAATCTTAAAAATGCCCTGATCGAGGCCGGACATGAAGTAGATATTGTAACGATGCCGTTTATGGGACATCCGATCGATGTGATCGAGGATTATATTGTGGCATCACGGTTAATGAATGTGCGGGATTCCTGGGTAGCAGGACATACGGATTTCTGTATCGGATTAAAGTTTCCGGCATATTATATGCCGCATCCGAACAAGGTGGTATGGGCACTGCATCAGCACCGGGAGGCATATGAGTTATTTGACACCGATTACAGTAATATGAAGGATGATGAGAAGGGGAATGCAGTCCGAAGAAGCATTTATAATGCGGATCGGCAGTATCTGTCAGAGGCAAAGCATATTTTTGCAAATTCGGAGAATGTAGCAGGACGGATGCTTTATTATACAGGACTTGCATCTACACCGTTATATCATCCATGTCCGGATATGGAGAAGTTCTATCATGAGGAATATGGAGATTATATTCTGATGCCGAGCCGGATCAATGTTACCAAGCGTCAGATGCTGGCACTGGATGCCTTGATGCTGACGAAACATCCGGTAAAGCTTTGCATTGTCGGTAAGACAGATAATGAGAAGAAAAAGCGGGAGTTTCTGGAGCATATCCGGGAGTGTGGTCTGGAGGATCGGGTGACCTATCTGGATTTTGTATCACAGGAGAAGAAGCTTGAGTTATATGCACGGGCAAAGGCAGTTCTGTTTATTCCTTTTGATGAGGATTACGGATATATTACGCTGGAGGGAATGGCGGCATCCAAGCCGGTGATCACATGTAAGGACAGCGGCGGACCTCTGGAGTTCATAGAGGATGGTGTGAACGGAATCGTTTCCGAGCCGACAGCGGAAGAACTGGCCGGACATCTGGACGAGCTGTGGATGTCAAAGAGTATGGCAGCGGAATATGGAGCTGCCGCCCAAAAGAAACTCCGGGAGATGGATATTACCTGGGCACATGTAGTGGAGGAACTGATGAAATATGCATAATACAATGAAAAAAGTAGAAAACATAGAAAAAGAACTGGAGCAGCCGGTGGATAAACAGGCATTTCATCATGAACAGATACAGGGAGTTGCAGACGGACAGAAGCTGGCAGACGCTCTGCTCAGACGCTCTGCCATGGATGAGATGAAGCAGAAACGGGAGAATAATTATCTGGAGAAGATCCTTCAGGAAAGCGAAGCTATCCGTGGAAGTGTGGCGGCAAATAATCAGTTTTATATGGTGAATTACTACCGGGAGCTGGAAGGAAATAAGATCACGGTATTTTTCAAGAAGGCGATCCGCAAGGTTCTGTATTTCTTATTGCAGCCGGTGATCGATGAGCAGAACCGGTTTAATGCATCCGTGACACAGTCATTAAACGGAATCTTTGCACTGGTAGAGAAGCAGACGGCAGTGATCTCGGAGCAGAAGCAGGAAATCAACCGGCTGACCAGACGCTGCACAGAGGCAGAAGACCGCTTAGACGGAATGGAAAAGGAGTTGGATGTATGAAAATAGCAGTGATCGGACCGAGTCCTGTTCCATTTACCATTGGTGGAATCGAGAACCTGATGTGGGGGTTGTGCGAGACCATCAATCAGACAACCGAGCATCAGTGTGAGCTGATCAAGCTCCCATCCAGAGAGCTTAATTTCTGGGATTTGATCGAGACTTATTATTCCTTTTATAAATTAGATGTCAGTCAGTTTGACGTAGTGATCTATTGTAAATATCCGGCATGGATGGTTCGTCATCCGCGAGGAATCTGTTATATGGCACATTGCCTGCGCGGACTCTATGATACGTATCAGCATACCCCGCGTCCGACAGAGGTGCCGCGCGAGAACCCGGATGTGAATCGGATCCTTGATTATATGGATACCTATTACCGGCCGGAGTCTTTGGATACGTTTTTTGATATGTTGTTTGAATTGAAAGACAAGAGAACCGTTCCGCAGAGCTATTATGCCTTTCCGGGTCCGTTGATCCGGAAGATCATCTGGTATCTGGATCGCTGGGGCTTAAGCCAGACGAAGACGGAGCGGTATTACAGTATTTCGGAAACGGTTAAGAACCGGACGGATTATTTTCCTCCGGATACGGAAGTCGGTGTGGTATATCCGCCGTCAACTCTGCAGAATTATTCGGCGGGAGACTATCGGTATATTTTTATGGTCAGCCGGCTGGACGGACCGAAGAGAATCGATATGCTGATCCGCGCCATGCAGTATGTGAAGTCGGAGATTCCGTTATATATTGCGGGCACCGGTCCGGAGCGGGAGCGGCTGGAGAAGCTTGCTGCCGGAGATGCACGGATTCATTTTCTGGGCTATGTGAAGGATGAAGAGGTAGAAGAATATTACCGGAACAGTCTGGTAGTTCCGTATTTTCCATATGATGAGGATTATGGATATATTACAATTGAAGCTATGCTGCATCGGAAGCCGGTGATTACAACCGTGGATGCAGGTGGTCCAAAGGAGTTTGTCAGAAACGGCGAGACCGGATATGTGACAGCGTTTGAGGAGCATGCGATCGCAGAGAAGATTGATTACTTTGCACAGCATCCGGAGGAGGCCGGACGAATGGGTGAGAATGCCTATCAGACCGTTCAGGCAATTACCTGGCAGAGTGTTGTGGACGGTATTTTAAGAGATCTTCCAAAGGAGAAGCCGGAACGGACAAAGAACCGGAAGAAGTTAACGGTAACCAGTACGTTCCAAATCGCACCACCACAGGGAGGCGGACAGGCCAGAATTTACAACCTCTATAAAAATGTTGCAAAGGAATATGATGTGGAGATCGTATCCTTTACGAATCACCGCCTGCCGGGCTTTGATGGTGAGATCACACGGGGTGTACGGGAAATCCGGATACCGGAGAGCCGGGAACATGCACAGCAGGAGACAGCATTGTCAAAGGAAGCCGGATTAACGGTAACGGATATTGCGATGATCCGATATTCCGGTCTGACAGCGGAATATGGGGAAGCGTTGAAGAAATCCATAGAGAGCAGTGATTGTATAGTGATTTCCCACCCGTATCTGTATCCGGAAGCGAAGAAATATATGGGAGAACACCCATTCATTTATGAGGCGCATAATGTAGAATATCTGCTGAAACAGAGTATGTTAAAGGACAGTTCGGTGAAGGAGCAGTTACTGCAGGAGGTATTTGATACCGAGAAGGAATGCTGTGAAAAGAGCCGGTTCATTATGGCGTGCTCCGAAGAGGATAAGCAGAAGCTGTGTGAGCTTTATCAGGTGGCAGAAGAGAAGGTCATAGTAGTACCGAATGGCGTGGATACGCAGCAGATGCATTGCGTCAGTCCGGAGGAGCGTCTGCAGAATAAGGTACAGCTGGATCAGGCAGATACACCAATCTTAAACGGACAGAAGATCGGTCTTTTTATGGGAAGCTGGCATAAGCCGAATCTGGATGCCTGTGAGGAGATTTTTCAGATTGCAAAGGCATGTCCGGAGACCGTATTTCTGCTGATGGGCAGTCAGTGCCGGTATTTTGTGATCCACAATGATGAATATGAGATTCCGAAGAATGTCGGGCTGCTTGGACTGGTCAGTGAGGAAGAGAAGAAGCAGATTTTTGGTCTGGTGGATTTCGCACTGAATCCGATGGTGGCCGGTTCCGGAACGAATTTAAAGATCTTTGATTATATGTCAGCCGGGATCCCGGTAATTACCACTCCGCTTGGTGCTAGAGGCATTCCGGATCCGGAAGGACTGCTGATCCATGAGCTGAGTGACTTTCCGGAGGTGATCCGGAGCTTTGACCTGAAGGAACAGGACGCGAATATAAAGGCGGCCAGAGGTGTTGCGGAGAAGGAATTTGACTGGAGTGTTATTGCGGAGAAATTAAACAGGCGGATGGAGGAGCTGTAGGTGATAGTAGTTGGCTTGCTATTAGTCGGACTCGGACCGGCATGGTATGTGGTGGCCGGTCTGGAAAAGCAGATAAATATAGTGAAATCAGTGGTGCTGGCGGTGATTGCCTATCTGGCCTCACACATTGTGTTAAGCGGATTGTTATTCTGGATCGATCAGTATTCCATAAAGCGGACGCTGCTTACCTGTGCCTGTGCATGGGGAGCAGGTCTGATTGTTATGCTGATCAGAAAGAAACGGCCGCAGCTGACCTGGGAGATCCGGCAGTACTGGCTGCCTTGTCTGATCGCAGTTCTGATGCTTCCGTTTGTATTCCGTGGATTTGAATTCTATGGGATGGGACAGGATGAGGGTGTTTACCAGACACAGGCAATCTGTTTTATAAACGGAATGACGGAGCGGCAGTATGATTTCCCGGAATATTATTCTATGGGAACCCCGGGCGATCAGGAGCTGTATGAGGCAGCAATTGCAGAGACCAATCTTGTCGGGTTTTACCGGATCTATAATGCTGATGGGGAGTACTGCTTCGGACAGTCGGGGGAGCAGGCATTCAGTGAACGATCCGGTGTGTTCCACGGTATACCGACCTACGTAGCATTGCTGGCACTCTGGGGAAAACTGTTTGGTATCCGACATATGAGCGGAATCAACATTGTGATCCTGATCTGCTGTGTTTTCATGCTGCATGAAGTGTGTATGCGCTTGAAGATGAAACGTTCCGGAGAAGCGGTTGCAATGCTGGTATTTGCGTGCTCACCGCTCATTATCTGGATCACGAAATCTTCTCTGACAGAGATCGGTATGACTCTGAACTGGCTGGTGTTCCTGTATCTGATTCTCGGCGAGGACAAGCGGGAACGGGTGCTTTCAGCACTCTGTATCTGGGTCTATGCGTTTTATCATGTATCTGTCTATGTGTTCATGCCATTTTATGTTTTACTCTATCTGGCATTATATCTGTATACGAAGGACCGGGTGAATATAAAAGCCATGCTTCTGGCTGTTGCCGGCTATCTGACCGGCTACTGGATGAGTCTGATGATCGCTGCCCGTTATCTGGATAAAAACTATGTGTGGATATATCGTGCGGGCATTAACGGACAGAACGTCCCGTACGTGATCACGGCTGTCTGCGCACTGGTGCTGCTGGCCGGAGTTGTTCTGCTCCGTAGCAGGAAGCAGCTCTCGTTTCCGGTGCATATAAGCCGGAAGGCAGCCGGTATCTGGATCCGAATCGGAATGGTTCTGTTGATTCTGATTCAGATATACCGGAGCTGGAAGAAGGGTCTGCAGTGGCAGCAGCTTGGCGGAGTTACCATGATCACCTTTCTGATCGTGAGCGGGATTCTGGTGCCGCTTCTGGTATACGGCAGTGTCCTGTTCTCGACCGGACAGTGGCTGGAGAACTGGAAAAAGACTGTATTGCTCGGATGCTTTTTCTACTGCGTGCTGGTCTTTTCGGCAATTTTCCTGCCGGGGATCGCGTATTGCTATTACTATGCACGGTATCTGACCATGTATATACCGCTTCTGGCGATCATGGGCGGTCTGCTGTTGCAGCAGTGGAGTCTGTGGAAGACAGCAGTGGTGACACTGGCCGGTGTCCTGTGGATGCTTCCGTATAATATCACATTGCTCAAATATCAGGATGATACCCGTGTGGAATGGGACACGTTAGAGCAGGTCGCAGGAGAGATCCGGGCAGGCGATAATGTGATCATAGATGTAGAGCTGTTCGGCTATTATTATTTCCCAATCAAGGCAATGACCGGTGCGAATATCTATCCGGTACTGGGTGACTTCGAGGAAGAGAGCCGGCGGTTCTATACCGGAGAGAATCAGGTCTGGTATCTGACGGTGCATGGCGCAGAGCGGGCGGAGAATGCCTATGCCTGTAAGCTCTCGGTAGTGAATCGGAGAAGTGAGGATTACAATGTGCCGTACAGTGACTGGCAGAATCCGTTGCATGACCGCTATCTGCAGCTGCCGCGACAGTTCCGGGTCACAGAGGAAACGGTGCTATTGTATCAGTATCAGCCGTGATATAGCAGGAAGGTATTGATAAATCAAAAAATAGATGTCATAATAATTTAAATAAAATGTAATATTTGAGTAAAAATAGTGGGAAGGATAGAAAAATGAAATTAATAATTCAGATACCATGTTATAACGAGGCGGAAACTCTAAAAATTGCTCTGGATGCACTGCCGAAGCAGATTGACGGTGTGGATACCATTGAA
Source organism: Clostridium sp. CAG:632 (assembly GCA_000431515.1). Lineage (GTDB taxonomy): Bacteria > Bacillota > Clostridia > Lachnospirales > Lachnospiraceae > CAG-632. The sequence goes on along the minus strand of HF991346.1, from coordinate 49,797 downwards.
TACCTGATCATCAATGACGGAAGTCAGGATAATACCGTAGAGGTAGCGAAGGAATGGGGCGTCCAGCATATTGTTAATTTTAAACAGAACCGTGGTCTGGCGAAGGGATTCATGGCCGGTCTGGATATGTGCTTACGAAATGGCGCGGATATCATTGTAAATACCGATGCAGATAATCAGTATTGCGGAGATGATATTGAAAAGCTGATCGCACCGATCCTGGAGGGAAAGGCGGACATCGTCATCGGAGAAAGACCGATCGATCAGACAGCGCATTTCTCATGGTTAAAGAAGAAGCTGCAGCATTTCGGTAGCTGGGTTGTCCGGAAAGCATCTAATACAGATATTCCGGATGCTCCGAGTGGATTCCGTGCATATAGCAGAGAGGCGGCCATGCAGATGAATGTTGTCAATGAATATACATATACATTGGAACAGATCGTACAGGCCGGACGGACCAAGATCGCTATTACTTCCGTACCAATCCGTACGAATGATGAACTGCGGCCTTCCCGTCTGTTCAGCAGTATGTTTGGATATGTGAAGAAGTCCATGCTGACGATCATTCGTGCCTATCTGATGTATAAGCCGATGCGGTTTTTCATCGGACTTGGATTTATACCGTTCCTGATCGGTCTTGCAATCGGTATCCGGTTCATCGTGCTCTTATGTATGGGAGGCGGACAGGGGAATGTTCAGTCCCTGATCCTTTGCAGCATGCTGATCCTGATCGGTGTTATGATCTGGGTAGTGGGATTGCTGGCAGATGTTATGGCAGCGAATCGGAAGATTCTGCAGGAGATCCAGCAGAAGGTCCGGGAAATGGATTATGAGGATAGGTAGGATGAAAAAGATAGTGTTGATAGGACCGGTATATCCGTATAAGGGCGGAATCGCACATTATACGGGATTGATGTGCCGGGCGTTTATGGAGAAATATGACGTAAGTATGATCTCCTATAAGATGCAGTATCCGAAGGTTTTATTTCATAAAGAGCAACGGGACTATACGAATGATACGTTTAAGATTGAGGGGACAGATTACCTGATCCATACGGCGGACATTCTGAACTGTATCCGTTCCGGGAAGAAGATACGGAGCATGAATCCGGATCTGGTGATCATACAGTGGTGGCATCCGTATTTTGCACCCTGCTACTGGCTGCTGTGCCGGCAGCTGAAGAAGCAGAAGGTTTTATTCGTATGTCATAATGTGTTCCCGCATGAGCGGTTTCCATTGGATCGTTTTCTGACAAAAAAGGTTATGAAGCAGGGGGATTACTTTATCGTGCATTCCGGTCAGGATAAAGAGGATCTGCTGTCGATTAAGCCGGATGCCAGATGTGCGAAAGCGGTGCATCCAACCTATAATGCGTTCAAGCTGCAGGATCTGACGAAGGAACAGGGGCGGGAACTGTTGAAGTTAAACGGAGATCAGCCGGTGTTGTTGTTCTTCGGATTTGTCCGGGAATATAAGGGCTTGAAGTATCTGCTTCAGGCAATGCCGGAGGTCAGAAAGCAGCTGCCGGATGTTAAGCTTTTAGTAGTTGGTGACTTTGACGGTGATAAGGATCAGTATGAGCAGCTGATTCGGGAAGTACAGATCGAGGATGCGGTAGAGATTCATGATGGATATATTCCGGATAAGGAGGTAGAGAAGTTCTTTGCTGCCTCCGATCTGGTCGTGCTTCCGTATATCTCTGCGACACAGAGCGGAATCGTACAGATCGCATATGGATTCGATAAGCCGGTGATCGCCACGAATGTCGGCGGACTGCCGGAGGTTGTATTGGATGGAAAGACCGGATATATTGTAGAGCCGGAGGATGCGAAGGAACTATCTGAGCGGATCGTTCAGTTCTTTACGGAGCATAAGGATGCGGCGTTCCGGGAAGGCATTCGGGAAGAAGCAGACAGATATTCCTGGGAGCGGATGGTAGAGACGATTGAGGAATTAGTGGAAAATGATTAGTGAATATATATTGTTTGGGCTTATTCTGCCGGTTGTGATCCTATGGGGCATCCGGAAGGAGAACCGGCTGGAGGAAGCACAGCTGTTAGACAAAAAGGATACGTCGGTGTTACGCGGTATCTCGGCCTTTTTTGTGATCGCGGCGCATTATACCGGCTGGGTGGAGAAGCTTACCGGCGGAACAAATGCGATATTTAAGGGTCTGATCGGACAGCTGGGTGGAATCGGTGTTCTGATATTTTTCTTTGTATCGGGCTACGGATTATATGAGTCCTATGGAAACCGGAAGGTGGATTACCGGTATCTGCTCAAGCGGCTGCGGGGCGTATATCTGCCATATGTGCTGATGAAGCTTGTATTGCTGCTGATCGAGTATCTGTGTCATTATGATGAGATTCATATCTGGAAGCGGTTGTTTGGAATTCTGTTGGTGGAGGACTGGTTCATTCATGTAATCGTGATCCAGTATCTGGTATTCTATGTGGCGAAAAAAATATCCGGCCGTTATGTAGTGCTGATCAGCATTCTTGCCGATATCGGACTGACGGTTATATATGTGTTACAGGAGAAGCCAATCGGATGGTTTAATGCCCTCTGGCTGTTTACCTTTGGCCTGGCAGCCTCACAGTTGCAGCCACAGCTGGTGAATATGATCAGGAAGCGGAAATGGCTGCTGATGGCAGGTACGTTTCTTTTATTTGTGATATTAGGCGGATTGTTTGCGATCAATAAGGGAGCTGCTTATGCAAACGTCCTGAAACCATTGTCCGGCATTTTTCTGTGTCTGTTCCTGTGCATCGTCATGCGGATGGTACGGATCGGAAACGGTGTTACCCACTGGGCAGGAAAGCGTTCTATGCATATCTATATTGTGCATATCTTTATGTGGAATATTCTGGCAGTGATTCCGGATCCAATCTGCAGATTGTGGTTGGCAATGGCGGCTACGGTTGTCGGAACTGAGCTGATCTACAGAGGAACGACCTTTATTTGCAACAGAATCATTAAAGATGAGGTATTGAAAAGTGAGAAACGATAGTCTGGTAAGTATTATTGTACCAATCTATAATTCAAAGGAATATATTCGGGCAGCAGTGGACAGCATGCTGAATCAGACCTATGAGAATCTGGAAGTTATACTGGTGGATGATGGCAGTACCGATGGCTCGGAGAGCATCTGTGATGAGTACCGGGAAAAGGATCACAGAGTTGTGGTGATCCACCAGAAGAATCAGGGACAGGCAGCAGCCAGAAATGCGGCATACCGGATTTCTAGAGGCGAATACATCGTATATGCTGACAGTGATGATCTGATGCACCGGGAGCAGATCCGGTATATGCTGCAGATTCAGGAAGCTACCGGTGTGGACATTGTACATGTTGAGAATAAGAAGTTCTGGGATGCCGGCAGGATCGCCGATGAGCTGGAAGCAGGTGTGGGTGAACCGGACTATACCGTATATACGGCGGAGCGGGCGCTGGAGCTGCTCTGTTATCAGAAGAAGTTCAGCTTCGGACCATGGTGCAAGCTGATCAAACGGGAACTGCTTGCAGATCTGAAGTTCCCGGTCAATATGGGTTATGAGGATGCTGCAATTATGTACAAGCTATATGGAAAGGCTGAAAAGCTGGCATATTCCGAGACCGTGCTTTACTGGTATCGACAGCATACGGCATCGACCATGCATACCGGTTTCAGTGACAAGAAGATCGACCGGATCCGGATTATGGCAGAGTTAAGGGAATATCTGAATCGGAATTATCCGGCACTGGCACCGGCTGGTGAGACACGGTATTGTCTGGCACAGCTGCAGCTGCTGATGGAGCTTCCGTTTGGAAAGGAATACCGGGATATTAAGAAACAGGCATACCGAAATATCAAAGACTCCAGAAAAGCGGTGCTGGCGAATAAGCAGGCACCGGCGAGAATCCGGGGAATGGTAGCTTCCAGTTATCTGGGACCGGATATTTTAATGCTGCTTGGAAGACTTTATATGGTAGTGACCAGACGATAACAGGCAGGAATGTTGAATGCAGAAGGAGAGCAGTTGCTGTGGGCGATAAGGAAAAGAGAATTGATTTCGTGTTATTATGGGTCGATGGAAATGATCCGGAATGGCAGAAACGGAAACAGGCATATTCACCGGATAAGGGACAGGATAACAGTGCCAACCGTTATCGGGAATGGGAGAATCTGAAATACTGGTTCCGTGGGGTGGAGAAATTTGCACCATGGGTCGGAACGATTCACTTCGTGACCTGTGGTCAATGCCCGGAATGGTTAAATACAGAGCATCCGAAGCTTCATATGGTGGATCATACGGATTTTATCCCGGCAGACTGTCTGCCGACCTTCAGTTCCAGAGCGATTGACCTGAATCTGCACAGAATTGAAGAGCTGTCGGAGCATTTCGTGTATTTCAATGACGATATGTTTCTGACCGATGTTGTGGAGCCGGAGGACTTCTTCCGAGATGGCCTGCCATGCGATATCTGGAATGAACGGCCAATCTGCTTTGCCAGCGACCGCGGAGCTTTCGATCATACGCAGGTGAATAATTTTCACCTGATCGACCGCCATTTTGCAAGAAAGCAGGTGCTGAAGCAGAACCGAAGGAAGATTGTAACGCTGAAATATGGAGCACTGGGAATCTATAATCTGATTGCATCGGGATTACCGTTTCAACATTTCTTCGGATTGTACGGCCATCATCTGCCGATGGGATATCTGAAACAGCACTGGAGAGAAGTGTGGGAAGCAGAGCCGGAGGTCATGAATGAAACGATTCATCATAAGTTCCGGAGCATGACGGATGTCAATCAGTTTGTATTCCGCTACTGGGCTCTGATGAAGGGAGAGTTTGCTCCGCTGAATATGAACCGGATCGGTAAGAATTTCTCGGTCGGAGAGGATAATCGGACCCTGTATCAGGCGATTGAACAGCAGAAGTATAAGACCATCTGTATCAATGATACCTGTACACAGGAGCAGTATGAGAAGGCAAAGCCGGAGGTTATCCGGGCATTTGAACAGATATTGCCGGAGAAATCGCAGTTTGAGAAATAGAAAAGAGGAAACACATGAGCAGTGTCAAAAAGAATTATATCTATAATGTTATATATCAGTTGTTGACATTTGCCAGTGTTCTGCTGATAACACCGTATATTACGAGAACACTGGGAGCCTATAATACAGGCGTTTATTCCTATACGTATTCTGCAGCCAATTATTTCTGGCTGTTTGCAATGCTGGGTGTGAATAATTACGGGAACCGGAGTATTGCACAGGCCAGAGCCATGGATGAAGGAACCGGCGGGAATGAGCAGGTGAGCCGGACCTTTTTTAACATCTATGCCCTGCAGCTGCTGACTGCGGTCGTATCTGCCGGAGCGTATATCACATATGTTCTGGCATTTTCCGTAGATAACCGGGAGATTGCTCTGTTGCAGTTCCTATATGTTGTGGCAGCCGTGGTTGATATCAACTGGTTTTTCTTCGGAATGGAGCAGTTTAAGATCACGGTCACCAGAAATATTGTGATCAAGCTGCTCAGTATGCTGGCAATCTTTCTGCTCGTGAAGAAACAGGAGGATCTGTGGATCTATACGACGATCATGGCAGGTTCTATTCTGTTGAGTAATCTGATCCTGCTTCCGTACCTAAGACGGTTCGTGAAGTTTGTAAAGCCGACTTGGAAGGAGATCGGCAGGCATGTGAAGCCGAATCTGATCCTGTTTGTTCCGGTTGTGGCGATCAGTATTTATAATATTATGGATAAGCTGATGATCGGCCGGATCTTAGGCGATAAGAAAGAAGTTTCCTATTATGATAATGCGGAAAAGGTCATGCAGGTACCGACTGCGTTTATTAATGCACTGGGAACTGTTATGCTGCCGAAGATGTCCGGGCTGGTACAGAAAAATGATAAGGCTAAGTGTCTGGAGTACATTGAGAAGTCCATGCAGCTGGCATTGATGATCTCGTTTGCTACCTCCTTTGGACTGGCGGCAATTGCAGATAATTTTGCACCGGTATTTTATGGAGCCGAGTTTATACCATGTGCAGCCCTGATCATGTGGCTGGCACCGATCGGTGTGATCAAATCCTGGGCGAACGTCATAAGAACCCAGTATCTGATCCCGAACGGAAAAGATTCCATTTATGTGGTGTCTGTTATCTTAGGAGCAGTAGTTAACCTGATCGCTAACCTGCTTCTGATTGTGAGGATCGGTACGATCGGTGCTGTGATCGGAACGATTCTGGCGGAGGCTGCGGTTATGCTCTATCAGACAATTATGTCTAGAAAAGAGCTGGAGTTCGGTAAATACCTGAAACGGAACATCGCCTATGGCGGAATCGGTCTGGTGATGTTTCTGGTAGTGCGGTTGATTGGGTCAACCGGTGAACCGTCCGTGACGCTGCTGCTGATCCAGATGGGAGCCGGGATCCTGATCTATGGAGGATTGAGCGCAGGTTATCTGTGTCTGACGAAGGATCCGTTCCTGAATGATGTGAGAAATCGTCTTAATAAGATATTAAAGAAAAAGAAATAACCCTGAAAATAACAGAGAGAGGATAAAGTATGAGTCGGATTGCAAATTGGATAAAGAAATATAACTGTCAGATTCTGGCATTTCTATGTGCTCTGATACCAAGGCTGATATTGAATTGCTTTGCATTGCCGCTGCGGACGCAGTCCGATGAGCTGGCAACACTGGCAGGAGGAGCTTTCTTAGGTGGAAAGGACTGGAGCGGGATCGTATCGCAGGCGGGATATTACGGGTTCGGATTTACGGCACTGTTTGCACCGCTATTTCGTCTGTCAGATGATCCGGTTCTGATCTACCGGCTGATTCTGGTTGTGGAATCGGTGATGCAGGCATCCATTGCACTGATGGCATTTTATCTGATGAAGCGGTATTTTAAGATCGAACATAAATGGTTTCTGACTGTGGCATCGGTGGCATGCTCCTACATGGTCGTGACCAGAACCATGATCGTATACAATGAGCATGCATTGATCTTCTGTTCCTGGCTGATCTGTGTCCTGCTGTTCCGGCTTCTGGAGCATCAGAATGATTCTAAAAAGAAGGCCATTGACACGGTACTGTTGATGGCATTGCTTTCCTATACATTGTTGCTTCATACCCGATCCTGGATGTACTGGATCGTACTTGCGATTTTTTATGTGGCTTATTTTATCCGGAATCGGAGAAGCTTTCTTGCAATCCTTCCGGGAATCATTACTGCGGTGATCGGTGTCGGCGGCGGAAAGCTTCTGATCCATCGGATGCAGGAGAGAATCTGGCTGGCGGACGGTAACGGCGGCCTGCGTAACAGCAGTGTATCCTTGTCTCTTTCCGATACGATCGTAAATGCGACCTCCTGGCATACATGGGTCAATATTATCTTTGGACAGCTGAATACGGTATCCGTGATCTCCGGCGGCATGCTGATCGTGGCGGTACTGCTGATGATCCGCTGTATCATTGG
>HF991346.1:37928-42287 GCA_000431515.1 Clostridium sp. CAG:632 | reverse complement strand
TCCATTGCGTGAAGGTAGACCGGGAGGAAATCCTGTATGAGGATCATTATGCAATCATATTTATATATTTCGGGCTCTGTACGGCACTGACGATCGGTGCACAGTCTCTGATCTGGCTGCCACGGGCAACGCAGGCAATGGAGCTTGGGTTTGCAAGTAACGGATATGGTCTGAAGGCAGTTACCTATGTGCGATATATGGGACCATATCTGGGCCCTGTCCTGATGGCAACGCTTTGCTATCTGTATCAGGAGCAGAATCAAATACAGAAGATTTATAAGCAGGCTATATTCTGGATCGCAGGCCTGCAGGCATTCTGGCTCACCTGTATTCTGCCGTTTGTTTATACGAACAGCAATGTCATAGAAACCTATCTGCCGTTTTCTTTACAGACCAGACGAGCAATGGATGTCGGAAGAATGGTGTTCCTTCCGGCAACGGGAATCCTGTTGATCGTCGTGATTTTAAATCAGATATGGTTAAAGAAAAAAAAGTGGAAGCCGGTACTGCTCACACTTGCGGTTCTTCTAACCTATCAGTATTGTTATAATGCAGTGGCTTATGATATTAATACACAGAGCGTAAATCACAAAGAGATAGATGCGACCTACAATATGTTCTGTCAGCTGAAGGAAAGCGGAAATATGCCGGAAGCAATCTATGTGGTTGATACACGGGACAAGACCGATCACCAGAGCTATTATCAGGCACAGTATTATCTTCAGGGAGTCAGGATCATTGCCGGATATCCGCCGGAGGATGCAGAGGAAGCAATGATATGCTTAAACAGTAATATGTGTCCGGCAGAGCTGATGCAGGATGATTCTTACCGCTGTGTGAAGCTGGATAGAAATGAATATGTCTGGATAAAAGGAACAAGTCTGATACAGACCTGTGAGGCTATGGGGTATGTGCCGGAGATACCGAATGTCTATATTGCGACCGGAAAAGTGACTTCTTTCTCAGATCATTACGAGAATGGTAAAATGCTGCAGACCGGATGGTATGAACAGGAGGACTGGGGTGTCTGGTCAGGAAAACAGACTGCAGATCTATTCTTTATTCTGCAGGAGGAACAGCAGAAGGGCTGTACCATGAATCTCAGAATGTACTGTTATGACAGCATGAAGACGGTGACGGTATTTATTAACGGAGAATATGTGGCAACTCTGCCGGTAGATAACCGGACAGATAATTATACGATCCGAATCCCAAAGCGTCTGGCGGAGCAGGAACGGATCTATATGACCTTCCAGATTAATGAAGAACTGCAATCACCGCTGGAACTCGGACAGTCGGAGGATACGAGAACACTTGGAATTGCACTTTACAGTATTCAGATAAAAGAGTAGGCGGAATGGAGAATTGTAAAAAATGGTAATCATCATGTATTTATAGCGACTTGTTTTTTGTCAGTAGATATAATATAATGTATCTGCAAATTAGATTAAAACGAACGCTGGAGAGAAATGATGAAAGTTGTAGTTACAGGTGGCGCGGGATTTATCGGTGGTAATTTCGTGCATTATATGATGAAAAAACATCCGGAATATGAGATTATCTGTGTGGATTGTCTGACATATGCGGGAAATATGGAAACATTGGAACCGGTCAGAGAGAATCCGCATTTCCATTTTGAAAAAGTTGATATTACAAACAGAGAAGAAATCTATCGGATTTTTGAGGAATACGAGCCGGATATGGTTGTGAATTTTGCGGCAGAAAGCCATGTGGATCGTTCAATTGAGAATCCGGAGATTTTTTTGCGTACTAATGTACTGGGAACACAGGTGCTGCTGGATGCCTGCCGGAAATACGGAGTTCTGAGATATCATCAGGTATCGACCGATGAGGTATATGGGGATTTGCCGTTAGACCGGCCGGATCTGTTCTTCACAGAGGAGACACCGATCCATACTTCCAGTCCGTACTCTGCCTCCAAGGCAGGTGCAGATCTGCTGGTACAGGCATATGGAAGAACTTATCAGCTTCCGGTTACGATATCCAGGTGCTCCAATAATTACGGACCGTACCACTTCCCGGAGAAGCTGATTCCGTTAATGATCATCAATGCGTTACATGATAGGGAGCTTCCGGTATACGGAACCGGTATTAATGTCCGTGACTGGTTATATGTTGAGGATCATTGCAAGGCAATCGACCTGATCCTGCATAATGGAACGGTCGGTGAGGTCTATAATGTGGGCGGACATAATGAGATGACGAATCTGGATATTGTAAAGCTGATCTTAAAACGGCTCGGTAAGCCGGAGAGTCTGATCACATTTGTAAAAGACCGTGCCGGTCATGATATGCGCTATGCGATCGATCCGACAAAGATTCATGAGGAGCTGGGCTGGTATCCGGAGACGATGTTTGCTACCGGTATTGAGAAGACGATTGAATGGTATCTGACACATGAAGACTGGTGGCAGAATATTATCAGTGGTGAATATCAGGAATATTATAAGAAGATGTATGAGAACAGATAGGATTTAGTTGTGGAAACGTCAAAGGGAAAGCAGACTGCGAAGCGGATCGGAGGAGATCTTCTGTATTCGATTGCAGGAGTTGCATTTTTTAATATTATATTACAGTTTATAATCTATCCATATGTTAGTGCAAAGATTGGCAGTGCACAGTTTGGGGATATGCTGTTCTTGCTTGCAGTGGTAAATATTATTGCGCCATCTTTCGGTAATGCAGTGAATAATACCAGAATGGTATTACCGGAGCGGGAGAAGACAGAGAATGGGGATTATATGTTGATATTATCCTGCTTTACAACCGTGACAGCGGTAGTCTGTCTGGTGATCAGTCTGATCCGTGGCCTGTCAGTGATAGGTGGAGTCCTGTTGTTTGCAGTGTCTGTACTGACCATGTTCCGGTTTTATGCTAATGTGGAGTACAGGCTGAACCTGGAGTTTAAGAAACAGCTGGTTTTCTATATTCTGCTTGGAGTCGGATATCTGGTCGGAGTGGTTCCGTTTCTGCTGAGCGGCAGATGGGAATGGATTTTCGTAACCGGTGAATTGCTGGCTGTACTGTGTGTAGTGATCAGTGGAGGCATTTTCCGGAAATGCGGAAAGACCTCTGAGCGCCGCAGAGAAATCGCAGGGAATGCAGTTACACTGGCGGGCTCTTATCTGTTAACGAATCTGATGCTGATGTTAGACCGGTTTGTGCTATTATATTTTGTAGACAGCAGTGCGGTTTCTGAGTATTATGTACTGTCTTTGCTTGGAAAGACTGTTGCTATCATCGGCATTCCGCTGAACAGTATTATCATTGGATATCTGACAAAGGGAAGCAAGAGTATGGATCGGCCGCTTTATCGGAAGTCTGTGCTGGGATTGCTGATCCTTGCCATTCTATTTACGGCGGTTTGCGGAGGATTAACACCGGTATATATCCGGTTGATGTATCCGGCTTTATTTGCTGAAATGAAAGATATTATAGTGCTGGCATTTATTGTGAGTCTGGCACAGATTTTATATTTTGTAACAAATATACTGCTGGTGATCATTCTGACTTTTGTAAAGGCAAAGTGGCAGCTGATCATTCAGATTGTATATGCAACAGTATTTATTGCATCTGCGATTGGTATGACTCTGCTGTGGGAGATCCGCGGGTTTGCATATGCGGCAGTGATTTCGAGCAGTATTTACTTCCTGATGACACTGATCGTGGGAAGCAGGCATATTCATAGAGAGGAGGGACTTTAATTATGAAGGGAATTATTTTGGCCGGAGGTTCAGGAACACGGTTATATCCGATTACAAAGACGGTATCCAAGCAGCTGCTTCCGGTGTATGATAAACCGATGATCTATTATCCGTTGTCAACACTGATGCTGGCTGGCATCCGTGAGATTCTGATCATCTCTACGAAACGGGATCTGCCGGTATTCCGGGAGCTGCTGGGAGATGGTAAGAATCTGGGAATCTCATTATCCTATGCGGTACAGGAGGAGCCAAGAGGACTTGCAGAGGCATTTTTGATCGGGGAATCTTTTATCGGAAAAGAGAAGGTGGCATTGATCCTCGGTGATAATATCTTTTATGCAAGAGGATTTTCGGATGTTTTAAGGGAAGCGGCAGATTTTGAAACCGGTGCAACGGTGTTTGGATATCCGGTGAAGCATCCGAGGCAGTTTGGAATCGTAGAGTTTGATGAACAGGGACAGGTGCTGTCGATTGAGGAGAAACCGGAGAAACCGAAGTCCAATTATGCAGTACCGGGGCTTTACTTCTATGACAATCAGGTAGTTGAGATTGCAAAGCAGGTGAAGCCGTCCGAGCGGGGAGAACTGGAGATCACATCTGTAAATAATGCTTATTTAAAGCAGGGCAGCCTGCG
>HF991346.1:36547-37899 GCA_000431515.1 Clostridium sp. CAG:632 | reverse complement strand
AAGCTGGGACGAGGCGTAGCATGGCTCGATACCGGAACCAGCGACGGACTGCTGGAGGCGGCGGACTTCGTATCGATCATCCAGAAGCGGCAGGGATGCTATATTTCCTGTATTGAGGAAATCGCATACCGCAAGGGATATATCACAAAGGAAGAGCTGGAGGATCTGGCACAGCCGTTACTTAAGAGTGATTATGGAAAATATCTGATGAGTATTGTGAGTGAAAATTTATTGGATTAGTGTTATAGTAGGTGAAAGCAGGAGAAATTGATGATATCCTGGTATTATCTTCATATGAAATCGGTAAAGGGATTCTGGCGAAATATGATATAGGGTTATAATGGAGTGGAAGAGCTGTAAACAGATAGGAAGATTTAATATGAAACAGATATGTAATCTTATGCAGTCCTGGTCAATGGATGACCAAGGACTGCATTCCATGAATGAAATATTGGATTGGGTGGAGGAACGAAATCGTACGGTTCAGGTTCGAATCGATAAAACGATTTTAGAACCCGATGGGTTCTGGTACTATTCTGAAGAAACTGGAAAAATTCAGAATCGAAATCAGAGCTTTTTTTCTATTTCCGGATTTCAGGAAATGGCAGAGGAGAAAATATGTCTGCAGCAGCCAATTATTCTGCAGAATGAGATAGGGTATCTGGGGATTTTGTGTAAGCAGATCCATGGAGTCCTGCATCTTCTGATGCAGGCTAAGATAGAACCGGGAAATATCAATAAGATACAGATATCACCGACGATACAGGCAACTAAGAGTAACTTTACTCAAAAACATGGTGGGAATAAACCGCCGTACCTGGACTATTTTATTCATGCAGAGAAATATCGGATTATCTACGATCAGATACAGTCGGAACAATCGTCCAGATTTTATAAGAAGCGCAATCGTAATATTATGATTGAAGTAGGACCGGATACAGAGATAGAAGTGCTTCCAAGTCATAAGTGGATGACCTTAGGGCAGATAAAGGCTCTGATGAATATAGAAAATCTGGTAAACATGGATACCAGAACCGTACTGTCCGGGATTCCGTTTACGACAGGGGATTTCAACGAACAGGAAAAGAAAGCGATTCGCAGTTGTTTTAGGGACTTAGCACTTTATGAATCCATGTACGGAGTACGGCAGGGGAATCAGCTTCCGAAGATATACCGTTATATGAATGATTATAAGATGTTTGATGAACGGGAACGGACATTGATTCCGTTAAAAGCTTTGCAGGACTGGGATTTTACGGAAGAAGAGATTGTCTGCCGATACCCATATGATTTTAAAGTGGTATTCTGTGATATTGAGATGGAAGGCCGGGAAGTGAAACAGTGGACACAGC
>HF991346.1:32286-36482 GCA_000431515.1 Clostridium sp. CAG:632 | reverse complement strand
TTTTTATGAGCCGTGGGGAACGCAGGGAGTTTCTGGTGCATGCCAAGCCGGAGGTGGGATGCTTTGATCTGATCGAACTTGGCCCGACAGTCCAGGCAGAGCCGACCAGAATCGATCAGATGGGAAATGATGTTGAACGTATATTCCGGCAGAAGCTGGAGCAAAAGCAGGGAATTTTAAAGGATGTTCTGTTGTCGGAGGAAGGTGGACGGTTCTATCACGAGCAGAACCGGAATGTTATCATTGAAATAGACCGGGATGAGTTGGACGATCTTCCTCCGGGATATTTCTGGGTAGATTTTTACACATTAAATCAGTTGATCCAGATTAACAACTGTCTAAATATACAGCTTAGAAATCTGTTGTCACTGTTAGATCGTTAAAGGAGGCAGTCATTATGATTCGAATTGGTGTGTTAGGGTGTGCGGAAATCGCATTCCGCAGATTTTTACCGGAATTAGTGAAAAATCAGGATTTTTCCTGCGTGGCGATCGCAGAGGAATATGATAAAACGAAGCTGCAGGCGTTTCAGGACACATTTGGGATTACACCAAGGGAGAGCTTTGCGGACATTATTCAGGATCCGGAGATCGATGCAGTCTATATTCCGCTTCCACCGGCTTTTCATTATACGTATGCCAGACAGGCCTTAGAGGCAGGCAAGCATGTCTTTGTTGAAAAACCATCTACTACGAATTATAATAATACAAAAGAATTGGCGGAACTGGCGCAGAGCCGGGATCTGGTGCTTCAGGAAAATTATATGTTTCAGTATCATTCACAGATCACAGCAATCCGGGAGCTGCTGGATGCGGGCAGAATCGGAGATATCCGTCTGATCCGGACCAGCTTTGGCTTTCCGTTACGACAGGCGAATGATTTCCGCTATTCCAAGGCATTGGGAGGCGGTGCACTGCTGGATGCAGGAGGCTATGTGACGAAGCTGGCCACCCTGCTTCTGGGTGAAACCATAGAAGTCCGTATGGCTATGCTGAATCATATGGAAGGTTATGATGTGGATATGTATGGAGCGGTTACGTTTGAGAATGCTGCAGGGCTGACCTGTCAGGCATCATTCAGTATGGATAACTTTTACCAGTGCAGCCTGGAAGTGATCGGTAATAAGGGCCGGCTTTATACCAACCGGGTATATACGGCACCGCCGGCACTGGAGCCGGATGTTCTGATTGAGACCGCAGATGGGTCGGAACATATTAAGTTATCAGCCGATTCACATTTTGCACATTCTATTGAACAGTTTGCGAAAGCAGTCGAGGATGAAACAGTCAGGAAGAAAATGGCAAGGGATCTGGTGCTTCAGGCAAAGCTTGTACAGGAGATACGGGAATTGGGAAGCAGACAGTAGATTGTAGGATAAAAGGAGCTTATAACATGAGTGAGGAGAAAGTAATTAACGTGGTTCAATCGTCATTGCCACCGTTGGATGAATATGTAGAGGAAATCAGCAGTATCTGGGAGACACACTGGCTGACACATACCGGTCCAAAGCATCAGGAGCTGGCAAAGCAGTTAAAGGAGTATCTCGGAGTTGAGAATATTGCGTTATTTGCGAATGGACATCTGTCACTGGAAATGGCAATAGAAGCACTTGGAATTAAGGGTGAGGTGATCACAACACCGTTTACGTTTGCATCTACGACACAGGCGATTGTCAGATGTGGACTGACACCGGTATTCTGCGATATTGAGCCGGATACCTATACGCTGGATCCGGAGAAAATAGAAGCGTTGATTACGGAGCGGACATCCGCAATTCTTCCGGTGCATGTATACGGAAATGTATGTAACTGGAGAGAAATAGAACGAATCGCAAAAAAACATGATCTGAAAGTGATTTATGATGCGGCACATGCATTTGGTGTAGAGGAGAATGGAGTCGGAGTCGGAAACTTTGGTGATATCTCCATGTTCAGCTTCCATGCTACAAAGGTCTTTAATACAGTAGAAGGTGGTGGCTTAACCTATCATAATGCTGCACTTACAAAAGAATTTAAAGCATTACGTCAGTTTGGAATGTATGGAAAAGATGTATCCGACATTGTAGGTACCAATGCAAAGATGACAGAAATGCATGCGGCAATGGGACTGTGCAATCTTCGGCATCTGAGTGAGGAAATCGAGAAGCGGAAGTGGTGTGTAGAGAAGTATCGCGAGCTGTTAGGTGATGTGCCGGGGATTAAACTGTGTCCGATTCAGAAGAATGTAAAACAGAATTATGCGTATTTTCCGGTAGTATTTGATGAGGCAGAGTTCGGACAGACCAGAGATATAGTAGATCAGAAACTGAGAGAGCATAATATTATTGCGAGAAAATATTTTTATCCGCTGACTTCTACCTTCCCGGCATACGACGGAAGGTTTGACATTCAGGAGACACCGGTAGCTTCCTGGGTTTCAGAACGTGTGCTGACATTGCCGTTATATGCAGGCCTGGCTTTGGAAGATGTGGAGCGGATTTGTGAGATTATACTAAAACCGTGAAATGAAAAAGACACTACAGAACTAAAAGGTGATTAGCATGAAAAAGAAGTTTTCAATTGTAATGCCCATTTATAAAAATGAACAAAATCTGCCAACAACGATTCCGTATGTAATAGAACACAGGGATTTGTTTTCACAGTATGATGTAGAGCTTGTGATGGTCTGTGACGGTTCGCCGGACAGATCCTATGGGATTATGAAAGAGTATAAGGAAAAATACCCGGATATAATCAAAATAGCATGTTTTACCCGTAATTTTGGACAGGGCGCAGCTACAAGATGTGGGATGGAGATGGCAGAAGGCGATGTGATCGGAGTGATATCGGCAGACTTACAGGATCCGCTGGAATTGTTTGCGGAGATGTTAAAATACTGGGAAGAAGGATATCCGTTTGTTTTTGGCACCAGAGCTCATAGACCGGAGAAGGGGTTTGGTGGATTTGCATCGAAGACTATGCATGGGTTAGTAAATAAATATGTGGATCCGCGATATCCGAAGGGTGGGTTTGATTTCTACCTTTTGGACCGCAAAGTGGCAGAAGAGTTTATAGCTATGGATGCCCCGAACGGTTCAACCCAGATGGCATTGCTATGGCTGGGCTATGAATATAAGGCAATTCCATATGACAGACGGGAACGTACGGCAGGAAAGTCTTCCTGGAAGTTCTGGCGGAAGATAGATGCGGCATCCGGATTATTCATTACATATTCCAAACTGCCAATCCGGTTAAGTTTTACACTTGCGATACTTCTGGCAATAGTGAGTATGCTGATACTGATTTGGAGCATCGTTTTTGCGATTGTAGTGACGGTGGAAGGATTGGCAATGCATATCTTGTTTGCAATCCTGTTCCTGGCACTGGCGGCAATCGCCGGAATGCTTGGAATTATGGGAGAATATATCTGGCGCATGTTTGATATACAAAAGGGCAGACCGAGATATGTAGTAAAGGAAATGGTGAAATAAGGAGAAACGACATGATACTCGCAATTTACGGAACAAACGGTAGCGGTAAAGAAATATATGATCTGGCAATGATCGTTGATCGTTGGGAAAAAATAGTATTTATTAATGATTATGAAGAGGAAGGCATATTTATGGATTGCCCGCGTATGCCATTTGAAGTATTCCAACAATCTTATCCGGCAGAGACGACGGAGGTTTGTATTGCAGTGGGAGAACCGGCTGTTAAAAAGCTGTTATATGACAGATTAAAAGAAAAAAATTACCGGTTGGCAACGATTATTGCACCGACGGCGATTATTTCGCCGACAGCGCAGATTGGAGAGGGAGTTGTTGTCCGGCACCATACGATCATATCATCGGAGGCAGTAGTGCATGATAATGTATACATACAGTCGAATGCAATTATCGGACATAATGTTGAAATAGAGTCACATTGTCAGATATCTTCCTATGTGCACATATCCGGAAATACCAGAATCGGAGAAGGTGTTTATATCGGAATTCATTGTCCGATTCGGGAGAAGATCGGTGTCGGAAAATATTCGATCTTGTCTATGGGCGCGGTTGTGCTCAAGGATGTTCCGGAAGAAGTGGTTGTAATGGGAAATCCGGCGAGAGTCATAGCTAAGAATGTAGAACACAAGGTGTTCAAGTAGGAGGAAGTATATGGCAGAGGAGAAAACACTGAATGCGATTGTGACCGGTGCACGCCGTGGAATCGGAAGAG
>HF991346.1:0-32256 GCA_000431515.1 Clostridium sp. CAG:632 | reverse complement strand
TAGAGCTTTTTGCTCAAAAAGGAATTAATATATGGGCCTGCGCGAGTAAAGAGAATGAGGAATTCGAGCAGGATATGAAGCAATTGTCAGAAGAGTATCACGTGTGGATAAAGCCCGTATACTTTGATCTGGCGAATGAAGAAGAGACGACCAATGCATTAAAAGAGGTAATAAAAGAGAAACAGCCGATAGATATTCTGGTGAATAATGCAGGCGTTCCTTATGGAAATCTGATGCAGATGACTCCGCTTAAAAATCTCAGGGAAGTAATGGAGATTAATTTTATTGCACAGATCCATGTTATGCAGCTGATATCCAGAGTGATGATGAGACAGAAATCAGGATCTATTATCAATATGGGATCCGTAGGCGGTATTGAAGCAAGGGAAGGATATCTCGCATATGGCTCCAGTAAGGCGGCTCTTCTATGGGCAACACGTTCGGTATCAAAGGAACTGGCAAAGTATAATATCCGTGTAAATGCGGTTGCACCGGGACTGGTTGAAAGTGATATGGGAATGTATAAGAAAACCGAAGAGCAGGAGAAGATACTGAATGAGATCAGTATGAAGAGAATGGGGCGACCGGAGGAAATTGCGGAAGCGGTATATTTTCTTGCCACAGATGCATCCAGTTTTATGACGGGAGCAATTATGAATGTAGACGGAGGAAGATTGAGATAGCATGAATAAAGATATGAATGAATTGGAGGAAATGGCAAAAAGAGTTCGGCGTTCTGCAGTAGATATGGCCTATGCGGCCGGTGCGGGCGGATCTCATCTTGGCGGAGGATTATCCTGCGTAGAAATCCTGACCGCCTTATATGGCGCGGTATTTCACTTTGACAAAGAGAAGCCGACAGATATGGAGCGGGACCGGTTTCTTACCGGGAAAGCACACTGTATTCTGACACAATATTCTGTGATGCAGGAAATGGGGATTATTACAGAAGAAGAGAAATACACATTTAAGGATAATGGAGGATTATTGATAGGATATCCCAAGAATCCGAAATTGGGTCTGGAATTTTCTGGCGGAACATTGGGAATGGCCCTGTCTGTCGGAACCGGAATGGCTCTGGACGCTAAACGAAAGGGAAGAAACCATAAAGTATATGTTATGATCGGTGACGGTGAGTGTGATGAAGGAATCATATGGGAAGCTGTCATGACAGCGGCAAAGTATGCGTTGAGTAATCTTGTGATCATTGTAGACAGAAATAACCTACAGCTATCAGGCACCGTGGAAGAGGTTATGACATTAGGAAATCTGGGAGAAAAGTTTAAGAGCTTCGGCTGCGCAGTGCAGGAAGTAGACGGGCATAGTATCCATGAGCTGGTTCAGGCATATCAGGCAGTCAGTGATGAAAAGCCGAATGTTATTATTGCACATACAATAAAAGGAAAAGGTCTTTCTTTTGTAGAAAATCATGTCGAATGGCATCAGAATGTATTAACAGAGGAAATGTACCATAAGGCAATACAGGAATTAGAGGAGGATCAGGAATGAAGGTAAGAGCAACAGCATGGTCACGTCTTGGTCAGAATGCTACATTCGGTGGAGTCGGTTTGATGGAAGTAGTGAAAGACCGGCCGGATATACAGTTTGTAACGGCGGATGTAAGCAGTCTCCTGGGACTGAAACGTTATAAAGATATGTATCCGTTACAATATGTAGATGTAGGAATTGCAGAGCAGAATATGGTAACGGTAGCAGCCGGTATGGCCTATGAGGGAAATTGTGTTTTCGCATCTACGTATGCATCTTTTATTGCTTTACGGGGACTCGAGCAGATCCGGCATAATCTGGGATATCTGAAAGCAAATGTAAAGATAGTCGGAATGTCATCAGGCGCATGCACCGGAAAGAGCGGTATTTCACACTGGTGTACGGAGGATCTGGCATTTATGAGAGCGATTCCGAATATGACGGTTCTGTCGCCGGCAGATTGTACCGAAGTAGTCAAAATGACAGTTGCAGCCGCACAGATGAATGGGCCGGTATATATACGATTAACAGGAAATTTGAATGTGCCGATCATTTATAAAGAAGATTATGATTTCGAAATCGGAAAAGCAATCACGCTCAAAGAGGGTGAAGATATTGCACTGATAGCGACCGGGTTAATGGTAAAGGAAGCCATGGATGCTGCGGCAATTCTGGAAGAGCAGGGAATATCATGCAGTGTGATCAATATGCATACGATAAAGCCGTTGGATGGAGCATGCTTAGAGCAATGCTATAAGAAGCATAAGCTGCTGGTTACGATTGAGGAGCATAATATTGTAGGCGGATTAGGCGGTGCCATAGCAGAACATAAAGCAGGATATGCCAATGTGCCGCCACAGTTGTTCCTGGGAATTACAGACGAATATAAGGCAACAGGAGCCAGAGCGTTTATCATGGAAGAATATGGACTGACGGCAGTACAGCTGGCAGAAACCATAAAAAATAAATGGAATACCATAAAATTAATATAATTCAGGAGGAAAAAAATATGACAAACATGGAGAAGTATAAGCAGGCATTTGTAGAAGGATTGGAAATCTCAGACGAAGGATTGGAGACATTAAAGTATGAGGCGATTCCGGAATGGGATTCAGTCGGACATATGAATCTGGTTGCATGCCTGGAGGATGTGTTTGATATCATGATGGAAACAGATGATATTATTGATTTTAGTTCTTTTGAAAAGGGAATTGAGATTCTGAAGAAGTATGGGGTGGAAATTTAAGATGTTTGAACTGGGTGAAAAAGACAATGTCGCAGTTGCGGCAATAGATGAAAATGAAAATCGGATTACGTATGGAGAAATTGTTCAGTTTTCGAAAAAGTTGAACGATGTAATACCTCAGCGATGCTTAGTCTTTTCACTGTGTACGAATTCGATAGGATCATTGGCTGGGTATGCGTCATTCATAGAGAATAGAATTGTACCATTACTATTAGCGGCGAAGCTGGATTCCGGGCTGTTTCAATATCTGGTAGAAACATATCAGCCGGCATTTATCTGGGCTCCGGCAGAGGAGACAGAGAAGATTTCCGGCTATGAGAAAGTTTTTGAAGCATATGGATATGTGTTGTATCGGACCGGGCTAAAAGGATATCCGTTATATGATGAGCTGGCATTATTGCTGACAACATCCGGAAGTACCGGAAGTCCTAAGCTGGTACGCCAAAGCTATAAGAATATAGAAGCAAATACGAAATCAATTGTTGAATATTTGGAGCTGGATGAAACAGAGCGTCCTATTACAACATTGCCAATGAACTATACGTATGGCCTGTCAATTGTGAATACACATTTATATGTGGGAGCAACCATTCTTTTGACAGAGAAGGCGTTGATGCAGAAAGAGTTTTGGAAGTTCTTCAAGGAGCAGAAGGCAACCTCTTTCGGAGGAGTTCCGTATATTTATGAGATGCTGGCGAAGCTTAGGTTCTTCCGGATGAACCTTCCTTCTTTGCGGTATATGACGCAGGCCGGCGGTAAATTATTGCCGGAGCTTCATAGACAATTCGCTGAGTATGCACAGGAGAGAGGATGCAAGTTCATAGTTATGTACGGGCAGACGGAAGCAACGGCGCGAATGGCATATCTTCCGGCGGAGAAATCACTGGAGAAGTATGGAAGTATGGGAATTGCAATCCCCGGTGGACGGTTTGAACTGATTGATGTAGACGATTCTGTAATTCAGGATCCGGGCATTGTAGGAGAACTGGTTTATTACGGTGATAATGTAACTCTCGGATATGCAGAGCATGGAGAAGATCTGATCCATGGTGATGAACGGAATGGTGTCTTGGTAACCGGCGATATGGCCAAAAGGGATGAGGACGGTTTTTACTTTATTACCGGCCGGAAAAAGAGATTCCTTAAGATATACGGTAATCGTGTAAACATGGATGAGGTAGAACGGCTGATCCGGGCGGAATATCCGCAGGATGATTGTGCATGTGGCGGTATAGATGATAAAATGTACATTTATCTGGTGAAAGACAGGCAGGAGGATGCTGAGAAAATCAGAAAATTTGTCGCAGGAAAGACGGGACTGAACAGTAATGCGTTTGCAGTTTATCCGGTTGCTATGATTCCGCGGAACGATGCGGGTAAGATTTTATATTCAAAGCTGGAAGAATTGAGAAACGCACAGGACTGATGAGTACCTGGAGATAGCTACTATAAAACAAGGAGAGTTGAAATGAAGATGCAGTTGGAGCAACTATTGCAACAGGATCCATATTCTATGGACAAGGAAGAAAAATCGGAAATGCTTTCTGATAATCTGAAGAGCTTAACGGAATATCATTATGAGAATTGTAAAGAATATCATGATATGCTTTTAAATCTTGGCGTTAAAATAGATGCTTTTAAGTCCTACTATGATATTCCGGCACTTCCGGTACGTCTTTTTAAGGAGTATGAATTAATGAGTGTTCCACGGGAAGAGATCAAAAAGGTTATGACTTCGTCAGGAACGACCGGACAGTCGGTATCCAAGATTTTTTTGGATACCAAGAATGTGAAAGCACAGTCAGCGGTTCTGACGCATCTGATTTCAACTTGTATGGGAAAATCCAGACTGCCAATGATCGTTCTGGATACACAGCTTGTAAAGAAAAATCGTAGAATGTATTCGGCACGCGGAACGGGAATTACAGGATTCTCTATCTATGGACGGGATATCTTTTATGCTTTGGATGATGATATGAAGCTGGATCTGGATGGAATGCAGGCTTATATTAAAAAGCATAAAGGCGAGCGCATATTATTGTTTGGATTCACGTATATGATCTGGCAGTACGTAGTATGTGAGATGGAAAAAAGAGAAGTACGTCTTCCAATAGAAGATGCTGTGTTATTTCATGGTGGTGGATGGAAGAAATTGCAGAATCAGGCAGTTGACAGTCTGGAATTTAATCGGAGAGTGAAGGACCGGCTGGGCAATGTAGCGATCCATGATTATTATGGAATGGTGGAACAGCTGGGATCTATTTATATTGAGTGTGAATATGGACATATGCATTGTTCTAATTATTCAGATATTATCATCCGGAATCCGAAAGACTTTTCGGTACAGCCACATGGTGAAAAGGGTCTGATGGAGGTTGTTTCGGTTTTACCGACCAGTTATCCGGGACATGTTCTTTTGACGGAAGATGAAGGGGTTATTACGGGTGAAGATGATTGCCCATGCGGACGGAAAGGTAAATATTTTAAGATTATCGGAAGAATTAAAAATGCAGAAGTCAGGGGGTGCAGTGACACTTATGAAAAACATTGATGTGATATATTTGGCCGGTGGACCATTGGAAGAAAAAAAGCCGTTGGCACCATATAGTGAGCAGGTTTGTGAATTTTTAGGAGAACTGTCAAAGCGGATTCAAAAAGATAAAGAAGCGAAACAGTATCCGGATGTTTTGTCATTTGCCTTCTTTTGCCGGAGTGGCAATATTAAACGACTGAAAACAGAATTTGAGGACGGAAGAGTACGGCTTGGTAAAGGAAACGTATTTCATATAGCACCATCCAACATTCCGATTAATTTTGCATTTACCTATGTATTCGGGTTATTGGCAGGAAATGCGAACATTGTACGTGTTTCGGCGACAAAACAATATCAGCAGGTGGACATTGTATGCCGTATTTTAAATCAAATGTTTGAGGAAGAGGCTTATCGGGAGATTAAAAATTATACTGCGATCATTACGTATGAGCGCAATCAGGAAATCACAGATGCATTATCCGGACTGGCAGATGCACGGGTAATATGGGGAGGAAATGAAACGATTGCAGATATCAGAAAATCTCCACTGAAACCAAGATGTACGGAAATTACGTTTGCAGATCGGTTTTCGTTTGGAATTATTTCTGCGGAACAGATACTGGATGATACGGAAGAGGCAATCAAAAAACTGGCAAAGGATTTTTATAATGATACCTATCTTATGGATCAGAATGCCTGTTCCACACCGCACCTGATCATATGGGATACGAGAAATTGTAAACAGGTGACGGAAGCAAAGAACAGATTCTGGCAGGCGGTTTATGAAGAGTCCTTAAAATATGATCTGGCAGAGATCAAAGTGAGTGATAAGTATGTCATGACTTGCAAGTATGCGATAGAATTATCGAATATCCGGGAATTAAAACGTTATGAGAATTATCTGTATGTGTATACATTAGATTCCTTAACGGACTCGATTACCCGGCTGCGGGGAAAATTCGGACTGTTCTTTGAATATGAAGCAGAGGACCTTGCAATGCTTGGAAAATATATCAATGAGACGGTACAGACCTGTGCATACTATGGTATTGATAAACAGGAGCTGGCTGAAATGATAGTGAAAAATCACTGGACCGGAATAGACCGGATCGTGCCATTCGGAAAAACCTTGGATATCGGAACATATTGGGACGGTTATGATATTGTAGCAAGCCTGTCCAGAATTATAGGAGTATAAAGCATGAAAATGAAAGAAAAACTGCTAAAAATACAGAAAAATGTTTATGTTAGGTATACAATCCTGTATGCTGTATTTTTTATAGCCGTTTTTCTGCCATTCTGGTATAATGGCAAGTCATTTGTATGGAGCATGGACGGACTTTCCCAACACTATTCCAATCTGTTATATTTAC
Organism: Clostridium sp. CAG:632; assembly: GCA_000431515.1. Classification (GTDB taxonomy): domain Bacteria; phylum Bacillota; class Clostridia; order Lachnospirales; family Lachnospiraceae; genus CAG-632. The sequence goes on along the minus strand of HF991346.1, from coordinate 25,616 downwards.
GTGAATGGGTAAAAGAGATCTTAAAGAATCTGATGGAAAACCATTCTCTGGTAATTCCGATGTGGGATCTGGAGCTTGGTATGGGATTTGATGTGAGCAGTGCATTGGCATTTCGACCTTTGCAATGGCTGGCAGTATTTTTTAATGCCAATACAATGGAGTATTTTTTTATCGTCCGTACATGGATCAGCCTGTATATAGCGGGTATTGGCTTTTTGCTGTTCAGTAAACATGAAAAAGTTACAGACATTGCGGCACTGATTGCGACATTGATGTATGTATATTCCGGTTTTGCTATTTATTTTGCGGCCAAGCACCCGTTGTTTATGGAACTGGTGATGTATTTGCCATTTATTTTATACGGAACGGCAAAGATTCTGGATGAAAAGAAATCAGTGGTATTTGTGGCAAGTATCGCATTGTCCGGAATCAGCTATTTTTATTTCCTTTACATGTTTACGATTGCGGCATTTTTGTTTGCATTAGTCAGATATTTATTAAAAACAGAAAAATCCTGGAAGGATTTTGGACAGACATTGCTCAGGTTTATTGTCCAATATATGCTTGGACTTGGCATAGCGGCAATATCATTTATACCGGCATTACAATACATTCAGTCAAGTGACAGAGGTTCTGCAGAACGGGGAGAAAGTCTTTGGCTATATGGAAAAGATTATTATTTAACCTTTTTGACCAGCTTTTCTGATATTGTTGAGCTGCATCAGTATGGATTTATTGGAATGTCAGCAATCGGCATATTGGCATTATACTGGTTATTTAGGAAGAAGGATAAACAGGCGAAAGAAATTCTGATTCAGATGGGAATTTATCTGATCTGTTTTCTGGTACCATTCTTTTCATGGGTATTTAATGGATTCGGGAGTTCAACGGAGCGATGGAGTTTCTTATTTTCATTCTGGTTTGCAATGGGAACGGCAGTTGCCATTACCGAGATCACGAAAGAGAACTATGGTATCCGAAGTATGGTAAATCTCCTGGGCGGAGCATATATAGTATTATATGTGATGGTGAAGAAAATTCTGCATTCCGAAATCCAGAGCGGTATATGCTTCTTTGCTATCTTTATATTATGTTATAATCTGTTATATAGTCAGAGAAAAAATATTAAAAATATTCGTAAAGTAGCGGTTATTATCCTGATAGCGGTAATGTGTCTGGAGACAACATTAAAATCTTTTGAATTATATATGTCTGGAGACAGTAGCGAATATATAGCATCATTTGTGGATTCTCAAAGGGTCTGGGCGGAGAAGAATAATACATCAGCGGAAGCATTGTCATTAATTTCGGACGATAGTACATATCGTGTAGACGTTGTAGTACCGGATGCTGAGAAATATAAATACCGGAACTATGGAATCGGATTGGGCATAAACGGATTGTCCAGTTATTACAGTTATATTCCGGCTAATTTAAAAAATACATTACTGGATGTGGGAAATACACAGAATTATCAGCCGTTTCTGATCTATGATTTAAGCCAGAGAACGGTATTGGATACGCTGTCGGCGGTTAAGTATGTAACCAATTCCGAAGACAATCCATTGGATGTGCCGTATGGTTATACAAAGGTGGGAACAATGGAGAAAACATATGCAGATGGTAAGACCAGGGAAATCTATGTATATAAAAATGATTATGCGTTGCCGTTAATGTATACATACGATTCTTATGTATCCACCCAGACATATGAATCACTGGAATCAAATGAAAAAGAGCAGGCAATGATGCAGGGAATTGTATTGAAGGAGAGTAATCTGCCTGAACAGCAGTTAAAGTTTGATTATAAAACGATTTTAAACAGACAGGGAATTGAGACGCAGATTCGGCAGATAGCAGAGACAAATGAGAATCTGGAATTACAGGATGGAAAGTTTATTATAAAAAAAGATGGCACGACTTTGAAATTAACAATTCCGGATAATGTGACCGGTGAGTTATATGTGAAGATAAACGGAGTCGAATATGCTGATAAAACAGATGCTTATTTGAATGACGAAGAAAAACAGTTGTCGGTTTATGAAAAGCATGTACTGGAAAGGAAATTAAAGCAGAAAGGGGAAGCTGAAAGTGCATCCCTGGCTTTTACTATGGGGGATAACTATACTAGAAATGCATTGTTATCGCCGTCTAACCAATATTATTACGGAAAACGTGATATGCTGGCGAATCTGGGATATTGTACGACACAGAAAGAATTGTATATTCGGTTTTCGGTTGCCGGTGAGTATTCGTATGATGATATAGCAGTGATCTCACAACCGATGAATCGATATGCGGATCAGGTAGCAAAATTAACAGAAGACCCGGTAGAGGATATTACGGTTGATTGCAATATTGTGACAGCACATACCACATTATCAAAGGATAAAGTTCTGTGCATTGCGATTCCGTATAGCAAGGGCTGGAGCGCAAAGGTAAATGGAGAACCGGTAGAAGTACTGGAAGGTAATGGAATGTATATGGCACTTCCGCTAAAGGCCGGATATAATGAGATTGAGCTGGATTACGAGACACCGGGAATACGATCCGGAATTGCGGTTTCATTATTGACAATCGGAATTTTGATTCTGATACTTGCAATACCGGCATGGTGGGAGACAGTTCAAAGGATCAGAAGACGTCGTTATGATTCATAAGGGGTAAGGCATGAAGAAAGGAAAACTACTGGGGCAGCTGAAACATTGGATGGAACATCTGGAGCGTCCCCGGAATTATTATGTATTGTATACAATTTTATTTTTGATTTTCTTTGCAGGGGCAGAGTTTTCTTTTCTGTACTTTGGAAAGTCTTTTTTGTGGGCCTCTGATGGACTATCTCAGCATTATCCGAGTCTGCTGTATACCAGGAGGTGGATTCGAGAGGTGGCGAAAAGCATTCTGGTGGATCATACCCTTCGATTCCCAATGTGGGATATGTCAATTGGATTTGGACAGGATTTCCAGGATGCACTTTCCTTCCGGCCGATTAATTTTTTATTTGCATTGGTGCCGGAAAGCGGTATTGAATTATTTCTGTTGTTCCGGGTGATTATTTATTTATATCTGTGTGGATTCTGTTTTTCACTTCTGGTACGTAAATTTCACTGGGATGGATATGCGGGGCTGGTAGGCAGTATGGTATATACGTTCTGTGGTTATAGTCTGTACTATGCATGCAGGCATACATTTTTTATGGAATTAATGTGCTATCTGCCATTACTGTTTCTTGGAATTGAACATATCCTGGAGAAAAGGAAACCATGGCTGTTTCTTGCGGTTGTGGCACTCTGTGGAATGAGTAATTTTATGTTCCTTTATATGATAATTCTGCCGGCATTCATTTATGCCTGTATTCGGTATTTTCATATGGATCGGGAGAGAGGATTCAGGGATTTTATGGGATGTTTCCTATATACGGTCTTGATTTTCGTATGGGGAATTGGTATCGCAGCCATAAGTTTTATTCCGGGAGGAATAAGGTTTATGAACAGTGCCAGAGTATCAGAGGCATCGTTTGGCAGTTATCTGCATTTTGAATGGAACTATTATTACCAGATGCTGATGAGTCTTGTGACAACAAATTTGCCCAGAATCCATGGATTTCTTGGCTTTTCCGGAATTGCGGTACTGTGCATCTGTCTGTTATTTATGCGGAAGGACGGGCAGGCGAGACAGATAAAAATCGGTATTTTAACCGGTATTCTGGTATTTTGTATTCCGGCACTGGTATTGGTATTTAACGGTTTTGTCGGAAAGACGAACCGTTGGAGTTTTGTATTTGCAATGGTGGTAGCATTAACGGTAGCATTTACATTGCCGCGGATGTTCACAATGCAGGAAAAGGAACGGAAAAAGCTACGGATAGCAGTGATTCTGTTCTCAATCTTTGAAATCGGACTGTATGTACTTGCAGGCGAAAAGATGGAATATTCCTATCTGCTGCTGATGATAATGGCGCTGATCGTGCTTGCAGGCGGACGGACGGTATCCAGACATCCGTATAGAATCCGGGCAGTAATTCTCGGCTTTGTATTTCTGGATATTTCGCTGATGGCATGGTCACTGTATGCACCGTCAGGGCAGAATTATATCGGAGAGTTTGTAGATGCGGGAAGTGTAGAGGCAGAATCGGATAATTCGTCTATCGTGATGATGGAGAATAATTCGGATACCAGTGTATTTCGTTTGGATGTTATATTCCCAAGCTATGCGATGAAGCAACGGTATAAGAATTATGGCTTGCGATCAGATTATAACGGTGTGAGCTCCTATTTCAGTTTTACGGGCGAACGAGTGGTTGATTATTCCAGTGAGCTGGGCAATTCGCAGCAGAGTATACCGTTCCAGATTCTTGATTTCGATCAGAGGACCGTATTAAATGAGCTGGCGGGAGTGAAGTATGTGACTGTTGCAGAGTCCCAGGTGGCACAGGTGCCATATGGATATATTGGAGAGCAGCGTCAGCTGAAGACATATTTGGACGGAACGGAAGATAATGTATTTCTGTATGTCAATCAGTATTATCTTCCAATTATGTATACGTATGATTCGTATATTACCAGAGATGTATATGATAAGCTGGAAGTAAACATGAAGGAGCAGGCAATGATTCAGGGAATTGTGCTGAATGAAACGCTGGACGGTTATCCGCAGGCAGAGTTTGAGTACACCGGTAAGACAGTTGAGACGAAAGAAGAATTGCTTGAGCAGATCAAAGAAAATATAGATCCGGAGTGGATTGAAGTAACAGAGAATGGCTTGATCGTAAAAAAGGACAATTCATCCGTATGGGTTTCCTGTCGCGGATGGAGAAAATCAGAGACGTATCTTTTATGGAAAAATATTCATTATTCGAATTTAACGTCCCGGGAAGAACGGACTTATGGACTGAATGAAAACAGCTCCAGATATCAGAAAGCGAAATATAATGGGAATCATTTTCTGCAAAATACGAATCGTACCAGTAACATTATTGTATCTGTGCCGGGAGTGGAGAAACGGTGCGAGTTATTATCAGATGCCCATCAGTATTACAGAGGAGCTAAGGATTTGCTGGTAAATCTCGGTTATTCGGAGCAGGCAAAGGATGGGATCACGATCCAGTTTACACAGGTAGGATTTTATTCGTTCGATGATATGGAAGTGATCTGTCAGCCGATGTATCAGTATGTGGACCGTGTGAGTGCACTGGCAGCAGATCCGGTAGAGGATATTACAATTGATGGTAATGTGGTAACTGCACATACAGAGCCATCCGGAGATCGGATCCTCTGCATTGCGCTGCCGTATAGTATTGGATGGAGTGCCACAATAAACGGAGAGCCGGTAGAGATTCTGGAAGGAAACCGGATGTACATGGCAATTCCGATCAAAGCAGGATATAACGAGATAGAGCTGCGGTATGAGACACCGGGAATACGGATTGGGGCAATTATATCGCTGGCATCGCTTTTGATACTGGCGGTCATGATACCAATCCGGAGAAAGCGGAATGTACGTAGAAAGTGAAAAATGCGAAGAAAGGTGTGGTAGTATGCAGAAGATACAGTTAATATGTTTTCCATATGCGGGTGGATCGGCAGCATTCTTTTATGGATTAAAGGAAGAGCTGCAGGATCAGATCGAGGTGACGGCTGCTGAATATGCCGGGCATGGGACCAGACGAAAAGAAAGCTATTATCATACGTTTGATGAATTAGTGCAGGATATGACAGACATGGTTCGGAAAGTTCGGAATCCGGAGATGCCTTATGCGATACTGGGATATAGCATGGGAAGCGTAGTGGCATACGAGGTATGGAAGGCATATCGGAAGCAGGGATGGGAACTGCCGGTGCATATGTTTGTGGCATCGCACAGACCACCACACCTTCCGTTGCAGGGAAATCTGAATGCAGACTCCAGTGAAGAAGAGGTTATAGAAGCTCTGTGTAATTTTGGCGGAATGGATCCGAGGCTGTTGGAAAACAAGCGGTTTCTGAATCTGTTTATCCGGCCGGTGAAAGTGGATTACGGACTGCTCCTGCAATATCAGGCAGCAGAGGTGCCTGAGAAAGTAACCTGTGATCTGACGGCATTTTACGCAAGCGAGGATCTGACCGCAGAAGAAGTCTGTCAGTGGCAGGGATATACCGAGGGAGAATTTGCACAGTATGAGTTCCACGGAAATCATTTCTTCCTGAAAGAAAATAAAAAGCCGGTGGGAGATGTAATACGGGAGAAACTGGGAATAATAAAGTAAAAATTCACCTACTATTTCATCTGTGGTATATTCTTTCTTCTCGCCCTGTGTGAAAAGGTGGGATAAAAACTACACTTGCGTTATATTTCAAAAGAAGGTATTATAAACGTAATTGGCGTAATGGAGCAAGATTTATTCCGTGAACGGCATATTTGAGACAGGAGGAAATGAAAATGTATAGTTTTGACGAGATCACTAAGGTAGATCCTGAGATTGCAGCCGCGATTCAGGATGAGATTGGAAGACAGAACAGTCATATCGAGCTGATTGCTTCAGAGAACTTCGTAAGTAAGGCTGTTATGGCGGCAATGGGAAGCCCGTTAACAAATAAATATGCAGAAGGCTATCCGGGGAAGCGGTATTATGGCGGATGCGAGTATGTAGATGTAGTTGAGAATCTTGCAATTGAACGTGCAAAGCAGGTATTTGGCTGTGAGTATGTGAATGTACAGCCACATTCCGGTGCACAGGCGAATATGGCAGCATTCTTTGCAATCATGGAGCCGGGAGATACCTTTATGGGTATGAATCTGGCACATGGCGGACATCTGACACACGGAAGCCCGGTAAATATGTCCGGTAAATACTTTAACGTTGTACCTTACGGTGTGAATGATGAGGGCTTTATCGATTATGACGAGGTTCTCCGCATTGCAAAGGAATGTAAGCCGAAGTTAATCGTAGCAGGTGCCAGTGCGTATGCCAGAGCCATTGACTTCAAGCGGTTCCGTGAAATCGCAGATGAAGTAGGTGCATATCTGATGGTTGATATGGCACATATTGCCGGTCTGGTAGCTGCCGGTCTGCATATGAGCCCAATCCCATATGCACATGTAACCACCACAACAACTCATAAGACATTGCGTGGACCGCGTGGTGGTATGATCTTATCAAGCAATGAAGTAAATGAGAAATTCAATTTCAATAAGGCAGTATTCCCTGGAATTCAGGGAGGCCCTCTGATGCATGTGATTGCAGCAAAGGCTGTTTGCCTGAAGGAATGTCTGACACCGGAATATAAGGAATATCAGAAGCAGATCATTAAGAATGCGGCAACTCTCTGCAAGGCACTGCAGGAGCGTGGTTTCAAGATCGTATCCGATGGTACTGACAATCACCTGATGCTGGTAGATTTACAGAATCTCGGAAAGACCGGTAAAGAGGTTGAGAAGCTGTTGGATTCTGTAAATATCACTTGTAACAAGAATACAGTACCGAATGATCCGAAGTCACCGTTTGTAACTTCCGGTATCCGTCTTGGTACACCGGCCATTACATCCAGAGGCGTTGTAGAGTCTGATATGATCATGATCGCAGATGCGATCAAGGCAGCAGTCATTGATTCTGACAATGAGAAGGCAATTGCACTGGTAAAGGATATTACAGACCGTTATCCATTATATTAATTCATATATGAACTTATAAGTTAAAAGGCAGACGGAATCGTCATCTGTTCGTTGTTTTCCACCGGTTATAGGGAAAACAACGGGCAGGTGGCGTTTTTTTATAAAAACATATTGACAAGTATCCTTGTCAATGATATACTTCAAACATCATAAATGACAAGAATAGTTGTCATAATGAAAATAAAACTTGTCAATAACGGAGGTGGTTTCATGCCGCTATATAATCACTTGAAGGAATATCGTGCACGTCTGGGAGTGAATCAGCAACAAATGGGGATGTTATGTGGGACATCCAGACAGACAATCAGTCAGATTGAACGAGGAGATTATTCACCGTCTGTAAGTCTTGCATTAAAGATTGCAAAAGTATGCGATGCAAAGGTTGAAGATATATTTGAATATGAGGAGGATGAATCATGAAGGATGAATTGATAAAAAAAGAAAAGGAATTGCAGGAACAGAAAAAGATAGAACAGAAGAAAGAGAAAAAAAGCATTCAGATATTTGTTATTGTACTGATAATTGGATTGATAGCAGGTATAGGAGCCGGAATGTTTGCGAGAAATATGAAGGATGTAATCTCCAATCTGGGAGTGATTATATCACAGAACCGTGATTTGCTCAGCATAATAGTTTCATCGGTTATGCTTCTTATGAATATGGGTATGGCAATCATCTGCTTCATACAGTGCCGGATGTTGAAACGGCAGGTGGCCGACTGGAGAGTAGAAGGTGAAAATGAAGAAGAACTGGATCTGCTGGAATATCGTATGAATATTCCGATCATTATAACTTCAATCGGGATGGTCATAAATTTCTTTTTGATTGCAATGAACTGGAGACTGGGAATCAGCGAAGCAGAATTAACACCAATTGCAAATATGATGACCGGCTTGGGAAATGCAATTTTTTGTTTAAGCTTTGTGATTGAAATGGCAGTACAGAATCGTATATTGAAGTTAGAAAAAGAGTTAAATCCGGAGAAAAAGGGAAGTATCTTTAATATCAATTTTCAGAAAGAATGGCTGGGAAGCTGTGATGAGGCGGAAAGGCTGGTCGAATATAAATCCGGATTTCGGGCATATATGATTGGACAATATGTCTGCGTAGGATTGTGGTTGTTTTGCATTATCGGGCAGTTGACATTTGACATAGGGATTATGCCGATTATTTGTTTGACGATTGTCTGGTTGACGCTGGTATGTACATTTCTGTTTGAACATCTGAGATTGGAGAAGCTGAGTCGGGGACTTTAATTTATCACTGGATCAGAGAGTGTGAAATATTCAGAGATGAACAAGGATACAGAATAAGGAGGGATAGGATTATGAAGACGGGAAAAAGGATTGGCTGGATCACATTAGGGCTGACGCCGATAGCTGCAGGATTTTGCTGGCAAATACTGGTTAGTGTAGTAGGTGTAGTTATATATATGTTTTATGGTAGCTATAAGGCCGCAGAGACAGGAACAGCGGTTGTAGATTATGACCAGTTGATAGCAGGATTTCTGGATGGAAATGGCAGCGCATATGGCCTTATGATGGCAACAATCAATATTGGATACTTGCTGATTTTTGGCCTTTGGTATGGGCTGATGTTTGTAGGAAAGCAGCAGGACAGGGGCAGATGGAAACAGGTGTTGAAGCCTGTGCGGATTAGTGGACTGTTAGTATGTGGCCTCGGTGTCCAGTTGTTTTTATCTATGGCATTAACTGTGATTTTCTCATTTGCTCCGGCACTTGGAGAGCAGTATAAATTAGTGTCGGATGCATTGAGCAGCAATTCGGTATTCATGATCCTGTGTGTATGCATTCTGGCACCGATAGGGGAAGAGCTGATCTTTCGGGGATTGACAATGCGGATCATGGAGAAAGCAATCCCATGGCAGGCGGCGATGATTATACAGGCAATTCTGTTTGGAATATACCACATGAATCTGATACAGGGCATTTATGCCGCATTGTTGGGACTGATATTTGGTTATGTGGCACACCGATATGGATCAGTGATTCCGGGGATGTTGCTGCATATGGCAGTAAACTCATTCAGCTATGGAATGCAATATCTGTTGCCGGAAGAGGTGGAAGAAAGTATTCTATGGCAGGTGGTGCTTTGTGTGGTCGGACTGGTGATGACCATAGCAGCACTCCGGATGTATCTGAAAGATGTAAAAAGTCAAAATTGACCTGTTATCAGGTCATTATCTTCTCTTTTTGTGCTATACACTTTTTGCTATAATCAGAATGATTTCAGAGATAGAAGTTACAATATGAAGCAAAAAATTACAAGAATCTTCGGATGAAAAAGAATAGTATAGAAAAGCAAAATGAGGAGGTAAAGGGCATGGCTAACGTACAGGAAAAGAAAATGACAGAAAAGAAGTCCGGGATGAAGGATCTGACAGTTGGAAAACCATTCCGTTGTATTATGGAATTCTGGCTTCCGGTCTTTCTGGGAACGTTGTTTCAGCAGTTTTATAATATGGTAGACACGATGATCGTCGGGAAATATCTGGGATTGAATCAGCTGGCGGGTGTCGGTGTTACCGGCTCTTTGTCCTTCCTGGTAATCGGATTCTGTATCGGAATCTGTAGTGGATTTGCAATCCCGGTAGCACAGGCATTCGGAGCAAAGGATGAGAAGGGATTGCGCCGATATGTGACAAACAGTGTATGGTACTGTATTGTATTGTCGGTAATCCTGACTATTGCTACGGTGATTTTATGCCGGAAGATGCTGGTCTGGATGAATACACCGGAGGAAGCTTTTGAGTATGCTTACTGGTATATTGTAATTATATTTGGAGGGATTCCGTTTACCGTTCTTTATAATATGGTATCCGGTGTTTTCAGAGCCCTGGGTGACAGTAAGTCGCCGGTTGTATTCCTGATCATTTCTTCGGTATTAAATATAGGATTAGATTTCCTGTTTATTCCCGGCATCGGTATGGGAGTTGAAGGTGCGGCGATTGCAACCATTATTGCACAGGCTGTATCCGGAATTGTCAGCTTGATTTATATGATTCGGAAATTCACTATCTTAAAGACAGAGAAAGAGGACTGGAAACCATCCGCAGCATATCTGAAGACATTAACGATCGTCGGGATTCCGATGGGATTGCAGTATTCCATTACCGCAATCGGCTCCATTGTCCTTCAGACCGCGGTAAACTCATTCGGAGAGATTGCGGTAGCCGGTGTTGCTGCAGCCAATAAGGTGTATGCCCTGATTTCCTGTCCGCTGGAGGCAATGGGAAATACCATGGCAACCTATGCAGGACAGAATATGGGAGCAAATCGTCTGGACCGGATCAGCAAGGGTCTTTATCAGGCAACGTTGGCATGTATTATATTATCAGTTGTGACATTTGGACTGGTCGTATTGTTTGGCAATCAGATGTCTATGCTGTTTATTGATAAGGATGAGCTTGAGGCACTGGCATTTGCTTATAAATATACATTGATCTCAACGGCCGGATTTCCATTGCTTACGTTTGTGCTGACTGTCCGGTTCACGATTCAGGGAATGGGCTTCTCCGCATTTGCCATGACGGCCGGTGTACTGGAAATGGTGGCGCGGTGCTTTGCGGCACTGATCCTGCCGGAGCATTTTGGCTTTACCAGTGTATGTCTGGCGAATGCTTGTGCGTGGATCGCAGCAGATCTGTTCCTGATTCCGGCGTTCTTCTATTGTAAGAGAAAGCTGGAAAGAAAAAATCTGTTTCCTATTGATTCTGCATATGGGAAAAGGGTATACTAGGACTGTGCTGTAAAGCAGGCAGCAAGTGACAAAAGCAGAATTCAGAAGGAGGACATCAGGATGAGTAATACAGTTACGATTTCAGATAGCATATTATATGTTGGTGTGGCGGATACAGAGATTGATCTGTTTGAGAGTCAGTATCCGGTACCGCAGGGTATGACGTATAATTCATATGTGATCGCAGATGAAAAGGTTGCAGTTATGGATACGGTAGATGCCAGAAAGACAGAAGAATGGCTTCAGAATCTGGAGCAGGTGCTGAATGGAAGAATTCCGGATTATTTGGTGATCTCACATCTGGAGCCGGATCATTCCGGCAGTATTGAGGCAATCGCAAAGAAATATCCGGAGATGAAGCTGGTAGGAAATGCGAAGATTTTTGCTATGCTTCCACAGTTTATCACCATGGATGTGACGGAGCGTCAGGTAGTAGTGACAGAGCAGGATACCTTGAATCTGGGCAGCCATATTCTTCACTTTGTATTTGCACCGATGGTACATTGGCCGGAGGTTATGGTAGAGTATGAAGAGACAGAGAAGGTGCTGTTTTCCGCAGATGCATTCGGACGGTTCGGTGATTCGGATGCCGGGACCGACTGGGATGACGAAGCAAGAAGATATTACATAAATATTGTTGGCAAATATGGTGGACCGGTTACCACATTATTAAAGAAGGCGGCAGGCCTGGATATCCGGACGATTTGTCCGTTACATGGTCCGGTTCTGACTGGTGATTTATCACATTACATAGAGAAATATCAGACATGGGCATCCTATCAGCCGGAGGAGAAAGGCATTCTGATTGCATATGCGTCTATTCACGGTAATACAGAGATCGCAGCGAAAAAGATGGCTTCCATTCTGGAGGAAAAGGGTGCAGAGAATGTAGTCCTTTATGATCTGGCACGGGCAGATGTGGCGGCCGTTGTAGCAGATGCGTTCCGTTATGATAGAATGATTCTGGCAGCCGCTAGCTATGATGCGGGAGTATTTCCTTGTATGGAGACGTTCTTAAATCATTTGAAAGCAAAGGCATATCAGAAACGGACCGTGGGACTGATCGAGAACGGTTCCTGGGCACCGTCTGCAGGCAGAGTGATGAAGAAAGCTCTGGAGGAATGCAAAGAGATTGAAATCGTAGAACCGATAGTTACGATCAAATCTACTTTAAAAACAGAAAATCTGCCGCAGCTTTCCGCATTGGCAGATGCAATTCTGAATAAATAATGATTGGAAACGAGCGGGACGATATCAGCCACAGAAGGTTGGATTGAAGTTACGTCCCAGTGGTTCCCCTGACTGAATACAGGTCAACAGCTCAGAGACCAATGCAAGAGCAACCGGTTTAGCTTCGTCATATTTCATGCGGAGAATCCGGTTGCTTTCTTTATATTCCGGCTGTGGATCCGGAGTAATGATCATACCTGCGATATTGTTATACTTTCCGAGCAGCCGTAAAACGAAGAGTAAAAACCGCTTGAGCGGATGATTGTTCCGCATCCGGAGGGCATCGTTCAAAAACTTCATGGCGTAGACCGCATTGCGGATCTGTTTACCGGTTGTTTTACCGTAGAACTGTCTTACAATCATAGCATTCTCCGGGTTGATCTTAATGGAACCTGTCACCAGATAATTCGGTGGCAGATGATCCTCTTCAACGATCAGATACCGTTCAAAGGCTCCCTCGATCGCACAATGATTCTTGTGCTCATATCTTACGAGACTTTCGATATAAGGATGGCAGACCAGATCCAGTGCATAGTGGCAGGCAACACCGGTAATATAAGCAATCGATGCACCGCGGTTCCTTCTGCTGCGAATCGTGCGAAGGGCCGCCTGAAAAAACTTACGTCCCTTCCAGTCATGAATCTGATAACCAAGGGTATTTACATAATTATGGTAAAAGGGATGGTAAAAAAATAAAATATCCGGTCCCTGAAGCCCCAGTTCAAAGAGTTCCCGATATCGAAGTGCATATGTGCGTGCCGGTTCCGGCAAAGACATACATAATTCTTTTCCAAATCGATAATGTGCATAAAGTGATGGCATACTATATCCTTTCTATAAGCCGACTCCTCAATTGAAACACCCCTATTCTATATGAAACAAATTAAAATGTCAAATCGCATATCCACTTTGCAGTCCCCTCATTTTATGCTAGACTGAAAAGCAGAAGAAATAAAACATATGGGAATAAAGTAAAAGAGTGACAGGTATAAGAAAAGGAGAAGATAACAGCCATGAAGATTGCACATATTTCAGATCTGCATATCGGCAAGTATCTAAAAGGCTATAGTCTTGCAGAGGATCAGCGTTATATTCTGAAACAAATTGTAGAAGTGATGAAAGAGGAGGCACCGGATGTATTGCTGATTGCCGGTGATATTTATGATAAATCTGCACCGTCCGGAGAGGCATTTTCGTTATTTGATGACTTTTTGACAGATTTGGATGAGTTGTCGGGAACAATGACGGTACTGATCATTGCAGGAAATCATGATTCACCGGAGCGGCTGGATTTTGCTTCCGGCTTTTTGGAACGCCATCACATATATATATCAACCATGCCGCCGCAGACGCAGGATGAGTTTCTGAAAAAAATCAGTTTGGAGGACGAATATGGGCCTGTAAATTTTTATCTGCTTCCGTTTACAAAGCCGGGTGATCTGCGAGGAAGGTTATTGCAGGATGGCGAGGAAATCCGGACCTATCAGGAGGCAGTTCAGTTTCTGCTGGATCGGGAGTCTTTAGATCGGACACAGAGAAATGTAATCGTCTCCCATCAGTTCTATCAGGGAAGCGGAAGCAAGACAGAGGTATGTGATTCCGAGCTTGCACGGCTGCAGGTCGGCGGACTAGAGGTCATTGACAGTGGAATCCTGCAGCAGTTTGATTATGCGGCACTGGGGCATATTCATGGCGCACAGCAGGTGGGAAAGCCGTGGATCCGTTATTCCGGGACACCACTGAAATATTCGGTCAGTGAATGCAATCATAAAAAGGGGATTACGATAGTGACATTGGCAGATAAGAATACCGGTCCTGAAATTCGTCAGGTTCCGCTAATCCCCCTGCGGAATGTACAGAAGGTGACGGGAACAATAGAGGAGATCATTCACATGGCGGTGCAGGAGGAAGGTAATCTGGCTGAGGATTATGTCAGTGTTGCATTGACGGATGATGCGGAGATTTACCGGCCGAAGGAGCAGTTGGAGAAATATCTGCATCACCTACTGGAGTTAGAACTGGACTGTATGCGGATGAAACTGGAAACAGAGGAAGCAGAGGATGAGAAAATCCGGGAGCTGGTACCACAGGAAGCGTTTGCAGTATTTTTTGAGAAGATGACGGGCAGACCGATGCATGAGGAGGAACGGGCAGTGTTTGACCGTATCTGTCTGGAGGCAGCAAAGGAGGTGCAGGAATGAAAATCAATCGGCTTATATTATCGGCATTTGGTTCCTTTTCCGGTGAGGAAATCATTGATTTTCGCGGAGTACAGGGAGAGCTGTTTCTGATTTCCGGAGATACCGGTGCAGGCAAAACAACGATTCTGGATGCAATCAGTTATGCATTGTTTGAGGAAACCAGCGGCAGAGTCCGGGATGGCGGCATGATGCGGAGCCAGTATGCGGATGCGTATACACCGACCTATGTAAAGCTGGAGTTTGAATATCGGGGAGAGACCTATGTGATTAAACGGAATCCAACCTATAAGAGGCAGAGTAAACGGCGGAATCAGGATGGTAATTATGCATTGACAGAGGAGAAGGCGGGTGTGGAACTGCAGCTGCCGGACGGTACTATGTATCGCGGGAAAAAGCAGGAAATCAACCGTAAGATCATAGAAATAATCGGAATCACAGCCAAGCAGTTTTCGTCCATCGTAATGATCGCACAGGGAAAATTTACGCAGCTGCTATTTGCATCGTCAAAGGAACGAAAGGAGATTTTCAAGGAGCTTTTTGATACAGAGATTTATGCAAGAATCCAGGATCAATTGCAAGAGCAGGCGAAGAGTTCCACAGAAAAGTTGAAGGAATATAGCATGCACTACCAGGCTTATATGCGGGGCATTCTGTTGCCGGATGGATATGAAAGGGTATCGGAGTGGGAGTCCGTTCTGCAGTATGAGACCATGGATCGTACGGAGCTGGTTGAGAAAATGCTGGAGGAAATCTGTCAGCAATCCGGACAGCAGGCAAAGAAAGACAGAGAAGTACAGGAGGCCGCAAAGGAGCAGGTTGCACAGATGAAGGTGAAGCTGTCTCAGGCAGAGCAGGAGCTGAAATGGATTACACAGAGGGATGCTCTGCAGGAACAGCTGAAGCAGCTGGAGCTTCAAAGGGCGCAGGAGAATGAGAAATTATTACGTATTCAAACAGCGGAGAAAGCCGGTCAGGTAGAACCGGATTATCATGCGTGGAAAATAAAACAGCAGGAACAGCTGCAATGTATAAAAGAACTGGAGGAGACAGGACAGTTACAGGTGCAGCGGACACAGGCAAAAGACCGTCTGGTGCCGGCTGTGAACCGGTTAAAAGCTGAAGGCGCCGAAGTGGCAGAAGGCTTGACACCGGAGATTCGGCAGTTAGAGGAGAATCTACAGCAATATGAGCAACTTCAGGTGTTGCAGACAGAGCTTCAGAAGGATAGCCGAATCATGCAGGAACTGCAGCAACGGCAGGAACAGATAGTGGAACGGCAGGTGGAAACCGCTGCTCGGATTCAGCAATTGAAGGAACAGCAGCAGGAGCTTTCCATTCTGGCGAATGGGTATGAGGCCGCAGATCAGATGGAGCAGACAGCCGGGCAGCGGCTGGATAAGATCCGGAGACTTCAGGAGCTGTGGCAGAGCCGGGAGGAAGAAGCTACAAGGGAATCAGCATATCAGACAAAGCTGGCAGCGGCAGAAGCGGAGAAAGTCAAGGCAGGTGCGTGCTATGAGCATGCAATGGAGCAATATATAGGAAATCAGGCTGGTATTCTGGCAAAACAGTTAAAGCCGGCCTGTCCATGCCCGGTATGTGGATCGGTAGAACATCCGCATCCGGCAGCAGAGTTAATGGAGAGTATCTCGAAAGAGCAGTTGGAGAGCTTTCAGCAGGCAAGGGAAGCCGCCGAGAAGAGCTATCAGCAGTGTGCCGAGGAGATCCATGCATGGCAACAGACACTGAAACTGAAGGATCAGCAGCTTCAGAAGGATGGAGAAGAACTCGGACTGACAGACTGGTTGGATAAAGCGGATGCCGGAAGGATTTTAGAAGCAACGGAGAAACAGGCGGAACAGGAGTTAAGTGCCCGGAGAGAAGCCAGACAACAGACAGAGAATGCAGGAAAACAGCTGGTGCGCGTTAACAGAGAGTTGCCGGAGCTGGAACAGCAGGTACAGGAATATGAGCAGCAGGGAAAGAAGCTTGAGACAGAGTGTCAGACCGTACATGACCGGATCATACAGCAGGAGGCACAGATAGCCGGAATGAGAAAGGCACTCGTATTTGAGGATATGAAGCAGGCGGAACAGGAGCTGACCAGGAAAAAGCAGGAGTTAAAGACATGGACAGAGAAGATAACCGCCGGAGAGGAGAGTTTGCAAAAGCTGCAGACGGAAATCAACCGTTTTCTTGGGATTCTGGAGGCCAAACGTACAGAGCAAAAACGGCTGGAAGCAGAGACGGAGCAGAGAAGGCTGCAGTATGAGCAACGACGGCTAGAGGCAGGGTTTGAGACAGAGGAGGCATTCTTAAAAGGCTGTATGGAACACAGAGTGTTGGAGCAGCTACGGGAGGAACACAACCGCTATGAGCAGCACTGCAAGGATGTTCAGAAGGAGTACGAGATTGCTGTCCGGGAGGTTGGAGAGAAACCGTCATATGAGCTGGACGGTATGAGAGAAACATTGAAGACCGCAGAGGAACAGGAACAACTCGCAGAGGTTGCATATCAGAAGAGTGCGAATCGGCTGAGTACGAATGAAACCCAGGTTCGACAGCTGCGGAAGCTGCAGGAACAGTATCGGAAGGAAGAGAGCGAGTTCCGTATTTACGAGACCTTAAGTAAGACTGCAAACGGACGATTAAATCAGAGCGTGAAGCTGGACTTTCAGACCTATATTCAGCGGTATTATTTCAATGAAATGATTCGGGCGGCGAATGAGCGGCTTGTGGAGATGACCGGAGGAAGACTATATCTGCAGTGCCGGGAGCTGAAAAATCTTCAGACACAGGGAGAGGCAGGACTGGATCTGGATATCTACAGTGCAGAGTTAAATCAGGTGCGGGATGTCAAGACCTTATCTGGCGGCGAGTCTTTTCAGGCGGCATTGGCTATGGCATTCGGAATGGCAGATATCATTGAGAAGCGGGTAGGACGTATCCAGATGGGAATGCTGTTTATCGATGAAGGTTTTGGTTCTCTGGATGATGATGCCAGACAACTGGCAATTGAGAAGCTGCGAAGCATGACGGGAAAGAATCAGACGGTCGGCATTATTTCGCATGTAGCGGAGCTTCGGGATGAAGTAGAGCATCTGTTATATGTAAAGAAGGACAGCCATGGCAGTCATGCACATTGGTTTCAATAATCAAAAGCCGGGAATCCATAGGCAGCGGATTCCCGGCAAACTAAAAGGAAAGGATACAGCAATGTTATTCGGATAAAATGCTGTCTGTGGTATAGATGAAGGTTACTTTTCCATCCATATTGTCGGCTACGCCGGAGAATGTACCATAGTCAGCAGATAAATTCTTTAATGCCTTGAAACGATCTAAATAACCGGAGAGGTCACCGTTGATCGCCTCACTTAATTTCTGGATACCGGTTTCGTTAAATTCATTCATACCATCATTTAACTGGGAAGCACCATCCTTTAACTGTGCTACACCGGAGGTAAGGGTCTTTCCGCCATTCCGGAGAGCCGTAGCACCGGTTACCAGCTGGCTGGTGCCGTCTGCCAGCTGCTTTGCACCACCGGATAACTGACTGGTTCCGGCAGCTACCTGATTGGCACCGTCGGATAACTGCTTTACTCCGGCAGAAGCCTGTTGTGCGCCACTGTAAAGAGCGGTTGCACCGGTATTTAATTTCTCACTGCCTGCAGCTAACTGACCGAGTCCGTTTTGAAGAGAAACAGCACCGGTATGCACCTGATCAATACCGTCGGATAAATCGCTGACACCATCGGAAAGCTTTGTATTGCCTGCCTGAAGAGCAACGATACCCTTCTTGATGGTCTTGGCATCTTCTGCTTCCGGTACGGTAGTCATGGAAGCGTATACGGATTTCTGATACTGTACACTGGCGTATAAGTTAGAGAAGGTTACCCAGTCTGCTTCTGTCTTATCACCGGAAGCAGGAGCGCCGGTTGCATAATCCGGATGAACGGTCAGGATCTTGGCGATTTCTGTCTCTTCATACTGGATAGATGTCTGTAATGCAGCGGCAGCGGTATCAATGCCGTCGGATAATTCGGTCAGGCCACCTGCAGTCTGAGTCAGACCTGTACTGACCTTGCCGACACCATCGACTAACTGGCCGCTTCCGGCAGCCAGCTGATCGGCACCGGTCTTGGCACTCTTCATATTCGTATTCAAGGAATCCAGTCCGGCAGATAATTCTCCGGCACCGCTGACTAAGGAATCGGCACCGGTAGAAAGAGCAGAGGCTCCATCGGCCAGAGAAGCCGCACCTGCATTTACCTGATCGGCACCGGAGGTTAAGGAAGCCGCACCTGTATTTAAGGTAGTAACACCGTTTGCCAGCTGATCAATACCATCGGTTAAGGAACCGGTTCCGTCTGATAACTCATTAATGCCATCATACAGTGATTTGGTTCCGTCACATAATTCTTCGGATGCATCGGAAAGCTGCTTGATAGAATCCTTCAGATCATCTACAGTACTGTCTGTATCAATATCCAGCTCGCTGAAGATCTCACTGGAAGCAACGGTAACGGAGGTTTCCATTTCGAAGTCGGTTACATCTGCTTCAATCTCGAAGTAATCCGGGATATCAACATCCGCATCATCCTTCAGATTCAGGCTTTCTTTTAAGCCGGGGAATGCAACACCCATGACCATGACCTTGCTGCCATCGGAGAGGACTTTACCGTTGGATAATTCAATGTTGGTGAATTTATCACTGTCCAGAGAAGTTACCGTGGACAGAAGGTAAGGTATATATAAGTCTTCCTTGGAATCCCCGACGATCGTGCTGCGTTTCTCATTATTTGTATAATCATAACGAATCTTTACATGACCGCTCTTACCGGCAAGTTCTTCCGGCGAGATTTCCTTGCCGTCCAGAGTGTAGGTAACCTTCATGGTAACAGGCACCTGTTTATCTGTGGTACCGCGATAGTAGATATCGGAACCTTGGGCATCCCATAAGACAGAGTCGCCGTCGGTTGTATAGGCCTGACTGCCCTTGACATTTACGATGTCAGACAGATTGGAAATATCATCAATGCTCTTTAAGGCACCGGTGTTTTTTAACCAGTCGCTGACGATGGTCTTGTTGACATTACCGTTTGCGTCTGATAATACATAAACGGTTTCATCCTTCTGAGCCTTCTCGGAAGAAGCGGTTCTGGTCTCACTTGTAACAGCAGATACGGTTCTTGGCTCTACGGTAGAGGCGTGGTCATCTGCGTTTGCTTTATTTATATTTGCATAATAGCCGGTTGCTCCGGCAGAAGCTAATACTGCAAGTGCTGCAGCTGTAATTTTGATTCCTTTTTTCATAATTAAGCACTCCTTTTTCAAATTTAAACAGTTCAATGATTCTGATTACTAATTTACGGATGGCTGATTCAAAGCGGCAGTTTTCTCCTTTTTCGGGCGGAAACCGGCGCTGGTCTTGCAGATGACCTTATCAAAGATCATGAACATGGATGGCAGAACCAGGATAACAACCACCATACTGATCAGAGCACCACGTGCCATCAGGGTACACAGAGAACTGATCATATCAATATTGGAATACATACCTACACCGAAGGTGGAAGCGAAGAATCCAAAAGCGCTGACTAAAATGGACTTAATGGAGGTGCTTAATGCAGTCTGGATAGCATCCTTCTTATCAGCTCCGTTGAACCGTTCCTTCCGGTAACGGGTAGTCATTAAAATCGCATAATCCACGGTAGAGCCAAGCTGTATGGTACCGATAACAACCGATGCAATGAACGGAAGCGGGGTGCCGGTGTAGCAAGGAATACCCATATTAATGAAGATTGCAAACTCAATAACACATACCAGAATAATTGGAAGTGTGACTGATTTTAATACGATTGCAATTAGGATGAAGATCGCACCGATGGAGATCGTATTTACGACTGCGAAGTCCTTGTCGGTAATGGTGATCAGATCCTTGGTACAGCTGGCCTCGCCGATTACCATACCGGAATCATCATAGCTCTTTACAATATTATTTAAGATCTCTACCTGAGCATTTACCTCATCAGATGCAACTGGATATTCAGATCCGACCAGCATCAGCTGCCAGTTCTCACTCTTTAAGGTATCCATCAGATCTGCAGGAATCGCATCTCTTGGAATGGACGGACCGAGGATGGAATCCATACCAAGTGCAAAGGTAACACCGTCCTGTGCTTTGATCTCATTCATCATATTAATAGCATCCTTAGGCTCCATATCTGCATTGACCAGAATCATGTGAGTGGAACTCATATTGTATTCCTCTTCCAGCTTGGTATTCGCAACGATGCTGTCCAGATCTCTCGGAAGTGTGGAGTCCAGATTATAGTATACAGATGCATTCTGATATCCGTAGAAAGCAGGGAACAGGATGACCAGGAATAAGGCGGTAAATAATACCGTATGATTGGTTACCCAGCCCGCGAACTTGGAGAAGTCCGGCATGATCGGACGATGCATAGTCTTTTCCAGTGGCTTGTCGAAGATCAGGATCATGGAAGGCAGCAGGGTTGCACAGCCGATAACACCGAAGATAACACCCTTTGCCATAACGATACCTAAATTCAACCCCAGTGTGAAGCTCATGAAGCATAAGGCAATGAAGCCTGCAATCGTTGTAACGGAACCGCCGACTATGGAAGTGATCGTATTGGAAATGGCGTGTGCCATGGCACGTTCCTTATCACCGTTAAATCGTTTTTTCTGTTCCTGATAGCTGTGCCACAGGAAGATGGAGTAGTCCATCGTAACACCTAACTGAAGCACTGCGCTCAATGCCTTGGTTACATAGGAGATTTCTCCTAAGAATATGTTGGTTCCCATATTGTAAAGAATCGCCATACCGATACTTAACATGAAGAATACCGGTACCAGGAAGCTGTCCATGGTGATGGCTAATACGATACAACAGAGGATAACTGCAATCAGTACGTATAATGGAGTTTCTTTTTCGGACAGATTCTTAATATCGGTAACAACGGCTGACATACCACTGACGAAGCACTGCTTGCCGGTTACGGACCGGATCTCCTCGATCGCATCCATGGTCTTATCTGCTGATGTGGAGTCTGAGAAGAAGACAACCATCAGAGTAGAATCATCTGCGTTGAATTTCTCATAGAGATTCTCAGGAAGTATTTCCTTTGGAACGGAAATGTCCGCCAGAGAATCATACCAGAGAACATCAGCAACGCCCTCAACAGATTCAATCTTACTCTTTAGCTCTGCGGTTTCCTGATCGGTAGTGCCTTCTACAACAACCATGGAGAAGCCGCCTTTTCCAAACTCATCCAGGAGAATGTCCTGTCCTTTCATCGTGTCGATGTCGGATGGCAGGTATGCAAGAATATCATAATTGACTCTTGTAGCTGCCATGCCGAAAAATGCAGGAATCAGGAGCAGAATTCCGATGATAAGAATTGGAATTCGGAACTTTACAATTCCTTTGCCTAATTTTAACATGTAAACCCTTCCTTTCAAAAATGACCAATAGTCAATCTTTTTGTTTCGTAATGCATTATATTCAAAAAATGACCATCAGTCAATATATTAAAATGATAAAAATGACCATTAGTCATTATTTCGGCAAAATAACGAAAAACCGTCAAAATATAAAATGACTTTTGGTCATTTTTGGTTCGTTGACAAGGGAGCAGGCAGGTTGTACAATTTAAAAGATTAAGAATTCTGCAAAATAAGCAGGTGAGGTATTGATATGGGTAAATTAGATGTAAATAAGAAGATAAAAAGGGATTCATTGTTAGATACGGCTTTTCAGTTGTTTATGACACAGGGGATCAACAAGACGTCGATTTCTGATATTGTCAATCAGGCCGGGGTTGCAAAGGGTACGTTCTATCTTTATTTTAAAGACAAATACGACATCCATAATAAACTGATCTCCCATAAGTCCAGCCAGCTGTTTCAGAAAGCGGTGGAGGAATATCAGGCATTGGATATGCCGATTGATAAATTTGAAGATCGTATGATCTTCTTTATTGACAGTATTATTAATCAGCTGATAAAGAATCCGAATCTGCTTAAATTCATTTCTAAAAATCTCAGCTGGGGTATCTTTAAAAATGCATTGTCATCTCCGGCATATGAGGATGATATTAATTTTACCGATGTGTTTCATCAGATATTACAGGAAGTACCGGAGAAGTACCGGGATCCGGAGATTATGCTGTTCATGATCGTGGAATTGGTCAGCTCGACCTGCTACAGCGTGATTCTTTATAATGAGCCTGTCGGTATGGATAAGATGAAGCCTTACCTATATCAAGGGGTCCGTAATATCATTCATATTTATCAATTGGAAGATTGCACAGAAAATAATTAAAAATTTGTAATTCTTTATTGAAAAAAGTTATTGACAACTACAATTCGTTAGAATATACTAACTATCGAAGAAATGAGAATCTGCACTTGAGAAAGAGGATGATAGGATGCCTTTAACGATGGTTGAAAAAGGAAAACCGATTGTAATTGTCAGGATTGGCGGAAAGGAAGAAACCCGTAGATTTCTTGAAAATCTTGGGTTTGTAGCCGGTTCCACGGTTACGGTCATATCAGAGACGAACGGCAATATGATCGTGAATGTAAAAGAAGCACGGGTAGCCATTGGCAGAGATATGGCAAACAAGATCATGGTTGCTTAAGTCAGTATCATTAAGGAAAGAAAGAAGGAGAGAAGACATGACACTAAGAGAAGTGAAAGTTGGTCAGACAGTAACGGTAAAGAAGCTGTCAGGTGACGGACCGGTAAAACGTCGTATCATGGATATGGGAATTACTAAGGGAGTTTCCGTTTATGTAAGAAAGGTTGCTCCGCTTGGAGATCCGGTTGAAGTAACGGTTAGAGGCTATGAACTGTCTTTACGGAAAGCGGATGCAGAAATGATCGAGGTGGAGTAATTTTTTTTACCCACCGCGTTAGCAGATGCTAATAAAAGTTAAAATGACATAACAAATATTAGCAAAAGCATATAGAAGTTAATTAACATTATCTCATAAAGAAAGGAAGCAAAAAGATGGCAATTAAAATTGCGTTGGCAGGTAACCCGAACTGCGGTAAGACTACATTATTTAATGCGTTGACAGGGTCCAATCAGTTCGTAGGTAACTGGCCGGGTGTTACAGTAGAGAAAAAGGAAGGTAAGCTTAAGAATCATAAAGATGTTACGATCATGGACTTACCCGGCATTTATTCATTATCTCCATATACCTTGGAGGAAGTAGTAGCCAGAAATTATCTGATCAATGAGAAACCGGATGCGATCATTAACATCGTAGATGGTACCAATATCGAGCGTAACTTATATTTATCAACACAGGTTATGGAACTGGGTATTCCTGTGATCATGGCAATCAATATGATGGATATCGTTCAGAAGAACGGTGATAAGATACATATTGATAAGCTGAGCAAGAAGTTAGGCTGTGAGGTTGTTGAGATTTCCGCACTGAAGGGTGTCGGTATCGAGAAGGCAGCAGAGAAGGCAGTTGCACTTGCACAGGCTAAGAAAGAGATGGCACCGGTTCATGAGTTTGCAGAGGGCGTTGAGAGTGTTATTACAGCAGTAGAAGAAAAGCTTGGCTCTGATGTGGCAGATGCACAGAAGAGATTCTTTGCGATCAAGCTGTTAGAGAAGGATGACAAGATCAAGGAACTGTTAACAACCGTTCCGGATGTATCTGCTGAGATCGCACAGTTAGAGAAAGAGTTTGATGATGATACCGAGAGTATCATTACCAATGAGAGATATGTATATATTTCATCCATCATTGGAGACTGCCTGACCAAGAAGAAGGGCGAGAAGCTGACAATCTCTGATAAGATTGACCGTGTTGTTACAAACCGTTGGGCAGCACTTCCAATCTTCGCAGTTGTTATGTTTATTGTTTACTACGTATCTGTAACCACCGTTGGTGGCTGGGTAACAGACTGGACCAATGATTGCCTGTTTGGTGATGGCTTCCATCTGTTTGGTATCGGTTCCGCAGCATATGATGATGATGCGGCTGCTTATAGCCGTGCAGACCAGATCCTGGCAGCCGGGGACGAGGGTGCTACCGTTGTAGATATCGTAGATGATGAAGACGAAGTAATCGAAACCGTTACATTATCAGATAGTGTAGTTGCAGAGGCGCAGGAAGTTGTAGATGCCGGTGAGCCGGATACAACAACTTATGGTGTATGGGTTCCTGGTATTCCGGTACTTGTTGAGAATCTGCTGGATTCCATGAACTGTGTAGACTGGTTAAAGAGCCTGATCCTGGATGGTATCGTAGCCGGTGTTGGTGCGGTTCTTGGTTTCGTACCGCAGATGTTGGTACTCTTCCTGTTCCTGGCATTCTTAGAGTCCTGTGGTTACATGGCGAGAGTTGCATTTATCATGGATCGTATCTTCCGTAAGTTCGGTCTTTCCGGTAAGTCATTCATTCCAATGCTGATCGGTAGTGGTTGTGGTGTTCCGGGTGTTATGGCATCCCGTACCATTGAGAATGACAGAGACCGTAAGATGACAATTATGACAACGACCTTTGTGCCTTGTGGCGCAAAGCTTCCTATCATTGCGTTGATCGCAGGTGCATTCTTTGATAATGCAGGCTGGGTATCATGGAGTGCATACTTTATAGGTATCGCAGCAATTATCTGCTCCGGTATCATCTTAAAGAAGACAAAGATGTTCGCAGGCGAGCCTGCACCATTCGTAATGGAGCTTCCTGCTTACCATTGGCCAACAGTTGGCAATGTATTACGCAGCA
>HF991345.1:130260-140018 GCA_000431515.1 Clostridium sp. CAG:632 | reverse complement strand
TATAAAAATAAGGACTAAATTAGGCATAACCCCTTGATTTTACTGGGTTTCATCTAACTTGGTCCTATTATAACTCAAACACCATTTTCCCAGCGTGATACCGCCTGCCTTGTTACCATGATTTTATCTGCCAGCTCGTCTTGTGACATTCCTCTTTCTGTACGAAGTTTCAAAATAATATTTTTTGTTTCCATCATCCCTACCTCCTTTTCTTATATCATACAGGAAAAGAAGTTTTTAAGAAAGCAACTTACTGTTTCCATTTTCATCCCCTCTCACTGTTTCCTTCCATTTTCACACTCATTCCCGGTTGCTTATTACCGGAAAATGCCAAAAAAGCTCCCATGAACGCGGATTTCATCCAGAAATCTCATCACTCATGGGAGCTCAATTCATTTTATAAATATCCTGCCGGATTAACTGCAGTTCCGTTTACAATAATCTCAAAATGAATATGTGGTCCGGTACTGTCTCCGGTATTTCCGGTTCTCGCAATTACCTCACCTTGGTCTACATACTGTCCCGCGCTTACCTGAATAGAACTTAAATGTGCGTATCTGGTTTTTACACCATCCCCGTGGTCGATCACTACACAGTAACCATATCCACCGGACCAGCCTGCAGATACGACACGGCCTGCTCTGGAAGCACGGCATGCGGTTCCTACCGGAACACCCCAGTCAATACCCTTGTGAATTGTTCCCCAACGGGCACCGAATCCGGAAGTCAAGGTTCCGTATGTTGTCGGCCGGATATACGTCGGCAGTGGCATGGTCCCCCGCTCCACGATCTTAGGAACGGCTTCTGTATTGATTGCCTGCTTAATGATCTCACGCCCGGTCTCTGCGCCGTTATTATAGCTTACAATTGCCGTTACGGTCCGGTTACCGGTCTGTGGCTCCTGAATCACCGTATCGTCTCCGACATATTTATTCGGATTATCCACATACTGTACATCAGCCTCATAATCCTCGGTATATGTGGTCTGCTCCCGCATTACAACGGAAAGCTCCGGCTTCGGAACCATAACTACGATCTGGTCACCGACTAAAATATTGGAATCGATCTCCATACCTTCGTTGATTGCCAGAAGTTCACCGGTTGTCATACCGTATTTATCTGCGATCGTAGACAGACAGTCACCTGCCTGCACCTGATAAACCTCATTGTTCTCCTGCTCTTTGGTAATGCTCTCATATGCTGTCTGTACATCACTCAACTGGTCCTGAGAAGCATAGGTTTCAATTACCTCAATGTTCTCCTGGAACTCCACTGACAGGATACCGTCCTCTCCGACATTTACAGAAGCATCTGCGATTGTCGGATTACCTTCTGCATCCGCAGCTACAACCGGCGGATTATTCGCTGTCTTGGAGGCATTCACCACATTCGTTGACATAGCCCCAACTTCCTGTTTATTCTCCGATGCCAGCTCAATCATGAACTCATCATCCGTATCGTAATTATTCTGTACCTGCTCTAATACCTGTAACACTTCAGCCTCACTGGAAAGTGTAACGGTATAATTATTGATTTTCAAAGTATATGCCAGCGTCTTATTATCCACTGTACATGCCTGCAGCTCCTGATATACATTCTGCTTCAGAGTCTCTGCATCCTCAGCCTTTCCAAAGCTCTTCTTGACCGGCTCGTAGGCTACATCTGCATCTACAAGTGTCAGAGCATCGGACTGTGCATTCAGCTCCAGACGTGCCTGCTCATAGGCTGCCTGTGCTGCCTCCTTGCTTTCTGCCGTTCCCACGCTCCTGCCATTAATCAGAATCTGATATCGTTCCTTTACAAAATCACCATTTACCGCAACCGGGAATGCTAACAGTGCAACACTTGTTGCAATAAACAAACCACGATATATCTTTAATTTTCTACGAATCGTTCCTACATTGTCACGTTTCATTTGTCTGACTCCTGTCCAATTCTAAATCACTTTGTAACATTTTCGTAACAATTATAACAGTCTTTCGTTCATTTGTAAAGTCTTATTCACGGAGACAAGAATAACGTCGCCAATTGACTTTTCCTGCTTCGTTTTCTATACTGATGATAGATTATGAATGGGAGTATTGGAATGAATCATAAAAGAGTGTCTCTTTCCAATTTAAAACCGGGAATGCAGGTCGCTGATGATATTTACAATCAGAATTATCAGCTGATCCTGCCAAAAGGCGTGGTCATTACGGAACAGATTCTGCCCCGCCTGGTCTATTATGGCATTAAGCAGATATCCGTCTTCACCGAAACACCTGCCGGAACGGCTTCCGTTTCCAACATCCCCGAGTCTCCGAATGTATATAAGACCCATGCGCAGCGTGTTCGTGAAAGCGATGATTTCCTACAGTACAGTGATGCATTTTATGAAGCAAAGGATCATTTCCAATACACTCTGACCGACATTGCCGAGCGCGACACCCAGATTGACATTGATCAGATGTTTGAGACGACCGCCGACATTCTGAAGCATGCCCATACCTCCTATCAGGTGTTTGACATGCTCCATAACATGCGGCATTTTGATGATTCTACTTTCGCCCATTCCCTGAATGTGTCTATCATCTGTAATATTATGGGAAAATGGCTGCATCTTCCGGAGGAAGACACCAGGCTGCTGACCGTTTCCGGTCTGCTCCATGACATCGGAAAGCTGATGGTTCCATCTGAAATCATCACCAAACCGGGACGGCTGACTGCAGAAGAATACGAGATTATCAAGCAGCATTCCCGACTCGGTTATCAGCTGTTATCCAAGCAGGATCTGGATCCTCGAATCGCACAGGTTGCGCTCTGTCATCATGAGAAATACGACGGCAGCGGATATCCTCTGCATATTTCCGGGACTAAAATCCCTGCCTTTGCCCGTATTGTCTGCATTGTGGACATCTATGAAGCGATGACGGCCGACCGGGTATATCGGAAAGGTATCTGCCCGTTTGAGGTCATACGACAATTTGAGGCAGAAGGTTTCCAGAAATATGATACGGAATTTATCCTTACATTTTTAAAGGGAATCGTCCAGACCTATCTGCACGAGACCGTTCTGTTAAATAATAATGAAAAGGGCGAGATCGTCATGGTAAACGAAAACGCCCTGTCACGTCCTATGATCCGCACTTCAGACGGATTTCTTGATCTGTCCAAAAAACCGGAATTACAAATCATTCAAATTCTGTAATTTTCTGAAGCTCATGTACCACTTCGTCCATCAGCCCCTCTATATCATATCCCTCTGCATCTACGATTACATCTGCATATTTCTCATATAACGGAATTCTTTCATCATACAGATCCTTCAGCGTCTGTCCATCCTTCAGTACAACACCTCTCCGACGGATATTCCCCAGCCGGCTGCAGATTGTCGGGTAGGATAATTTCAGATATACCACTGTTCCGATTTCCCGGAAATGATTCATAGCCTCTTCTCCGTAAATGACACTGCCACCGGTTGCAATCACATGCTTATCCGTTTCTATTCCCGCATTTACTTCATTTTCAATCCGGATAAATGCTTCTTCACCCTCTTCTGCTATGATTTCCCGTAGCAGTCGGCCTTCTTTTTTCTGGATCAGAAGATCCGAATCTGTAAATTCATACCCCAGGACCTTCGCCAGCACAACTCCGATTGTACTCTTACCACATCCCGGCATTCCAATCAGGATGATATTATTTCCTTTCATTCCACCTGTCCTCCTATGCTTTCTTTCGTACGGAATATCCAAAGCTTCCAAGCTCCGCTCCCATCTCATAATACCGTCCATGGGAATACGCCAGAGGCTTGGCCGCAGAAAGATCAAATGTCCCATTTTCATTCATATATTCGTCACTGACCTGAACATTCACTACCTCTGCAATGAACATATCATGGCTACCAAGCGGAACAATTTCTTTCACTTTACATTCAATATTTACAGGACTTTCCATAATGATCGGTGCATTCACCTGCTGTGCCTCTCCCTTTGTCAGTCCCGCTGCCCGGAACTTGTCCTCATCCCTGCCGGAACGGACACCGCAATAGTCCGTAGCCTTTAACAGCTCCTCCGTCGTCAGATTCACAACAAATTCTCCCGTTTCCCTGATCATCGGATACGAATAGCGTTCCGGTCGAACCGATATATATAACATAGCCGGATCTGAACAGATCGTTCCGGTCCATGCAATGGTCAAAACATTATCATTTCCCTGTTTATCCCGACAGGTTACCAGCACCGCCGGTAATGGATACAACATATTTCCAGGTTTCCAGCTCACTTTACTCATTATAATATCCTTCTTTCTCATTTTCTGTATTCCACACTCAAGAATACTTTGTCCCCACGATTTTGGCAAGTCCTATTGTCAAAATCTCATGAAAAATGGTATGATAGAACCAGATTGGAAAGGAGGCCATACGATGGCAGCACAATATCTGGACATCGAAGATGTTCCCGAAGATTTACAGAAAAAAGTACATCAGAATCTGGCATTCCGTACCGGAAGCTTCGTCTGGAGGATCAAATTCAACACACCGTTAAATCCTTCCACCGTGAATGCTTCCACGATGTATCTGACCAATGAGATGGGAGCACCTGTGAATGCCAACATCCAATATAATCCGGATACGAATATGATTGAAATAGAACCGACACAGGCTTATGCAGAAGGTGTTTTCTACTATCTGAACATCTCCACCAAGGTCCGTTCCAGAGGTGGCCAGCAGTTAAAAAAACCGATTCAGATCAAGTTCAAGCTATGATATCCGATCCTTAACGAATCCCAGAAACATTTCCCATTCCTGTGGATTTTCCACATAATATAACGGACATTCCTTACCTGTCACATCATAATGCCGGATGACATCTGTCTCCGGATCCAGGCGATAGTACTTACAGAGCTCCGCCGTCAATTCCACACACTGATTATATGTAACAGTTGCAAATTCTCCGCTGTCATCCGGATGGCAGCATTCAATAGACAGACTGTAGGAGTTTGCTTCATTCGATGCATATGCCACCTCATTGAGAGGCACGCATTGTATGATTTCCCCATCCAGACCAATAATAAAATGACTGCTGGCAGATGTAATCCGGGTTGTTGCCAGTCCTTCAAAATAATCCCGGTTTGCCTGTGCGGATGTCCCCGGATTCGCCGTATAATGGATTACAATCTTCTTTACATTCTTCAGCTCCGTCCCCGGTCGCGAATATGGATTTACCGTCAGAAATTCTTCCTGAATATCAAGATCCGGAAACTGTTCTGCCGCAGATACGATCGGCTCTGCACGGAATTCCGGTTTTATCCGTTCAATGAAGCTTCCATCCTCCCTTTCCGCACCACCGGTCGACCGGGCCAAAAACACAATCCCGATGATCAATGCCAGGATGCCACCTGCTATCGGCATCCGGGCACATAACTTCTGCATCCGTTTCATCTTCCGTTGTCCACTCTGCTCTCCTTTGTCTCTCATTGATAAGTCACTCCACTCCTATTTCTCCGCTACCGGCTGCTCCGCAAACGAATCATAATGCGTGCCTATGTATTACAATCCTGCCGGCTCCCTGCCCCGGAATCCCGGCTTCCGGGACTCCATCGGCAGAAGCCCTATCTGCAAAGCAGTCGGCATACCGGTATTTTATCAAAATACATCTGTTTGAAAAATCTATAGCTTTGTTTTATACGACTGCTGAATTGTCATTATCTATAAATTATTCTATGCAGCCGTTTTCAAAATGTTCCTCCGTCCAAACATCTCTACTAATGTCTCTGCTTCATACTTTATCCCTTTTTCCCAATGAAAACTTTTAGAAATTCTGACATTTTTCTTAATTGTATTCCCGTACCAAGTACGTTATAATAAATGTATACTATTCATCCACCTGCTTATACAGGTACGAACGAACTCTTTCATTACCAAGGAGAATTTTATGCTGGAAAAAGCCATCGCAATTGCAGTTGAAGCCCACCGCGGGCAGTTAGATAAGGCCGGACAACCATATATTCTGCATCCTATGCGCGTTATGCTTGCCGGGAAAACGCAGGAGGAGATGATATGCGGAATCCTTCATGACGTGATCGAAGACACACCGATCTCCATCGAAATGCTGGAGGCTGAGGGATTTTCTCCATCCGTATTAAATGCATTACGCCTATTAACACATGACCGTAAGGTTCCGTACCAGCGCTATATTGAGCAGCTATCTGCCGATGGTCTGGCGACTCAGGTGAAGTTATATGATCTCCACGATAATATGAACCGTTCCCGCCTAAGTATCCTGACTGTGGAAGATGAGCGCCGCATGGCCAAATATCAGCGTTCCTATGATTATTTATCACAGATCCAGAATTCCCGCAATTCATCATAATATTATATTTATGTGCATAATAATACCCTCTGTACGGAAAGCCGTCACCCGATCCCGGATAGTCAGCTCTGCATACAGAGGGATTTCTTTTTAATAGTGATTCTGTTTTCTGTTTATTTGGCGGCTGTATAACTGTCAATCACGGCCTCTGCCTCACCTTTATCATCACAGACACATAGGATCACGCAGGTACCTGCAGTCTCGATCACCGGATTTTCAAGCTTCGGAACCTCATTCGCATTATAGCTTTCAAATGACTGAAGCTGCGATGCCACCCTGTTCTGTACCGCTGTCTTGACCGTATCCACATCTTCTGCTGTCTTAGCCTTTATTACCGCGATTTCTTCTGCGGTTGCATTTGTGCTTAAATATGCCTTGCCGGAATCCACGATTCCGGAATCAATCCCATAAAGAGACAGCACCTTATCCAGCTCCACTTCCGAAAGCTGATCCTGAAAGGTTACAGATGCCTTCATATCATCGGCCAGTGCCACCGGGTCAATATCAATATCCGAATTGCTGTTTCCACAGCCTGCAAGTCCCAGCACCATCGCGGCCGCCAGACCGGCTGCAACTGTTTTTTTCATTTTTTTCCACATCATTTTCATATTAACAACCTCCTAATTTATCTCATATGTGTTATTCTTCAGATAATTCAGCCAGACCTCACAATATTCTTTATTACAATGTACACCATCTGTACTGGCATTTGCCGGAAGTGCTCCGTCCGGGCCTGCCAATGCAGAAGCCACATCCAGATATACAACGTTCTGATCCTTACATACCTGCTCCACCATTTCATTAAAATGCCTTACATTATCATTATTGTAAATCGGATCTGTCGCTGAACGCGCTGCCGATACCGGAATAATGTTCTCTACATAGATAATCGCATCCGGCTCCAGCTGCTTTACATCATGAAGCAGCTTCGTATACTGCTCGATAAACAGATCGTCATAAGGCCATCCAAGCTCATTTACGCCAAACATAATATATATTTTCTTATATTTCTCCTCCTGGAGTGCGTCCATAACGGTCACTGTCCGTCCGTCCTCCAGTGTAACGATCTTATCCTCATAGATTCTTGAGATACTTAATCCCTTGGAACAATACGCCTTAATGTTGCTGAGACTGGTATACAACATAAATCCTTCTGTCCGCGAATCCCCGATAAACAGTGCATCATCAAAATAAGAATCCTCTACCTGCTTATCTACCTTTGTATATTCCCGATTCACATCACTCGGACTTACCCTTGGTGTGCCTACTGTGTATAAATAAAGCTTCTGCCGTTCTATGACCTTGCCATACTCTCCGGAATGATCATCTTCGGCAAGCCCTCCTGCCGGCTTTTTCGTGAATATTATCACCGCCGCAGCGATCAGGCATACCGCAACAATTCCTATGATAATGAACAGATTCCGTTTTCTAGCACGTTCCTTATAACTGCTTTTATAATTTAGAGGCATAACTGCATTCCTCCCTGAACTGTTTCTTCCTTATTATTTCCTTTCAACCGCCTTTTAATGCGGTGTTTATTATAGCACGGTTTTATAAAAATAACTATCCCCAAATCTTACATTTTTCTGTATTAACCGCCTCTTTTTATGTACATCTGTAACAAATTTTATAGTCGATTTTCTCTGCCATATATGGTAAAATGATAATATGTATTTTGTATAAATAAGGGGAGGTTTTCATAATGAGTTCTATTCAAGCACAAACCATTACTTACAAAGGCGAACCCTGCATCGAGCTGCGGGCAGGTGACTATCTGGCCATGATCGCTCCGGGCATCGGCAGCAATGTCATCCGGCTCCGTAATGAAGCACATGACATCGAATTTTTCCGTTATCATGAAGAAACCACAATTGAAGAGATCAAGCAGTCACCGGAGGTTTACGGCCTGCCGACACTTTATCTTCCAAACCGTCTGGATGGCGGCCGTTTAAAGACCTCGGATGCACTCTACCATCTGAATGTTAATGAATCAAATCTCGGCAACTTTATTCACGGTTTCCTGCATAAGCGTCAGCATACCGTAGTATCCTTAACCACCACCGATGACACAGCAGTTGCCGTTACGGAATATGTATATGACGATAAGGATGATTATTTCAGATATCTTCCTATTTCATTTAGGGCAGAATTTACCTTTACGCTCTCTCAGAACGGTCTTTCCTATGCCTTTACAATGACCAATCTTTCCAATGTCCAGATGCCGTATGGCGTCTGCACACATACTACAATGATGGGTCCTTTCACTTCTGACGGAAAGGGCGAGGACATGCGTCTGTATGTGCCGATCGGCGAGAAATGGCAGCTGAATGACCGTTGCCTGCCAACCGGCATCTTCATGCCGCTGGACAACCATGACCGCCAGTATCTGACCGGCTCCATGGTTCCTGTAAAGCAGGTCATCAACAATGATGTTTATTATGCAGAAATGGGTGATATGGACGGCAAGCCGTTTTACGGAATCGTTGCTACCGATATTGCCAGCGGTAAAGAGATCCGCTACGAGGTATCCCGGGATTACAAGTTCTGGGTCATCTGGAATGACTGGGGGGAGAAGGGATATTTCTGTCCGGAACCTATGACCTGGATGATCGATGCTCCGAATCTCCCGCTTGCTCCGGAGGATACCGGTTATGCAGAGCTGGCTCCCGGAGAGAGTAAAACCGTTACCCAGCATTTTTATGCCGTAATTCCGGAATAATAGCGGAGAACCATCCGTTAATATCGGTTATTTTCTGTTGTTTTTCTTGTTTTTATGCCATGAATAAGATATAATGAACTATAAGAGACCCCATGCGGTCCGCTAGAATAAAGGGAGGTACACACACACATGAAATTCGGTTATTTTGACGACCAAAACAAAGAGTACGTGATTACAAATCCTAAGACTCCATACCCATGGATCAACTACTTAGGAAATCAGGATTTCTTCTCACTTATTTCCAATACAGCTGGTGGTTACAGCTTCTACAAGGATGCAAGACTCAGAAGAATTACACGTTACCGTTACAACAACGTTCCGGTTGATATGGGTGGACGTTATTTCTACATTAATGATGATGACAATATCTGGTCTCCGGGCTGGTCTCCGGTCAAGAAAGATCTGGAGTTTTACGAGTGCCGTCACGGTATGGGTTATACTGTGATCAGCGGTAAGAGCAACGGTCTGAAGGCTACTGTTACTTTCTTCGTACCAAACAACTACAAGGGTGAAGTTCAGAAGGTAACTCTGAAGAACGAAGGAACTACTCCTAAGGAATTCAAGCTCTTCTCTTTCCTGGAATGGTGCTTATGGAACGCAGAAGATGATTCCACAAACTTCCAGAGAAACTTCAACACCGGCGAAGTAGAAGTTGAAGGTTCTACTTTATGCCACAAGACCGAATACAA
>HF991345.1:127584-130212 GCA_000431515.1 Clostridium sp. CAG:632 | reverse complement strand
TACACAGTTAACTCTGAGATTGAAGGATATGACTGTGATCGCGAGACCTTCATGGGATTATATAACGGATTTGGCAATCCACAGGCTGTTTTAGCCGGCAAGGCTAACAACTCAAAGGCTGACGGATGGTCACCAATCGCTTCTCACTGCCTGAACATCAGCCTGGCTCCTGGTGAGTCTAAGGATCTGGTATTCATTCTTGGCTATGTTGAGAATCCACAGGAAGAAAAGTTCAATGCAGACGGTTCTATGAACAAGTCAAGAGCTTATGCAATGATCGAACAGTTCAATACAACCGAAAAGGTAGATGCAGCACTGGCTGAATTAAAGCAGAGCTGGTCCGACCTGCTTTCCAAGTATACCGTTAACACTCCGGATGACAAGATGAACCGTATGGTTAACATCTGGAATCAGTATCAGTGTATGGTTACTTTCAATATGTCACGTTCCGCTTCTTACTTCGAGAGTGGTATCGGCCGTGGTATGGGATTCCGTGATTCCAACCAGGATTTACTTGGTTTCGTTCATCAGATCCCGGATCGTGCAAGAGAAAGAATTCTGGATCTTGCCGCTACCCAGTTCGAAGACGGTGGATGCTTCCATCAGTACCAGCCACTTACCAAGAAGGGTAATGATGCAGTCGGCGGCGACTTCTCAGATGATCCATTATGGATGATCCTTTCAACTGCTGCATACATTAAGGAGACCGGCGATTATTCAATTCTGGATGAGATGGTTCCTTACAGAAATGATGAAAAGTTAGCTCAGACTATGATGCATCATTTACAGCAGTCCTTCTACCGTGTAGTTAACAATGTAGGTCCTCACGGTCTTCCACTCTCCATGAGAGCTGACTGGAACGACTGTCTGAATCTGTCATGCTTCTCAAATACTCCGGGTGAGAGCTTCCAGACATGGACTTCACCAAAGTATGGCGATGACAAGTACTCAAAGGTTGCTGAGTCATTATTCGTGGCAACTCTGTTTACATATGCCGGTCCTGAATATGTAGCACTTTGCAAGCATCAGGGACTGAATGATAAGGCTGAAGCGGCTCAGGCTGAGATCGACAAGATGAAGAACCTGATCTGTGAATACGGCTATGATGGCGAATGGTTCTTACGTGCATACGATGACTTCGGACGTAAGGTTGGTTCTAAGGAATGTGAAGAGGGTAAGATCTTCATCGAACCACAGGGCTTCGCTGTTATGTCTGAGATTGGCAAGGACAAGGGTTATGACTTAAAGACTCTGGAAAGCATTGATAAGTATTTGAACTGCAAGCATGGTCTTGTATTAAATAATCCGGCATTTACCAAGTATTACATTGAGTACGGTGAGATTTCTACTTATCCGGCCGGTTACAAAGAGAATGCAGGTATCTTCTGCCATAACAACGCATGGATCATCTGTGCCGAAGCATATGTTGGTCATGGCGACAAGGCATTTGAGTACTACTCAAAGATCGCACCTGCTTACTTAGAGGATATTTCCGACTTACACAGAACTGAGCCTTATGTATATGCTCAGATGATCGCAGGTAAGGATGCAGGCCGTTTCGGTGAGGCTAAGAACAGCTGGTTAACCGGTACTGCTGCATGGAATTTCGTAGCAGTTTCTCAGTATATGCTGGGTATCATTCCTGATTATGACGGACTGAAGATTGATCCTTCAATCCCTTCTGAGTGGGATGGTTTCAAGGCTACCCGTCAGTTCCGGAATGCAACCTACCAGATTAGCGTTAGCAATCCTTCTCATGTCAGCAAGGGTGTTAAGAGCGTAACTGTTGACGGTAATGCAATCGAAGGAAACATTCTTCCGGTATTTGCCGATGGCAAAGAGCATACTGTCGAGGTTGTTTTAGGCTAATAAATAAGTCCTGAGATTATTTCATACAAACAAGGCGTTCACAATTAAGTGAACGCCTTATTTATATCATTTATATGCCTCATATGACAATAAACAAATCCATATGTAGTTTCTTTATGCTTCTATTCCCTGCTCCCTTAAATAGTCAATCACATCTTCAACTGTATGCAACTCTGCCACATCATCCGCAGGTATTTCAACATTAAATGCATCTTCAATCGCCATAACTAATTCAAATAAATCTAACGAGTCAGCATCCAAATCCTCTTTGAAAGAGGTTTCAAGTTCAATGTTATTCTCGTCAACTCCCAGCTGCTCTGAAATAATACTCTTCATCTTCTCAAACATTTTAATTCTAGCTCCTTTTATTCAAGCGTTATTCCCAACCGCTAATACAAAAGTAATATACAACAGTGTATTATTGATGTCAACCTAAAACTTTAACTTATTAAACTCTTCTAACGGCATCGGTTTTGCAAAATAATATCCCTGTGCAATATCGCACTGTGAATTTTTTAAGAACCGCACATGTTCTTCGGTCTCTACTCCCTCTGCAATAATCTGCAGCTGCAGTGCTTTTGCCATGGCAATCGTATGGCGGATCACAATCTTTCCCTTCTCTGAGTTCAAAGTGTCATCCAAAAAGCCCTTATCGATCTTCAATACATCAACTGGCACATTCCGTAACATATTCAAAGAAGAATAGCCCGAGCCAAAATCATCTACTTCCAGCCGGAATCCCATCTGCTGCAGATGATT
>HF991345.1:124881-127534 GCA_000431515.1 Clostridium sp. CAG:632 | reverse complement strand
TTCTGATTATCAAAGAACATGGTTTCTGTAATCTCCAGTGATAAGGCTCCCGGAGTCAGCTCATACTTTTTCAGAAGATTATTCAGTACCTGCTCAATATTCCGATTATATATATGATATCTGGATACATTTACAGATACCGGGAACTGTCTACGTCCTTGCTGCTGCCAGCTGTGAATCGCCTTACAGGCTTCTTCCCACATATACTCATCCAGCTTTATGATAAAACCATTACGTTCAAACAACGGGATAAAATCGTCCGGCTTTATCATGCCCTTCTTCGGATGCTGCCATCTGGTTAACACTTCAGCTCCAACGATCTCTCCGGTATCCAGGCTGAACTTCGGCTGCAGATACATTATAAACTGATGCTCCTGTAATGCCTGCTCCATCTCTGCTTCGATCTCACTGTTCTTCATGATCTCTGCCCGGTATTCCTCATCATAGAATGCGCAGAACTGCATAACATTATCCTTAATACTCTTTTTCGCTAATGCAGCCCGGTCGCACATAATATTGACTGCCAGTGAATTATTCTCATCCGGAAGATAGACACCATATGAAGTTTTCAGATCAAAGCTGAACTGATTGTTTTCTATTTTCTTTTTTAATTTTTCTATAAATCTTATGATATCGCCTTTATTTTCATACGTCATACAGATACAGAATACATCACTGTGCATACGGCAATATACATTCGGAGACTCAACAGTATCCTGAAGCACATTTGACAGATGCATCAAGGCCAAATCTCCCATCCGAATCCCATAAAGATCATTAATGACCTTCAGCCGTTCTATATCAAATACAATGATTGCATGATTGTGTCCATTATCCCATAGCAACAGGCGATTCACTTCTTCTGTGAATCGTTCAAAATTCGGTGCTCCTGTAAGAGTATCATAATCCTGATGATAACGCAGTGCCGCCGATGACCGGATCTCTTCACTGACATCTTTCATCGTACCGATTACCCGCTTCAGCTCTCCACTGTCTAAATGATCATATTGCAACGTAATCCGGAACCAGTTCACACTCCCATCCTTTGTATTAAATCTACAGGTTACAGAACGTTCTCCATACCGGCTCTGGAACAATGTCCGGTATAAATCCAGATCCTCTTCATAAACAATATGCTTTATCTGCTCGTCTTGTGTAAAATCATCATACGAAATAGTAGACACTCCAAAGCATTCTTCGAAAAGAGGTGAGCAATATTTCTCCCCCGTGATAAAATCTATTTCAAATACAATTGTCCGCAGCTGTTTAATGACCGCTGCATACATGTCATTTAAGAATTTCTCATTTTCCATGATCGCTTGTCCTCGTTTCCTATAGTATATAGTACCAAGAGTTCCGTCCATTTGTCAATATTTACATATTTTTCGAGTTTACACTTTTCATATTTGTGCTTTTTTTCTATAAAATCTTGACAAAATAATCAAATGTCTACTATTATTAGACTATATTTGTTATAAAACGATTTACACAAAACGGAGACCAGATATCTATGAAGCGAAGTTATCAGCGTGAAGTGATTCTTGAATATTTAAAAACCCGAACAGATCATCCAACTGCCGATAAGGTATATGCAGCTGTCCGGGAGACCATTCCGAATATCAGTCTGGGCACTGTATACCGGAATCTGTCACAGTTATCAGACAATGGTATGATTCTTCGCATTACCTGCGATACCAAAGAAGACCATTTTGATGCAAATATCCATCCGCACCCACATCTCTTCTGCCGGGAATGCGGCGGTGTCTCTGACATCCCGGTTACTTTCATGCCGGATCTGACACAGATTGTAGCACCTTCCTTCCATGGTTCCATTCAGGAATGCAGCATTACCTATTATGGGATCTGTGACGCCTGTCTGCAGAAACTACCGCAGACACGGAATGCTTAATTTCTTCTTTACCAAACCTTATATGCCATATCGGGATATATCGCTTATAATCAATTTATATTGATTTATTGATTTGGATTTGAGGTTTGGAATGATTCGCAACGCATTTTTTGAACTGTTTATCATATGTATTTTACTTACCACCGGGATGTGTCAGAATATTCTTCCGACAGATTCCTCTTTATTGTATTCCGAATGTTCAGAATCGGATTCCCGCTCTCTGACCACAGTTATTAATCAGCTTAGAAATCAGTCCGGCCTGCTGGAGCTTCCACCGGAGCACCCGGAACAAACCACCGGAAATGATATCCTTACACAGGCCAGATTTCAGTCGGCCGCTCATGCCATATCGATCAGCCGCAGAAATACATCATTTTGTAATCCATTATGGTACATATTCTTTTATTTTCTGTTTTGCTGCTTTCCGATCAATATTACTGTGTGGTTCTATCATCCCTTTGGGCCACTGGCTTCTATTATTTATTACATACACCGGCAGGACGGTCAGAAACCGGCCAACTCTTTTCTATAATTCTTATAAATAATACCAAAAACCGAATTAAGAAAGGAGCGAGCATTATGTTTCGTGATATATTAGTTGGCATTATGGCTGTTGCAGCACTGATTGTAGGTATTACCGCCTTTATTATGGAGAACAAGCGAGTTTCCAAGTCAGATGATACAGCAGAGTCGGCAACTGACAGCCCTGTTCAGAAATAACACGCAGCCCCGGCAGGCACCTGC
>HF991345.1:120277-124866 GCA_000431515.1 Clostridium sp. CAG:632 | reverse complement strand
CGGCAGGCACCTGCCGGGGCTGTTGACCATTTGCACTTATTCTTCTGATTCTCTTTGTGATCAATGAAAGCTTCTGACTGCCTCATGCTGATGCAGGTATTTTTCCTTCGTTGCCATTCCACCACGGATATGGCGCTCGGATTTATTTACGTCTAGAACCACCCTTGCCTGCGCCGCCAGAGATGGATTAATCTGCGCCAACCGTTCTGTGATATCCTTATGTACCGTTGATTTTGAAATGCCAAACTTCTTAGCTGCCTGCCGTACTGTGGCATTCTGTTCTACGATATATTGAGCAATCTCCATTGCCCGTTCTTCAATATAGGCTTTCACGAAAAACCCTCGTTGCTTTGTTTTTACAACTTATGCAAAAGGGCGGGGTTGTATTACTGTTTCTTCTTCCATGTCAAAATCATCCCATTATATGGTCCATTTCCGCCCTGTTTTTGACCTGATTTCTTTGTTATAATCTTTGCTATACTGATGAGAAATAAATGAATTTAAGGAGTCTGTTATGTTTCAATTACTTTTAGCAATTATATATCTGGCCTTTATCAGTCTGGGATTGCCGGACTCGCTGCTGGGTGCTGCATGGCCAAGCATGTATCCGGAGTTTCAGGTACCGGTTTCCTATGCCGGTATTATCTCCATGGTGATTGCTCTCGGCACTGTCATTTCCAGCCTGATGAGCGACCGCCTGACGAAGCGCCTCGGTGCCGGTCTGGTCACTGCTATCAGTGTCGCTATGACAGCTCTGGCACTCTTCGGATTTTCCTTCAGTCACTCTTTCTGGGTGCTGATCCTGTGGTCCATTCCTTACGGTCTCGGCGCCGGAAGTGTAGACGCTGCGTTAAATAATTATGTTGCCCTGCATTATAAAAGCCGGCACATGAGCTGGCTGCACTGTATGTGGGGTGTCGGTGCCTCCGCCGGCCCGTATATCATGGGCTTCGCCTTAAGTCGCGGTCAGAACTGGAATGGCGGCTATCGCTACATCGGTATCCTGCAGGTGATACTTACCTTTATCCTGTTCATCAGCCTGCCACTCTGGAAGAAAGAGAAAAAGGATGCAGCATCCGAATCCGATGCCACATCCGATCATATCCTGACATTACGTGAAATCTTTGCAATCCCGGGAGTAAAATCCGTTATGCTGATGTTTTTCTGTTATAGTGCGATCGAGCAGACCAGCGGCCTGTGGGCCAGCAGCTATCTGGTTCTGCATAAAGGTGTCGCTCCGGAAACTGCGGCCACTTTCGCCAGCCTGTTTTATATCGGAATCACGATCGGTCGTGCGATCAGCGGATTCATTACCATGAAGTTAAACGATACACAGATGATCCGTCTCGGCCAGGGAATCATCCTTCTTGGTGTGCTCGCTCTATTCCTGCCACTTGGAAGCACTATATCGCTGATTGGTTTCATTCTAATCGGTCTCGGCTGTGCTCCAATCTATCCATGTATCATCCACTCTACTCCGGATCATTTCGGTGCTGACCGCTCACAGGCTATTATCGGTGTCCAGATGGCCAGTGCCTATGTCGGAACCTGCCTTATGCCACCGGTTTTCGGTCTGATTGCAAACAACATTACAGTTGCCCTGTTACCGGCATACCTTATCCTCTTTTTGGTCCTGTTAAGTGTTATGCATGAGATTCTGATACAGAAGACCCGACGATAATTGCCCGTATCAGTCTTCATCATTCAGGGCTTTCTTACCCATACTACCGGTCCGGACTCTCATGACATCCGTAACATCTGTAACGAATATCTTACCATCGCCAACCTGACCGCTATGCAGGGCTCTCTGTGCCGCAGCCACTACCAGGCCCGGATCTACGGTAGATACTACAATATCTACCTGAACCTTCGGAAGCAGGTTCATACTCATCCGGACACCACGATAACTGCCGGAACGCCCCTTCTGAACGCCACATCCAACTACATTGCTGACTGTCATACCGGTAACACCGATAACAGCCATAGCATCCTTTAAGACACCGAATTTATCTTCATTACAAACAATCGTAATCTTGGTATACCGTTCTCCGGAACGTTCTGCCGCATCCGTGATCACTACCGGCTCCAAATCGTCCAGATCCAGATCAAACTCATCCTCCACGGTATGTACCGGTGCTGCCAGCTGGAAGTCTGCATAGGCTGCAGGAAGTCCATGCTCACTCATATCCAAACCAAGGATCTCGTCCTCCTTGCTGACACGTAAGCCGACAAACT
Source organism: Clostridium sp. CAG:632 (assembly GCA_000431515.1). Taxonomy (GTDB): domain Bacteria; phylum Bacillota; class Clostridia; order Lachnospirales; family Lachnospiraceae; genus CAG-632. Next base: position 122,631 of record HF991345.1, on the reverse strand, counting down.
TCTTAAGCAGGAAGAATGTCAGGGTCATGCATGCTGCCGTAAATGCTGCAATCGCTACAATACCAAGCAACTGAACTACCAGCAGATTAAAGGTACCGGAATAGAACAAGCCAAGCTCTGTATCAAACAGACCGATTGCAAAGGTTCCCCAGATACCACTGATACCATGAACCGCAACCGCTCCGACCGGATCATCGATATGTAACTTCTTATCAATAAACTCTGTACCGATTACTACCAGAATACCTGCAACTGCTCCGATAATGATAGAACCTACCGCATCCAGATATGCACATCCGGCAGTAACAGATACCAGACCGGCGATCACCGCATTCAGACACATAGCCACATCCGGATGCCCGTTTTTCCACCAGGTAAAGAGCATACATGCGATCAATGCTGCCGATGGTGCCAGCGTTGTTGTCATAAAGATTCTTCCGAGCTGTGTTACAGAAGAAGCTGCCGCACCATTAAATCCGTACCAGCCGAACCAGAGAATGAAACACCCCAGCGCCGCCATCGGAATCGAATGTCCCGGAATCGCATTAGCAACGGTCTTACCCTTCTCATCCTTATGGTACTTATCAATTCTCGGTCCGACAAAGTAAGCACCGATCAGCGCTGTGATACCACCTACCATATGAATGGCACAGGAACCTGCAAAATCTGTAAAACCAAGCTTTGCCAACCAGCCCTGACTGTTCCATACCCAGCCTGCCTCAATCGGAAATACCAGTGCACTCATCACAATCGAATAAATGCAATATGCACTGAACTTCGTCCGCTCTGCAAGGGCACCTGCCGCAATCGTTGTTGCAGTTGCACAGAACACAACGCCAAATACAAAGGTACTGCACTGTCCGGATGACAGGAATCCATCAAAATCCTTTAACAGATCAAACTCCGGTACGCCGACCCATCCGCTGAAATATGCCTTGGATTTCATTAGGTAGAATCCAATCAGCACAAATGCGATAGACCCGATGCAGAAATCCACGAAATTCTTCATGATAATATTTCCGGCATTTTTCGCCCTTGTAAATCCTGTCTCCACCATAGCAAATCCACACTGCATAAAGAACACCAGAACCGTTCCTGCCAGGAACCAGATGGCAAGTCCGGCCCCTTCTGCCGTTGTTGCGTTTGCTGCTAATAAACCTGTATTCATAAGCACTCCTCCTTTGTCAGAGCAACGACTGATAAATCTGAATCATTGTATCCCGGTCTAACGGAACATAATTATTCGCTGTCAGTCTCTGCTGCTTCTCAATTACCAGATCTGCCAAATGTCCCAGCTCATCCTCCGTCACACCATATTCATGCAACGGCTTCCGATGCAAGATACATTCAAACAGCTTTTCCAGTTTCTGAAATACCTCATCCTGCTCACAGTCCAGTGCCTGCTGCAGAATGTTCTTATAATTACGGATTTCTCCCTGAGGTTTGATCCTCTCGTAGGTCTCAAACACCCCTTGAAAGATCGCATAATTCGCTTCACCATGGGCCACATGATGTGCTCCTGAAAACGGCATACTCATCGCATGCACGGCTGCACACCCGGCATTTCCAAATGCGATTCCCGCATAGCAGGAAGCCAGAAGAAATTCACCGGTCAGTTCCTTTCGCTGCTCCTGTCCCTGATCTGCGATCTGCCTGTACCCATTGATAATCATTTTAATTGCTTTTTCCGAATACATCTTGGAAAAAACGGTCGCTTTTGGCGAAAGAAATGATTCTGATGCATGAACGAATGCATCCAGCGAGCTGGTTGCAAATACACCAAACGGAATGGAGTCCAGCAGCTCTGTTACAAGCACCGCCGTATCTGCGAACTCTGCATCCCGCTGCAGACCCATCTTGGTGCCCTTTGACAACACATTCAACACCGATACACTGGTAACCTCAGAACCGGTTCCGCAGGTAGTCGGTATCAGAATCAGCTCCTTATCCTTCTCTACCGGTCGGACCCCATCATACAGATCCACAACCGGAGACGGATTCTTAAGCACCAGGATCTTTGCAATGTCCAGAATGCTTCCGCCGCCGATTCCGATCAGCCGGTCAAAGGAAACATCCTTTATGTCCTGCCAGATACGATCTACCATATCGTCTGTAGGCTCACCGGTCCCGTAATTTTTAACATAAACAACTGCCGCCGGTCTGCAATCTTCCGGGAAATAATGTTCAAAATATCTAGGGTTTGTTACGATCAGATCCCGTTCTCCTACCTGAAAATTCTCACAGAACTCTTTCAGAGTATCACAGATCTCAATCGTGGGCATGATTCTAAAACTCTTCATGCTGCCTGTCTCCTTTCTTCTGATGGTTTCCGGTTGCCCGGGTTTTACGCCGGG
>HF991345.1:114338-120244 GCA_000431515.1 Clostridium sp. CAG:632 | reverse complement strand
TGTATCTATTATTTACTACATGCTACGATTGCCTCTTCCAGAATCGCACAGCCGGCCTCTAACTGTTCATCGGTCATAACCAGCGGTGCCAGACAACGGATAACATTACTGTAAGTACCGGCAGCCTCCAGCACCAGTCCATGATGTGCCGCATACTGTACGATATCACCAACCAGCTTCGTTGCAGGTTCTTTCGTTTCCTTGGAGGTTACAAACTCAATACCCATCATGCAGCCGGTTCCACGGACATCTCCGACTACCTCATACTTCTCCTTCCATGCATCGAAATGCTTATGAAGCTTCTCCGCCATGGTCACTGCCTTACCGGCAAAATCTTCTTTCTCCATAATATCAATAATGGTAAGGGCTGAAGCACAAGCCAGTGCGTTACCGCAGAATGTTCCGCCGATCGTTGCATTCGGTACGGCATCCATGATCTCGGCTCTTGCGGTGATCGCACTAAGTGGAACACCTCCGGCAATAGACTTCGCAGTTGCCAGAATATCCGGTGCACAACCGGCATCCTTCCAATACTGGGAAGCAAACATCTTACCTGACCGGCAGAAGCCACACTGTACCTCATCTGCAATGATTAAAATACCATGTTCATCACACAGTTTCCGAAGTGCCTGAACCCAAGGAATCGGTGCCGGAATAAATCCGCCCTCACCCTGAATCGGCTCTAAAACTACCGCCGCAATATAATCTGCCGGAGCACATTCCTCAAACACCCGTTTTATATCATCAATATAATAGTCGATCGCTTCTTCGTCTGTCATTCCCTCCGGCTTCCGATAGAGATTCGGATAATCCGCACGATAGATACCATCCGGGAACGGTCCCATGCCGACTGCGTATTTCTTCTTTGAGGTCATCGCCATGGTCAGTACGGTTCTGCCATGGAATGCGCCGGAGAATACAATAATATCCGGTCGCTTTGTGAAAGCTTTTGCAACCTTGACTGCATTCTCATCTGCCTCGGCACCACTGTTTGCAAAGAATGTCTTCTTTGCGTCGCCGCGTACCGGTACGATCTCATTCATTTTTTCTGCCAGTGCCACATATCCTTCATGGGTTACTACATTCATCATGGCATGGAAATATTTATCTGCCTGTGCCTTTACTGCTTCTACTACCTCCGGGCGGCTATAGCCGATGTTCAATACACCAACACCGCCAACCCAATCCAGAAACCGGTTGCCATCCACATCCTCAAACATAGCACCCTCGCCCCGTTCGATCACACATGGATAATGATTGGTGATCGCAGATGGTACTGCTTCCTGTCTTCTTTTTAAAATAGCTGCTGCCTTCGGTCCCGGCAGAGGCATCTTGATTTCCGGTAAGCTTGTTCTTAATTTCATAATCGTTTCCTCCATTCTCCTGATTCAATTTCCTTAATGTATTGTCTTTCTTAGGTTTTTCCACATTATAGCGAAAGCAAAATCAGAAATAAAAGCCATGTGTCCTTTAAATGAATTTCCCTGCATTTTATTGTAATCAAAAAGGAGGGTATGCTTATGAAACAACTATGTAAATTAGCTTTGATCCAGATGGACTGTACACTTGGTGATGTACCGGCGAATCTGGAGCATGCACTGGAGCTTGGCAGGAAAGCAGTTGCACAGGGTGCGAATCTGTTGGTCTTTCCGGAATTATTTACCACCGGATATGAACTATCCGTTTTGGGTGCTGACTTATGCAGCTATGCAGAAGACCCATCTGACAGTCCTACTTTAAATAAGATGCGTGACTTTGCGATCGAGCATCAGGTATCTGTCTGCGGTGTCATTCCTCTTTTTCATACCTGTTCCGAAAAAGCCGGCAAGCCGAATATTTCCTGCTTTTATATTAATTCAGAAGGAAAGCTTCTGGGCATCTATGATAAAAATCACTTATTCGGAGAAGAAAAGGACTATTTCTCCCTTGGAGAGTCCTATCCGGTTCTGGATACGGAATTTGGCAGGATTGGTATCATGATCTGCTATGATGCGAATTTCCCGGAGCCCGCTCGGATCCTGGCCTGCCAAGGTGCAGAGATCATTCTCTGTCCGGCAGCCTGGAGAGTTCAGGATATCCGGCTCTTTGATATGATCATGCCGCAGCGGGCCGCTGAAAATATCGCCTATGTCTGTGCAGTCAACCGTTACGGTATGGATCACGGTCGTTATAATCCGGGACACTCCCAGATCTGCAGTCCGGAGGGCGAAATAATTGCCTTCGGCGGAGCTTCTGAAACAATTATCTATGCAGAGCTTCTCGCAGATACCGTTACTGCAAAACGAAAAGAGATTCCTTATTTAAACGATCTGCGGACATGTGAATATCCGGTTTTATTAAAAGATCTTTCAACCATCTAAGGGGGTGACCGGTTATGTGGATTCTGTCCCATATCTGGGAAATCGATGGAATCTGGATCACATTTAAGGAGTGCTCATAGCAATATGGGCACTCCTTAAAAATTTCCCTCTACCAGTTCTTCGCATACGCCCGGAAATCATCCAGAATCTCCTGCGTACTCTTCTCATAATCATCCATCGGGAGACCGTATACCGGCGGAATCCGAATCCCACGCTCCTTCAGTAATGCCAATAGCTCCTCCATATAGATCCCCGGAAGCTCCACCAGCGTCCGCGGGATTGCTTTCGGTCTGCCGCCCCAGTCCTCACAGTAGCTGGATTTCGTGATGCCACAGGACGGGGAACCGTCACAGGTCAGGATGCCTGCTACCTCATATCCGACCTTTGCATAGTTCTCCATATAATCCGCCATCGGTTCCGCCATGCTCTGGCAGAACCGCCGATAACCTACATTATCATACAGATTTCTGGTCGTATGCCAGCGCTGATTGCCACAGTACAGAGTCTCCGGGCATGGCATCTGGATAATACCGAATCCGAACTCATCCAGAATCTGAATTACCTCTGAAAACATTCCTGCATACCGTGCCACTTCAAACACCTTATTGTTTGCATTCAGCAGACAGTTTGCTACAAATACGATCTTCTTGCTTCTTAAATCATCCTTATGCATAGACATACCGCCAGCACCTCCTATTCTTTCGATCTTATATAACTACCTTACACGACTCTCTTATACCGTTTTTACAGCCTGTATCGTTTTTCCTTCCTTTACGATCTTTTTCTCCGGCCGCATATTGATATAGGAACCAATCAGGATAATCACGATTCCCACGATCAGATTCCATGTGAATTTCTCTCCTAAGACCAGAAATGCGATTACCGGTGCCAGAACCGGCTTAATAAAGAATGCGATAGATGCATTGGACGGGCCGGCGATCTCAATCGCTTTCATAAAGCAGATATATCCGGCACCTGTTACAAAGATACCAAGATACAGAAGTACCGGAAGGCTCTGCAGTGTGATACCCTCCACTACCGGGATCTTAGCAACCAGCATAACGATGAACAACACCGCACATCCAAGCAAGAAGCTAAAGCTGTTCTGTGCCATGCCACCGATCTTTGCCAGCCGTTTCTTACCCATTGCTGTAAACAGACCAAAGGATATCGCTGCCAGCAGCGTAATAATCAGGCCGAACGGATCAATACTGCCCGTAAACAGAGTCGCCGGGTTCAGGACTACCAGCAGACCGATGAAGCTGATTACCAGCACCAATGCCTTCTTTTTCGTAAATGGCTCTCCAACCAGGAACCGGGCGAAGATCATTGTAAATAATGGATTCATACTGATTATGATAGATGCCAGATTGGCATTGATCCGCTTCACGCCATACTGCAGCATTGCCATACTGATGCAGACGCAGATGACACCCAGACCCAGTAGATAAAACAAGTCGGATTTCGTCAGCTTATATGCCCGTTTCTTAAGATCATGAATCGCAAACGGCAGCAACATCACACCACCGATCAGGAATCGCAAGAACACCAGCTGGATCGCATTGAAGCTGGCACCTCCAAGCTTCGACGCCACTTCCAGTGTTCCAAAGAAAAATGCCGTCAGTACAATATAAATAATACTTTTCTTTTCCATAATTATCGCTCCTCTCCATCATCTACCACGGGTGCAATATCCGCTCCGTGTGTCAATATTCCAATGCTTGACTGCGGGCCTTCCCGCTCCGTTGCCATAGCAATCGCCTCGTCGATCGACCGTGCATAATCAAAGCCCATCTGTTTCATTTCTTCCGGTGTAACACCGTCACTGACTACGATGATATGCGACATTCGCCGCATGACTCCGATCATGATATGCGCGGAAGCTCCTACCCGGTCTTTTACCTTACCGGCATTACACAGTGCCAATACCTCCTCCGGCCGGCGGTCACCCATTTCCAACAGAACCGGATGCTCCGGACTGACACCTTCCTCACATGGCGGACACCAGATCACGGTTCCACCCGGAACTACCATCAGACTGGCCGCTGCCAGTCCCTTGTCTGCCTGCCACATGTCTTTATTCGCCGGATAGGTTCCGGCAATTACGATCTCTGCCTGCCGGCTGATCCGGCTCTCATAAATCTCTCTGGCATATGTGACTCCGACCCGGTGTGCCGCCACCAGATCTCCGGCTACCACATGCCGGATCTCATTATCCAGATTCAGGATGGTATTAATGATAAAATCAACACCTGCAATCCGGGCGATTTCCTCCATATCCAGCCGAATATTATTCTCCGGATTCCCAAGCCGTTTCGGCCAGTCCAAGCTGCCATTTAAATGTACCTGTGCCGTTGTATCCTTTCCCGAGATTCCCGGCTGGATGATCTTCGCCCCACCGGACCAGCCAGCAATAAACTGCGGAATAATATTCCCGATACAGATCTTCACATCCGATTCGTAAAAATCCCGGTTCACGATTACCGGTGTATTCTGAGAGGTATATCCCAGCCGAACCAGCTTCTCATCATTATCATACTCATGATTGATCGTAGTCACCCTGTCGTAGCACTCCCGACCGATCTTCCGGATCATCTCTTCCTCCGTCATCGGCCGGTGGCTGCCTAATGCAAAAATCACCTTCACCTGACGGCTGTCTACACCGTACTCCTCCAACAGTTTCAGTAATGGCTTCAACAGCTTTTCCGCCGGTGTTACCCGTGTATTGTCATCCACCACAACAGCTATCGTTTTTCCCTCCGGCGCACCGATCAGTTCCTTTAATGTCGGACTGCCGATCGGATGAAGCAGGGCTCGCATTACCTCTGCCTCCTCATCCTCTGCTCCCGGAAGATTCTTCGGGGATACCCGCCAGAGCAGGCGGGAATCTTCAATCTCAAACTCTAACTTCTTTTCCCCATAGGGAATCCATTGCTTCATAGGCGAATCACCTCGATTTCCGGAAGTCCGTACCGCTTCCCTACCTCTACCAGATTCCGGTAAGTGTTTTCTGTCAACGGGATGCCCTCTGCCCGGTGCTTCTCCCGGTTCTTAAACTCACGCTCACCCGGAAGAAGGATTTCTTCTACCCCCGGTGCTTTCTTACATCCCTTAATCTCTTCTATCATTTCATCCATATGCTTCTTAAACAGCTCCGGATCCATAAACCGGTCAATCCGGATACACCCGAAAAGATGACCGATATTCTGTTCCTCTGCCGTGTCTGCATAGAAGTCCTTTACATCCTCCGATAAAATAGAAGCCCCGGTCAGAACTGCAGACAGGATGCCAACGATTACGGTCAGGCCATATCCCTTATAGCCACCGACCGGAAGCAGGATTCCGTCAAAAGCCTCCTTTGGATCATCCGTTGGCCGGCCATCAATAGTCATTGCCCAGTCCTTCGGAATCTTCTCACCCTTATTTAAGGCAACTCCGATCTTTCCACGGGCCACTACCGATGTCGCCATATCCAGAACAACCGGCAGCTCCTTTCCGGATGGAATTGCAAATGAAAATGGATTATTGTCAAGAATCGGCTCGATA
>HF991345.1:95545-114317 GCA_000431515.1 Clostridium sp. CAG:632 | reverse complement strand
GCCGGTTGGCGCCATCAGATGTGCGGCCGGTGATGTAAACACCATACCGATCATATCCTCCGGTAACGCCATTTCAGAATAATAAGATGCCATGCCAAAATGATTGCTGCCTTTCACTCCCACAAAGGCAACCCCATTTTCTCTGGCCTTTTCGATACATAATTTCATTGCTTTCGTAGACACAACCTGTCCCATTGCATTATTGCCATTCACCAGTGCAGTGGTTGGGCTGTCCTTTTCAATGCAGATCTCAGCATCTGCAGACGTACCATGATCCTGCAAACGCTTCGTATAAGCAGGCACCCGAATCACGCCATGAGACTCCATGCCGCAACAATCCGCAAATACCAGATTATCTGCAACGCAGGCCGCATCTTCCTCTCTCATGCCTGCCGCCATAAAGATATCCTTACAATATTTCAACAGTGTCTCTTCTGTTACATGTGCAAAATACTGATAATTCTCCATATGCATCCTCCTATCGTCCTAACCTGTTTCATGATTTAGGACTCATTATAGGAGGTTGCGATATGGGAATAAAGGACAGATGGCTTGTTAGGCCTGCCGGGTACCAATCCTTATTTTCTCATTGGAAAATAATAATTACATATACATCCCCCGATCAGCATAACACCCGCTGCCAATGCGAACGGTATCAGTTCCCGGACCAGATCCGTTCCCTGATTCACAATCACCTTATAATAACTGATGCCCTGCACCTCAATCGTTGCAGCCATGACAGTTGATATACTGTAACACAATACAGCCAGCACACTGATCGTAATCTTTCTGCATAAAAATGCTGTAAAATACGCAAGTCCAAGATAGAGTAACTGTATCACACACAGCTTCAGATAGAGCCACCACAGATCCGGAAACATTCCCGTATATACCGCAAACAGCGGAAGCAATAATATTTGAAATGCCAGATAACACAGGAGCAGCTCCGGCAGCTTATTTCTATGCCGGATGTACAATAATTCGTTGCCCGGTTCCTCGATACAATGCTCCAGAACAAAAATAACATACCAGACAGACAGAATCGGGCAAAATATCTGGCACTGCTTAACAATATTCACATACAAATAATCCATGTCATGCCCCATACCGTATGCCGCCAGATTGGCCAGCGGTATGAGTACATAAAGTCCCAGAACCGGTGCCAGATTAAAGATTCCGATTCCCTTAAGCTGCCAGTATATATTTTTCAGATTTCTTGCTATATTTCTTTTAATACGCATAAATACCCATCCTCTACATTCGGTTTCTGCAATTGACTATCCGGCAGTTGTCTCCTGGTCAGAATCCGGAACCGCATCTCTCCATCTGCCTCCCGCTCCTTCTCGATATAATCCTCCGGCTGAATCTCATCCTTTGAAACCTCATAAACCAGGCCATCTGCTATATGACTGATGGCTTCCTGTCTTCCTTCTGCCGCCAGACATCCATCCTTTAAGATTAAAATCTGATCGCATACTGCCTCTACATCTTCAACAATATGTGTTGATAATAGCACAATACTTTCCTTCCCCATTTCACGCAGCAGATTCTTAAATCGCATCCGTTCCTCCGGATCCAATCCGGTCGTCGGTTCATCAAAAATAATCAATGACGGATGATTCAACAACGCCTGTGCAATCCCTACTCGTCGAACCATACCACCGGATAGCTTTCTGCCCTTCACCTTCCGAACCTCTGAAAGATTGGTCAGCTGAAGTACCCGGTTTATTTCATCTGCAACATCTTCCTTCCGAATCTCCTTCAGATTCGCAAAATACTGTAGCTGCTCCTCTACTGTCAGATTCGGGAACACACCCATCTTCTGTGGCAGATAGCCGATCAGCGGTATTTTCCCTTCCTCCTCCGGATCCAGTACGATTGTCCCCTGGTACGGATATAGATTCAATATGCATCGGAACAAAGTGGTCTTTCCGGCTCCGTTTGGTCCCAGCAGTCCATACACGCCCTTCCGAAACTCACCGGTTACTCCCTTTAACACCTGTTTCTTCCTGAAATTCTTAGATACATTCTCAATTCTCAGCATCTTCCTGCGCCTCCTTTAAATAATCCCATTCTTCCTGTCCGAGATTCTTGATAATAAATTCTTCAAATCCATCCTCGGTATAGCCAAATTCCTGCATATGCGTTAAATACACATCCTTAACACAATCAAAAAGCATTTTTCCTTCATAGGTTTCTTTCATATTGTAATAGACTGCTTTCACCGTACTGATTCTATCTTCTTCCGTTACCGGTATAATTATTTTTTGCCAGTCAAATTGCCCCGTTTCCTTATAAGTACGTGCAAGGACATCTAACGTAACCGAATCTATAATACGATCTTCCTCATAAATACCCGGTGCACCTTCTGATATACCTGGTGTCCACATAATCAGCTTAATCTTATTTCCCTGCTCCTCTATTACATTCTGAATATATGTCTGTTCTTCCCTTATTGCGTTCACATCAGGTATTGCAAATGACGGATAGATGAATATACTTCCATTCTCTAATTTCATATCTGATATGAATCCGGCCAGAATAGTAGGACCTTTACTGATTCCACCGAATTGTTTGCCTTTAATATTATTGAAATCAAGATCTGAATACACCTGTCCGGATGCATATACTTGAATGGAAAAATCCGCCGGAATATCCAATCTGTTACTTATATAGGATTGTTCATTTCCTTCTGAATCCATGCCATATATCTTATGCCAGCCAGGAATCGGATAATATGGAAACCACCCAGGCAGATATGTGGCGAATCTATTATTATACATGTTTGCATTTCCTGTCGGACCACCATGGTATTGGATTGTAAAGGTTTCTATACCATCTTTCTGTCCATAAATTAACAGTGTATTTTCATCTCGCTGATAATTAAGCTTATCTCCATTCTCATCTATAATACTATCTATCTGATATAACCGATATAATGTTATCGCATACTCCTGTAATGTCTTTTCAGAAGGCACACATGTCACCTTGGCTCTCATCTGCCTTCCCATATATAGTTTCATATCATACGAAAGAATCCGAAAATCCGCCTCACGTTCTTTCTGTTCTACATTTTCAATAATATATCGCCATTGATCATCATACTCATCCACAAAATTATTAATGCAATAGTAACTAGCCGGCAAGCTACTATAAATGAATGCCCCTATTGCACAGCCTGCCTCTGCTATAATAAGCACTCTCTTCCATATATGATGTCCTTTCATCTGTCGTTGTGAATAATACAAAGTTAAGATAGTCCCCATTGTTGCAATCCAGAAAATCCCCCTTGTTGCAATTGACCAATTAGCAGCTGACAGACTAAATTCATCCATACTAAGTGTTCCTTGTGGCATGAGAAGAATACATTTAATCACATGCGGCAGCCAACGTATATGATAAGAATAAGATTCTAACTCTGAACTCATTAATGGACTTATCAAAAATCCAAATGAAATAATCCCTATATATCCGATTATTTTATTAGAAATCCTTGCAAATATCCATCCGGCCATTAATGCTACCACACCATTTAATATGTAATAAACTCCTATTATACGTAGATAATATAACACAACCTGTAGTGTACAAGCATCTTCCAATACATGACAGCCGATGTGTATGATTAAAAAGCATACTGCATATGCAAGCACCACAAGCATCATTACAAATGCCTGCATGACATCCTGTCTCCAGTAACTCTGGTTCACTTTCAACATCTCCGATAACTTTGCATCCTGTGTTTCCCTGAAATAATCAAAAGACAGAAACAACAATATCAGAAATATATAAATAAAATCCCTTAATTGTTTTTGAAGCATTCCCAAACCTAGATAATAAGTTCCATTCTGCATATAAGCCAAAGCTGCTGGTGCATAATAATACAAACTACCAGCAAATAAAACAGCAAGAAGAAAAACTCGAACAGGACTTCTTAGAAATAATTTAACTTGTATTCGAAACATAATATCCTCTCCTCTATCTATGACCGCACAGGCTTTTCTGCCTGTTCGGCCTGTCTCCTATTTACTCCACGTATCCATATCCAATACAACCTTTTACTGCATGATCAACATCCCATCCGGTTAACGTTATCTTATATGAATTATATGCTTTATCTACTTTTTTGCTGCTACTTGCTCCAGGAGCGATTATTACAGTTGTAACTTCATATCCTATTCCACTACCAGGATTATTACTTCCCATTACCTGATATTTTATCGGATATTTTGAGACACTATAGACATTTCCAAACATATTAGTTGCCTGAAATGCCGCATATCCTGATGAAACAGTCTTCTTATTTGCCGGTAATGATGTCGTTATTTTAGCATCTGTTGCAAACACCTGCATAGCTCCACATCCAAATACCAGTGCCAATGTGATAATCATACTAAAAATTCTTTTTTTCATATCGTTTCCTCCATATGTTTCCTTAACTTCCTTCGTCCTCCTTGCAGGTTCCGCATATTTTCTGTATACTATTCCTGCAACATATTAACTGGTTGCATGGGCGGGTCTCTTTTGTTTGGAAGCGCTGAGACTCGTCCTCTTTGATTTAAATACTCATGCTTACTATCTAAACCATTTATGTTTTACTGACTTTATTCGCATTCAGATTTTCTAATGATTTCACCTTCCTTTCCGGTATCTATCCTATTGATAAATATTAATGTCTGAATCCTCCTCTGCCAGTCAAACACCTCATTTATTTAAATAATCCCATTCTTCCTGTCCGAGATTCTTGATAATAAATTCTTCAAATCCATCCTCGGTATAGCCAAATTCCTGCATATGCGTTAAATACACATCCTTAACACAATCAAAAAGCATTTTTCCTTCATAGGTTTCTTTCATATTGTAATAGACTGCTTTCACCGTACTGATTCTATCTTCTTCCGTTACCGGTATAATTACTTTTTGCCAGTCTAATTGCCCGGATCGTTCATATGCAGCTGCTAACGCTCTAAAATTCGACGAATCAATAATCCGATCCTCCTCATAGATCCCAGGTGCCCCCACCGGTACAATTGGAAGCTCCATAATTAATCGAATTTTATTTCCCTGCTGTTCTATGACTCCCACAACAAGATCCTCTAAATCTTTTGTCGCGTCTATATCTGCCTTATTCAGATATGGATATATATTGGTTGTTCCATTCGCTAATGTCCTCTCTCCAACAAACCCTGATAATAATGTCGGTCCATAGCTCATTCCCTGAAACAGATTATCGTCCACCTGCTCCAGATCTGAATATACCGTACCATCTGCATGGAGTTGGATCCGAAACTCTGCCTGATATTTCAAACGATTGTCTGCATATTTCCAATCCTCTCCATCCAGATATACCTTGTGCCATCCAGGCACCGGATAATATGGAAACCATCCGGGCAGATCTATTGCATACCAGTTATTATATAAACAAGAAGCCCCTGTCGGACCACCATGATACTTTAAGGTAAAAGACCGGATTCCATCCTCCTGTCCATAAATTAATAACGTATTCTCATCCTGTTGGTACTCGAGTGCATCTCCATTTTCATCTGTGATACTATCTACCTGATATAACCGATATAGTGTCATTGCATAGCTATCTAAGCCTCCATCTGACGGCACGCATGTCACAGTTGCTGTCATCTGTCTTCCAAGCTTTAAATCCATATCATAGGATAAGATCTGGAAATCTGCTTCTCGCTCTTCCTGCTTTACTCCCTCGATTATATAACGCCATTGATCATCATCATTGCTGATAAAATTACTTTCACAATAATAACTGGCCGGCAATCCGCTATAGATCAATCCCCATACCGTACATCCAAAGCCAACGCAAGATGCCAGATAATACCATGTACGTTTTCGTTTATTCCATCCCTGCGTATAGTGCATATAATATATGACTAACAACGTTCCAAATAATCCCATCCAGAAAACTCCTCTGGATGCAATTGTCCAGTTGGCTGTTGGCAAACAATACAACTCTATACCAATCATTCCCTGTGGCATAAGCAGAAACACCTTACAAATATAGGTAACCCATTTTGCAAAATAGGAATAGCTCTCCAATCTGGAACTCATTAACGGACTAACCGCAAATGCAAAGGCTATTAATTCGATATACCCTACTATCTTCCCGGCATTTCTGGCAAACAACCAGCCAGCCAAAATAGCAACTATTCCGTCTAGTATGTAGTAAGTCCCGGTCAGCCTGAAATAATAAAACAACACCTGGGTTGTATAAGTTCCATCTGAAATATGACAGACTATATGCATAATCAGAAACCAAAATGCATATACAAGTACAACCAGCAGCATCACCAATGCCTGTACCAGATCCTGTTTCAAGCAATTCTTATTCGCCTTCAGTGTTTCATTAATATTCGCATCCGGTACTTCCCGGAAATAATCAAAAGCTAGAAATAAAAGGAGTAGAAACACATATATAAAATCCCGAAGCTGCACCTGAAACCTTCCAAGTCCCGCATAATACACCTGCCCCTGAAACCATGCAAGAAACATTGGTCCATAATAATACAGACTACCACCAAATAAAACTGCAAGCAGAATCAATCGCAGAGGACTACGTAAAAATAACTTTGTCTGTGTACGAAACATAACTATCCCTCCTGTATCTCAGTTAAATTATCATTCTATGCCATTCATGATTTTTCCATCTTCAATCCTGATCTTCCGCTCTGCTATATTTGCAATCTCTTCATCATGCGTCACGATCAATATTGTCTTCTGATACTCCTCATGCACCTTCAATAATAATTCTGCAACATCATGGCTGGTCTGATGATCCAGATTTCCGGTTGGCTCATCACATAGAACAATCGTCGGATGATTACTCAAAGCCCTTGCGATTGCCACGCGCTGCTGCTGTCCTCCGGATAATTCTGTTGGAAGATGCTTCTGATAATCACTCAACCCCAGTATTTCCATCAATTCCTCTATATAATTTTCCTCTACAGTCTTTCCTGCCAGCAATACAGGCAGTATAATATTTTCTTTCACCGTCAGTTCATTCATCAGATGAAACTTCTGAAAAACAAATCCGACATAATCTCTCCGGATCACAGACAGCTCTCCATCCTTCTGAACACTTAAATCTTTCCCTGCAATCCATACCTTTCCTTCTGTAGGTGTATCCAGAGCGCCCAGAAGATGTAGTAGTGTAGATTTGCCACTTCCACTGGTGCCTACGATAGAAATCAACTCTCCGTTTGCAACTGTAAGATTCACATCCTGCAATGCATGTACCTGTCGGTCTCCAAGGTGATATATTTTTGACAGATGTTCCGTCCGGATTTCCCATTCTTTCATATTCTTCCTCCAGTCCTGCTTAATATGTATTTCTTTCGATTTCCTGTATCAGATTTAATTTCTTAATATAGCGTACCTGTGGTATCGTACCAAGAATAATCAAAAGCACTCCCAGTAACAGTATTACAATTAATGCCATTCCAAAGCTGTAATCAAACAGATTATACCAGTATGGGATTTCCATCAGTCTCATGTCCTGGTTAAAACTCCAGTTGTCTGCCGCTCCACTCTCTACCAGATGACGCAGATAATAGAACCAGCCCTGACACATAGCCACAGGAAGTATCGCAAATATCACTCCGACAACCGGATAATAGATATTCTGCGTAACTAGCATTCTCATTAACTGTTTTTCTGTCATTCCCAGACACCGCAGTGTTACCAGCTTCGGTGTACTGATTCGAATCCTCATGTACAGGCTGAATGCAATGGCGCAGGCCGCTACTAATACCAGCATCAAGACCATGATAAAAAACACTACCATTACCTTCTGCTTTTTCCATATCTCTTTCTCCTGTATCTCTGCTGTGGATACAATCTCCATTCCCTTTCCGGATGCCAGGATGCTGTATATCTGCGGATCCACCAATTGCAGGTCGGCATTCTTCTTCACCTTCACCTGTACCCGATTATAATTCTGATCCGGAAGTCCCCATGCTGCATATGACTGATCCATACATAATATGGTGAATCCATAATCACTACTCCTGTACATATCTGCCCCCATCGTTGTTTCTTCTTTTGATATCAGATACTGTTCATAATCAGTTTCCGAATGCAGTACCACAATTGCTCCGACTCTGGTGTTTATATCTTTCCTTGCTCCGAATACATATGCCTTCACCGGGACAAGAGAACCACTGGGATCTTTCACTTCCTTTTCATAAACCGGAGATGATAATAGATCCGGTACAGAACCACTTAGGTTAAAGTCGTCCCCCTGCCGATCCAATACCACATCACTGAGAGGAAGAGCCTCCCCAACGTCAAATACCTGTTGAACCAATTCTGCCTGTTCCTCCGGCACTGCCAGAATTACCTCCTGACCACTACGGATTTTGTCTGCATTTATCTGTCCGGCTATTACATTATTTTCCAGTTCTTTCAGTTTCTCCTCCTGCAATCCATTCATGGGTACTACATATAATTCTTCTCCGGAACTATATCCGGTTCCCTCCAACGTCGCAATTTCTGCCTCATACAATGCTTCATCATATTCATTCTCACTCGGTGCATATTGCCGGATTTTCATGCCCTGCAACAGGGCATCAATATCTTTTAAATTCTCTCCTTTCGCATAAGCCAGTCTTGCAGAACGGTTTATGATCTGTGCATTGATTTCTTCTATTGCCTCATTCTGCAGTAATTCTTGTAGCTTCTGCGATGTTAGTCCATAATTATGATGGTTTTCTATCTGAAAATAACTCTTCGATCCTGTCATCCTGGCTACATACTGATATTCACCCAACTGTACATTCTCTATCTGTTCCCGATATACTGCATTCTCCTTGTCTGCTAATGCAGAGAAATATGTAAATCCAAACAACACAGCTCCCATTAGCAGCATCATTGTGACCATAGTAATCGTATCATGCAGAACCAGCCTCCGATTTAACAGACGAATCCATGTTTCACCTGATTTCCCCCGCTTTTTAACCTTTGCAGTCTTTCCTTCCGGCATAAGCTGAAACAGTAACCGAATCGGGTCTGATTTATATATCCGAATCAAAACCAGTATCGTTGCCAGTGCCACGCCAGTCATTATTACCACAATCGAAAACAGATAGGGATTTACCGTTGCACCGGCCACATATTTCGAAACCTGAAAACCAAGCTCTAATGCCAGATGAAATCTGGCATTCACAATCGCAATTACCCCCGCATGCAATCCACCGCCAAGCACAATACCCAGACCACTGAATAACAATGCCAGCACTAGAATCTCTGCCAGCAACCATATACTACAATCCCTTGCTTTCATCCCAAGGCTGCGCAATATGCCTACCTGCGAGAGCCGATCCTGCATTACCATCCGTACAAAAGAATAAATGGACATAAATACAATCACACAGATCAGTGCTGAAAATACAGGCACTAATATCGCAGAATAGAAATCTTTTATTACCGCTCCATCTCGAATTGCCTGCATCAGGACTGAAATTCCATTCATGCCCTCATAATTACTCTGTACATACTCCACCAGTCCAAGGATATAGGTATATGCATATCGCCTGCCTCCATTGCATACGATATATTCTGATTTTAATGACGGATCCAACTGCATGTTCAGAATTTTTTCGACCAGCTCTCTTTCTTCCGCCTCATCCACCTGTGTAAAAACTGTCACCTGCTCCGGCTGAAATACCTGCATATCTGCCTTGGAAAAGAATACCCCCGGAAGATCATAGCTCTCATTATAAGTCTCCAGCTGGTACACATACCGTTTCCACCCTCCATATGACTCTTCACTCATTGCATCAAAAATTCCCGATACTACATACGTTTTCTCTGCAAGCATCTGCTTCTCTGTATCATATAACTGCAGGGTAATCTCTTCTCCGGGATATGGTGCTATCCCCATTCTCTTCGCTATCGACAGATCTATGGCTATCTCCCCTGCATTCTCCGGATAATTTCCACGAACACAGGTCATATGGTATAAATCCTCTGAAACAGAATTATCATATGCCGCTGCTTTATACGGAGAAGGTTCTTCGCCTGCTTCCACATAGCCCAGCTCATAATAACAACCGGTATTATCATTCTCCTGTAACAACTGCTCATACACTGCCTGATTCGTCTCATAGATGATTGCATCATAATTTCCAAGCAATACCAGCTCTTCTTCCAGTATGGCAGATTTCTCACTTCGAATCAGCAGTGCCACACTGCAAAGTGCGGCACTGCCTGCCATTACTAAAAAAGCAAATGATAAAAATCGTTGTCTATGCTTGTTCCAATATTCACTTGACAATTTCAATAATAGTTTTGACATTTTCATAATTAAATATTTTTCTCCTACTTATCCTGCAACCTTCGAAGTATCTTATGGAATCTGGTTTCCCTTGTATAAATCTTCACCGAATATGTCCCTGTCACATCAGATTCTGCAATCAGATTGGTACTGATTGTGCCTTTAAAATCCGGCACTTCCACTATTATTTCTTCTGTTTTCCCCGCATTATAGGTTCTTTCCGCCTCTAAATTATCATTCAGATATATATCCAGTGTCACTTCTCCTCCCTGTGTTAAAATATTACCGGTAACCCTGATATCCTTCGTTGTATATACATCATATCCACTTCCGTAATTTTCGGTTGTTATCCCATCCTCTCTCTCCGGATTAAATTCTCCATATGAATCGACACTTTCGGTCCAATCTGTCTTCTGCTGCAATCCGATATATGCCAATATCAGAATTACAATCAAGCCTCCCACTATAATAACTGCTATTATCCGCTTTTTCATGATTTTCCCTCCATAAGTGTTTTACCACTTCTTCCACTCTAGCCTTCGCTATTTTCCATCAATCGAGAATCTTCTATATAAAGAATCCTGTTTGTTCTATGTGCAATTTTCTCATCATGAGTTACCAGAACCACTGTTGTTCCCATCTGATTCACCTTTTCCAGAATATCCAGAATCAGCGCCCCGGTCTTGGAATCCAACGCTCCCGTCGGTTCATCAGCCAGAACCACCTTCGGATTATGTACTAATGCTCTGGCAATTGCCACTCTTTGCTTTTGCCCGCCAGATATTTGTCCCGGATACTTATGGCATAAATCCCTGATTTCAATCAACTCCAGAATTTCGTTTACTCGATTTGCAATCTGTTTCCTTGACATTCCCACTGCCTCCAATGGCAATGCCACATTGTCAAATACACTGCTGTGATTAATCAGTGCAAAGTTCTGAAACACAAATCCTATATTATCCCGCCTATATTTCCATAGCTTCTTATTTGTCAGATGCGAAACATCTTCTCCTGCGAACAGATACCGGCCATTTGTCGGGGTATCCAGAAAGCCTATAATATTGAGTAATGTCGTCTTTCCGGATCCGCTTCTCCCCATGATGGATACAAACTCCCTTTCCTTAATACTCAGTGTAATATCCGTCAATGCCTGTATCTTGTAAGTCTCACCCTCATAGATTCGATTTATCCCTTCTAATTCAATCATAATCTCGCTCCTCCTATTAGCTCTAGCAATTTCTTCTGCTTAATTGATTGATACGCGATTGTTGTGATTAAAACAATACTCAGATTTCCTAATATTATGAGTGCCGGAACTGACACCCGGTAGAAAAATTTTTCCACACTACCAAATTTCACATAAATGCATATAGCAATACTGATACTAATAAACCCTTTCACCAGATTCTCTATTAACAGCATGAGATATAAATCAATTGGTGCCACCCCATTCAAGCACATCACTGCTGTTTCATAATGCCGACTGCATACATCCGCACAACAGATTGTCAGCATGGCTGCAAAGGAAACTGCTATAACAAACAGAACAAGAATCCCTGTTGCACGAATCACCTCACTTTTATCTTCCTTCTCTCTCTGAATCATTTCCGGCAGAGTATCAATTATGCACATAACTCCCGATTGCTCTGCCAGTGCCTGAACCTGTTCACGCATTGCATTTAACTCTTCTTTATTTTCCGCCAAAATATATAAGGAATTAGACATATTCATATAGAATTCACTTGTCATATTAAAATAGTTATCATCCATTTCTGATACGATATAATCATTTAACAATCTTGCCGGTTCTGTCGACGGAAACAGTAGTGTATCCATCCACTCGCTTCCTGAATCAAAATATCCAACTATTTTTGTCTTGCTCCCAATATTCACATTCTCCAGAACGGTTCCGATTGGAAATACATCCAGCTTTTCCTTACATACATATCCTTTTAAACATCCATCGGAAGCACTTTCATCTACCAGCCGAAGTTTCCCTAAGGAAAGTCCGTTTTTATTTATATACAATACCTTCTGTTCAATCTCTTCTTCTCCCACCTCATAATAAACATTATTCATATACATAAAATCTGCGAACTGATCCGGATACTTCTCTTTTAACTGGCAAATAAAATCTGCTGCTTTGTCAGAATATGTATAGTCTGTCAAATTAGATACCAGTCTCACATTTAAAAAGGTGTCGGTTGCAAACACAGATTTCGCTTCATATATGTAATAATTCAGTCCCAGAAATATATCTAACGTATCGAACAACATATAAAACGTCACTGTCATTACTACTATTGCCATTAGAAAACTATATTTTCTATGGCATATATTTTCTATAAATTTCTTTACTATGAATCGTCCATGCATACTATATAGCCCCCTTGTCGATTTTATAGTGAGCTGCCTGATAGACCGGCACAATCGTTATCACAAGTGCTATCATAAATATTCCAAGTACAGACCATATCATTCTCTCTATCGAGAACTCCATATTTTGTTTTATCAGAGAAAGTATCCATTGTCCGATACTAACAATCACAACTGCACTTCCTGCTATTAAAAGCATCTGTTTATATAGCATCCAGAATAGCTTCCAATCAGAAAATCCAAATATTTTTCTAATAATAATTTCCTGTTTTCTGCGCATAACCCAGAACTCTGATATTGCAATACAATTCACTAATGCAAATATCGCAATTATTAGATAGAATTTTTCCTCTGCATTTTGACTTCCCACTTCTACATATGGTTCTCCGGATTTCTCATAGAATATCGTAGCATCCGTATTTTCATAAGCAGCATATATCTCCTGCTCCAAATCCATTACATTCGAGCCGCATTCCAGATTTAACTGCCCTTCCTGTCCGAGATAAGTCTTTAACTCCTCATAATCCTGACAATATAGGAACAACTTATAATCTAATATGTCGGTTTTCAATTTGGACGTAATACCTCTCACTGCTATCGGCTGACCATTTAATGTCATATAAAGAATTCCATTTTCCTCATAGCACAGATCCTTTAATTTTCTGCCAATAATCAATTGTCCATTCTCATTTATAATCTCTATCGGGTATGGCAGGTCTTCTTTCTGACTAAGGACAATCTCATACAATCGATACTCATTATCTGCATTTGAATAAATCAGATTCTCCTCTATGCTACTGTTACCATCCCATGCGATAACCGTATCAATCATCTGCTCAAAATCTTTTATATCTGAAATTGTTACGGTGTAACTATATTTGTATTGAAAATTGTTCACTTCCGCCAACGCATATTTAATCTGCCTGTATATTTCCGCTCCATTCATAAATGCAATAAAAGAAACCATAACTCCAAACAATAATAATATACTGGAATAATGTCTATAGATGCGCGTCATCCGATCCCTCCATTTACATCCAGAGATACCTCCGTATGCACGGAGATATCTCTGGGCACCCACTATTTTTCTAGTGACAATTTTTCTGACTTTAATACTCTAAAGCTTGAATTTTGAATATTATGAACACTTGTATACTTCGTGGCATTACCTGTTACATCTTCTGTTTTTGCATTTTTATATGCTGTTATACTTTTCCCTCCGAGATACGTTCCATCATTTTTATATGCATTACAATATGCACCAATTGGATATGCATTACTTGTACTTGTAGTTTGTGCATACCCTTTATTAGAACTCCAAGTTGTCACCAGACTCCCATTTGCATTAAAACTTCCATATGTCAGAGTTGTTCCAGCCGTCACCGCATATACTGCTGATCCCATTGCCATACTTAAAACTAGTGTTAATACCATTGCTACTGAAAAACGTTTTACTTTTTCCATATCGTTTCCTCCATATATTTCTTTAACTTCCTTTGTCCTCCTTGCAGGTTCCACACATTTTCTGTATACTATTCCTGCAACATATTAACTGGTTGCATGGGCGGGTCTCTTTTGTTTGGAAGCGCTGAGACTCGTCCTCTTTGATTTAAATACTCATGCTTACTATCTAAACCATTTATGTTTTACTGACTTTATTCGCATTCAGATTTTCTAATGATTTCACCTTCCTTTCCGGTATCTATCCTATTGATAAATATTAATGTCCGAATCCTCCTCTGCCAGCCAAACACCTCATTTATTTAAGTAATCCCATTCCTCCTGTCCGAGATTCTTGATAATAAATTCTTCAAATCCATCCTCGGTATAGCCAAATTCCTGCATATGCGTTAAATACATATCTTTGACATTTTCATAAAATACTTCTCCATCTTCATTCTCCTTAAAGTTATAGTACAGCATTTTTACAATCTCAATCTGGTCTTCCTCTGTCGTTGGCACAATATCTTTCCGCCAATCAAACTGACCGGAATCTTCATATACCGCTCTTAATAATACAAATGTTGTATCTGCAATAATACGATCTTCTTCATAAATTCCAGGTTCTCCTACCGGTATTCCTGGTAATTGTATAATTAATTGAATTTTATTTCCTTCCTGCCTTATCTTATCTACCACATAATCTTCCGAATCTTTCGTTTCCTCAATACTCGGTGCATCCAGATACGGATATATGAAAACAGTTCCATTTGCTAATTTTCTTTCTCCTACAAACCCCGACAGCAATGTCGGTCCATAACTCTCTCCCTGAAACAGATTATTTCCTTCCTGTTTCAAATCTGAATAGACCTTCCCATCTGCATGGAGCTGGATTCGAAATCTTGCAGGAGTCTTTAACCTATTATCCACATATCTATATTCGCCCTCATTCTGATATATCTTGTTCCATCCCGGCACCGGATAATATGGAAACCACCCGGGCAGATTTATTGCATACCAGTTATTATATAAACAGGAAGCCCCTGTCGGCCCACCATGATACTTTAATGTAAAGGACCGGATTCCATCCTCCTGTCCATAAATTAATAACGTATTCTCATCCTGTTGGTACTCGAGTGCATCTCCATTCTCGTCTATTACACTATCTACCTGATATAACCGATATAGTGTCATTGCATAGCTATCTAAGCCTCCATCTGACGGCACGCATGTCACAGTTGCTGTCATCTGTCTTCCAAGCTTTAAATCCATATCATAGGATAAGATCTGGAAATCTGCTTCTCGCTCTTCCTGCTTTACTCCCTCGATTGTATAACGCCATTGATCATCATCATCGCTGATAAAGTTATCAGAACAATAATAGCTAGCAGGTAATCCACTGTATATTAATCCCCATATTGCACATATAGCACTCGTCAGAATTGACAAATAATATGCTGTTTTATGCCTTTTCTCATTTCTTCTATGCTGTAAAAAATAAATAGCTAAAGTGCCACTAAATACGCCAATCCAGAAAATCCCCCTGGCTGCAACCAATAACCCTGCCATTGGCATACAATATACTTCTATGCTATTTGCGCCCTGTGGCATAAGCAAAAATATCTTACAAATATAGGTAATCCATTTTACAAAATAAGAATAATTTTCAAACTGTGAACTCATTATAGGACTTACTATAAATGCAAATACAATTAGTTCAATATACCCTATTATTTTCCCGGCATTTCTGGCAAACAACCAGCCAGCCAAAATAGCAACTATTCCGTCTAGTATGTAGTAAGTCCCGGTCAGCCTGAAATAATAAAACAACACCTGGGTTGTATAAGTTCCATCTGAAATATGACAGGCTATATGCATAATCACAAACCAGAATGCATATACAAGCACAACCAAAATCATCACCAATGCCTGTACCAGATCCTGTTTCAAGCAATTCTTATTCGCCTTCAGTGTTTCATCAATATTCGCATCCGGTACTTCCCTAAAATAATCAAAAGCCAGAAATAAAAATAACAGAAATACATAGACAAAATTTATAAGCTGCTCCTGTAGTTTTCCGAGTCCCGCATAATACACCTGTCCCTGAAACCATGCAAGAAACATTGGCCCATAATAATACAGACTGCCGCCAAACAGCACCGCAAGCAGAATCAGTCGCAGAGGACTGCGAAAAAACAATTTTATCTGTGTACGAAACATAATTACCCCTCCTTTCCGGTATCTATCTGTCCAATAAATTTTATTTATCTGAATGTACTTTTTTCAGTGAAACATTCTTCTTATATTTCTGAAGTACCTGAGTCAATTGCAGAATTGCTACATATCCATACTCCTTCAACCTTTCATGAATTTCCGGTAACTTCTGTGGTACCAACACTCTCTCATCCACATCCAGTACTGCTTTCACAGGATTAATATGTATTTGACATCCTCTTTTGGCAATATCAATATATAAAATATCCCTCACTCTTATATATAGCCTTCCATTCCGATATTTTCCCTCTATGATAGGCTCTCTTTGTGTTTCCTTTACCTTTTTTAATACTTCTTTCATCTCTATCTGCATCCGCTCTTCCGTATATGCTTTAAGAAGATATCTATATGGCTGTGCATAAAAGGCTTCTACTGATGGCAAAACTACACCAGAACAAAATATCAACACTGCATAATTATTTATTTTCCGAAAATTTTCAGCGGTTCTATATCCATCCATACCGGATAATTGCATATCCAGAATCAGTAAATCTATCTGTAACAAATGCTCCTTTTCTGTATCTAATAATTGTTCTCCCGAGTTGTAAAATTCAAATTGTAAGTCACTGTCTGCCCCCTCTGCATTTACAATTACTTTCTTCATATATTCCCGAAAATACTCCTCATCATCACAAATCGCAATCCTATACATACCCCAACTCCCTTTCCGTTTCTCTCTATATTTATTAAAGCATTGTATTCTATCTTTGTCAAGGATTATATCTGTATATTCATAAAGTCTTAATTTTTCTATGAATCCATGCCTCTCCTGCCTTGAGGATTCAGGCTGATTATGATAAGATGTCTCAGTAGATTATGTATACAGGAGGTTTTCGCAATGGAAGTTATGCATCACATTCAGTGTTCCGCTCAGGATATTGGTCACTATGTATTTCTGCCGGGTGATCCGGGACGCGTTGAGGTCATTGCCTCATATCTTCAAGATGCGCATTTTGTCGTATCCAATCGGGAATATACTACTTACACAGGAACTTTGCTGGGTGTTCCGGTCTCTGTGGTTTCTACCGGAATCGGCTGTCCTTCCGCTGCGATAGCTATGGAGGAACTGACCAAGCTTGGTGCACACACCTTCATACGGATCGGAACCTGTGGCTGTATGAGTCCGATTCCAACTCCGGGTGACAGTATTATTGCCACCGCTGCCATCCGCCGGGATGGCACCTCGCTCCAATATTTACCGATCGAATTTCCGGCAGTTGCCAATCAGCAGGTAATTCAGGCACTGATACTTGCCGCACGCGAGATTGGGATTGTTGCACACACCGGAATCGTAGAATCCAAGGATTCCTATTACGGTCAGCATGAACCGGAGAATTCACCGATGGCAGACGAGCTTCTTGCTAAATGGAAGATGTTTCGACAGGGTGGTGCGATCGGCTCCGAGATGGAGTCTTCGGTTCTTTTCATTCTGGGTGGTCTGCGCCGTGCCAGAGTCGGTAGTATTCTTCATGTTTACCGGAACCGGATTCAGGAGGACGAGCAGGGAATGCCTATGCTGACCGCACCGGATACCCGTAATACGATCTGGACCGCGATCCGTGCGATGGAGCTTCTGATTGCACAGGATCAGGAGGTACGCTCATGACCCATGAACAGTTACTTTCTTATATTCCGGAGGATCAGCTGGATACTCCGTTCGTCCGTGTTCTGTCGAATATGCCGGAGGACATTATCAGCTCCATGGTTGTTACCACGGCAGAACCGGAGACCGTTCTGGCTTATGCCGGAGATGAATTCCGGAATCTCTATCTGCTGTTAAACGGCACCTTGAAGCTATCCTATGAGCTGAACATGGAGTTCATTTATACCTTCGCCTTTGTAGATGCTGTAAATATTCTGGGTGAGACCGAGAGCTTTACTCATTATCCGGAGTTTAAAGCTACCATTACCTGTGCAACCAGATGTCAGTATATCGTACTTTCCCGTGGTGTATTTTTGCGTTGGATGAAGACCGATAATGATGCCATCTACTATATGGCTACACACGTTGCTCAGAAATATACCACGCAGGTTCGTCAGGATCGTGCTCTGTTAAGTGCATCCGGCGAGGATCGCTTCCTGTATCTTCTGGTAAAATATTATGATTCCCTCTGTCGAAACGGAGTCTGCCAGATCGATACACCGAAGGAACAGCTGGCGGATGAGATCTGTGTCAGCAAGAAAACGATCAGCCGCAGCATTTCCAAGCTGAAGAATCAGAATCTGATTACGGTTTCCGGCCATTCTCTGATCGTAAATAAAGAGCAATATGAGAAGATTTTAGAACTATATGAAGATCTATTTTAAGAAGACCTGTTTTAAACTAAAAAACAGAATTTCCGGATTCGGAAATTCAGGCTTCCACTTCAAAACGCCGGCTCAGAA
>HF991345.1:93642-95534 GCA_000431515.1 Clostridium sp. CAG:632 | reverse complement strand
TTCAAAACGCCGGCTCAGAAACCTGAGCCGGCGTTCTTCTATCTCTGTATATAGGGGGATATATACGGGATATCTGATTATCTTATTCTGCTGTAGAACCGGATGTAATATCCTCCATAATAGAGGTATCATATACGGTATTCAGATCTGTATCCTTGGTAATAATGCCATACTGTAATGCGATATCGATGGAGTTCTGAACCTTATCTGCCGGGATGGTACAGATCTGTGATGCATCCATGCCCTCCGGCAGTACCAGCTTGGCAACTTCCTCTGCGGATTTTACCTGATGGTCATAGTCTGCACTTGATTTATCCATATAAGAATATACGATATCTGCTGCTTCTTTCGTATTCTCACATGCATACGCCCAACCCTTAATGGTTGCTCTCATAAACTTCTCTGCAGTCTCACGGTTATCCTTTAACCAGTCTGAGTTTACAAAGATACAGTCTGCCAGCATACCACAGTCTTCCTGTTCCATGTTAATGATGTACAGGTCATCATCTGTATAACCCGCCTCATATGCAAGCAGTAACTCATTATAAGTCATTGCGGAATAACCTGCGAATGTTCCGTCCAGGAAACCATCAATCGTTGTACCCTGGCTGGCAAGCGTTGCATCCATATCCGGATCCATGCCGTTCTTTGTCAATAAGGCTCTGACAGGTGCATCATTACCACCGGTCCATACACCTAATGTCTTGCCCTTTAAGTCTGCAATGCTGGATACCTGATCCTTATGACATACAAATACGAATGGTGAATCCTGCATAACCTGTCCGATGGTCGTCAGCGGATATCCCTGCTCCTGATAAGAGAGTACATTGTAAAGATTCGTTGTACCGATCTGTGCTGTACCGGATTCAACAACCGATGGAACATTGATATCGGAACCACCCGGAAGAATCGTAACATCCAGGCCTTCCTCTTCATAATATCCCTTATCCAATGCTACATAATATCCCATGAACTGTGCCTGTGGGATCCACTTCGACTGGAAGGTAACCGGAATCAGTCCATCCTTGGATGCGCTGCCATCCTCCGAAGATGCTTCACTGGCATCCCCTGCTTCACTGCTGCTCTCTGTCGGTGCTGCAGAAGTTCCATCCTCTTCTCTGGTAACACCGCAACCGGACATTCCCATAATCAGAGTTACACCTAAAAGAAATGCTGCTGCCTTTTTCATTGTATTTCTTCCTAATTTTCTTTTCATAAGTATTTCCTCCTTTTCGCTCATTCTTTATCTGGATTTATCTCTGTGAAGCGTGCCATTTGGTGACACGACGTTCAACCACACTGACTATCATATACATGATAATACCTACGATTGCGGAACAGGCGATATAAGCCCATCCATCTGCATTCTTACCTTCCTGAAGAACCGAGTTAACACGGAATCCAAGTCCTGCATATGAGGAGAAGAACTCTGCGATGATCGCTGACAACATACTGGTGGTCGTCGTTACCTTCAGTGCCGTGAAAATACTCGGTACACAGTTCGGTAACCGTAAGGAGAAGAAGATCTCCTTCTTCGTTGCGTTATAGCTCTTCATCAGATCCAGAGAAAACGGTGGCAACACCGTCAGACCACGGTAAGTATTGATTGCCATGGCTGCCATGGTGAAGAAAATAACAACTGCGATCTTGGACCCCATGCCCCGGCCAAACCAGTTATTCATGATTGGTGCCATGGCCGTTGTCGGGATTGCATTGATGGCTGACATCAATGCCAGTCCGCCATATCCCCACTGTGGGAACCAGGATGCCAACACGGCAACTCCGAATCCCAGAACAGAACCAATGATCAGACCAACCAGCGCCTCGGTTGCGGTGATCACCGTATGCTTCCATAGAACCGCATACTGCGTTGCAAATACATCTATAATCTG
>HF991345.1:85543-93629 GCA_000431515.1 Clostridium sp. CAG:632 | reverse complement strand
ATCTATAATCTGTGTCGGCAACGGAAAATCATAGGCTCTAAAACCCCCCAGCCAGTGCAATCCTCCAAACTGCCAGAACAGAACAAATAAAATACCGAATACAATAGGAGCTGCAATACGAAACCCTTTTTTATCAATCCAACTGCTTTTATTCATATCATGCCTCTCCTTTCTTTAACATTGCCTTTTCCCATGGGATCACGATCCGTTCCACCAGAGAAACGACAACGGAACTTAACATACCCAGAATGGCGGCTGCCAGAATGCAGGACCAGAATAACAGAGAGCCTGCACCATTATAGTACAGTGCGTATAAGATCTTTACTCCGATACCTGCGGTCGAACCCCTCATCTCGATCAGGATCGCTGCGGTAATGGTTCGCGGTGCTGCGATCTTCATACCTGTAAACAGCTGCGGCAATGCCGACGGTATCATCAGCTTTAAGTATGTGATCGGTTTCTTTGTTGCGTACGAGTATAAAAGCTCTCTTCGCTGGACATCCACACTGTGAAAGCCATCCAACAGGTTTACGGCTACCGGGAAGAATGAGATCAACGCTGAGATTGCAACCTTCGCCTCGTCACCGCCACCGACCAGCTTATATACGATTGGTGCCAGTCCCAGTACCGGAATCATCTGAAAGGTGATCAGATATGGGAATGCGATTTTTTCGATTGCCTTTGACCAGCTCATCAGGAATGCGATCACACAGCCGA
This sequence comes from Clostridium sp. CAG:632, assembly GCA_000431515.1. Lineage (GTDB taxonomy): Bacteria > Bacillota > Clostridia > Lachnospirales > Lachnospiraceae > CAG-632. Next base: position 92,912 of record HF991345.1, on the reverse strand, counting down.
TTGCCGTTCCGATCAGGAATCCACGTCCGGCATTAATAAATGTCACCCATGAGGAAGCTGCCAGATCCATAAAGTTCTGAAAGAATGTGATCACAACTCCATGAAAATACGGAAGCTTGGTATCCGGTGTATCAATCGGAAGAATATGCCGGATCGCAAATGCCGCAAATTCCCATACGAGGAATACCCCAATGACCCAGACCGCTATTACGATTTTACGGTTTACCGGTTTTTTCTCCATGGTAATCCCTCCTATTCTATCCCTTCGAAGCTGTTTCGAATCTTAACTACATAATCATTAAATTCCGGAAGATCCCGCATCTCCTTCGTTCTTGGTCTCGGAAGGTCGATATCCACGATAGCGGATACTCTTCCCGGATGTGGAGAAAGTACCACAACCCGGTCTGACAGGAATACGGACTCAGCAATGTTATGTGTTACGAATACAACTGTCTTGTTCGTCTTTCTCCAGATTTTTAACAGATCCTCGTTTAATTTCTCTCTGGTAAACTCATCCAGCGCGGAGAACGGCTCATCCATCAGCAGGATCTTCGGATTCATGGCCAATGCTCTGGCGATTCCGACTCTCTGCTGCATACCACCGGATAACTGGAATGGATAATGATCCATATACTCACTTAAACCAACCAGATCCAGCATCTTCTCTGCCTTCTCAAACCGCTTCGGCCTCGGCACATGCATGATCTCCAGTGGAAGCATGACATTCCGCTGTACTGTTCTCCAGTCGTACAGAACCGGATTCTGGAACACCATACCGTACTGTCGGTTCTTCCGCATCTCCTCCGGGGTGGAATCGCCGATCATAACGGTTCCCTCTGTCGGCTTCTGCAGATCTGCAATACACCGCAGCAGGGTCGTTTTACCACAACCGGAAGGTCCCAGAAGCGATATGAATTCTCCTTTTTTAATATTGACACTGACATGACTTAATGCCTGTGTCGTTTCACCTTTATTTCCTTTAAAGATTACGCTGACGTCATTCACATCAATGTCTGCACTTGCGTTATCTTCTGTCCAATCCATATTAAGTTCCATACGAATCCTCCTTTGCTAACTGAGAGAAATTTCTTGAATTTCTCAGATAAAGAAAAAGGCGGGCAGATTTCCTGCGAAATCTACACGCCTTTGTATAGTCAGGTATTATATCACTACTCCGCGTCATTGACAAGTGCCATTAACTGTGACATGTCTGTCTGGTTCTCCAGATCCTTGACAAATGCAATAATCTTCTCTGTCCGGTCCTTATCTGCATAAATGCGGTTTGCAAGACTCCGGAACTTATTCTCAACATCCTCATATGTAACCGGATTTCTCCAGTCACCCTTTGGATCATCGATGACAGATTCGTAAATAGTTCCATCCTTCATGGTAATCTTAACTGCACTGGAGTAATGCTCCGGATACCGCTTCTCGAATTCCGGATCCTCCACAACCGTGGTATTTGCAATCAGACGTTTGATCAACGGATCATCGATGTACTTCACATCGAACTCATCGACCGTAACCTGTCCGTTTCTGAATGCGATTGCTGCCTGGAACGGCATTGAAAATTGCAGGTCAACAATATTCTTTGGATGCCATTTCCGTTCTTCGGCCAGCAAACGCATCGTGTATTTTGAGGAGCGAATATTTATCTTTGCTATCTGTTCCGGATCCGGATGGTATTTCGCTACGATATCAAGACAGGCATCCAGGTGTCCTCCGGAATACCGGCAGCAAGGATATACCTTTATGCTGGATGAAGCGAAGATCCAGTCCTTACCTAACCCATCGATCAGGTATTTGCCATCGTAATGATCCAGATAGGAGTAAGCGTGTAACAATCCATCCTTTCCTTCAAATATATCGGATGGTCCATTAAAGCCTTTCTCTGCCATTCTGGCTGCGATAATGGAATTCATTGCCGGATGGCCTGCCTGCAGACGCTTGGTAAAGCATCCTTCAGAGTTCCATGCCATCAGACCGGCTACCATACTTCCTGCAATTCCCTGTGCGTACAGGGTCTGTTGTTCATCTAATTTCATCAGCTTGGCTGCTGAGACTGCAGCACCCATCGTACCGCAGGTGCTGGTTGGATGGAAGCCTTGATAATACATATCACCCAGATATGCGGTTCCCATTCGGCAGACCACTTCGTTACCGATTGCGGCAGCCTCCAGGAATTCCTTACCGGTACTCTTCTTTGCCTCTGCTAATGCGAAGCTGACCGGATATGTTGCCGGGGACGGATGTGCATTGGATTCATTATGATCATCTACGAAATCATATCCATAGCACTGAATCGCATTGGCAAATGCTGCATTCGGTAATGCTACCTTTTTGCTGCTGCCTACAATGGTGCCCTCCTCCGGGCCACCCATTTCCTCTGCAATCTCTCTGGCGATTTGACTGGTAATAATATTTCTGGTTCCTACCATGGATGCCAGAACATCCAGTGTCAGCATCTTAGCATGCTCGACTGCGTAATCCGGCAGATCCTCATATTTTAATTCTACGGCTGTTTTAGCAATTTGCTTTGCGATTGTTTCCATAAATATCAACCCCTTTTGTATTTGATAGTCTGCATTATAGAAGATGCTCTCTGTAGAGAAAAGGACAAATGACCCTTTCTAAACAAAAAGTTTAATAATCTGGTTACATACCTGCTCGAAGCTCTTAATATCGGTATATTCCTCCGGGCAATGGCTCTTACCACCGATGCTTGGCATAAATACCATACAGGTGTCCACAATTTCCGAATATGCCTTGGCATCATGTCCGGCCCAGCTGTAAAGCTCCATGGAGTTCTCCATATGAAGATCCCGCAGCTCCTGTACCAGCGGCTCTGCAAAAAGCTTCACCGGTGTATAGATCTCCTGTGTGATTTCCACACCCACACCGTATTTCTCCTTCATGGAATATGCATACTGCTTCATGGTTTCCTTGATCTCATCAGCCAGTGCGTCCTCCTCGGAACGAAAGTCCAAAACGATGGATGTCTTACCCGAGATGACATTATGGATGTTCGGTGAATTCTGGATCCGTCCAACGGTCGTAACTGCCTTACCACTGTTTGTCTGCCCGACCTCCCATGCCTTCATGATAAAGTCTGCGGCTGCCACCATGGCATCCTTCCGCACGCTCATAACGGTCGGACCTGCATGATCGGACTCCCCGAAGAAATCAATGAACAACCGCCCGATTCCTACAACACCCTTTACGATACCAATATCCTTACCGGCTGCCTCCAGAACGCCGCCCTGTTCTACGTGAACCTCATAGAATCTGGAGTAGTATCCCTTCGCCCAGCCATTATCACAGCCGAATTCCACGTCCTTGAACAATCCGCATTCCTCCTGCAGATCTGTGATGTTCTTACCATCGATATTCCGGAATGACAGATACTCATCCACGGTCATATTACCGGTCATATACCGGCCGCCAAAATATCCGCGCTGACAGATGGCACCTTCCTCATCGGCAGTTGCCAGTACCTCGATCGGCACCTTCGGTGTAACACCGGCATCATACATCATATTGACCAGCTCCAGACCGACTACGATTCCTGCAACACCATCATAGGCACCTGCATTGACAACACTGTCAATATGCGAACCGATACCGATCGGCTTCTCTGTGCTGTGTCCCGGATTAAAGTTACCGATCACATTACCGAACGAATCCATCCGCACTGTCATACCCATGGCTTCCATTTCGCCCTTCAGATACCGGATGGCATCTACCCATGCCTGTGAAAAGGTCAGTCTGGTGATCCGTCCCTCCTCTGAAGTAAAACTCGCAATTGTATCGATTCTTTTTTTCATTCTTTCTGCATTTGCTTTCATAGTCTATACCTCCTGTGATTGTTATTCTCGGTTGCTTTTATCTCATATCTAATATTCATAGATCAGTAATTCATGATATGTACCCGGCCCTTTTCAAGAGTTACTTCTATGCCGTCATATACCGTTTCTCCGCCCAGGATCGTTCTGCAGATGTCATAGGTCAACGGAATATTGTCATAGATCACAGCTGCCTCTTTACATTTGCATCGCATATCCTCTTTGTGATGAATCTTCGGCTGCTCCCGTTTCCGGACAAGCACCAGATCCGCATCATAGCCTTTGGCAATCTGTCCCTTTCCGGGCAGGCGGAAAATCTCTGCCGCATTCTGTGAGAAGTTTCTTGCAATATCAGCCGGTGTCAGTTTTCCATGATCGACCAGATTTAAAAGCAGCGGTAATGACAGCTCCAGTCCGTATAATCCATCTACGGAATTCCAGATGTCATCCCCGTGCTTTAACTTCTCCTCCATCGTATATGGTGCATGATCGCTTCCTGTCACATCGAATGCTCCCTGATGATAAAGCTCTACCATCCGGTCTACCTCTGCTCTGGTCCGGAATGGCGGCTTCATGCGGGCGAATGCGCCATATGGGATCATTTCCTCTTTATCAAAATACAAATACTGCAGACAGGTCTCCGCATAGATCGGATAGCCCTCTGCCTTTGCCTGCAGAATCAGCTCCATGCTCTGTGGACAGCTGACATGTGCAATGATCGTCCGGCAACCTGTCACCTTCGCTGCACGGATCGTCAGATCTACGGACGCTGCCTCTGCCTCCGGCGGTCTGGAATCAATAAATCCTCTCAGACTGTTCGGATACTTCTCCTTCATAATCGGAACCAGCTCATTGATCATTGCCTGACTCTCACAGTGTACGGTCAATGTCAGACCGGTCTTGGCGATTTCCTGCATCACATGAACCATGTCCTCATAGGTCTCCGCACACATTCCGTAGAACTCTTTCTCCCGTCCGGCAACCGGTGCCATCTGAAAGGTCTTATAACCGATGGCTCCTACCTTGGCCAGTTCTCCGATTTCCTCCAGATTATCATGTCCGGCAGCCGCATACATACCGAAGTTCACGGCACCGTTTCGCTTCACTTCTTCGATCCGGCGCATGAAGTTCTCCACGGTAGCCGGCGGCTTCGTGCAGACCGGCATTTCCAGGATCGTTGTGATACCACTTCCGGCTGCCGCCTGAGAGCCGGTATAGAAATCCTCCCGGTAGTCTAACTCACCACCCCGGATATGTACATGTGTATCGATCATTCCCGGAAAGATCAGGCAGTCCTTCGCATCGATCTCCTGCTCACAGGATGACAGCTCCTGTCCCGGTTCATAAATTCCTACGATCCGTCCGTTCCGGATCTCCAGATCTGCGCTTCGCTCTCCATCCGGAAATACACAGATACCATTTCGAATATTACAATCATTTCTCATGCAACTCACCCTGCTTTCCGTTTTCTAAACCTCTGTTACTTCTCTGTTCCGTATCTATGACCGATACCTTCATAATTGATCATGCTCGTCTTACCATGGTGATCGCACCGGCCGGGCAGATCTGACTGCACAGTCCGCAGCCGTCACAGATCTCATGATCGTTGACACATTTCCCGTTCTGAATGCTCATGGCTCCGAAGCCATCATCGGCGCAGCTATGAACACATTTGCCGCAGGCTACGCATTTCTCCGGATCGACCTGCGCATACAGACGGTAATCCCGGTTCAGCTGAATCTGCTGGGTAATATACTGTAACGTTTTGCCCCGGAAGTCCTCGATCGTCTCAAAGCCTTTGCTTTCCATATAATTAAGCAGTCCCTGATTTAATGAATCAATGATCCGGTATCCATTCTCCATAACTGCGGAGCATACCTGAACGGTCTGTGCTCCGGCAGCAATAAACTCTGCCGCATCCTTCCATGTATAGCAGCCTCCGGTTGCTGAGATCGGAAGTCCGGTCGCCTGTGCCAGCTGTGCTACGCACCGGAGTGCGATCGGCTTGATCAGCTTTCCGCTGGCACCCTGGAATGCGCTCATGCCATCAACCGCATTGATTGGCCGGAAGGTATCCAGATCAATACCCGGCAGGGAACTCATCGTATTGATTGCCGAAATCGCTGCAGCTCCGGCCTCCTTTGCCGCACGTCCACGGGTCGGCAGGTCTACGGTCAATGCCGTCAGCTTCGGAACTACCGGCTTCTTCGTCTGCGATACGACCCAGCCGGTCACCATCTTGATCTTCTCCGGGTCGGCACCGAGCACGGCACCACAGCCGCTTTCTGCCTGTCCATGGGAGCAGGAGAGATTCAGCTCGAATCCATCACAGCCTGCCTGATCAAAGATCCGGGTCAGCTCCTTCCACTCTTCTTCTACCAGAACATCGGTATGCATCAGACTGACGAAGACCGCCCGCTCCGGGAATCTCTGTTTTAACCATTCGATTCCTTTTGCCCAGCTTTCCACAGATTTCGGGGAACCGATTTCAAAGTTCGTGAAGCCTAAGATTTTATTTCCATCCTTCACTGCGTTAATTCTTGGATTTACGTTTTTTTTCGTGAAACGCGGCGTATACTGAATCGTCTTCATCATGGCACCGCCCCATCCCTGTTCAAATGCCCGTGCTACGATTTCCGGCGTAGCAGATGGCGGTGCGGATGCCAGCATATACGGATTTTCCATTGATACACCTACAAAATTAGTTTTTAAAGAAGCTGCCATAACCATACCTCCGTTTTCTTTTCTCGTTTACTTGATTTTTTCACATTATGCAAAACTCCGGGAGGGATTGAAAGGACACTTGTCCTTTCGTAGAGATTTTTTCTCCGATATGATAAACCTACTTATTTAGGAAGGGACGGATGCATATGAAAATAGTTGTACTGGAAGCTGCCAGGATCGGCAAGGATGTTTCTTTTAACAGTTTAAAAGATCTGGGAGAGCTGATCGTATATGATGAGACCGCAGATGCGGCAGAAGCGAGAGAACGGGTACGGGATGCCGATGTCGTGATCGTCGATCAGTTTCCTTTAAATAGAAAAACGCTCTGCACTGCAGAGCATTTAAAGCTGATCACCATGACCAGCACCGGAACGGATTTCGTAGATCTCGCCTATACAGACTCGCGTGGAATCGTTGTCTCCAATATCCGCAACTACTCCACCCATTCCGTTGCGCAGCATACGATTTCCATGCTGCTTTATTTATATGAGAAGCTGAATATCTATCACGATTATACTGCCGGCGGAGCTTATGTGAATGATGTGGATAACTCTTCTTTTTCCAACGTCTTCTGTGAATTATACGGAAAGGAATACGGTATCGTGGGAATGGGGAATATCGGGAAAGAAGTTGCCCGGATTGCAACCGCTTTCGGCTGTCATGTCCGCTACTACTCTCCTTCCGGTCGTACCTATCCTGTGGAATATGAGGCAATCTCTTTCGAACAGCTACTGACGGAATCCGATATTATCTCCGTCCACACCCCACTCACTCCGGCCACAGAGGAGCTATTTAACTATCCG
>HF991345.1:85081-85449 GCA_000431515.1 Clostridium sp. CAG:632 | reverse complement strand
ATTGGTCTCGCCCGCGCATTGAAGGAGGGGGAAATCGCCGCTGCCGGTCTGGATGTCCTTATAAAAGAACCAATGGCAGAGGACTGCGCATTACTGCCGCTGCTTCCTCTGCCAAATCTTCTGATCACACCGCATATGGGCTGGGCCGCCAGGGAATCCCGCGAACGGGCCATCTCCGAGATTTATAAAAACATCGAAGCCTTCCTGCAAGGTACACCACGCAATGTGATCTCATAATCTTAACTTTTCTGAATGTTTTCTGATGGCGAAGCCGTATTACTTTGCCTTAACGGATGCTGTTTCGAACTCCTTCTGAATCTCTTCATCCGGCGCCTTGGTTAACAGACTGACTACAATAATGAAGATCA
>HF991345.1:73888-85053 GCA_000431515.1 Clostridium sp. CAG:632 | reverse complement strand
CAGGAATGCCGGGAGGAGTTCGTACAGATTCCAGACTCCACCTAACGGACGTACCAGATATTTCCATAAGAATACGGTCGCACCGCCACTGACCATACCGGCTAATGCACCCCATTTGTTGCTGCGCTTCCAGAATAATGCGCACAGGGTTACGGCACCAAAAGCACCGCCAAAGCCTGCCCATGCGAAGGATACGATCTGGAATACACTGGAGTTCGGATCTCTTGCCAGGAAGATTGCAATCACACTGATCGCAACGATCGTAATACGTGCTACCAGCAGGCTGGTTTTTTCGGATAATTTGACCTTAAAGAAATCCTGTACAATATTCTGAGATACACTGGAGGCTGCCGCAAGCATCTGACTGTCTGCCGTTGACATCGTTGCCGCAAGAATGCCTGCCAGGATCAGACCCGCTACGATTGCAGGGAAGATACCATGCTGGCTTAACAGACCTGCGATCTTAACAATAATCGTCTCGCTGCTGCTGCCCTCTAAGAAATCAAGCGCACCTGCCTTGGTCATTCCGAGTCCGACTACACCGATAAAAATTGCGATTGCCATAGCAATGAATACCCAGATTGTTGCAATCCGTCTGGATAATACCAGCTTCTTCTCATCCTCGATTGCCATGAAACGAAGCAGGATATGCGGCATTCCAAAATAACCCAGTCCCCATGCCAGTGTCGAAATGATCGTCAGCGCACTATATGGATTCGCAGTGCCGGATGCTACATCATAGCTGGCTGTCAGTGTCAGGTAACCTGCCAATCCCTTCGCATTATCCATCACTGCATCAATACCACCTGCCTTGGAGATTCCAAAGAATACAACTACTACCAGTGCGATCGTCATAACGATACTCTGGATCAGGTCTGTGGTTGAGACTGCCTTAAATCCACCCATGATGGTATAACCTACAATGATCAGTGCAGATATGATCATGGCTGTTGTATAATTAACCCCGAATAAACTGTTAAATAACTTACCGCAGGCTGCAAATCCGGATGCGGTATACGGAATAAAGAATACAATGATTACCAGTGCTGCAATACCGTTTAACACATTGCTCTTGTCATGGTAACGCTTGGAGTAAAACTCCGGAACGGTGATCGCATTGATGTTTGCGGAATATCTGCGAAGCTTTCTCGCTACGATCAGCCAGTTTAACCAGGTACCGATTCCCAGTCCGATCGCTGTCCATGCCGGATCCGCAATACCGCTTAAATATGCCAGTCCCGGCATGCCCATCAGCAGCCAGCTTGACATATCACTGGCCTCCGCACTCATGGCAGTTACCAGAGGTCCCATCTTCCGGCCACCCAGGTAAAAGTCCGTACTGTTACTGTTTTTCTTACTAAAGATAAATCCGATTGCGAGCATCGCCAGCAGATATACTACGATTGTCGCAATGATGCAAAAGTTTATTGTTGATATCATGTCTTCTCTTTCCTCTCGTTTTAATTGTATCCATTTATATAAATCAGCCTGTCGACTAAATTGTATTTCAGATTGAATAGAAATCGCTCTTGGCCGCCTGCCATTCAACCAGATCTGCCAGTGTTACATTATCCACTACCTGATGAACCGCATCATCGATCCGCTTGTAAAGCTCCAGTGTCGCGCACTGATCCTGCCGCGGACAGTCATTCACATCCAGCTCCAGACAGCTGACCGGTGCCAGGCTGCCCTCTGTCAGCCGCAGGATCATCCCTGCGGTATATTCCTCCGGCTTCTTACTCAGGGTATAACCGCCCTTCGGTCCACGGATACTCCGTACAAATCCGGCCTTATTCAGTATCGCTATGATCTGTTCCAGATACTTCTCGGAAACCTCCTGCCGCCTGGCTATGTCCTTAATCCTGACCGGTTCTCCACTATCATGCATGGCAATGTCCATCATCAGGCGCAACGCATAACGTCCTCTTGTAGAAATCTTCATATATCATAAACTCCTTTACTATTCTTCCTATTTCCTAGTTGGAAACTAGACATATATGATTCTACACGTTAATAACCGGAACGTCAATAGAGATATCTCACACACTTACCGCCTTTAGGGGAGGATTCCACCACCAAGCCGTCAATGCTCTGTACAAATGTACCCAGCTGTGAATATCCGTATCGCTTTACATCAAACTCCGGAAACTTCAAATGAATATACTGTCCCAATCTGCCCAGATCGATCGGAGATTTCTTTGCCGTTTCAATAATATAGGTCTCTACGGAGCGCTCGTTCTGATTCTGTCCGTTCAGAGAAACATATACCGTACTGCGTTCCTGTGTCACAACAAAATCCTTCAGCTCCTTGACCAGCTTAGTCATAGAGCTGTAACCATAATTTCTCTCATCAAAATCCTTATACAGTCTTTGGATGCTGCTCTTTAGCCCACCGAGACCGGTATGATTGCCCTGATTCTCGTTCTCCCGCACAATCTCGATCATGCTCTTTTTAATTGTTGCCAGTGGTACAATATTCTTCTCGATATCTGCTTCCTTATGCACTCCTTCTGCTGACCGGTGCCCGGTCTCTTCGATCTCATCGGAATCTCCATAGATGATTTCCAGATTCTTATAGATTGTACAGGCAGCCTTTAAGGTCTTGGAAGCATCGCTTTTTCCCATGCCGATAACTTCCATTCCTCCGTCACACAGACGATTGACCAGCCGTGTGAAATCACTGTCGGATGAAACAATACAGAATATATCTACATTATTTGCATACAGGATATCCATGGCATCAATGACCAGCATAATATCTGCCGCATTCTTTGCCGTAGAATATCGTGGTTGCTGAATCGGAACCACGGCATAAGATAATGCCTTGTGGTTCCATTCATTCAAGGTCTTGCTTGTAAAATCCCCATACATACGTTTATACGTAACCGTTCCATAATTCTTTAACTCCATAAAGATGCTGTCCAGATATTTTACACTGGTATTCTCTGCATCTATCAGCAATGCAATTCTTTTTTCCATATACCCTCCTTGGACCGGACTCTAGGATTCTTCCTTCTGCGAGTCTGTCTTTTCCAGTACAGGCATTTGGTTCTCCTCTGATACAGCCGCCTCTTCCATGTTCACCACTACCGGGCTTATGTATTCAGGAAACTCTATCACAACCTTAAACAAATCTCCATCCAGATAGATCTGAAACTCTCCGTCCTGCATCCGGACCAGATCCCGTGCGATAGAAAGTCCCAGTCCGCTGCCTTCGGTCGTTCTGGACTGATCTCCCCGGACAAACCGTTCCATCAGCTCCGACACTTCGATATTCAGCGGTGCTTTAGAGATATTCTTGATCTCCAGGCGGACTCTTTCATTCTCGCAGGTAAGATCTATATAGACTCTGGTGCCGGGCATTGCATATTTGTATATGTTCTGCAGCAGATTATCCATAATACGGAAAGTTCTCCTGCCATCTGCAAATATCATATGTGCCTCTTCCGGAATCCGCTCTACCATCTTCAGCTCATGCTCTGTGAATTTATCTTCAAATTCTCCCATAGCCTGACGGAGCAGTTCGCCGAAATCAATCGGAACCCGTTCCAGCTCAATATTACCGGATGATATCCTGGACACCTCTACCAGATCCTCTGTCAACTGTTTCAATCGCTGTGATTTCTTATCCAGAACCTCCAGATAATGCTGAACCTTCTCATTATCCACCTCTTCACGCTTGATCAGTTCCACATAATTAATGATTGATGTCAGTGGTGTCTTGATATCATGCGATACATTCGTAATCAGCTCTGTTTTCATCCGCTCATCATACAGGCTCTTCTCAATGGCCTTATGAAGTCCGTCACTCAGATGATCGATATTGTCAATGATCTCCTGTTCGGTATATAGCCGCTTCATCTTTGGTGCTACATACTCCAGATCTCCCTCAGCCAGAGCCTTCGTCGCTTCTCTGATCGACTCCTCCCCCTTCGCCTTCCGGATCTGCAGGATCAGAATATATACATTGAATCCAATGATCAGAAGCAATGCACCCAGGGATGCAAGCGGTGCGGAATTATCAACTCCGAGAATCAGCATCAGAATCAGCACTCCATTGATCAGCAGATAGAATGCAAAGCATTCTGCCGTCTTTGCTGCCAGATTCTTCTGCCGGCTCACAGTCTGTACCAGCTTTCTGCAGAATATATATCCGCTTCTTATCAGGCTATGCTGCCACAGACATCCTGCTTTTACCTGCCGGACAATACTTAACAGCCAGGTGATCCCAAGCAGATATAATCCCTCAAAACAGCCAACCACCATTATATATTCCAGGCTGGTGATCTCTGCTATACTGCGGGAATCGGACACAGCCATGGACTCCAGTGCCGCAAAAATAACAATCAGCTCTGCAAGTCCAACTATAAACAGGATCTCAACCGGAATCCGATCGATCGGTGTCAGATATACAGCCGTATCGTCTCCGGATATCCGACCGGATCTTCGGAGAATATGAACGAATAACCATATGGCCGCAATCGCTGTGACAACTCCAATGACCAATGCAGGAAATGTATAAGAATAGTATTCAGAAAATATCTGATTGTCCTGACGGAATGTATCCTCATAAGGATAGGTTGTGTAAATGCCTATGTATAGTTTATCATCTGGTGTCAAGCTGTCAAGGTTTTGCATCAAAGATGTCACATATGTACTACTGATATAGGTATTTTTAAAATTGGAAAACTGTACCTCATACTCATCACTGGCCGTTTTCTGTATCGTCATATAAGCACTGCAACTGGTTGCCTTCTCCCTGGACGTTACATTACTGTAGACTTTTCCGTTGTGGCGCACATAGTATGCCAGATTCCGCTCATTAAAATTAATATCCTTAACGGAGCGGACATATTCCAGATATTCTCCTCCTATACGGAGCCGCAGAATATCACCCAGGCCGGTAAACCGGCTGAAATACAGCTCCATCTCATTGTCACTGACCTCCTCCGGCAGGAAATACAATTCATTTGGGATCGGATACCAGCCATATTCGGAAGAATAGAACATATCTTCATCCGGGGAATATACAAACTTCGTCCCCCCGTAATAGGCAATATAGCAATCATCTGAAAATTCTGCATCCTGCGGTCCCTGCCGGGTCACCGACGGCTCCAGGTCCGCCGCTACCACTTCCGTACCATAGACCGCAGCTTCTGTTGCTCCTCCGTCATTTTTTGCTTCTATACTGACTGTAAGACTTCCGGAAGCTTCTTCGTCCGCCACAGCATCTCCGGATGACTCTTCTACAACCACATTCGGGGTTGCATGTGCCATAAACATACGGACATAATCATCATGCGACATCCGTACAAAACCATCCGCCTGCTTAATCTCCCAATTAGATAATGCAATCTGATACCAGGAATCATTGAATTGAACCTCCTCACCATCTGCATCTGTAACTTCCGCTCCGCTAATATTCCAGATACCGAAATCATCGGTGGTATATTCATAATCTCCTTTTAATGCCAGATCCTGCAAGCTCTCTGCATATACGCCTCCCTGAGCCATTCCCTTATTACTGTCGTACGTAAGATCGGAAATCGAAATTTCGGACTCATCTTCATCAACATAATTCTCTGTCCATGCAATTTCTCCGCTGATACGGGACATAATCTGCCATAGAGAGTCTGCAAACCGCCGGGTTTCCAGATAACTCTCGCAATCCAGATCTTTATATCCGAACATGCTGCCCATATAGACAAAAAAAACCATTGCCAGAAGGCTGCATACCAGAACAATTCCCAGATTAATGATTTTTATTATTTTCTTTGCTACTGCCGATCCCGGCATCTTCTTAACATTTTTCATTCTCATCTAACCGATCCATCTTATATCCGACTCCCCACATAACCTTAATGTATTTGGGCTCTTTCGGATTGATCTCGATCTTTTCCCGGATTCTCCGAATGTGTACGGAAACAATATTTTCTGTTGCATAGGAATCTCCCTCCCAGATATTCTCATAAATCTGAGCACTGGAGAATACGATTCCCGGATTCTGCAGAAACATTCTTACGATCTTATACTCCGTCGGGGTGAACTTCACCGGTACACCATCCAATGTCACCTGCTTCTTATCATCTTCCATGACCAGACCACCGTTTACCAGTACATTCTTCCGCACCTCCGGCATACTTCCCAGCTTGGAATATCGGCGCAGCTGTGATTTCACACGTGCTACCAGCTCCAGCGGATTAAACGGCTTCGTAATATAATCATCTGCTCCAATCGTTAGCCCCATGATCTTATCCGTATCCTCCGACTTGGCAGACAGAATGATCACCGGAATATTACTCTTCTTTCTCAGCTCCAGAACCGCATGAATGCCATCCAGATTCGGCATCATGATATCAATCAGCATCAGCTGGATGTCCTTGGAATTCGCAATATCCAGTGCCTCATAACCATCATATGCCCGGAAAATCGTATAGCCCTCCTGCTCCAGATAAATACTGATTGCCTCTACAATTTCCTTATCATCATCACATACCAAAATATTCATAATGCGTACCTCATTTATCCCTTACTACTGTTAACGTAATCTTATCAAATGAAACTGACAAAAACTTGTTTATAAAATGAAGATATTCTTAAAACAACTTCTTACCCGCTTTGGACAGATATAACAGACTGCTGGTAAAGCGGTCCCCTTCCTTCTCGATGTATTCCCGGTATTCCTGGTAATCAATATAGAATTCCTTTCCCCAGGAAGAAATCTTCAGCATAACCTTTCTATGCTTTAATCCAACCATTCCCGTCACTGTTACAAAATGGCTGTGTACATGTTGATATCCGCTTAGTATAAACTCTCCGTTCTTCTCCAGCCGATAGAATGGGATTCCCCTGCCGCGGAATACCAGCGGTGTATTGGGTCCGATCGCCAGGATCACCGGAAGATCTTCGTTCAACATCTTATGGATCACCCGTATCATCTGTTGATCATCCATAAATGCTTTCCATGCGATCGTCATCTGCAGGCGGAATTTCATGCAATAATGCCGTACTGCCGATGCCAGCATCAGCCCATTCATTCCACTCCCGGGAATGATCTGCGCAAACCGGCTGTTTATATAAAGAATGTATTTCCGATAATCTTCCCAGCTGATATAAGCCCCGTAATCATGAATCAGCCCAATTGCATTGGTACGGTAATTTCTGTCATTTCTTCCTATATACAGGAACAAATCTCCGAGTGCGATCAGCCCGCATCCCCATTTATGTACTTTATACTCCCGGCTCATCCAGGTATCTTCGTCAAACCAGAGCTGGCTGCCGCCATAGGACTCTTCTTTATTATGTGTGATCCGAATATATTCCGGATGTTTTAACTCAATCTGCTTCATGTATTTTCTCCTTTTTCGGTTGTGATCCCCGACGGATCCTGTCATCTGTAAAGAACGCAATGCTTAACAGAACCGTACAGAGAATCCAGGTCGCCGGTTCTGAAATAATGATTCCGAAATATCCCATCGGTGCCGCCAATACCCAGGCAACAATTAATTTTCCAAACAACTCGATGCCGCTTGACACCATCGGTACGATCTTTCGTCCGAGCCCCTGCAATGCATTCCTCAGAACGATCAGAATACCCAGTACAAAATAAAACGGAGTATCGAACCGTAAATATCGCTGCGCAGTCTCTACGATCTCCGGTGTCGTTGCACCGGAAATCAGCCGGATCATCAATGGCGCTGCCGCATATACTGCGACGATCACAAATACAGTCCAGATCCAGGACAGTAATATCGCACTCCGGATTCCGGAACGGATCCGGTCAAACCGTCCTGCTCCGTAATTCTGTCCGGAGAAGGTCGCTGCCGCCACCCCCAGCGTACTGAATGGCAGCATAAATATCTCACTTAATTTTCTGGCTACCGTATGTGCTGCGATGATATTGGTTCCGAACTTGTTGATCGCTCCCTGTAATACCAGCGTTCCGATCGATACGAAGCAGAGCATAAATGCCATTGCCAGGCCCTGTCCCATGAGGTCTCCGATCATTACCTTTTCCAACACAAAATCTTCCCGTCTCAGCCGTAATTCCGGGCATTTCTTTATAATATAAATAATACAGCATACAAAGGAAATCGCCTGTGCGATCACCGTTGCATAGGCAGCCCCCTGCACATCCATGTGCATAGCGCCTACAAACAGCAGGTCCAGTCCTACATTTACTACTGTCGCTACTGCAAGAAAAATCAACGGCCGGATCGTATCACCCAGAGCCCGCAGAACAGCTGCACATAAATTGTATGCTGCTGTAAATATCATAAACGCCAGAATGACCTGTATATATCCGGTACAACGCGGCAGAATATCATCCGGCGTATTTAACAGATGCAGCATCGGACGTATCAGAAACAATGAGACCACAGTCACTACAATCGTAAGTCCGAGCATCAGACATACAGAGTTCGCTACTGCCTGACGCATCCGCTTCATGTCTTTTGCTCCGTAAAACTTGGAGATCACGATTCCGAATCCATTACCAAGTCCATTCATAGCACCGACGATCAGATTAAAGACCGGAGCACTGGCACCGATCGCAGCCAGCGCATCCTCACCTAAGATTTCTCCGACAACCTTGGTATCAACAATATTATATAATTGCTGAAAAATATTTCCAATCAATAACGGAAGTGAAAACGCCAGTAACAGGCGGATAATATTTCCCTTGGTTAAATCCTTCATAACCTATGTACCCCTTTATATTCTTTCGCATTTTATACTTCCATCTATAACTATATTCTTCCTGCTTGTCTATATAATTTCCTGCAATAAATTGCAAAATGAGGAGTACCCGGTTTTATTTTTCATCAGCCGCTTTCTCTGTCCGATCACGCGACCATAAATAGCAATATGCCTGCGTTCTGGCCGCAAACAATTCTGACCGCAGCAAGGTCCGCACTTCCTCTCTGCTGTACCATCCGGCTTCTATCTCTTCCAATGTTGAACTGCTCGGTGCAAAGGTTCCGTCTGCGATGCCAACCACACACTGATTCTTCTCATTGCTGAATCCGACTGCACTGTAACTGTCCGGTATAATGTCCAGAATCTCCACCAGCTGAAGCCCGGTCTCTTCCCACAGCTCTCTTGCCGCACTGACCTCCGGAGTTTCTCCCGGATCGATCAGTCCCGCCGGGAAATTATATACCCAGCCGCCAACCGCCATCCGATACTCCCGGTTCAGTAAAATCTTCTCATGCCTTATGTCTTCCATGATCAGAACTACTGCATCCGTTTTATGCCGGCTCAATGTCTCAAAATCCGTCATATTCTTATCCCGGCTGATCATCTCATAGACTTTCTCCTGTCCGTCTACAGTCCGATAGGTAATATCATAACGGGTAATAAACTTACCCTCCTGTTTTTTCTCAATTCCTTCAAAGGTCATGTCTGTATCCCTCCTTATATAAAACCATTTTACAACGACACCGGGCACAGGACAAGTCAGAATCAAAGATTCATCGACAAAGCATAGCTTTATCACTTTTGACAAATTAGTATTCTGTCACTATAATCATATACGAACCGGAATACATTTCAGACATATACAAGGATACAAAGGAGTTTAACATGGAACTATATATCGTGCGTCATGGCGAAACCGAATGGAATAAAGAGAAACTTTTGCAGGGCAGTACGGACATTCCCCTCAGTGAGAACGGACGCCTGTTGGCGAAGCTTTCCGGCGAAGCACTCGCCGGCACCCCATTTGACCGCATTTATTCAAGTCCACTGAAACGTGCTTATGAGACCGCCTGTCTGTTCCGTGGCGGTCAGGATGTTCCGATTATCCGGGATGACCGCTTAAAGGAACTGTGCTTCGGTGAATATGAAGGACAGAATATGTCACTTCTGCTAAAGGATCCGGCCTGCCCGTTCCACTATTTCTTCAAGCAGCCACAGCTCTATCAGGCTCCGCCTTCCGGTGAATCCTTAGAGCATCTGTGTGCCAGAGCCGCTGATTTTATGACCTCCATGATCCTGCCTCTGCAGAAGAGCTGCAATCGTGTTATGATCGTAGCCCATGGTGCGATCAATAAGGCTCTTATGACTTATGTAAAAGGTCATGATCTCTCACAGTTCTGGAGTGGCGGTCTGCAGAAAAACTGCAATGTTATCCTGCTGGAACTAGAGCATGACCAATTCCGCATTCTTGATGAAACACATATCTTTTATCCGGAGACCGATTAAGGTCTCCTTTTTCATAGTTTCACCATTTTTCCCCAAAGACATAAACTATAACTATAAGCGAATTTGAAAGGATGGATTTTATGGAATCTGGACGTTATATGCGCCCTGCTCCCGGTCGTCCGGTCGTCAGCTGTCCCTGTCAGAGTTCCGGAAATTCCGGAATGAATGTCACTTGCAGCAACGGCTTCCCGGATAATCCTGCAGAGTTTCCAATCGGTATGTCCTATGTCCCATGGCAGGTTTTCCGCAATCTGTATTCTCCGGAAAAGGGATTGTGCGAAGGCACTATTTTTGCAGATCTGAATCAGATATTCTGCGGAAAGCGAGGTAGCTGTGCATGAATCAGATGAACCGAAAGCAATTACTCAATTATATCGACGCTGTCAGTCTTGCGCTGGACGATGTAACACTTTTCCTCGACACGCATCCTGCAAATGCAGAAGCTCTTGTCTATTACAGCAAATGCAGAGAGCAGCGGATGCAGGCCATCAGCGATTATACCAGGCGCTTTGGGCCCTTGAATCGATACAATGTAAATACAGGAAATGAATGGCAGTGGAATCAGGGTCCATGGCCATGGCAAGGGGAGGTGTGATCCATGTGGGTATATGAAAAACGACTGCAGTTTCCGGTCAATATCAGAGAAACCAACGCAAAACTGGCGCAGGCAATTATATCGCAATATGGAGGAGCCGATGGTGGATATATAAAAATAGGGCTAGCATTCGAAGCAGAACTATTCCGAATCCGTCTCATTTCCATCCGCGTCCGGTTGTACCTCTATATCAGATTGTGTATCATCATCTCTATCTTCATCATTATCTTCAGCTTCATCACTGCTTGTACTGACATCCGGTATCTCTGTCTCACCGGTTCCGTTTTTCTTATTAATTCGTCTGGTAGTATCCTCCTTTAATAGCCGATACAATGTAGCAGCCAGTGGCACGCTGAGCAGCATACCG
>HF991345.1:0-73875 GCA_000431515.1 Clostridium sp. CAG:632 | reverse complement strand
GGACACCCAAAACCCCCATTCTTCCGCCCGCGGTTTTTTACAGCCGCCAGTACCCAGATACCCGGCAAGCCAACAGAAGAACCAACGACCTTTGGATAGATCAGATTGCCCTCTATCTGTTGCAGGACAATAATAAATACTATAAATAACAATGCCTGAATCGGACCGCCCTGTGTCATCACCATGATTGCACCAACGATTGCACCGACATAGGCACCAATGATCGGAATCAGAGCCGTAGCCCCTACCAAAGTACCGATCATAACAGCATATGGGAATCGGAAAATAGACATACCAATAATGCAAAGAGTCCCCAGGATTACAGCCTCTGTACACTGCCCGACAATAAAATTAGAAAAGGTCTCACTAGCCACATGACAGATATAATAGATAATATTCTCTGCTTTGGGTTTCAGATAAGACCGGATGAGCTTATGCACCTGATAACTAAGTTTCTCTTTATAGGCCAGTACGTATATGCCAAAAACCAAAGCAATACAGAAACTGACAATGCCGCTTCCGATACCGGATACAATATTTACAGTAGAATCCATGATAGAATTCAGCTGACCATCCTTACTGCCGATAATCAATTCTACCACTTTGGTAAAGAACTTTGTCCATTCAATGTCACGCGGATGTTCCAAATCGATCTCCAATGTTGTGACCAGCCAGTTCTCCAATGCCGGAACTTTAGAGATAAATACAGAAATTTTGTCCAGGATTGAATCATAGGAAGCCGGAATCTCTTTTGCCAGGATTGAAAATGCATTAATCAACTCCGGAATAACCATTGCAATGACAAATGCAATGACTGCCAGTATGATCAGAAGTGCCAGTGCAATACAGACCGGCCGACGGCTTTTTTTCAGGAACCGGTTATTTGTATGAGGAAAGTATATCTTCTCTAAGCGAATTAAAATCACATTGATCACAAAAGCAACTACAAAGCCCAAAATGATTGGCGACATAAAACCAACAAGTGCTGAAATTCCCTTAATTGCAAGATCAAAATGTAAAATGATCAAAATAGCAATCGTCAAACTGACAATTGTTTTTATAATAATCTTTTCCCAATCTTTTCGTTCCATATGTAGTCCTTTCTACGAGATAGCATATTAACTGTTTTAAACAGTATTTACAATAAATATAAAAGCATACACAGGTATCTTCTACTCTTCGCCTCTGGTTGGCCTAAGCATCACTAACTCGCTGCCTTCACCTGTATCTTCCAGATAACTGATTGACAGATAATAGATGGTCGCATCCTCAGTCTGCCATGTATATCCATATCCACCGTCTGTATAAGTGCCTCCAATCTCCTCGGCTGCCTTTCCGGCATCACTCCAGATATCAATATCATGTCCCGGATTAATATTTACATTACCCGGCTTGATTCTGCGTACGACCAGATTGTATCCATATGCATCTTCTGCCTTCATACCATCTGTGAAATCAGAATATACACATAGCATTGCCATAGATCCATACCCATACATGCTATCTGCTGTTATCTCATCTATGTGATCTATATTTTCCTGTATGTCAGATTCCTTTTCAAAATAATACAACTGCAGAACATCTCCGGAATTCAGTATAACCTGCTTTGCTTCATCCAGGTCATAGTAAACACCTTTGCGCTCACTATTATTATATAACATTGCAAATCCGAAATACATTCCGGATTTTTCCTGCAGAACCGGCCAACAGGTCTCGACGGTTGTCTCCTCACCGCCGATCGTGATGACACCTTTCTTGAAAATATCTTCATCGCCCAGGATTGCTTCCGTAGAATCATCGGTGAAATCTGTCGAATCCTCTGTCAGCTCTATAATCTCCTCTGATACCGGCAGCTGTCCCTTACTCTCTGCAGATGTTCCCGCCTGACCGGTACCACATCCGGTTAATACTGCAGCACATAAACAACCTGTTAATAAAATCTTCGCTTGCTTTCTCATTTTATCTTATACCTCTCCTTTTATCCACCATTTCCATATGATAAATAGTGCTTTATCGAAATCTATCTCAATTCGCAGCCTTTACCTTCGTCCATAATTCTGCAAAATACTCTTTGGTTTCCTGCTCCTGATATGCAAACACTTCATTGGTTGATGCAGATGTATCCGGTACATATGCACTGATTCCAGGATAATCCTCCTCAGCGGCCTTTGTTCTGGCTGCTACCACCGGCGATGTATAACCTACTTCTGCAGTATTCGCATAGGCATTATCCGGATCGAGCATAAAGTTAATATATGCATGTGCCAGTTCTACCTGTGTACTATCTGCCGGAATTACCATAGCATCCTGCCAGATATTGGTTCCTTCCTTTGGCTGATAATATTCCAGTTCTTCATTTTCCGACATGATATACGCAGCATCTCCGGAGTATACTACTGCCATAGACTTATTGCCGGAAATCATATTATCAATGACATCATCCCCCGCATAAACCGGAGCCATAGTATCGCGCTGTTCAATCAACCAGTTATATGCCTGGTCAATTTCATCTTTATTGGTTGTATTCATGGAATAACCCAGTGCTTTCAATGCAACCATAAAGGAATCCCTTTCAGAATCATACATATAAATATCACCGGCATATTCTGTATTCCGCAGGACCTCCCATCCTTCTTCCAGATCGCCTGCGTCCACTACGTTCTTATTATACAGGATTCCGACTGTTCCATAGAAGAACGGAACCGAATATGTGTTGTCCGGATCATAGGCTTCACCCATCACTGCCTCATCCAGACCGGCTGCATTTGGCACCAAAGACCAGTCGATCGGCTGCAACTTATCTTCCTTCATCAGTCTCTCGATCATATAATCAGACGGCACCAGTACATCATAGGTCTCACCACTCTGAATCTTTGTATACATAGATTCATTGGAATCGAAGGTTTCATATACAACCTTACAATTATACTCTTTCTCAAACTTTCCGAGCAGGCTGGTATCAATATACTCGCCCCAGCTGTATACTTTCAATGTCGGCTTATCACCGGAACCACATCCTCCCAGCAGTCCGGCACATAGGATGCCTGCCAATACAAGCCCTAATTTTTTCTTAAGCTTCATTCCCTTTTTCATTATTAAATTCCTCCTTATAATGTTATATTCCTTTTTCCTGCAATAATCTGATTTTTTTCTCTTTCCTCTTTCGTACTACCATCGGTATTACATTGATACAGACCAGAGTAATGACAATCACCAGGATTACCAGCGTTGACAAAGCATTGATCGTTGGATTCGTCCGCTTCGTCATGTTATATACAATAATGGAAATATTGGATACTCCATTACCTGTAACAAAATATGAGATGACAAAATCATCAAAAGACATTGTAAATGCCAGCAGCACACCGGCATAAATCCCTTCCTTCAGCATCGGCAGGATGACCTTGGTCAATGCCTGGAACGGTGTTGCTCCGAGATCCATTGCTGCATTCGCAAGATTAGGATCCATATTCCGCACCTTAGGATATACACTTGTAATCACATAGGGCGTACAGAACGCAATATGTGCCAGCAGCATCGTTAAATATCCCTTTTCCATCTTCAGAGATGAGAATAATATCATCAGTCCGATTGCCGTTACAATATCCGGATTCATGATCGGCACATTATTTACATTTAATATAATATCCTTTAATACCTTCCGGGACTTAGATAAACCAATCGCCGTAATCGTGCCGAGTATTGTTGAAATCGCAGTGGCCAGCAATGCTATTGTGACCGATACATAAACCGCCTGCATAATTTCGCCGTTTGAGAACAGATTCTCATACCAGCGCAGTGAGAAACTCTCGAAGCTGGTCAGTGATTTCGATGAATTAAAGGAATAAATCATCGTTACCACAATTGGGAGATATAAGAACAGGAAACACAATATGATATATAGCACAGGGCCTAATTTTTTCTTTTTCATTGCGTTATTCCTCCTCATTGTCTTCCCGGTCAAACCGTTTCATCTGCGTAATTGCGATCAATATAATAAATGCAAGGATCACGGAGATCGCGCTTCCGAAATTCCAGTCTCCGACGGAAATAAACTGATTCTCAATCAGGTTACCGATCAGCATATACTGTCCTCCACCCAGCAGTTTTGGAATAACGAAGGTTGAAATGGATAATAAAAATGTCATGATCACTCCATTTAGCACGCCCGGAATCGACAGCTTAAATGTAACTCTCCAAAATGTCTGAAATTTATTTGCTCCCAGATCCATTGCTGCTTCCAAAAGAGATGTATCTATTTTGCACAATGAAGTATGGATAGGAATTACCATAAACGGAAGCAGGTCACTGACCAATCCAATCACTACCGCAAAATCCGTATACATCATCGTGATCGGCGGGATCCCAAGCCATCCGAGAAATGTATTGATCAGACCCTTATCTGCCAGCAGACAGATCCATGCGTAGGTGCGGAGCAATGTATTGATCCACATAGGAATCGTTACAAACAGCACCAGTATATTCTGTATTTTTTCATTAAACCGACTAATAAAATATGCCAGAATATAACCTAACACCAGACAGATTGCCACTGATAAAAGTCCTAACCGAAAGGACTTCAAAAACACCGCCACATAGACAGGTTCTGTCATTCTCTTAAAATTATCCAGTGTAAACTGAATATTTACCAGATCATTTCCTCCGGTCGTTACAGAATATAACACGATCAGAAGCAATGGCACAATAATCATAACAACCGCCCAGATCATATATGGTCGGACAAGCTTTACAAAGTGTCTCATTCGCCGCCTCCTATTCCCAATCCATACGATACATTACATGAATATCGTCCGGACCGAACTTCAGACCAACCTTTAATCCCACCTCAAAATAATCGGTGGTGTGAACGGTATAATCCCGCTGCTCTGTCTCTACCACGATCTCATGATGTACGCCCTTGAATATAATTGACTTCACAACCCCCTGGATCTTCGCTTCCTGCGGTTCTACGATATCGATATCCTCCGGCCGGATCACGACCTCTACCTGTTCATTCTTCTTAAATCCCTTATCCACACACTCGAACTCATAGCCGTCAAACTCTACCAGAAGATCATCCAGCATATGACCTTCCATGATATTCGACTCGCCGATAAAGCTTGCTACAAAGCGGTTCTCCGGCTCATTGTAAATATCCTCCGGTGTACCTACCTGCTGAATGATTCCCTCATTCATAACCACAACGGTATCCGACATGGACAGTGCTTCTTCCTGATCATGGGTGACAAAGATAAAGGTAATACCAACCTCTTTCTGAATCTTCTTAAGCTCGCCCTGCATCTCTTTCCGGAGCTTCGCATCCAGTGCGCCAAGCGGCTCATCCAACAGAAGTACCTTAGGTTCGTTAACCAATGCTCTGGCAATTGCTACCCGCTGCTGTTGTCCACCGGATAATTTTGTAACATCTCTTTTATCGAACCCCTCCAGACCTACCAGCTTCAATGTTTTCGTAACTTTATGTTCAATCAGGCTTTTATCCATCTTTTTAAGCTTAAGTCCAAAAGCAACATTTTCATACACATTCAGAAATGGGAACAGTGCATATTTCTGAAATACGGTATTTACCTCGCGCTTATACGAAGGAATCTTGGAAATATCGACACCATCAAACAGAACTTCGCCGCCGCTCGGCTCATCAAAACCGGCAATGATCCGCAGCGTGGTCGTCTTTCCGCAGCCGGAAGGTCCAAGCAAAGTCAGGAACTCATTCTCGTAAATATTTAAATCAATACCCTTTAACACCTGCTGGTCCTCAAAATTCTTTGTCAATCCTTTTAACTCAATCAATACATTACTCATTTTCTTCCTCCTGTGAGATGACTCTGCTGTGATTGTTCTATTCAAAATCTATCCTAAAAGCCTGCTCTAAAAG
Organism: Clostridium sp. CAG:632; assembly: GCA_000431515.1. Classification (GTDB taxonomy): domain Bacteria; phylum Bacillota; class Clostridia; order Lachnospirales; family Lachnospiraceae; genus CAG-632. The sequence continues at coordinate 67,982 of HF991345.1, read as the reverse complement.
CTGGGCGGTGTACTAACCCAGAGTATTTCCGCACCGTTTTTCGATGTTATATAATGCTTCTGTGCCGGTGTAAAATAAAAAGATTCCCGCTTTTTTGCCTTATGCACCTGTCCCCCCAGATGAATCTCAATACTGCCGGTCAATACATAACCAAACTCCTCACCCTCATGCGGATTGTCCGGATAGGTAGAGCCACCCGGTTCTATCGTGACCAGAATCGGCTCCATCATGTTTTTCTGGGCATTGGGTATGATCCACTCAATGCGGTTTTTAAGCTCCGCATCTGTTTTTTCAAAGAAATCGCCCTTATGAAATACCACCTGTGTATCCTCGGAATCACTGAAAAATGTTTTAAGATCCGTACCCAGACATTGTAGGATATCCATCAGCGTCGCAATGGACGGCGACGTCAGATCCCGCTCGACCTGAGAAATAAATCCCTTGGACAGCTCTGCCCGGTCAGCCAGTTCTTCCTGTGTAAGTCCTTTCTGTACCCGTAATACTTTAATCTTTTTCCCTATATTCATTTCTGCACCTGACTTTATCTGCCGTCTCTCCGGCAGTTACTTAATTCTAAACTTGAAGTTTAGTTTTGCTAAACCACCTACTCAATTATACATAGTTTGAATCAAACGTCAATAGAAAAATAAAAAATACATAAACTGTCTTTTCTATTCATAAGTTATAGTGATTCTTCTCTTTTAGAGGTTATCTTTATGTCCGTTGTCTCAGCTGCATATATCCGGGTCTCTACAGAAGATCAGATTGAATTCTCCCCCGCCAGTCAGCGAAAGCGAATTGAGGAATATGCCACAGCTCATGATATGCAGATTCCCGATGCTTATGTTTTTGTAGATGAAGGGATCAGCGGAAGAACCGCCGATAGGCGTCCCGCCTTTCAGCAAATGATCGCGCTCGCCAGAGCCGGCCGCTATCAGCCGCCTTTTCAGAATATCCTCGTCTGGAAGTTTTCAAGATTTGCCCGCAGCCGGCAGGACAGCATTTTCTATAAATCGATACTGCGGAAAGAATGCGGGATTGAAGTAATATCCGTTACCGAACCGCTTTCTCACGATCCGACTGCGATTTTAATCGAAGCACTTTTAGAAGCTATGGATGAATATTATTCGATCAATCTGGCGCAGGAGGTACGTCGTGGAATGCAGGAGCGTTTTTCCAGAGGACGTGCCATCTCTACACCTCCGTTCGGCTACCGGATGGGAGCGTGTTCCTTCGAGCCTCACCCGGAACAGGCTCCCTGGGTTTCCTTTATGTTCCGGGCTTATGCTTCCGGTTCTTCCATAAAAGAAATCATGGATGCCCTCCAACATGCCGGAGTCCGCACTGTCCGCAACAAGCCTTTTACCCCGCGCTCCATCACCTACATTCTGTTGAACCCGGTCTATATCGGAAAACTACGGAAACGCAGCTGTCGGGATTCTTCTGCTTTTCCCACCGTACCGGTAATCCATGACCGTAATTATCTCTACACTCCCATGGATTATGCAGATGGTATACATCCGGCACTGATTTCTGATTCTCTCTGGAAACAGGTACAGGACCGCTGGCAGAAGGAACACGCCGCAGACACCGGCACTTCGGATTTCCTATCGGAAGCGGTCTCTCCATATTACCTGAAAGGACTGATCTACTGTGGCACCTGCCACTGTCCTCTGATCCAGATTCATAAAGGAACCGCATTTCAGTGTTCCGGTTATAATCATGGTTCCTGCCATTGCTCACACTACATTAGCCGCCATAATTTGGAATCCATGGTCATGCAGGCTCTGAATCGTCCGGACTCACCATTGCCGCCCGTCTGTCTGGCCGCCCTTTCTGCTCCCGGTCTGTCTGCCGGGCAAAAAAACAGGATTCTGACCGAATGCGGAATTGCTTTTCGATATCACAGATCTGCGACCTCTGCCGATCAAAATTCTCTGGAAATTATATCTGCCATCGGGCGGTCCGGATGGTGAATCCGGGGCCGCCATGCGCTATCTGTCACAGCGATACTCTATGAAGAATAATCGTGTAGCCGGTGTTCTTACGGATATTGCAACGGAGGAACTGGGTCATGGCGAAATGGTCTGTGCCATTGTCTATCAGCTTACCAGAAGACTTTCCATAGATGAGATAGAAAAATCAGGCTTTGATAAATATTATACCGACCATACGCTTGGCATCTGGCCACAGGCGGCCGGCGGCGTTCCGTTTAACGCCTGTGAATTCGCAGTAAAGGGAGATCCAATTACTGATCTGCATGAGGATATGGCTGCCGAGCAAAAGGCAAGAACTACCTATGATAATCTGCTCCGCCTGTGTAAAGACTCTCCGGATGTATACGAAGTCTTAAAGTTTCTTCGTGCCAGAGAGGTAGTGCATTTCCAGCGATTCGGAGAAAGTCTGCGGATTGTCCAGGATGATCTGGATTCTAAGAACTTCTATGCATTCAATCCTGACTTCGATACCTCTGCACCTTGCCTGAATCAAAAATAATCTTTTAAAATTATATGCATCATACAATTGACTCTCCTGTCCGGATAAAGCAATATCCGGTCAGGAGAATACATAATATTTATCTACAGCACTTTTTCAATGTCCTGTAATACCAGCCGATACTCTTCCATCATACTGTCGTGATTTTGTATAACCTCCTCCAGCCTGGATGACCTGGCTGCCACTTCCTGATTCTTTGCCATCTCCGACAGCCGGACAGCTCCTATGTTCAGAGCAGTACTCTTTAAGGAATGTACCTGAATCATATATGCCTGCATATTTCCGGTCTCATATGCATCCCGAAGTTCTATCTGTTTTTTCTTTCCGCCTTCATAAAAAATCCTGAGGATATCCTCATAATCCGCCCGTTGATTTGCGAAATAAGACAAACCTACTTTTTCATCAATTGTTTCAAAATGATATATAGAGTCATCCTCATCTTCCGGTTTCATGCGGACTGCGTTCATCTGTCCTTCCTGTAATTCTACTTTATCCTTCGGCAGCCAGCTTAATAACACATGCTCCAGAGCTGCAATCTCAATCGGCTTTGCAATAAAGTCCTGGAATCCGTTCTTCAGAAACATGTTTTTCGCTCCGTTCACGGCATTCGCAGTTAATGCTATGATCGGAATATTCTGATCGTAATGTTCCTTATCAGCACGGATTTTCTCCACCGCTTCCATACCATCCATAACCGGCATCATATGATCCATCAGAACCAGATCGTACTTTCCGTTTCTCATCTCAGCCAATGCTTCTCCGGCACTCTCCACTGTATCAACTTCTATCCGGTAAGTTTTTAACAATCCCTTGATCACCTGAAGATTAACCATATTATCATCTACCGCCAGAACCTTACAAGCCGGTGCGATAAAACGAATACGCTCCTGTTCCCGTTTTTTAGACAGACCGGTAACACTCTCGCCGTTTAAGATTGCTGCCATGGTTAACAGATACATCGGTTTATAGATGATCCGGATGTTTTTCCCGCCATGAAATACGGTATCCCGTTCAATCACCACACATATCTGTATTTCTTCCGCCAAGCGGTCATATAACTGTTCATTTGCCTGATATTCATATCCGGAAATAAATATATGGGTATAATCCGCCTCCGGATCCTGCTCCAGAATTGAGACAATCTGCTGCTGCCTCGTTTTCTCATCCGTGACCATATACCCACGAATACCCAGTTGTGCGATCAGACGCTCCAGGAATTCCCCATATTCCTGTCGGACGGATTCATTGGAAATCCTTTCAAAATCCGGTATCAGTAATATATGATATTCTTTTTTCGGTTGTCTCAGATGCACAATCGGCTTTCTATCCGCAACTCCCTGAGGAATAAAAAAACCAAACTCAGAGCCTTCTCCGTATTTACTGGTAATCGTCAGTTCTCCATGCATGCCTTCCACCAGGCGTTTCGTAATAGCAAGTCCAAGGCCGGTTCCCTCTACAGAAGAGTTCTTTTTAGCATCCAGCCGCATAAATGCTTCAAACAAAAGTTTCAGATCTTCTTCCCGAATTCCGATTCCGGTATCTGAAACCACCACTCGCAAAAGAACCCCGGTACCGGATTTTTCCGAACGCAATGTCAGTTTTATCCGTCCTTCCTCCGTAAATTTCACGGCATTTCCCATCAGATTCGTAATGATCTGTCGAATCCGCATCTCGTCCCCGATCAGAACCGCCGGCATATTTGAATCACAATCCACCAGAACTTCAATCGGTTTTTTTCCTTTTCGGACCATTGCCATTGCCACTACATCGTTAATCACCGATGAGAGATTATACGGTTCCTGTGCATAATAAAGCTTTCCTGATTCTATTTTTGAAAAATCCAGGATGTCATTAATGATTGCCAACAGATTTTTTCCGGAATTTCGGATTCCTACCGCATTCTCACGAACAGTATCTGAAAGATTCGGTTCCCGCAATATCAGCTCACACATACCGACAACTGCATTCATCGGTGTCCGTATTTCATGTGACATATTGGCAAAGAACATATCCTTACTTTTCTGTGCCTGTATCAGTGATTGTTTCTGTTCCTCAATAAATGCAACCTGCTTCCGGTAACGGATCACCATATAACAGATGGATGCCATTGCAAATGCACCGATAATCGTCATCGTAAGATAAAACAGTCCGGAAACCTTCTCCAAAATAACATCTTTGAAACATACATAAGCCAGTATCATTGCCAGCAAGCCTTCTATTGAACTGATAATGTTCAGAACCGGTTTCTGCAGCCATGCCACCATAATGCCCATAACCAGATAAACCGTAAGTCCAAACTCCATTGTATGTACCCAATATCCCACAACAAACGTTGTTGTTGTTGCCAGTGTAATAATAATAATCTGCTGCCATACATCATTCTTCATGATCAGCATAACTGCAATCATCACTGCTCCGCAGGCAAGCATCCAGATCAGGCACCGATCTTCAACTTCCGGCACCTGATCATGTGCATATAATACATGAAATCCGGTGCAGGTAACATATAGCAGATACTCCAGTAATTTCATGACGGAGCCACTGACCACCGGCCTTACCTCTGTCTGATTTTCCATTTGTACGCCCTCTTTTCCCCTGAATTCCTTTTATTTCCTCTATCATATAGTATTAAATTGGGAAAATCAACTGCTAGCCTGCATTGCGGGACGGTAGGCGCATACGGCTGACGCTTTCTCCGCGATGATGGTTCTATTCCGGGACCGTTCCCACTAAATTGCCCCACGCAGCGGATACTAAATTCGTGCTCTGCACTCATTAAGTACCGGCGGGTGCAAACGCCCCTTCATAGAATCATCATTCGCTCCGAACGCTGTCAGCTGCGCATGCCTCGCCAGTCCCGCACATGCCAGATACTAAAACTGTACATGCCGGCTCAGTCCCAAGATACAGGAGCAAGTGGCAGGACCATGTAGGAACATTGGCACTTAGATGCCGTCCTTTGGCATCTTATGTGCCGCTATGTTCCGATTTGAGCGAGAGCGCGTCCTGCACTGCTGCCTGTATTGCGGGACAGTAGTCGCCCCCCAGTTACCACCTGTATCGCGGGACTCCCCTCTCCCTTTCATCTGAAAACTTTCAATCAGACAGAAAAAAGACAGAAAAATCATCATAATTTCCTATTGCAGTTTTTGCAAAAATTGAGTATGCTAATAAATGGTTAGATGTATGTAACTATAGTATATGAGGTGTAAGAATGAATCGTCAAAAATTAGAAGATGGTATCCGGATCCTTCACGAGGAGATTCGGAATTTAAAACACTCGCGTTTTACAGAAAATAAGGATTTTATACAGCATGGCACTACCACACTGTATCAGCATTGTATATCCGTTGCTTACCGAAGCATTATTATTGCTTCCAAATTTAATCTGGATGTTGATATGCGGTCTCTGGTTCGCGGAGCCCTGTTACATGATTATTATCTGTATGACTGGCATAATAAAGAAGTACGTGCAAAGCTGCACGGATTTCATCATCCGAGAATCGCCTGCGAAAATGCTATGCGCGACTTTGAACTGAATCGCATTGAGCAGGATATTGTGTGCAAGCATATGTTTCCACTGACACCGAAGCCGCCAAGGTATAAAGAGGCATGGATTATCTGCGTTGCAGATAAGGCCTGTTCCCTTCAGGAAACCTTTAAGCTCGGAACCTCTTTCTGGAAACCGGTCAGTTTTATTTAATCATCTATTCTTGATTCTTATATTTATTGTATCCGCATAATATGACAGAAAACAGCCCCCGCTAAAAGCAGGGGCTGTTATTTCGATTATATCTCTTTGTTCTGTTTACGAGTACTTGTCCTCATTACAACTAAGATTGTCCCGCTTATTATTCCGCAAAGTTAAAATCAATGTTACCAGATGTGGTATCTACGGAAATCTTTTTTGCTCCACCGCTATAATCTGCCGGCAGATTACAACTACCGGATAATGTATCTGCTTTAATCTTATATTCCTTCATTTCATCCGTCAGTGAGACATAGACATCTCCAGATGTACCGGATATATTCATAGCAGTTCCCAAGGTCAATCCTTCCATACTGATATCACCGGATGTAGTATCCGTGCTTACGGTTCCTGTCACAGTAAGCTGATTGGCATAACATCCTCCGGACGTAGCATCCAGATTCAGATTTCCACCAATTTCAACATTTTCCAATGATACATCGCCACTGGTAGATCCTATATGCAAATCCCCATCTATCGATAAGGCTGAGATTTGAACATCGCCAGATGTCATATCTACCCGAAGACTCTGATCACAGGTCACATTACTGACCTTGACATCACCGGATGTCAAGTCAAACTCCAGACCACCTACAACGCGGATATTCTCCACATCCGCAGAGCCGGATGTATAACCCAGATTATAGCCACCGGTATAACTCTCCGGAACCCGGACTACAATATCACCATACCGGTACTTTTGTTCATCGGTCCTGCCAAACCGGAAACTATCCTTCGTCAATACCGGCGGCATAATAATCATTTTCCCGGAAATTCCCCTATTTCTATGCTCTACTCTTAAAAGTCCATTCTCACTCTTTACCACATATTGCGGATCATCCACCAGATCTATATATTCTACCGTAATGTGTTCATCCTCAGCCGGTACAATCTGAATATCCTCTTCCGTCAGATCCAGTACGATCTTCTGAACATCTTCTGTATCTGCTATATATGTTTTTGTTTCATATTTCACAGTTTCTACCGTATTCTGAACAGTTCCTGTCGTATCTTTCCGGTGACTGCTGTCCCCTATAATGTATCCGATTCCGATCATCGAGATCATAATGCCCAGAAAGAGCAACACACCTGCCAGAATTAATGCTTTTCCTATTCGCTTCATACCCTTATGCCTCCTATCCGATAATTGCTTTCTTCAGCTGTCGGAAGCACCATCCGGTTCCGTGACACAGCCCCTTAGTCAACAGCAGAATACCGATAAACAAAAAAACACCAAGTCCGGCACCCGCCAGGCCGCCTCCCAGATAAACCAGTGCAGATCCGACCGCTCCCTGAACCAGTGAACCGATAAAACCTGCAACTCCTATCAATCCGCAACATGCAAATGCAAGCACCAGTGACCAGATTACCAGATCAATGCTCCAAACGACGGCATACAGTGCCAGCATCACACTCAGGATCGTGATTCCCAGTCCGCCCCATAGAGGAAAACCCAGAATCAGCAGAATAATGATCCATACCGGAAGCCGCTTTCCTTTGGTCTTCTCCTTCGTCTTATACTTAACCAGCGTAGTCAACGGCAGTTCTTCTTTGATCTGCTGAGCAATCTCCGCCACCTTTCCCATAGATGCAACCGCTTCCGGCTCCGACATTCCGTCTTCCATACGATCATCAATCATCTCCGAATAATATTCTACGGACTGATTCGTTTCTTCGGAAGGATATTCTGCAATCCGGTTCTTTAATTCATTTAAAAACTCTGCTTTGGTCATGCTTTCATCTTCCCTTCTATGTACTCATACACACTCATAATATCTTTCCACTCATCCAGAAAATCCTGAATCTTCTGCCGGCCCGTATCTGTGATCCGATAATACTTCCGCAATCGTCCATTGTGCTCTGCGGAATATACATTCAATGCTCCGGCTGCCTCCAGCCGCCGTAATATGGGATACAATGTAGATTCCGATATCTCAATACAGGGCTGTAAGTCTTTAATGATCTTATATCCATAGGAATCTTCCTGTAATAAGGCGCTTAACACACATACTTCAAGAAGTCCGCGTTTTAACTGAATATCCATTCTGATACCTCCTTATGCGCAATACTATATATCGCATAGTATTATGTGTCAAGCAGTATTTAAAAAAATTTCCCCTTAAACAGACATTTCTCATATCCGTCTAAGGGGAATCCTCATTCTTATTTATTTGTACTGCAACAGATTCCGGTTACAGACCTTTCGTCCGGAGTGCACGGGTTGCATTTAAGACTGCCAGTACCATAACACCTACATCTGCAAAGATTGCGATCCACATATTGATCAGACCAAACGGACTGAGTAACAGACAGGCTGCCTTTACGATCAGGGCAAATACGATATTCTGATATACGATCCGCAGTGTCTTTCTGGAGATCTTCATGGCGAGTGCGATCTTCTCCGGATCATCATCCATCAGGACAATATCTGCCGCTTCGATCGCCGCATCAGAACCAAGTGCACCCATGGCAATTCCAATGTCCGCTCTTGATAAAACCGGTGCATCATTGATACCATCACCGACAAATGCCAGCTTCTCGTTCTCGCCCTTTTCCGCAATCAAGGCCTCTACACGATCCACCTTATCTGCGGGAAGTAATTCACTGTATACCTCATCCAGACCAAGCTCCTTTGCAACGGCATCTGCTACCTTATGTCCGTCACCGGTCAGCATGATCGTCTTCCTGATACCTGCTTCCTTCAGGCCTGTAATTGCTTCCTTGGAATGCTCTTTGATCACATCATTGATCAGAATGTATCCGGCATAGACACCATCCACCGCTACATGAACAATCGTTCCGACCGCTTCCGGTTCCGGTACATCTAAGCTCAGCTGCTTCATCAGCTTCTGATTACCGGCTGCTACCACCTTACCATTGACCTTGGCCTTGACACCGTGTCCGCCAATCTCCTCAACATCGGTAACCGACTGGCTGGGGGGTTTCTTCCCGACTGGCTGTTGATTTCCTTTCCATATGCTTCCTTTAAGCTCCGGCTGATCGGATGGTTGGAATAGCTTTCCGCATGTGCCGCATAAGAAAGCAGCTCCTCTTCCTTCCCCTGCCCGACAGGATGGATCTGCGTCACCTGGAACACACCCTTTGTCAGCGTACCGGTCTTATCAAAGACCATATACTTAACCTTGGACAGGATTTCCAGATAACTGGAGCCCTTTACCAGCACACCTCTTGCGGAAGCTCCGCCGATCCCGCCAAAGAAACTAAGCGGTACGGAGATTACCAGTGCGCATGGGCAGCTGATAACCAGGAATGTCAGGGCACGGAATACCCAGATTCCCCAGTTCGCCGGATTCTTCAGGATCAGAAGATTTATAAGTGGCGGTAATACTGCCAATGCCAATGCACTGTAGCAGACTACCGGAGTATAAACCTTTGCAAACCTGGTAATAAAATTCTCGGACCGTGATTTCTTCATGCTGGAATTCTCTACCAGATCTAATATCTTAGCTACGGTAGAATCGCCGAATTCCTTTGTCGTCTCCACCTTGATCAGACCACTGATATTCACACAGCCGCTGATCACCTCATCACCGACCTTGCCGTTCCGCGGAAGGCTCTCACCGGTTAATGCACTGGTATTCAATGTCGTGGTTCCTTCTACGATTCTGCCATCGATCGGAACCCGTTCTCCCGGCTGTACAACGATCACGGTACCGATTGCAACGTCCTCCGGATCTACCTGTTCCAGACCATTTTCGCCTTCAATGTTTGCAAAATCCGGGCGAATATCCATCAGCTCCGTAATACTCTTTCGGCTCTTACCCACTGCATAAGACTGGAATAATTCTCCAATCTGATAGAACAACATAACGGCTACGCCCTCTGCAAAATCGCCACCCTTAGCAACGCCAAGAGCCATAGCACCAATAGTTGCTACCGCCATCAGGAAGTTCTCATCAAATACCTCCTTATGGTAAATACCAAGTCCGGCCTTCCGTAAAATATCATATCCGATAATTCCATACGGAATCAGATATAATACCAGCTGCAGCCATACATTCATTTCTATGAAATGTGTAATGATCATGAGTGCTGCCAGAAGAACGGCCGATATGATAATACGATACAATACTTTCTTCTGTTTTTTTGTCATATACTCGCCTCCCGGTATATCACCTGTTCACCTGAATGTCTTTATAAAAACACTTCGCAGTCAGGCTCTACCTTCTTGCATGCCTTTGTTACTTCCTGCATAACTGCAGCCTCATCTGCGCCATCCTGAAACTCTACCTTCATCTTCTGAGTCATAAAGCTTACGGTTGCATCTGCTACACCGGCTACTGCCTTGGTTGCATCTTCCATCTTTAATGCACAGTTTGCACAATCCACTTCTATCTTATAAGTCTTCTTCATAGTTTTGATCTCCTTTTCCATTTTCCATTTTATTCTTCTACGTGTTCCATACCCATCTCAAGGATATGATATACATGCTCATCATCCAGAGCATAGAAAATACTTTTGCCTTCCCGGCGAAACTTCACCAGCTTTGCATCCTTTAAGATTCTTAACTGATGACTGACCGATGACTGACTCATATTCAGCAGCTCGGCAATGTCGCCTACGCATAATTCATCCTCAAATAGCACATACAGAATTCGAATTCTGGTAGAATCTCCGAATACCTTAAATAATTCTGCCAGCTCATATAGAATCTCATCCGGCGGTGGATTATTCTTCAGCTTCTTCAGTATTTCAGACTCTGCAAGGCTCTGTTCTTTCTCTTCAGCCATCCTGATTCTCCTTTCAACGTTTTGACATATGTTCATTCGTTCATATGTATTATTGCTCATATGTAAGGTTCTGTCAAGTCCTTTTTTTATATTTTAAAAAATTCTGATTTCACGACCGAACGGTCTTATTCTTATTCTTCCTCTTTATTCCCTTTGCTTTCTTCCGTATCCGCTTTCTGTTCGTCCTGCGTTGCCGCTCCCTCTGTCATTTTCGTTTCTGATTTCTTCTCAGTCGCTCTTTTCTCAGCCAGCTTCTCCCGAATCAGGGCATATGTGCTTTTCCGTTTCGGAATCATGACTACTTCTACCCGCGGCTGAAAATTCCCCTCTTCGTCAATGCATTCCATATCACTATATGCAGTAGAATTAAGCGGCAGATTCTTCTTGTTCAGATTGTAATTTACGATTTTTCGGACCGCAGCATAGATAACCGCAAAGGTTGGAACACCTATGATCATACCCGGAATGCCGAACAGGCCGCCAAACAGCGTGATTGCAAAGATTACCCAGAAGCCGGACAGACCGGTAGAGTCTCCGAGAATCTTCGGTCCCAGTACATTGCCATCAAACTGCTGCAACAGGAATATAAATATGACAAAATACAGACAATTCAGCGGATGGGTCACATCTACGATCAGAATTAACAGAGCACTCGGAATCGCTCCCAGATACGGTCCAAAGAACGGAATCACATTCGTTACGCCAACGATCACACTGACGAGCATCGCATACGGCGTACCCATAAACGTAGTTCCGATAAAGCACAACAATCCGATAATAATCGAATCCAGCACTTTACCGCTGATGAACCCGATAAATGTACGGTGTACGAACCGGGCAGATCTCAGAATACTGTTTGCCGCATTCTTGCGAAACATTGCATACAGAATCTTCTTGCTCTGGTCTGCAAACTTTTCCTTGCTTGCCAGCACATAGATAGAAATAATAAACCCGATAATAAAATTCCAGGTTGCTTTCAGAAAACTGATAATACTTAAAGAAACTGTCTTCAGGATTTCACTGGATTTGGCAATCAATGTTGCGGTATCCTCCAGCCATTTTTCAAGCTCTGCCGATGCCTTATCGACCTGAGGAATCACATAATTTTTTAGATCCGGATGATTCTCCAGTGTATCATTCAGCCAGGTAGAAACATTTGCCACATAAACATCAAAATTACTGACAATGGCCCGGATACTCGGAACGATCTGCGATACCAGCATTGCAACCAGGACATATATCAGTACAAGTACCAGTACTTCTGTCAGGAAAATAGAAATCGCCCGAATCGCTTTCTGCCGTTTCGGTGATGGTTTAATCTTCATTTTATCAAATAATGGGGTCAGTAGCTTCTTTTCAAGTTCATTTAAAATCGGAGTCAGAAGATACGCTATGACCAGTCCGGAAAGAATCGGCGTGATCACACCGGAAATAGACTTAATATTTTCCATAATATCGTAGGCGTGAAATATCAGATAGTAAAAACAGATTCCGGCAGCAATTACCAGAAATGCAGTCAGTCCCCATTTAATGTACTTATTATCGATTTTCAGTTTCATCCTTCGTTCCCCTTTCTTGTATCATCTGCTTCTATTTTTTACAGTATAACACAAGCTTATACCATGAACCAGTTTTTACACCTTAAAAATATCTGTCAAACCTCGCAGGTCTGTCACCTGTGCCGTCAACAGCTTCTTAAGCTCCGCATCCGGCTGTGTCTGATCGGGGACCATGATAACTCTGCATCCGGCTGCATAGGCCGACTGCACACCATTCGGAGAATCCTCTACCGCATATGCTTCCTCCGGTGCTATTTCAAGCTCCCGGCAGGCATACAGATAGATATCCGGTGCCGGCTTTCCACGCTCTACCATTGTGGCACAGATAATTCGTTCAAAATAATCCCGAAGACCGGTCTGCTGCAGATACGCTTCCGTGCGTATAAGATCCGTCGCCGTTGCAACTGCCAGCCTGTGACCGGCTGCCTGCAGTTTCTGCAATACCTCCTTTGCATATGGCTTGACCGGTATTCCATCCCGTTCCAGTCTCGCATTCATCAGTTCCATTCTGCGGTTCCGAATCCTGTCATATGCGTCTGTGTCGCCAAATAGCTCCTGAATCCGCTGTCTGCCATATGGTCTTCCGAGACTCCGCATGGAGAGTGCCTGTTCATCCGTCATCAGATATCCGCAATCTCCGGCTGCCTCCTGCCAATATCGGCGATAATACTTCTCCGTATCTAAGATTGTTCCGTCCATGTCAAAGAATATCGTACTGTTCTTTTCCTTTTCCTGCATATCTGTACCTTTCCGACTTCTTCATCTCTCAGCTGCCACCGGTGTTTCCCGCTGTTTTATATCTCCCGGATCACATCAGAAGCTTCAGTACCTCTGTCAGCTGTTCCGTACTCATGCATTCCTCTTCCCAGCATGCCTTCAAAAGCAGCTCCATATTCTCTGTACAGTACTCCACTTCCTTAGAATACCGGCGAATAACCGCCAGTTGCTCTGTCAATTCAAATTCCGGCTCCGGTTTTCCGGAATTCTCACCCGGTACATCCCTTTTCTGCTCATACGCCATCAGATCCATACCATAAATCACCAGAATGCTTATCACTGCAAACTTGATCTTACCAAGAATATCTCCATCAAACAGTGCCTCCATGAAATATCGGTATAGAAAATACACAGTCAGGTTCTCGTAATCCCGCTCTGCCTGTCCATAGCTATTCTTCCATGACTCTCTTCGCTCCATCAGGGTCGGTAACTGCTCTGCAATCTGTACCATCTGTGATTTCCAGTCCGGATTCAATGCCTCCAGTCCGCTGTAAATCTCAAATATCTGCTGCCATGCCTTCATGCCCGCATCTGACCGCTCCGGTTCTCCGCATATCCGCAGCATCTGTTTCCACGCAGCCAATGCAGATGCCTGATTCTGATATATCGCCGCAGATCGTTCCATAGCACCCAGCTCATCCAGGTCAAGGCTCTCCTGTAATTCTTCTCCGTATTGAAGCAGCAGGATCAACCTGTCTTCCACCTTCATCTCCCGGTTCTGTACGATCGAATATGCAGTTTCCCTGGTTTTTAAAAACAGATTAATGTAGGAAGACTGATCTTCTGTCTGATCCTCTATCTCAGCCTCAGTCTCTCCTTCCGATTCCTCCACCTGAAATGTCAATGGTTCTTCCTGCGTAAGCAGCAGCCTCTCCGCTTCTTCGCAACAGAGCCCCAGTCCGACTTCGGTATAATCGCCAAACCACTCATAATGCCTTGGATGCTCTCTGCAGATATCACACAGAATCTCTTCACCGCATTCCAGAATCAGATCGCATAGATTCTCCCGGTTCAGAAATGGGCATCTGCGCGTCTCATTCATTGCAAAATAGGCTTCATTCTCTTCAATAACCAGATTATGCTTCATGCGTTCACCTATTGCACCCGTAAGAGCCGCATAACGTCCGGCCGACTCCTCATCCACCTCGATTTCCCAGTTGGCACAACAGGTATCGCTACAGGCCGAACCGATACAATGAAACCTGTCATAATAAGATGGCTTTCTCAGTTTCATGCTTCTCCGCCTTCTTTCTGATGTGGCATTGCCGCAAAGTCTTTATCGATCGTGATCATACAATGATATCCCGGATATTCTTCCGATACCATTGCCTGGATCTGTTGTATTAACTCCTCATCACTCATATAAAACTCATGTGGCACAACACAATCAAAAATCATCTTCGTCTGCATCTGACCCGGGATTATCCGGAGATCATGAATCGTCAGCCGTTCATCTATCTTCTGCACATGGCTGCTCAGCCATTTTCTTAAATTTCCTACCTGTTCGTCCTTAGTTACGATCGGATCGTAATGAATGATCATGTTCAGATTATCCTGCTCGAGGAAATCCCTCTCGATCGTATCAATGATATCATGACTCTTTAATGGATCCTCTTCTGCTGCCATCTCCACATGAACACTGGCAAACAACCGTCCCGGACCATAGTCATGTATCATCAGATCATGTGTTCCAAGCACTCCCTCATAAGACATTATTTTCTTCTGGATCCGTTCTACCAGTGCCGGATCCGGAGCCTTGCCCAATAACGGATCCAAGGTATCCTTTACCAGACCCACGCCGCTATACAGAATAAACAGTGCGACCAGAATTCCCATCCAGCCATCCAGATTCCAATTACTGTACTTAGAAATCAGGCTGGCACATAGAACCGCCAGTGTCGTAATCACATCATTCCGGCTGTCCGCTGCGGTTGCGATCAGGGTTTCTGATGAAATACGTCTGCCAATGGACCGGTTAAACACCGCCATCCAAAGCTTCACCAGGATCGATGTCGCCAGAATAATTCCCATGATCAGGTTAAATTCCACCGGTTCCGGATTCCGTACCTTCTGAATACTGGTTCGCAATAATTCTACACCGATTACAAGAATCAATACCGATACAAACAGACCGGACAGATACTCATACCGGGCATGCCCGTAAGGGTGCCCCTGATCTGCCGGCTTGCTTCCCATCTTAAAGCCAAGCAGGCTGATAATATTCGAGGATGCGTCAGACAGGTTGTTGACGGCATCTGCTGAGATAGCTACGCTCCCGGAAATCAGACCGATGATCATCTTCCCGGCAAACAGCATCACATTGCAGAATATGCCTACCCATCCTGCCATCTTTCCATAGGAAGTCCGCACTTTTTCATTCTGTATCTGTTCCCGATTCTTTACAAATAAACGCACCAGCAGCTCTGTCATACGTTCAAACCCCTTCTTTCAAACTCGTTTTTCGTCGGTATTCCCTATATAATATAACAATTCCTCCGGAACTACAACCCGAACTTCAGCTTCGCACGTTCCAGTTTTTTTATCAATGGTACCGCTCCGATCGCAAGAAACAGAATCGTTGCAACACCATGAACCAGATCCAGTGGGAACCCGGATGCCCAGTAAGCCAGTAATACCGATAGATTTAAAGGAATTCCCGCCATTACTGCAGATGCCGGATTCATGATCCCTCCATAGAGGATCACCGCCGCCAGAAATCCATAGATACATAGCAATACCACGTTTGGACGCGAAGCTTTAGAAAACAAAACTCCGGCCAATAATCCGATCAAGCCCATTGCCGCCATCTGCCACGGTGTCCACGGCCCTTGACCGAACAGCATATTGGATACTAGCATCGTAAGTGCTCCTACCATAAATCCCGCTTCTCCGCCAAACACCGCTCCGGCAATGATCGTCACTGCCGTTACGGGCTTAAACTGCGGAAGCATCGCAAATGCAACTCTTCCCGCCACACCGATCGCACACAATACTGCCAGCAAAACTATTTTTGATACCGGTGGTTTTCTCCCCTCAAATCCGGCAAAAAACGGTATCATACACTCTAACAGTACCAGCAGCGCAATAAACAGATATTTCTGATCATCAAATATATGCACACCAAGATAAATTGTGACCGGAATCAAGAGAAACGATAGTCTGGATACTATATAGATTCCCTTCGTATCTTTCACAGACCCGAAGCCGCTTCTGCAGTCCATATACCGTATCTCCCTGTCGTCTCTTTTCTCCGGCTTCGGTGCTGTATCCGGTATTGTATCCTGCGTTGCAGATGGTCCTCCGGTTTCATCCGGACTTCCGGTACCGGACGGCTGTCTTCCAAACACCCGTAATACATCTTCCACTGTAACCGCATTCGGAAGATGTCCGCGGACCATCCGGTTTGTGGTTGTTGTATAGAAATGATTCTCGGCAAAGAATTCTCCTGCGGTACCATCCGCCACCAGCCGGCCGTCAAACATTAACACACATCGGTCGGCATATTCCGCACAAAATTCCACATCATGACTGACCATTATGATCGTACATCCTTTGTTCTTCAGCTCTGCCAGAATCCCGGCAAACAGCTTTTTGAAGCCGGCATCCAGTCCTTTGGTCGGCTCATCCATCAACAGAATCTCAGGCTCCGCCATCAGCACCTTTGCCAATGCCAGACGTTGCTGCTCTCCACCGGAAATATCATAAGGATGACGTTTAAGCAATCCCTCCAGCCTGCACAACCGAATCAGCGACTGCATCCGGTCCTCCGACTCCGGATTTCCACGCTCCAGCATGTCTTTTAGTTCCTTTTCCACGGTTTCCTCTACAAAAAGAAGCTGCGGATTCTGCGGAAGCAAGACCATTTTTGGTTTCTCATTTCCCGGATAACGGATCGTCCCCTTCTGTGCATGTCTGTTTCCGGTCAAAAGAGATAGGAGCGTTGTTTTGCCGCTTCCGTTTCCGCCCATGATTGCCAGCATTTCTCCTTTATAAATATCCAATGACAGATCTTCCAGAATCTCTCTGCCCTGCTTCTCATATCTGAAATACAGATTCTGAATCCGTATTACGGATGTCTTTACAATATCCGGAGCGGTTATGTCCGACTCCCTTGGCAGCGTTCTGTCAACTGCATAATTTACGGTTTCCGGCTGATGTTTCTTCCAGTATTCGTCGAACCAGTTCCGCCCTTCTCCTACCGATAACGGACAGCTTCCCTGCCCGTCCAGCGCCCGGAACAGACGAATCGGCGCCGGCATTGCCTCGTATAAGATCGCACCCTCTGTTCCCAACTGCTGTGCCACCGTTTCCGGTCTTCCATCCAGACGTATGCCTCCATCTTCCATGATCAGCATCCGGGTGCAATATCCGAGAACCTCCTCCAGCCGATGCTCGGTCAATACGATCGTTGTACCCAGCTCCCGATGAATTCTCCCAAGGATCGTCAGGAACTCTGTCGCTGCAATCGGATCCATCTGACCGGTCGGCTCATCCAATAACAGGATCTCCGGCTGCATTACCATTACGGATGCAAGATTCAGCAATTGTTTCTGTCCTCCGGAGAGACTGTCCGTATCCTGATGGAACCATCCCTGGATACCGAAAAACTGGCTCATCTCCGCCACGCGTTTCCGGATGATCTCGTTCTTCATCCCCAGACTTTCCAGACCAAATGCCAATTCATGCCAGACCTTATCCGTCACAATGCCATCCTCCGGGTTCTGTCCCACATAACCGATTCCGGTTGTTTCCGCAGGATCCATCTGCCATAGCGGATGATCATGGAAATAGACTTCTCCCGCTCTCATGCCATAAGGAGCGATCTCCGGTTTCAGTTGCTTCAGCAATGTTGTTTTACCACATCCGGAGGCACCGCATAGCACCAGAAACTCACCCACACCGATTGAAAGCGATAGATCCTTTAATACCGGTGCGGATTCCGTGGAATATGAGAAATTTAATTGTTCGACTCGCAGGATTTCTTCCATTCCATTTCCTCCTTCCCATTCAAGCCGGCCGGTAACAATGTCAGCAACAGATAACTGCCGAATATCAGTCCGTTTTCCACCGTAATATGCAGACTTGACATTATCGGCATCCAACTCCATTGAAAGCTTCCGCGGATCCCGCCAATCAGTACGGACACTCCCAGAACCAGTTCAAATATAAACAGCCGGGTATCCCGCGCCTGCCATCGATAGATAGAGAATGCAGTCCGTCCCGGAAGGCCATAGCCGCGTCCTTTCATCGACTGTGCAGTTTCTACCGCATGCTCGATCGCCCAGGTCGTCATGATCGACAGCACCCGGATACTCAGCTTTAACCGTGAGATCACTCCGGCACCTTTCCCGAATTTTCCCAATTGCTTCTGTGCATCCATGATTTTGTGCAGCTGTCGCTGATATCTTGGCACAAACCGAAGACTCATAGAGACTACAAGACTCAGAGCCGGCATGAGCCTGCCAAACAGATAGATCAGCTTCTCCGTTGTCATAATCCGGTTCCAGCATACAAACCATTGCACGAGAGACCAGATAATGGCAGCAGCGGCAAATCCATAGATACATGCTTCCAATGTAAATGGGTTACCGCTCCTGAAGTATCCGAGAATCGTTACCCCCTGATGATTTACCAGCGGGTTTATGATGATGATCATGACTGACATCGGCAGCATACCTTTTATAATCCGTATCAGATTCTCTTTTCCCGTCAATACTGATGCATAAATCGTAGATGAAACCAGAGCAATTCCCAGACAAACAGGATGTCTGAGCAACGATGCGCAACCAAGAACCATCAGAAAATAAGTCAGATTTACAATTGGATGGTAGTTTGAAAAAGCATCTTTCATATATTCTCCATTATCTATTACAGATCATTCATATCACAGGTGTAATTCCACTGAATCACATCCCCTTCTTTTAACACATAGGCAGAACATCCATAGTTTGGATATACTCCGTTTACACAGTATTTCCAACCGGACAGATTGCCGCAATCGAACTCATAAATATTATTGATTCCCTTTACATAGGCAGTGCCATATGCCGGTGAATAAACAGCATCCAGCGGAACTCCTGCATCCCGGCAGGCCCGGCGCAGAACATCATATACGGTCTCTCCCTCCGTAAAGGTCACGGTTCTGGCAGATAAGATCACTCCGTCTGCAGGAATCAGTCCTGCCTTCTCCGGTTTCAGACTATCCATATGATTCAGGATCGTTGCACAGGAAATCTGAATTGTACAACTATAAGTAGGAGTCGGTGCCTCAGTTGTTGTAGGTGTCTCGGTCGTTGTCGGAGCCTCTGTCCGTGTTGTTCCGGCTGTCGATGTTTCACTTGTTCCGGCTGTCGATGCTGCAGTATTCTCTCCATGTGTAGAATCCGTTGATCTCTCTCCGGTCTCCCGTCCCTCAGACGTTGCTGACGGATTCTTCCTGTCCGATGCTGAGGCTTCCTCTTTCTGTCCTGCCTCAGACGAACCGGTCTCTGTCGGTTCCTGCGTTTTTCCGGAATTTGTTGTTGCTGTAGCTTTCCCTTCCGAACTCCCGGTGCTTTCACTTACCCGTTCCTCCGTTCCGTCTGCAGAGCTGCCATTCTTTCCGTTATTTCCACCGAAAAAGAAGGCTGCCAATAATATCAGCAGAATCACTCCGGCACCGATCAAGTATTTTTTATGGTCCTTCATCCACTGAATCATTGTACAGCCTCCTGTTTTATTCTATATCTTTTATCCTATATCTGTTTCTACACTTATCTCTGTGCTTTTTTCTTACCTATAATTACGACACCTGCCATAGAAGCTGCCATCAGAAGTACGATAACAGCTACCGGTGCAGCATCTCCGGTTGTCGGTGTCTTCACATCCTTTGCTCCGGAAGCAGTCGTTGCCTCAGTGGCTGCTGTAGTGGCTACAGCAGTTGTAGCTGACGCTGTCGTGGCTGCTGTGGTGGCTTCCGTTGTAGCTTCGGTCGTTGTCTCCGTTGTTGTCGGAGCTTCCTCTTTCTTCGCATCACGCATATCATATAATGAATTCTTGCCTTCTACATAGCGATGATATGCAACTAATGCATAAGCAGCCTGTACATTTGCACCTGCGGCTACTGCTGTATCATCGATATTACCCTTAAAGCCTGCACCCGGCACATAGAAGTCTCCCAATGCGTCGATCACAGTCCGTCCATTCTTAATAAACCGGCTATCGGTCAGCGGGTCTACCTTTAAGATCGATAATGCTGTCAGCACCTGTGCCAGACTGTAAGAGGAAACATATCCCCAGCTGGAATAAGTGCCATCCGGATTTTGAATTGCAGAAAGTGCGGAAAGTCCTTTATCCACTGCCGTCCGGACCGCTGTATCAGAGCTGCAATACGGAGCCAGTGCCTGCAGAACCATAGCTGTCATATCCGGATCTGCACCGACTTCGGAATAATCCCAGCCGCCATCCGATAACTGTGCATCCAAAATCTTCCGGATCAGTCCTTCTCTGGTTGTCTGAGTTTCTCCTGCCTTTGCGGTCGGAATCTCATACTGCTTTGCATCAAATGCCAGCAATGCATATGCGGCAGCATTCACGCCCTGTCCGTTAATATAATCCATATTGGCAAGCGGCTGCAACAGGTTATAACCGGCTACCTTCTGTGGATCCTCGCCGATCGCACTGATCGCCAGTGCAACTCTTGCATTTGTGGTTGCATAGGTGGAATCTAATTTATCACTCTTTAGTTCTTTTACAGTTGCTTCTACGCTGGCATAATAGGCTGCTGCCTTTTCCCTGCTTAATGCACCATCCCTTGCCAGTGCAAGTACTGCCCACTCATTGCCATATGCGCAGGTCGTATCATTCAGGCTCTGATCCAGAACGGAAAGAACTCCTTTGCGCATTGTGTCTGCAGTATATCCCTGATCCTGCTTCATATAGACATTGTATACTGTCTGATCGGTACCGTTGCTGCTGGTGATCGTGATCTTCGTACCATTGACTACCGGAATACTCATGGCTCTCTTATAAGTAGTTCCACCTGCGGTAATAGTCACGGTCTCTGTCTTATTCTCTGCTTCCGGTGAAAGTACTACACTGCTTACACCTGCCGGAACCGTCAGCGTATAAGAGGTAACGGAGGAACTGAATGCAGGAGATAAAATACCATCACTGACTGTCAGATCCTTTAACGCCTTTTTCTCTGTATCCTGCCAGTCATATCCGATATCGGAACCGCCGGTCAGTGAGTACTCGAATGACAGCTCATCTCCGGCACTTAAGGTCCCGGCTGCTACCGTACATCCGTCAATACCAAAGTTTGCCATTGTATCATTAAGAAGATACAACCAGCCTGCCGGATTATAACCGATAGAAGTATCTCCGCCATCTCCACTGGTAATTCCTTTAATGGCTGAAATAAAACTTCCATACGAACTCGATGTTACCGTTACATTAGCCTCTCCGACGGCTTCCTTTAATACAGAGATTCCTGTACTGTCTGCATTGATCTTTACCCAGGTATCTACAGCTCTGCCTTCCCATGGGGCACCTGCTGTCTTTGCATAGGTCGTGTTTTCAACAATTACATGCACTTCATCTGCATGCTCATCTGCGGCAAATACACTTGACGGGAACAATGTAAGCACCATTGCAACCGCTACAAGCATTGCTGCCAGCTTTTTCATCTTGTTTGCCATGTTTCATTTCTCCTTTTCTTGTTTTTATGAACCTGTCGTATCCTGAATAATCTGAATGACCCTGAGAAATTATGACAACAAAAATAAACATCTTCTTGCCTAAAGATATTCTCCCGATTCCTCCCTCATGTATTGTGTTCCGACTCTGGTTCTTCCTACTGAAGCCGCCTTCCCGGAGCTATTGCTCCAGTGGCATCCATGGCTTCCTCGTCCCCATTACGGCTGGGATTAACAGTCCGGCTTCTCACCCGGTTCCTTTAAACGAAGGCTCCCGCCTCCGACCACAAGGTTTACAGAACTATGACATTTTCAATGCTTTCATTGTATGCATTCCTCTTCTGATTGTCAAGAATGCAATGGATTCCCCGTTAAATACACTTCAAAATACGCAATACGTCCTCGTATTCCATCTGCTCCAGCTTCTTCTCCGCTGCGATAAGCTGCTGCCGGATTCCCTCCGTCAGATCTTCCTGCAGGAGCTGCGTCAGCATCCGTTCTGCAGAATCCGCATCATAATCTTCAATCAGAGAAATACAATTATCCAATAACATCCGTTGTGCCGGTGTCAGCTCATAGTTCTCACCTTCGTCTGATTCCTCCGTCACGGCTACCTCGGATAATTCAACCGGATTTTCCCCAATATAGTTCAGGATGCCGTTCACAACACAGAGCCATTCCCGGCTCAGCTCATCCCAATGCTCTCTGACGTAGTTCCAGTTACCGGCTCTGGACTGCTGCTCATGCTCCCATGCCAGCTGATAAAGCTGGTTGGCTCCGATGCTTTTTGCATTAGATTTCAGAGCATGTACATCAATGGTATACATATCTTCCTGTTTCTTTATGTAATAGCCCTGCAGTTTCTGATAAGCTTTTTCAAAATTCTCGGCAAACAACATGATCATCCAATGGAATTGTCCCATTGAGTTTCCTGCATAGCGATATCCGACAGCCACCTGGATATGTGCCTGTTTTAACATATCCTCCAACTCCTGCATACAGCTGTCCGCTGTGGCAGTCTGCTGCTTCTCTGTGCCCTCTCCCTGATCCTTCTCCAGGTAATCCAGAACATTTTCTGCACTCTCCTCGGCCGGAATGATATACTCCTTCGGCAAAAGCTTCAGTAATAGTTCTTCCAGTTTCTCTCCTTCAATAGGCTTCGACAGATATTCATGAAACCCTTCTTCCAGATAGTACTCTCTGGAGCCTTTGATCGCATTCGCCGTCAATGCGATCACCATCGTGTACTGGTTGGGATTGCCTGTTTCATTCCTTAATCGATGCAAAGTCTCCACACCATCCATATCCGGCATCAGATGATCCATAAAAATCAGATCATACTTATTTTTTCTGGTCAGTTCCAGGCACGCCGCCCCGCTTTCCGCAATACCGACCTGTATCTTGGTCTTTTTTAACAGTCCCTTTACTACCGACAGATTCATAAAGTTATCATCCACAAACAATACCTTCGCCTGCGGTGCCGTAAACAGCTCCCGGTATGCTTCCTGTTTCCGGATTCCCTTCCGGTAGTCGTTCTGATAGTTGCCGATCGGTGTTGCGTCTTTTATTTCCTGCGGGATAATGATCCGGAAATCGGAACCCTTTCCATAGGTACTGTATACCTGTAACTTACCACCCATGATCTTCAACAGACTTGACACAATACTCATTCCAAGTCCGGCTCCTTCAATACTGCGATTATGCTGCAGATCAAACCGTTGAAATGCTTCCGTAATCTTACCAATATTCTCCGGCTTTATACCAATCCCCGTATCTGCAATGGAAATCCGCAGCCTTCCCTGTGTACCACCAAGCTTATCAAAGCTGACACCTAAGCTGACACTGCCCTTCTCCGTATACTTTACCGCATTATTCAGTACATTGGTCAGGATCTGCTTTACCCGCATCTCATCTCCGTATAATACACGCGGAATATCTTTTCCTATAAAAATATCGAAAGACAGTCCCTTATCCTGTGCCTTCATATATGTCATATTAATGACATCGGCCAGCATACTGCTGGTTCTGTATTCATCATTTACGATTTCCATCTTACCGGATTCCACCTTGGAGAAATCCAGAATGTCATTGATCAGGGAAAGCAGGTTCCCCCCTGCCTTTTTTATATTTGTTGCATACTCCACAATCTGCTCATCGGATTCCTCTCGCAGAATCATCTCATCAAAACCGAGCATTGCATTGATCGGTGTCCGGATCTCATGTGACATATTCGCCAGGAAGTCTGTTTTTGTTTCATTCGCTTTGATCGCCAGTGCCTGCTCCTGTCGCTGCTTTAAAATACTGGAAATCGCCGATATACCCATCAGCATCAGGAACATGATCATTCCCAGACTAATATAATTATTGGTAAAGATACCAATGGCTGACTGTTCATATCTCCACATCTGCATAACAACACATCCCATAAGCAGCAGGATACCAAGCAACAGCCGCCAGCGATGAATCCCGCGTCGGAAATCCATGATTATCGTTACCAGAACTACAAGCCCGCTTCCTATGATGACTGCCCATCCGATCGGATACAGATCAAAGAAATCATACGGACTGAACAGTTCCAGTGCCAGCATCGTCAGGTCTGCGATCAGAGCCAGAGCCGAGGCCGTCATATAAACCCTGTTGTAACGCCGTTCCTGTAACCGGCTGGTATAGAACATCATTGGTATCGGTGCCAGAAATAAAGCCTCCCACAGCACCAGTTCTCCGGCAGACAGATTACCGTAGTAGAACTGTCGAAGCCTTCCCTCTCCCAGCATCCAGACTGCAACAAAGATTGCGGAAGTTCCCAGATATACCAGATTCATATTAGGATTCTCTTCACCGGTAAAACGCATAACGATTCCTAAGAATACAATAACGACTCCTGTATAAAGAAGCAGGATTGCAAAAATCAGATCGCTGGCATAGGAATCTATCATCCAAAATATCAGTCCTACATCGGAGCCGATCCGTATATCATTTAATTTTCCGGCATCGGCGGGTGTAACCGATGCATAACGTATCTCAATCGGCTTCCCGGCATCAGTCTCATTTAAATGCACTATCATATAGGCAGACGGCGTGTGCCGCCCGAACGGCCTGGTTTCCGAGTTATCCAGAACACCTCGGATCTCTCCGTCTATCCAAACAGTCACATCCTGATGCAGGCCCTTTAATAGAATACTGGTTCTGCCGTCTATATCCATTGGCAGAGCATTCCGGATCCGGAGCTCTGTAGAGTTCCCCTCTACAACGCCCGGAATCTGCACCGGAATCTCCTTGTCTCCGCACAGAACCCAGCCGGAATTAAAACTCTGGCAGTTATGGTCCGTGATTCGGAAATCCTCATGGGTATTCATGGCAACGAGAACGCAAAGGACAATCCAGGCCACAACCATTGCCCAGAACACCCCTTTGATCAGTATTACGGACCGTTTATCACGACTGCTGAATTCCTTTGGTTCCATTGCCATTCCTCCCCTCAAATCATCATATGTTCATCTCTATCCCGCAGCCCTGATTAAATCTGATCCAGTGCCTGCTCCAGATCCGCAATGATGTCATCCACATTCTCAATACCGACAGACAAACGGATCAGGTCCGGTGCTACACCTGCTTCCCGCAGCTGTTCATCAGTCATCTGACGATGCGTATGACTTGCCGGATGTAACAGACATGTCTTACTGTCTGCAACATGGGTAACAATCGATGCCAGCTTCAGCTTATCCATAAAAGAAACAGAAATTTCACGTCCACCCTTTAAACCGAAAGCAAGCACACCGCAGGAGCCGTTCGGAAGATATTTCTCTGCCAGCTCATGATACGCATCCCCTTCCAGATCCGGATACTTTACCCATGCTACCTTCTCATGATCCTTTAAATATTTTGCAACCGTCAGTGCATTACTGCAGTGCTGTCTTACTCTGAGCGGTAAGGTTTCAAGACCCATATTCAGATAAAATGCATTCTGCGGAGACTGGATAGAACCGAAGTCACGCATCAGCTGTGAAGTTGCCTTGGTGATATAGGCTGCCTTACCAAACCGTTCTGCATAGACGATTCCATGATATGACTCATCCGGAGTCGTCAAGCCGGAGAATTTATCTCCATATGCCAGCCAGTCGAAGTTACCGCTGTCTACGATACAGCCGCCAACCGTAACCGCATGCCCATCCATATATTTTGTCGTAGAATGGGTTACGATATCAGCTCCCCATTCAAACGGACGGCAGTTCACCGGTGTTGCAAAGGTATTATCTACAATCAACGGAACTCCGTGCTTATGTGCCAGTCTTGCAAATTTCTCGATATCAAAAACAGAAACGGTCGGATTCGTGATCGTTTCTCCAAACACTGCCTTGGTATTCGGCTTAAAATATTTTTCCAGTTCTTCCTCGGAAAGATTCTGATCTACAAAGGTACACTCGATACCCATCTTCTTCATGGTGACACCAAACAGATTGTAAGTACCTCCGTAAATAGAGCTGGACGCAATAAAATGATCTCCCGCTTCACAGATATTAAAGACCGCATAGAAATTAGCTGCCTGACCGGAGGAAGTCAGCATAGCTGCCACACCACCCTCCAGGGCACAGATCTTGGCCGCAACCGCATCATTGGTCGGATTCTGCAGACGGGTGTAGAAATATCCGTCTGCCTCCAGATCAAAAAGCTTTCCCATCTCATCACTGGTATCATACTTAAACGTGGTGCTCTGTATGATTGGAACCTGACGTGGCTCTCCCTTCTTTGGTTTATACCCTTCCTGAATACATTTTGTCTCGATTTTTGTTTCCATTTTTTTCTCCTTACTCGTTTTAATCATACCAAAACAGTATACTTTAAATACTATTTGTCTACTCGTATTGTACTATAACTTTCAGGATTTGTGAATGACTAGAATATCTTATTCAACACCTTTTCGTCCATTTCGTCACCCAGCATGGTCACAACATCTCCCACTTTTACATTTTCAATTCCGGTTACATCGACCATCATCTGATCCATACAGATTTTTCCTACAATTTTAGCCTCGCCACCATGCACCAGTACCAGTCCGGCCTCCTCTGACACACCCGGCACTTCTTCTCCGTAGCCTATCGTTACAATGGCAATGCGTTGATCTTCTTTCGCAACATATCCTCTGCCGTATCCGATCGTTTCCCCTGCCTTTACCAGCTTCATGGCTGCGACTTTTGCTTTCACTGTAATGACCGGTCTTAAATCTACCGCCAGCTTCACATCTGCCTGCCTGCTCAAAATACCATACATGGCAGTTCCGATTCTTGCATAATCACAGTCCAATTCCGGATAATTCAATATACCGTAACTATTCTGAATATGCATTTTTCCCGGTTGGATCCCTCGGCTTTTCAGATAATCAATGACATCATAATAATATTGAATCTGATTCTGGGTCAGTTCTACCTGTTCCGGTTCTGTACTATCCGCCGCTGTCAGATTTGTATAGATTCCGTCCACCTGCAGATACCGGAATCGATACAGCTTTTCAATCCGGGAAGGTCCGTCTTTTCTGCTCCGGCTCTCTTCCACGTCAAACCGGACATGCACCCGGATATTACATTTTTTGTCATTTAAGGCCTCCGCATACTCCGGATCATCAATCGTCTGCGTCAGATGAAACCGCTCCAGCTCTCTTATTTTTTCCGGTTCCGTGCGCCCCATGATCAGAATCAGTCCTTCGATTCCGTTTCTTCTCAAGAGTACGCCCTCCTCCATAGTTGTCACGGCAAAGGCATTGATTCCCATTTTATTTAAATGCCCGGCAATTCTGAGTCCTCCGTTGCCATATCCGTCTGTTTTAACTACTGCCATAATCTGCGTCCGCTCCGGGAGGATTTCCTGTATCTCATGAATATTATGATACAGATTATCAATGGAAATCTCTGTCCATGCCCGTTCCCGCACATTCTGTTTCCGCTTCTGTGCCCGCTTCGCTTCTTTTATTTTTCCTTGTAAGATAAGCATTCCCCACGCTGCCGCAAAAGACAGTATCGCCACCAGCATAAAATGGATCAGGCTCTGATCTGTCACATATGCTGTTGATCCGGTCAGCTTACCTGCCAGTCTGACAACCACGATCATTGCCGGATGGATGATATACACCAGCATTGCCATACGATTCAGCTGTTTTCCGCCTTTGCAGTTCCATTTCATCATACACGCAAACAGGAACACCATCACCAGCGGAAGCATTGCATACATACTGTCATGGCGCTGTAACCGCCACTTATGCAGATATAAACCTTCCGCAATCATTGCTGCTCCGCTTATGATCAGACCGAGCACTGCCTGTTTCCGTGACAGGCTTTTGCCCTGTCCGGCGGCTTTGCCGAGTCCATACCCAAGCATCAGAAAGATCGGGACATAGAATAATCCGTTTCTGGTATAGTCTGTAAATCGGAACAACACGGCATAGGCCGCACGTAACCACGGAATCTGTTCCGCCATTCCATAGTAGCTGTCCCCAAACAATCCGATTCCATATAAAACCGCAGACAGGATCAGCACAAACCGGCTGTCAAAGTGCCGCAACAGCCATCCGGTCAGCGCCAGTCCGAGAATGGCTGCCGGAAGATACCACAGGTGATAAAACGTACCATTTATAAAAACATCCTTTAGGAACGCAAGTACCGAAAAACTTTTCCCGAAATAATCATTATAGATCATGAACGGCACATATAAGCATGCCGAAACCAGATACAGGATGCCCAGCTTTCCCAGCTGCTTCTTCAATCGAGCCTGCACAGACTCATCCCACCGCAGATCCGGCAGCAGGAAAAACCCCGACACCATAAGAAAGAACGGCACCGCTACCCGTGCAATGATACGGGTCAATATAAAATCCGGCAATTCGGCAAAGCTTAATAACGGGGAAGTATGAATCGTAATAACCAGTATTGCACTGATAATACGGAACCAATCCAACCCGCCATATTTCTGATTTCGGTTCATAGACACCCGCTCCTTTCTTTCCTGTCTGTTTTCCGACCTACAGAATATCCCGGTTTTTCTGTACGGCCAGTGCTTCTTCCACCAGCGTGTCAAGAAGCTGCTCAAATGATATGCCACTGGCCTTCATCATATTCGGATACCGGCTATGGGATGTAAATCCCGGAATCGTATTTACCTCGTTAAATACGATCGTTCCTTCCGGTGTCAGGAACATATCGACTCTGGCCATTCCCTGACATTCCAGTGCCCGGTAAAGAATCCGGGCCGTCTCCTTGATTTCCTCCGCCTTCTTTCTGCTAACTCTCGCCGGAACATGAATCCGGGAAGTTTCCAATGTATATTTCTCATGGAAGTCAAATACATCCGAATGCAGCTCGATCTCATCCACTTCTCCGACTGTCAGCGTCTGATTGCCAAGAACCGCACAACCTACTTCAAATCCATCGATAGCTTCCTCGATCACAACCTTGGAATCATGCTCAAACGCCAGCACAATTGCCGCATCCAGCTGTTCAGCCGTGGATACCTTTGTAATTCCGTAAGAAGATCCTGCCCGTGCCGGCTTGACAAATACCGGATACTCCAGTCCTTCACAGGCCTTCGTCTTTTCATCCGGAGTCATATAGGACTGCAGGACACGATAACCCGGAACCGCTACTCCGGCCGCCTTTGCAGCCACATGTGCCAGATCCTTATCCATACAGAGAGCAGAACTTAAGGTACCGCATCCGACATATGGAATGCCTGCCAGTTCACACAGTCCCTGCACGGTTCCGTCTTCTCCATGCTTACCGTGAAGAACCGGAAATACGGCATCCACATATTCTGTAACTGCCGTTCCGTCCTCTTTGAGCCAGACCAGACCATGTACACTGCGATCCGGAGATAGGAATGCCGGTCGGCATTCCTGCTTCTGCCAATCGTTTTCGGCAATTGCCTGCCGTTCACCATAATATCGGAACCACTTTCCGTCCTTGCTGATTCCTACCGGAATGATCTCATATTTCTCCGGATCCAATGCCTCCATCACTGCTATCGCAGACTGCAGGGAAACACTGTATTCGGATGATGCGCCGCCAAACAAAACCACTAATTTCATATTCATGTATCCTCCATCCTGTACCCGGCTCATATCCATTATATCGTTAAATCCATCCATAACAAAAAGACCGGGCTTCTTTTCAAAACCTGGTCTCATTATAAATGGAAGATGTGAAGGTATCGTTGATTTCTTCTGAATCTTCATTGAATATATTCTTACGTTTTTCCTACAATTTATTACTTATCCTGTAAGATTTTCCGGAATGCGTAGTTCTTCTCGGAGGACTGCCTCTCCAGATACCGTTCCCGCAGTTCCTCATCTGCCCGTTCCACCTCTTCCTTCAATTCCCGGGCAGACAGTCTTCTGGCTCCGGCTCCCCATATGATCAGCTGCTCCAGTCCGTCTGAGGTAGCGACCGTAATATCATAATTCCTTCCCATATCATGCACCAGCTTTTCAATGTACTGGTCTGCTGTCTGAGCCTCCTTCGTATACACCACATGAATATTATGATATTCTATCATCTCGCCCGGATTGCCCGGCACCTTATAACCGTCAAATACCAGAATCAGTTTCATCTTCCGGTACCCCTGATAATTACAGAGAATATCCATCAGCTTTCCTCTCGCCGCTGCCAGATCGGTTTTTGACAGTTCATTTAACTCCTTCCAGGCAAAGATAATATTATATCCATCCACCAGAAGATACGACTCCCGCGGCTTCTTTCCGGCAGTATCGGCATATTTATTCCATGTCTCTTTTCCACCGGCATTCCCTGTCCCGGAATCTGCCGGATCCGCTGTATAATACCGGTCCTCATCCTGAGTCTCATACCGGTTCTCATAAGGTTTCCGGATACTGCCGCCATAAGTCCGCCGGAAGATAGCCTCCAGCTCATCTTCTTCTGCAATGACCTTTGAGACAGAAACCCGATCACCGCTTCGTGCCTTATCCAATGATCCATGCATCTCTGCCGGAGACTCTACCTGTGTCTCCACATGCATATAGGACTCTACCTCATTCCACGGCACGATAAATCCGGCCCCATGGGCACAGAATACCGATCCGGTCGGATTCTCCACATCTGCCTCCGCATCATAGCCGATCTTCTGAACGATTTCCTCCTGATTATGACAAGGATAATAGCCCTTTAAAGTACAGACAAACCTTCCGTATCCTTTCGTATATGCCCGTACCTCTGCCTGATATCCGGATACCTCCGCAACCGGAAGCATACCTGTCAGAAGCGTCTCCGCTTCTCCCTGCCCGGATACCTCAAAGGTGCCGGACATCCGCTGAATATCCGAGATTGCCCGTCCTGCATTCTCGGTAGGCACCGTCAGCTGATACTCATAATACGGCTCCAGCAGAACACTTTCTGCCTTCTTCAATCCCTGCCGGATCGCACGATATGTGGCCTGACGGAAATCCCCGCCCTCTGTATGCTTGGTATGCGCCCGTCCTGCAATCAGTGTGATCTTCATATCCGTGATCTCGGAGCCGGTCAGTACTCCGGGATGCTTCCGCTCCTCAATGTGCGTCAGAACCAGCCGCTGCCAGTTCCTTGCAAGCACATCCTCACTGCAGTCCGCTTCCACCTGGATTCCGCTTCCCGACTCTCCCGGTTCCATCAGAAGATGCACCTCGGCATAGTGACGTAATGGCTCAAAATGTCCCACACCTTCTACCTTGGTTGCGATTGTTTCCTTATAGACCAGACTGCCTTCCCCGAACGTCACATCATATCCGAACCGTTCTGCGATCAGACTTTTCAGCACCTCCAGCTCCACTTCTCCCATCACCTGAATGTGAATCTCACCGGTCGCCTCATGCCAGGCCAGCTTTAACAGCGGATCTTCTTCCTCCAGCTGCTTTAACTGACTCCACGCCTCATGTACATTACAATCCTTTGGCAGAATCAGGCGGTAGCTTAATACCGGTTCCAGAATCGGCAGCTCCGAATCATGCTCTATCCCAAAGCCTTCTCCGCTGTAACTCTCCTCCAGTCCGGTTATCGCACAGATCTCCCCGGCAGCGACCTCCGGCACCGTCTGATAACCTGCTCCGGAATAGATCCGGACCTGGTTCACCTTCTCCTCTTTCCCGGAGTGATGTTTTAAGACTGCCTTAACCTTCAGGCTTCCACCGGTTATCTTCAGGTGTGTCATACGATTGCCCTGTTCATCTCTGGATATCTTGTATACCTTCGCTCCGAACTCCGCACCGTATACCGGGCATTCCATATACCGTGCCATACCCTCCATCAGTACCTCAATTCCGGTCAGCTTCAGCGCGGAGCCGAAATAACATGGGAATATGTATCGTTTCCGGATGGCCCTTCTCACCGCATCCTCAGGAATATCTCCTGTCTCCAGATAGGCCTCCATCATCTCTTCACTGCCCATGGCCAGACTCTCATCCGTCAGCCGGATGTCCGTAAAATCCATACATCCCTCATCCAGCTGTGTCTTCAGATTCTCCATCAGCCGCTCCTTATCCGCAGACGGCTGATCCATCTTGTTTACAAATAAAAATACCGGGATCCGGTACTGTTTCAAAAGCCGCCAGAGTGTTCCGGTATGTGCCTGTACACCATCTGCACCATTGATCACCAGAATCGCATAGTCCAGAACCTGCAGAGTACGTTCCATCTCTGCCGAGAAATCCACATGCCCCGGCGTATCTAGAAGCGTCACACGGACATCCCCAAAGGTGAGTTCCGCCTGTTTGGAAAAAATCGTAATCCCCCGCTCACGCTCCATGGCAAAATTATCCAGAAACGCATCCTGATGATCTACCCGTCCAAAGCGCCTGATTCCACCGGATGTGTAGAGCAATGCCTCTGATAAAGTTGTTTTTCCGGCATCTACATGTGCCAGAATCCCGATCACCTGCTTCTGTTTCATTTGTCTGTTCTCTTTCCCTTTCATCAGCTATGCAGTATAAGAAACGCCGGTTCTGATCAGAATGACTGCCGGATATACGGAACAGCCAGATGGAGATAAGTTATATCTTCCTCTTCCTGATAGGTAAATGCAAGATTCAGATTGATCTTCCTACCGTTTTGTTTTATGGAGTGCTCAAACCACTCCGTATATCCATAGACACAGTCATAGTTTTCATTATGAATCTCCTGCACGGTCTCTGCATGAAGCTGTTCAAATATACTATCTGTGATTTTCTGCCGTCCCCGCTCGGAAAGTGCTCCGGCAGTCTTCCCTTTTACATAGATGCCGACCTCCGGTGTCATCCCGACCGACCGGTAAATATCCTCCAGCATCTCTTTACACTGCATCATATAGTCCGGATTATCATAAATCGTAATATCACTTAAGATCATCTGCTGATATCCCGTGCTTCCACCGGCACCCTCCGACTCTCCGTTCTCGCCGGTCTTTAAACTCACGATCTGCAGCACTGTCTTACCATATTTACCATCCTTGGTCAGCGTAGATTCCTGAAAAGAATCTCCCTGCGTCGCAGTCACAGCATAACCGTCTGTGATCCCCAGCTGCCCGGCCAGATTCTTAAGCATGGTCTGTCTGGTCTCCTCCGTCAGCTCCATGTCGCCAAAATCTCCGTATGCACTTACACATGCTTCTACCGGGATCAGCTCCGTACTGCTGAAGGCTTCTACGACATTCCCTTCCGGTCCTATCCTCTGATTGATCAACAGCTGTAATACAAATGCAAGTGTTATCAATACCATTAACGCAATCTTTCCTATATGTTTCATATCATGGTCTCCCTTTCAAATTCTTGCCCGCTTTCGGGACTGCATTTGAAGTATGACCATTTTTATAAAATCTAATCCGTTTTCTGTTTATTTGGAAGCCGCCTCTGTCTGCTCTGCCGCCTCCAGAACCGAAGTACAATGCGGACATCTGGTTGCTTCGATCGCGATCTCACTCTTGCAGTATGGACACTTCTTGGTTGTTGGCTTCTCTTCCTGCTTCTTCTTGAACTTATCACCGATTCCGTTGATGATCTTGATCATACAGAAAATTACAAATGCTGTGATCAGGAAATTGATCACTGCTGTCAGGAAGTTACCATAGGTAAGTACCGGTGCCAGATCACCGTTGCCCAGCTTCAATGTCAGGTTTGAGAAATCCACGCCGCCGAAAATTGCCAGAACCGGAGTAATAATGTCTGCATTCAGTGAATTGACGATGGATGTGAATGCACCACCGATGATTACACCGACAGCCAGATCCAGTGCGTTTCCTTTCATGATAAACTTCTTAAATTCTTCTAAAAACTTTTTCATTTCCCTCGTCCTTTCGTATCCATCTTTCTTTTTCCAGAAATCCATCTGTCGATTTTCCCCGATTTCTGTACCTCTTAGATTACACAATCTTTTCACATTGTTCAAGTAAAATTAAGAAGCAAACACTTGAGTCACGGCTCGTACATGACGATATATGACATAAATGGAATAATATAGGAAGGATTCTTACTTTTTTACAAGATATTACAATATATAGCAGAATTTGACAATGTTTTTACAACAAAAAAGTATTATAATCTTGGCACAATGAGAGAGTATCAGAGGTGGTTTTATGCAGAAATACTATAAATATCAATATCGCTTTAATGCCACTCACAGCTTTGATTACCGAAAAGAACACGAGCATCAGCATACCTTTACGATCACAATTTATGTCAGCCGTGATGCACAGGCAGAGCAGATTATGTTCTATGATATAGACGGGGTTGTCCGGACGTATCTGGAGCCCTATGACCACTGCGTATTAAATGACTTGCCCGCATTTGAGCATCTGGTTCCCAATATTGAAAACATGGGCAATGTCTTTTATGAAGATCTGAAATCCTGTCTTGCTGAAATCGGAGTCCATTTATACCAGTTAGATATTTATGAGAACCCACTTAGTATTTATGAAGTATCCAGCCGGATTCATTTACCGGCCGCCTATTCCGTTCTTAAGCAGCAATAACTCAGGAAGGAGTGTTTACTATGAAACAGACGAATCATAAGAAATTATCTATTTTCACATACCTGCTCAGTTTTATTTTTGTAGTCAGCATGAGCCTTGGCACCCTTGCATATGGTGCAGATAATACCATTCAGACCGAAAAAGGTACTCTGACTGCCTCTGCAGATGATACATATCTGTATCTAACTTATGAGGGGCCATGGGACTATAATATTCAGGAACGTATCGGTATCTCCGTTAACGGAGCTGCTGTCGGCGGTCAGTACGGAGATATTATCTTAAACACAGGAAATACCGATGAGAGTCAGTCTCTGCAGGTACGTGATTCCTGGCGGAGTCCGATTCCCGGAGCTTCCGGTACCGTTCAGAACAGCGGTGCATCAAACGGCACCTATACAACAGCCTCCTGGAAGATTCAGGTTCCGCTCTCTACGTACGGAACTTCGATCGATACCCTTGGTATCACATGGCAGGGGCAGGCCTTAACGGTAACTCCTTCTTCCGACAGTTCCTCCGACACCACCGAAGCGACGACAACAGAATCCACGACCGCTTCTACGGATTCCTCCACAGAGGCTTCCACAGATTCCTCCACAAATTCCTCCACAGAGGCTTCCACCGGTGATCCGACACAGATAGATTCCGGTCTTGTCATTGATGGCTATTACGATGATTGGAAGTCATATCCAATCACCGAGATTACGTATACTTCCAATAACACAAAAAGTATCCATGTCGGTCAGATCTATACCGACGGAGAAAAAGTATATGTACATTTCGCTATGAACGACCTGTATACCACACAGATGCAGATCCAGCAGATGACACTGACCATAAACGGACAGTCCTTTGCTCTCGGTGTTTATCCGGTAAAAGAAGATCATTCCGTTGACTGGGATTTCTACAATAACGAGATGCGTTCCCTGCCGAACGGAATCTATAAGAATCTGGGTGTTGTTATTAACTATACACAGTATTGCGACAGCGAAGCTGCCATGACCATTTATGATTCTACTCATCAGCCGGATACCAAGGGTGATGAACTGGAGTTTGCATTCAGCCTGAAAGACTTCCAGCGGATTACCGGTCTGAACACCGATCAGATCAGTTCCATTACGATTAAAAATCCGAATATCGGCAGTCAGGAGGTTTCCTGGGCAGGCACTTCCACCGCACCATGGATTGGTGTTGCGGCTGCGGTTGTTTTATGCATCGCCGGCTTCTATACCTACAAGCATAAAAAGGAAACACGCGTATGATTAACTGGATTGTTGTCCTGACCGCCATTGTATGGATCTATGCGCTTTCGGTTCTAAAGCGGGCCAAGCTGGACTTCTGGTATTTTACCGTAGGGAGTGTAGGACTGTTCATCATTGCCATCATAACACTGCAGCCGGTTCTGCTTATGCCTATGCAGAATGCAATTGCTGCCGTGTCCGGTCTGCTCGGTGAGTTGACCGGAACGTATTCTTCTTATTTTGAAAAGGGACTGCTGTTTATTGCCCATGGTACAACCAGTATTTCCCTGTATATTGATTTTGAATGTTCCGGAATCATCGAAACCTTTGCATTTCTTTCTTTGCTCTGGTTTTTTCCTGCCTACCAGTTTTACGAAAAAATCGCGGTAAGCATTGTAGGTGTTTTTGGAATTTTTCTGGCAAATGTATTACGGATTTTTATTATCTGCCAGATGATTTACTGGGGTGGACAGGATATGTATTTCCTCGCCCACTCATTTGTTGGGAGATTAGTATTTTATGCCTGTACCATTGCCCTGTATTTCTATGTATTCACGCGGGCACAGGTAGTCAGACAGAAGGTAGGTGCTTTCCGATATGACGATCATCAATGATTTTCTGCATAGCTCCATCCTGTTTTGGATGGCTTGGGTCATTATCCCGATCATTATGGAGATCATACCCACAATTGTAGATTTCTTTATCCTGCTGAAACGCAGGATTTTTCATAAAAAAGAGTTGAAGCTGGAATATTGTCCGGAGATCACCCTGATCATTCCGGTTTATAATTCTGCCAAGACTCTTTATTCCTGTATTAAATCTGTCAATGATTCTACGTATGACAGCAAGCTGATCTATATCATGCTGGTTAATAATCAGAGCACGGATAACAGCTTTGAGGTTTTCTGCCGGTGTCAGAAGGATTTTCCGGATCTGACTATCAACTGGCTGAACTCCCAACAGGGTAAATCAA
Organism: Clostridium sp. CAG:632; assembly: GCA_000431515.1. GTDB lineage: Bacteria > Bacillota > Clostridia > Lachnospirales > Lachnospiraceae > CAG-632. Next base: position 30,793 of record HF991345.1, on the reverse strand, counting down.
AGGCTCTGAATCTGGCCTTATTTAACAGCTATGGAAAATACATTATCCATATTGACAGCGACGGCATGCTCCATCCGGATGCCCTTTACAACATGGTGCGCCAGTTTGAACAGGAGACCGATATCGACTGTCTGACCGGCACGATCATGACAAATCCTGAACTGATCGACCGGAGCAAGCCGTTTCCAAAGCGTTTACTCCGGAAGCTGGAATTTTTTGAGTACTGCCAGGCATTTCTGGCCGGCCGGAATTTCCAGTCAGAATTTAACAGCATTTTCACTCTGTCCGGTGCTTTCTCGGCCTTCCGGAAATCTGCGATTCTGAAAACACAGTTATATAATACCGATACGATCTGTGAAGATACGCATGTCACCTTCCAGATCCGGGATATGCTAAGGGAACGGGTCGCACTCTGCGATGATGCTTATTTCTTCGTTGATCCGATCGAGGATCTGAATCAGCTATATATCCAGCGCCAGCGCTGGCAGCGTGGTGAGATCGAGGTTATGCATATGTTCCGTCAGAACCGGCTGCGGTTCGGCAGAGGCTTTGTCTCAGACTTTGTAATACGGCTTCTGATGTATGATCATACCTTCGCCTTCCCACGGATGATCTGGTATTTCGCCTTAATCTGTCTGGCATTTATCAATTATCCGGTCAAGCTGATCATTGAATCCGTGATATTAATGTACATTCTATACGTATTTGCTACTTTTTTACTGTATATCTGTATCATTCTCTTTCTGTCGAAGGAGAAAAAACTACGGCGCTATTATGCGCGGAAATGGTATCTGACAGTACTTCTGCCATTATATAACTTTATGGTATTCTGGTTCCGATTCGCCGGTATCATCAATGCCATTAAGGGGACACAGAGCTGGCGGATGCGTAATTTTAAAGAAGAACGTCAGGCATGTGCTGCAATCATCCGGAGAGATTTTCAGAATGCAGCAGCCGTAATCCAAAAATGGAAAGCAGAGGTGAACTCCAATGAAGAAGAATAAGGCCGATTTAAAATGGTTCCGGCAGCCGGGAAAACGATTGACTGTTATCCTGATCCTGTGTGCTGTCTGCGTCAGCATCTTTTTCGGATTATATATCCTGATCATCAATAGTATTTCACGGGATTATATCACAACCGGCAGCAATACACAGCAGCAATACTCCAATCAGCTGGCAGATGCCTTAAACTCCATGTGCGAGCTGGGGGCATCGGAGAAAGACCTTCAGGACTACATGGCAGGCTCTGTACCCGCCTCCGGAAGCAGCTGGGCCTTCCTGATCAAGAATCATACCGTTATCTTCGCAAAGAACCCGTCTACGACTGAGACGCTGCAGGAGTTAAAGGAGCGGGATGCTTTTCTGAAACATCTGAAGGAACAGAATGCTATTGTCACTGTCGATAATTTCTATGTGGGGAATGATTCCTATACCGCAGGCATCATCACGGATGAAGCCCAGTATCTGGAGCAGATTCACACCCATGAAGTCTATCTGAGCATTCTATTTGCCACACTTACCTTAATCTTTATCGGTGCCATCACTGCTCTTACCGGTGCCTGGACCGGAAGTGACCGAAAACAGGCCACTATCCGTGCCGAGCTGCTAAAGCGCAATAAGGAGTTTGAAGCCCTGGAACATGCGTCATCCGCTGATTCTTCCGCAAACGGCTCCGGCAGTACACCGATTGTTATTCATCATCGCGGCAAGAGTAATCTATATAAACAGTATAAGTTCAAGTTCTATCTGAATGCACGTCATGCTATCTATATTGACGGTGTTCTGGGAGCCATGCATCCGCATACCTGGGAGATTACGCTGCATGTTATCAAGATGCAGCATGATTTTGTACAGTTCGGTGATCTGGAAAAGAAAATCGAAGCCTTTATGCAGCAATATCAGGATCAGGAATTAAACAGCATTCCACCGTTTGATGTCATAAATCCGACCCTAGAGAACTGCTGTGATTATTTCAAGGAACAGATCAGCCGGATCCTGGAAGAGGCCGGCTGGCTCTTCCTGATGATTGAAATGAGTGAGACACCGTCCCGCTCCTATGTAATCAGTATGATAGATGAGGAATAAGCATATGGAAACAAATCCGACTACCAATCAACCTGTGATTTCATCACAGATAAATCCATATATCGCAACCCGAAAGAGCAACCGGCTTTTTGTGCTTGGTATCCTTATTCTGCTTGCGTGTGCCGGTATCTTCACCGCATTTCTCTGGTGCAATCACTGGGAACCGTCCGGCAATGATGTCTGGAGCCACCTGTATAAGGCCAAGGTCCTGTATGAGAGTATTCAGGAGGGGAACTGGTATCCCCTGTACTCCGAGAAATGGTATAACGGCATCCAGCTCTACCGCTACTGGGCTCCTTCCGCCTACTACTGTATGAGTCTTCTGCAGTGGATTACCGGTGGTGATATCCTGCATGCCTATTATCTGTTTGCCGGTGTGATGATCTTCTTCGGCGGACTTCCGTTTCTGATGACCGGCCGGCTGACCAACCGTCCGATCCTGGCGGCCGCCTGCAGTATTCTGTGGTTCTTCCTTCCGGATAATATCCGTGTGTTCTTCTGTGAGGGAAATATGCCACGAATCATCACCTCTCTGGTCATTCCGTATGTCATCTTCTTTCTGTGGTCCTATGTCCGCCGGAAGAAACGCTTTGCCCTCATCGGGCTGATGCTTTCCATGGCCTTAATGACAGTTTCCCACCTGATGTTAACTGCTCTGGTCGGAATCGGAAGCTTCCTGTTTCTGTTATTCGACTACATCCATAACCGTGAATTCCGGCGGGATGCAGAGGCTTTGACCGCTATGGTGATCGGCATTCTGACCTCCGGTATCTGGTTTATTCCGGCAATCTCCGGCGGAATGATGTCTATGGGGGACTCCAGCTCCGGTGCCAGAGACCTGCTGACCTTTCCTCTCAGCACATCCTTAAATCCGATGAACCGTGTGACCGGTGTCGCTGATACGTACTACTATGGCATCTCTGTCATTCTGGTTGCCGTATTCGGCATCCTTCTGGCAGACAAGCGCAGGAAGGCAGGCTTTGTCCTTGCCATCGTTACCCTGCTCGGTACGACACCTGCTGCTACTACGATCACTTCACACCTTCCACTGGGTGATTTCCTATGGCTGGCACGTATCACCGCATTATCCTATGCATTCTTCTTCCTTTCCCTTCTGGAATGGAGAACCCTTAAGCGGAAATATGCACTCCTGCTTGTTGCTCTGCTGACTCTGGATAGCGGTATTACACTCACCTGTCTGCCACGATACTATACACCAACTTCAGCAGCGGCACGCTCCGACTCCCAGTTGCTCAAGGACTACACAATCCAGCGTGCGAACCTCATGGATCAGAGCAGCTATGGCTCTTATCCGTCCTGGGGACTGTCCACCGGCGATGATGCTATTGATTATACGTATGGCTGGGCCTGGCAGGGCGCGGCTACTGCCGATAATATCATGCTCATGAATGAAGCACAGGAGCATGAGCAGTACCTCTATGTATTTGACCGCAGTATCGAAATGGGAGATGACACCGTCCTGGTTAAAAAATCCTATGTCAAGGATGAGTCCGGTCTCCTGTCCGATGCGGAGCTCTGTGGTTATCAGCTGATCGATACTACCGATACGGCATATTTTTTCCGGAAGAATACCCCGGAACAGTTCGGAGTTCGCACCGATTATCTCGGTCTGACAATCGGAGCCTATGCCCAGACATTGTCCATCTATTATCCGGCATTTACGATTGGAGATTCCGCCTATATTGATGATTACACAACTGAAGAATTATGCAAATATCAGACTCTGTTCTTAAGTGGATTTGAATATCATAACCAGACAGCTGCAGAAAATCTCTTAAAAGAAGTAGCTGCTTCCGGTACCCGTGTCGTTATCGACAGTGCACATTTACCGGAAAACGGTGTCATGCAGAAAGAATTCCTCGGTAGGGCCCAGAGCCAGATCACCTTTCAGGGAAACCTGCCGAACTTAAACTATAATGATCAGACCGTCGTTACCGGCTCGATCCCGAATGGTGATACCAGCTGGCAGACCGGCTATGTAAGCGGCCTGGATCAGGTACTCGGCTATGTAAACAGTGCGGGACAGACGATTCCATTTCTCGGATATAATGATTCAGACCCAAATATCTATTATCTGGGTCTGAACCTTGCTTATTTCGCGATTAATGCCGACAACTCCGATCTGTGGCCGGTACTAAATGATGCATTTGGAATCAATTATAACCAGATCCCGAACCGGGAGCTGATACCGCTTACCTTAACCATTACTGATAATACCATCACCATCCATAGTGAGCAGGCGGATGTGAATACCACACTGGCTTATCAGGATAATTTCCTCACAGAGCAGACCATCTATGAAGAGAACAATCTGCTATATATCGGTGATGAGGATGTCACGATCCGGATCGTATATCCTTGCGCCAAAAAGGGCGGTCTCGTATCTCTGGTGGGTATCCTGCTCGGTATTGGTATGATCATCTATACCTCAGGCCAGCAGAAGCAACAGGGTTCCGGCTACGATAGCCCCCAGTCCAATGCCTGATTTCAGATTCAGCTTTTCGCGGAATACAAGATATGAGAATGCAATTGTAATCAATATACTCAGTTTATCAATCGGTACGACTACACTGGCAGGTCCTGTCTGCAATGCCCGATAATAGCACAGCCAGGAACCGCCGGTCGCCAGTCCGGACAACCCTAAGAATAACCAATTGGAACGATTTAACGTACTGATTGTTCCCTGTGTCTTCGTTACAAATACCACAATCCATGCCATGATCAGTACAACGATCGTACGAATCGCGGTTCCCAGTGTGGAGTCAATATTCTGAATACCTACCTTGCCGAGAATGGAGGTCAGACTGGCAAACACAGCCGAACCGCAGGCAAAGAATAACCAACTGCCGGCAAACGGTTTCCGGCTGTCGGACAATAGCTCTGTCTTTTGAGGATTCTCATTTCTCTCTGATACTTCTTCCCCCTTTGGTGCCTCCTTCTTCTGAATCATCAGATAAGTTCCGACTCCGATCAGAATCATACATACCACCTTCAATACAGTCACCGATTCCTGCAGAAATATCATTGCCAGCAGCATGGTAAGCACCGTACTCGATTTATCGATCGGTGTGATCTTATTGACATCCCCAATCTGCAATGCATGGAAATAGCACAGCCAGGATGCCCCGGTCGCCAGTCCGGACAGAATCAGAAACAGCAACGTCTTCCCATCTATGGTACTCCATGTGACCGGAACTCCCTTTACAAAAACCAGGATCCACGAAAATATCAGTACAACGATTGTTCGCAATGCGGTTGCTACATTAGAATCTACGTCCTTCATTCCGCACTTCGCCAGTATGGACGTGATCCCGGCAAAGAGTGCAGAACCGAATGCATATAAAATCCACATACTTCCCGTCTCCTTTGAGAATTAAAATGCAAAAAAATAAGACGCACCCTTAAGATACGTCCCTAACAGCAGATAACGGGAATCGAACCCGCCTCTCCAGCTTGGGAAGCTAGCGTTCTACCGATGAACTATATCTGCATTGCATATTTCATATGGTAGCACAGGTGTATCGAAAATACAATAGAAAAAGGTAAAAATTTATATGTCACAGATATGTACACTTATGGTATACTGTTTTTAATTAAGTAATCTGGGATTCTGAATAGAATCTTGCTTATACTGATCACACTATCCACAGATAAAGGAGCTTATTATGACTGATATTTTATTATGGGATCTGGATGGCACCCTTTTGAATTTCAAGGCCGCAGAACGGAGTTCTCTGCTTCACTGCTTTGCGCAGTTTCAGTTAGGAACCTGTACCGAGCAGATGATCCGGGACTATTCTGCCCTGAATGACAGCTACTGGAAGCGACTGGAACGTGGCGAGATCACAAAGGAGCAGCTTGTGATCAATCGTTTTGTCGAGTTCTTCTCTTCCATCGGTGTCGATACCTCTATTGCTCCGGATTTCAACCGCCAATACCAGTACAGCCTGGGGGATACCGTATTTTATCAGGATCATTCCTATGAATTACTGGAGCAGCTGCATTCCCGATACCGCCAGTATATCGTTACGAACGGCCCGGCAGATACCCAGTACCATAAGCTTCAGACCGCCCGGTTTCTTCCGTTTCTGGATGGAGTTTTCATCTCCGGTGAGATTGGTGCGGAGAAACCGTCTCCACAGTTTTTTGATGCTGTTTTTGCCAGCCTCGGAACTGAAAATAAGAGCCACATGCTGATTATCGGGGATTCTCTTACCAGTGATATGGCCGGTGGCATCCGGGCCGGTATCCGTACCTGTTGGTATAATCCGGATCACCAGCCGCTCCCGGATACCATGCCCATTGATTATATGATTCAGGATCTGAACCAGATTACGACCTGCTTAGCTATTTAACACCGGCGATACTGTATTTCCGGGCTTTCATTCGCTTTACTCAACCTGCAATACTTCCATCGGATTGATCGGCTGATCATCCTTTGTCATCGCAAAGTATAAATGAGAACCTTCCATCTGATAGTAGGCTGTCGGCTCTGCTACGGTTCCCAGAATCGTGTCCTGAAAAACCTCATCTCCGACTGCAACCCGGACATCCTGCAACTGTCCGTATTCTGCAATATAGCCACTTCCAAGATTCACACTTACCACCGTTCCATATTCTCTGCTGTCCTCAACCTTTACCACCTGTCCATGCCAGATAGATGCTACATCCGTGCCGACAGGTGCCTGAAGAAGCATTCCCGGATTGCATCGATATGTTCCAAGAGTCTTAAAATATACGGTTGTATCCATGCTGTATGGAAGAATCGTATTTCCGAGAACCGGCATGGTAACTGCTTCTATGCCGTGAAATTCCAGTCCGTCGATTGGCGCATATCCAACCGCTTGATTGGATATAACTGCTGCAGCTTCTGTATCCTCTGTGTTTACCTCTTCCGCAGCAACGGATTTTTCAGGCTCCACAGCCTCCTCTGTTTTCCACATATCCATCGGTACATCCAGATCTCCGTCCTGAAGAGTCTCCTGTACCTGAATATCCTCTGACGTATCCTTTGCATCTGCAAAGTCCTGTTCCAACGGCTCATTTAAGTTTATTTCCTGATTCTGCTGTGATTTCCGACTGGTATTTACATTGTAAACCGCTAATGCAGCGACCAGTGCGATAACCCCGACACCAAAGGATAAATAAAAGCCGTTTTCCCTTAAAAATTTCACTACGGAATCTTTCATTTTCATCACCTCTGGTACTAGTGTTACCGGAGGCGGTCTTTTTATTCACCGTTTTCAAAAGAAATCACATAATTATAAAAGAATTCACTGCTTACATTACCATATCGGTCCCGTGCCGTATACAGAATGGTATATGTATCTGCGCCTGCCTCTTTTGTCCAAGATACCGAAACATCCTCCACACCACTATATGCGTCTTCTACCCATACCGCTGCCAGCAGCTGTTCCCGGATACTCTCCTCCGAACTGCCGGAAAACTCTTTCCGAGATGGTTCATGAATCACTGGTGGCTGACGATCCAAACGTACCGTTATCAGAACGGTTTCTGAACAGTTCCCTGCCTCATCCTCTGCCTGAACCGGGAGTTGGAACCATCCATAATCCTGTCCTTCCAGACTGCCCGCATCTATATTCAGATAATCTGCGGACAATTCTTCTACACCATCTGTCACCTTCACGGCTTCTCCGATCGCTTTCTGTATATTTGCTACGGATGCCTGTGTACGATTCAATGTCACCTCATCCTGTAGCAGCTCGATCGTCGGTGCCATTGTATCTGCCACCTCGATCTCACTTTCAAGCGAAACCGTTTCACCCCCATAGCTTTCGATCAGATAAGTCACAGGATAAGTTCCTATGGTTTCCGGATCTACCTTTCCTATTACCTTTACTCTGTCAGAGATGTCATTTCCATTCCGGTCAACAGCCGTTACACCGGCAAGCGGATCAAAGGTACATCCCCGCTCGATCGTACGTGATCCTGCTCCTAAAATACGCATCTCATCCTCCTGCCACGGATTCTCTTCATCCGGATCGGTCGGATCCCAGCATGCCCGTTCATCATCCAGATTCAGATTCTCCGCCACCGGCTTTCCAAGCGGTCCCGCATATTCACTGTCATAGATCGTAACCAGCGTTCCTGCCGGGCAATTATCATAGATCCACTTGGCATCCTTGACTGCCAGCCGGACACACCCCAGCGAGGCTGCTTCGCCCAATTTATTATATTCTGCTGATTCCAGATCTCCTTTATTCATAGAATAGTATGGAACCGAATGAAACATAATATGTCCCGAAATACGATAGGCATACTGCCCATATACGTCCCCTACAAGAAACCGCCATTCATATTTATCCGATGTCCGATACGTCCCTGCCGGTGTTCCGTTATTCTTTCCCACAGAACAAACCATTGCCCGCACCGGCTTCGTATAATATCCATCCTCCAGTCCATAAATGGTTACAACATTTTTCAACCGATTCACCTTTATATAGTATGGACACCCATTGTCCGCCGGTGCATTGGAGTAATCCTCCAGATCTACCAGAGCCTGATCTTCATACGGGATCAGCTCCGGTTCCGGCTCCGGCTCTTCTGTTTCCGTATCTGAGGTGACTTCTTCTTCGACCAGCTCTGTACTGCTCTCTGCCAAAGGCAGCTGGCTGTCTACCTGTATTCCGCCTTCCGCATCAGCAAACATGCTTTGTTTTAATAATATACAGACTCCGGCTCCCAGTCCGGTTGCCACTATTATACATATCAATACTATAACAATTATTTTCCGCAGTTTCATATTGTAACCCTTATTCCTCATTGATGGTATCTTGTAAAATAATACACCATTCCTCTGTAAGAAGTAAAGAGGTTGTCGTATATTGTCAGAGTTTCCGAGTATATTTTATATGCGTACCCTATTTTATAAGTTGCACGCCCGGATAATAATAGAGCAATACTTCTTCATATCCTTTCCCTTCTTCGGTCATCTGCATTGCCCCGTAGATACTGAGCCCCATCCCATGTCCCTGCCCCAGACACACGATCCGGTACCGATCTCCCATGTCCTCTATATAGAAATTCCGGGAAGGCAGCTGATACTCCTCCTGCATTTCCTCACCGGTCAGCTCCGTTCCGTCTTTCAATACCTTTTTTACATAACCATGTTCCGTACTCTCCAGGATTTTCAGTTCACCGGTCTGCTCCTTCGGCACATATTCCAGATACATATAATCCTTTGCTTCTACATCATGACTGCTGATCACGGATACCAGATACGGTATCGGCTCTCCGAATAATTCCTCCGCACTGACCGTTGCACCGGTACTGATTCTATGATACAGCGCATCTATACACTCCCCATCATAAGTCAGGATCTGTCCCTTCGTTTCCAGAACTGCCGCTTCTATCTTCTCACAATAGGACTTATAATGCTTCTCTCCCCAGCGGGACTGCAATTCCTCTGCCTGTATATAGCGCATGCCGAGATCCGCCTCATCAATATTGCCCTGTCCGTCCATCTTTTTATAGATGTTTGTCCGCTCAATGACTGCAAGTGCCTTCCACAGCTCAGGATCCTCCTCCCCATCCAGAACCGCCGGCAAGCATCCTGCCAGATATGTTTCCACATCCATTACTGTATATGTTCCATCCAGCTCCAGGGATACCGTCCTGCCGGTATCTACGTTGTTCAGAGTCTCCTGCTCTGTACCAATCGTACCGGTCAGAACCATTGTCCCGAAATACGGGATTGCAATTGCCAGTGCCAGCATGGCAAATATAATAATCAATTTCTCTTTCATATAGATTTATCCTCCATTATAAATCTATTCGAATTTTCTTTTTCTATTCATACAACCTGTAATACAAAAAGCTCTGACCATATCTATGATCAGAGCCTTCTGTTGCCGGACTGCATGAAGCAATCCTTTTATTCAATTATATCCTGATTACTTACCGGTCTTTGGCAGCTTAACCGTTACCTTTTTCAGCTTCCAGATATCATCTACATATTCCTGAATGGTTCTGTCAGATGAGAACTTTCCGGCACATGCAGTATTTAACATTGCTGATCTTGCCCATGCAGCTTCATCTCTGTATGCTGCATCAACTTTTCTATGTGCTTCTGCATATGAATCGAAATCCTTCAGAATGAAATAAACATCCTCTTTAGTCAGCGCATCATACAGCTCACGGAACCGTTCCGGATCATCCGGAGAATAGAATCCGTTGATCAGCTGGGTCAATACTGTACGAACTGCCTGGTTGTTGTTGTAGATATCCATTGGATTATATCCACCCTCACGCTCATACTTCATAACCTCTTCTGCTGACAGACCGAAAATAAATGCATTCTCAATGCCTACTTCTTCTACGATCTCAACGTTTGCACCATCCATGGTACCCAGTGTCAATGCACCATTTAACATGAACTTCATGTTACCGGTACCGGATGCCTCTCTGGATGCAGTTGAAATCTGCTCGCTGACATCAGCTGCGGCAAAGATGATCTCTGCATTTGATACACGATAATTCTCAATAAATACAACCTTGATCTTGCCATTAATAGATGCATCGTTGTTGATAACATCTGCTACGGAATTGATCAGCTTGATCGTCAGCTTTGCACGCTTATATCCGGCTGCTGCCTTTGCACCGAAAATAAAGGTTCTAGGTACGATATCCATACCCGGATTGGTCTTTAATTCATTGTACAGATACATAACATGTAAAATATTCAGTAACTGTCTCTTATACTCATGCAGACGCTTAACCTGTACATCAAAGATTGAACGTGGATCTACGTCGATACCATTGTGCTCCTTGATGTAGTTTGCCAGACGGATCTTGTTCTGATACTTGATGTTCATGAACTCCTGCTGGCACTTTGCATCATCTACATATACCTTCAGCTTTGACATCTGGCTTAAGTCTGTGATCCACTCATCACCGATCTTGTCAGTAACCCAGTTAGAAAGCAATGGATTCGCATGCAACAGGAATCTTCTCTGGGTAATACCATTTGTCTTATTATTGAACTGCTCCGGACGCATCTCGTAGAAATCCTTCAGCTCACGCTTCTCCAAAATCTCGGTATGCAGCTTTGCAACACCGTTTACAGAGAAGGAACCTGCGATTGCCAGATGTGCCATCTTAACCTGTCCATCGTACAGGATTGCCATATTCTTAACCTTTGACTGATCTCCTGGATACTTAGCCTCGATCTCAGCTACATAACGACGGTTAATCTCTTCAATAATCTGATATACTCTAGGAAGCAGTCTTGAGAACAACTCGATTGGCCATTTCTCCAGTGCCTCTGCCATAATGGTATGGTTGGTGTATGCGCAGGTATGTGTTGTGATCTCCCATGCTTCATCCCATTCCATGCCTTCTTCATCCATCAGGATACGCATTAACTCTGCAACGGTTACTGTCGGATGTGTATCATTTAACTGGAATACCAGTTTCTTCGGAATATCATGAAGGTCACTGTTATTCTCCTTAAACTTCTTAATTGCTGTCTGAATAGAAGCAGAAATAAAGAAATACTGCTGCTTTAATCTTAATTCCTTACCGGCATAGTGGTTATCATTCGGATACAATACCTCAACAATAGTTCTTGCCAGATTCTGCTGCTCTACGGCCTTCTGATATTCACCCTTATCGAAGGAATCCAGATTAAAGTCCTGAATTGCCTCTGCATCCCAGATTCTTAAGGTGTTAACTACATTATTACCATAACCGATCACCGGCAGATCATACGGTACGGCACGAATTGTCTGATAACCATCCTGAATGAAATAATTCCGTCCGTTCCGGTTCTCCACACGTACATAGCCGCCGAACTTGACCTCGCATGCATACTCTGCACGACGAACCTCAAACGGGTTACCGTCCTTTAACCAGTCATCCGGCTTCTCTACCTGATAACCATCTACGATAGCCTGCTTAAACATACCATAACGATACCGGATACCACATCCGTATGCAGGATATCCCAAGGTTGCCAAAGAGTCTAAGAAACATGCTGCCAGACGACCCAGTCCACCGTTACCCAGTGCTGCATCCGGCTCCTGATCTTCAATTACGTTCAAGTCAAATCCAAGCTCGTCAAGAGCTTCCTTAATCTCATCATAGAAGGTAAGATTGATCAGGTTATTACCCAATGCACGTCCCATCAGGAATTCCATGGAAAGATAATAAACTGTCTTAACATTCTCCTTCTCATATTCTTTATGGGTCGCGATCCAGCGGTCAATAATATCATCTTTTACCGCATAGCATACTGCCTGAAATACCTGCTGCTGGGTTGCCTCATCAATTGTCTTACGGTACAACGTTTTTACGTTGTTGATCACTTCTTTTTTGAATCCTTCTTTGTCGAAATCGACGATCTTCTTCATGCCCCTATTGCCTCCTTAGCATTTTCTACTGTTACACTTCCAAAAATACAATCATATTTTATCAGAAATAACTGAATTTCACAATACCTAATCCAGATTCTTCTGTGTCACACCAAAGGTAACCTTTTCGCCATTGATGTTCCATTCCTTTGTGAAACCTGCCATCTTGCCAATCTCAATAATCTGCGCCAGGGTGTCATGCTTGATGGTATCTGCATTCCGAATAATAATATTCGCAATCTTTTCATTATTATCTACATATATTACAATCTGGTCGGTTACCCGGAAGTCTGCTTCCTTACGCATGGTCTGTACCTTTGATACGATTTCACGGACAAAGCCTTCCTCGATCAGTTCCGGAGTCAGCTTCGTATCCAGAACAACCGTTACATAATTATCCTGCTGGCTTACAAAGCCTTCTGTCTGTGCCATATCGATCAGCAGATCTTCTTCTGTCAAGGACACGGTAACTCCTGCAACGTCAAATGTAATACTTCCCTTTTCCTTCAGCTCAGCCATGGCAGCATTGCCATCTACCTGTGACAGATACTGCTTAATGCCACCGAGCTGCTTACCATACTTCGGTCCAACAGTACGGAGCTGTGGCTTGAAGCTATAAGATGTAAACTCTGATACATCCTCTCTGAATTCTGCCTTCTTTACATTCAGCTCATCCTCGATGATCTCTGCATAAAACTCAGATAATTCCTTTGCAGCCTTGATATACATGGTACCGATCGGCTGACGGTTCTTGATGTTTGCAAGGTTTCTTGCCGCACGGCCCAGGACTACAACATGAAGGACCTCATCCATATCTGCTTCCAGCTCTGTATCAATATATGCCTCATCCGCTGCCGGGAAGTCACACAGATGAATACTCTCCGGTGCCGTCTTATCCAGACCGCGAACCAGATTCTGATAAATATCCTCTGTCATAAACGGAATCATCGGTGCAGACAGCTTACAGATCGTTACCAGCGCGGTATAAAGTGTCATATACGCATTGATCTTATCCTGCTCCATTCCCTTTGCCCAGAAACGGTCACGGCAGCGTCTTACATACCAGTTACTCATATCATCCACAAACTCTGCCAGTGCACGGGTCGTTTCCGGAATCTTATATGCGCCAAGTGCTTCATCTACTTCCTTAATGACTGTATTTAACTTAGACAGCAGCCATTTATCCATAACGGCCAGCTTATCATATTCCAGACTGTATTTGGTCGGATCAAACTGATCGATCTCTGCATACAATACATAGAATGCATAGGTATTCCACAGAGTACCCATGAACTTTCTCTGACCTTCCACAACCGCATCCTCATGGAACCGGTTCGGCAGCCAAGGAGCGGAATTACTGTAGAAATACCAGCGGATCGCATCTGCACCGTATTTGTTCAGTGCTTCCATCGGATCAACTGCATTTCCCTTAGACTTACTCATCTTCTGTCCGTCTTTATCCTGTACGTGTCCAAGCACGATAACATTCTTATACGGTGCCTGATTAAACAGCAGCGTTGAAATCGCCATCAGAGAATAGAACCATCCACGGGTCTGGTCAACGGCCTCACTGATAAAGTCAGCCGGGAAATTCTCCTTAAAGATATCCTCATTCTCAAATGGATAATGCCACTGTGCAAACGGCATGGATCCGGAATCGAACCAGCAGTCGATTACCTCCGGTACACGATGCATCTCGCCGCCACATTTCTCACACTTGAAGGTTACCTCATCAATAAATGGACGGTGCAGTTCAATATCATCCGGACAATTGTCGGACAGCTGCTTTAGCTCCTCAATAGAACCGATCGCATGACGGTGACCGCATTCACACTCCCAGATATTTAACGGAGTACCCCAGTAACGGTTACGGCTAACGCCCCAGTCCTGTACATTGGCAAGCCAGTCACCGAAACGGCCTTTACCAATACTCTCCGGAATCCAGTTTACGGTATTATTGTTCTTAATCAGATCCTCACGAACTTCTGTCATCTTAATGAACCAGGACTCTCTCGCATAATAGATCAATGGAGTATCACATCTCCAGCAGAACGGATAATCATGCTCGAACTTCGGTGCATCAAACAGCAGTCCCTGCTTATCCAGATCCTCCAATACCAACGGATCTGCTTTCTTAACAAAGATACCACCATATGGTGTATTATCTGTCATATCACCTTTTCCGTCTACCAGCTGTACAAATGGAAGGTCATATTTCCGTCCTACCTTGGCATCGTCTTCACCAAATGCAGGCGCAATATGAACGATACCGGTACCATCACTCATCGTTACATAGGTATCGCAGGTCACATAATGACCTTTCTTTCCCTGCTTTGCAGCCAGGTCTGCTGCTACACGGAACAATGGCTCATATTCTTTATATTCCAGAGCAGTACCCTTGAAGGTATCCAGCACCTCATAGGCAGGTGCTTCCTCGGTTGCCAGCTTACCAAGCACGGTATCCAGCAGTGCCTCTGCCATATAATAAGTATAACCATCTGCAGCCTTTACCTTACAGTAATTCTCATCCGGGTTTACACAAAGTGCCACATTACTTGGCAGGGTCCATGGTGTTGTGGTCCATGCCAGGAAATAAGCATCCTCACCAACCACCTTGAACCGGACAACTGCGGACCGCTCCTTCACTGCCTTGTAGCCCTGTGCTACCTCATGAGAAGACAACGGAGTACCGCAACGTGGGCAGTAAGGTACAATCTTAAAGCCCTTATACAGCAATCCCTTTTCCCAGATCTTCTTCAATGCCCACCATTCGGACTCAATGAAATCATTATGATAGGTTACATATGGATCATCCATATCTGCCCAGAAACCAACCTTGCCGGAGAATTCCTCCCACATACCCTTGTATTTCCAGACACTTTCCTTACACTTCTCAATAAATGGCTCCAGACCGTATTCCTCGATCTGCTCCTTGCCATCCAGTCCAAGCTGTTTCTCAACCTCCAGCTCTACCGGAAGACCATGGGTATCCCAGCCGGCCTTACGAATAATCTTATGTCCCTTCATAGTCTGATATCTCGGGATCATATCCTTAATAACACGCGTCAACACGTGACCGATGTGTGGTTTACCATTGGCTGTCGGAGGTCCGTCATAAAATGTATAGACCGGACATCCTTCTTTCTCTTCTACACTTTTTTCAAAAATCTTGTTGTCCTTCCAGAACTGTTCCACTTTCGCTTCCCGTTCTACGAAGTTTAAGTTCGTTGATACCTTTTCGTACATGCTCTTCTTCCTTTCTGTATCAAACTTGCAGGGTTTCTGTCTCCTGCTGAAATAAACCCGCGATACAACATGCTTTGCGGATTTATACTAAAAAAGGAACCATCATCCATTAGGACGAAGGTTCCATTATTCGCTATACCACCTAATTTCTTCCGGGCTCTGCTCCTATCTCTGCTCGCGCATTCACCCATCTTCCCGTTAACGCAGGAATCACGTCAGAGCCTACTTGTCTGATTCGGTCTGCAGCTCCGGAGTGATCTTCACAATCTCCATACTGACACCGGGCTTCCACCATCCCCGGCTCTCTATCGTGTTCTGAGAGTGCTACTGTCTCCATCTATGCCTTTCATGGTCTATATTCCTTTGAACACTAGCCAGTTACACCTTACAATATGGAAATTTATTTGTCAAGTACCTAAAGCGCCTCTTCCTACTGTAGTGCAAGAATTTCCTGCACCTTTTCCTCTGAGATTCCAACTTTTTCAGCAATCTGTTCTACAGAATAACCGACATCGTAATAGGCGATTATTTTGCCTTTTGCACCCCATCCCTTACTGCTTCTTCAACTGATATCCATTCCTTTCTGCCGCACGTTCCAGTCCGTAAGTGACTAACTCGATAATTACCGTCAGCAGCCAGTAGATGATACCGGTTGCAACGAATGCTTCAAAGTATTTCCAGTTGCTGCTTGCCATGACCTTAGCCGTTCCGGTTACCTCCTGAAGGGATACGAAGTATGCCAGAGAGGATGCCTGCAGGACACTGATCAGGTTCGCCGAGAAGTTCGGAATACACTGTACAAACACCTGCGGAATAATGATTCTGCGTACCACCATCGCCGGTGTCATACCAATGGAATACGCCGCCTCGATTTCTCCCTTTCCGAGCGAGATCAGACCACCACGGATAATCTCAGACAGATATGCCGATACGTTTAATGCCAGTGCGATCAATACGAGTACCTTAATCTCAATCTGATTGGTCCGGAATGCAATATCCGTCTTCTCCAGAATCGCATCCAGCGCCATCGGGATCATATAGTATACAATGTACAGCTGCAGCATAACCGGAGTTCCCCGGATGAACGATACATAGAACTGAAATATCTTATTTAATACCGGGACTTCCTTATAACGGATCAGCGCGATCACGATTGCGATCACCATTCCGATCAGGAACGCCCAGAGCGTCAGATACAAGGTCAGAGGAATCGCCTGTACACATTTTTTCAGGACTTCAAGACAAAATTCAAAATTGAATACCATTTGCGTTCCTCCTCTAGTATTTCTCGAATGAGAACTTCTTCTCTAATACATTAAATCCCTTTTTCAGGAACAGATAGATTACATAATATATGATTGCCAGCGCAATATAGCTTTCCATCTTATGCTGCATGGCTCCGGAGAGCTGATTGGCTCTTGCCACGATTTCAACCACGCCGACCGAGAATGCAATGGACGTATTCTTCAATGTTGAAATGCACAGATTGGAAAAATTCGGAAGTGCCACCACCATCGCCTGCGGCAGAGTTACCCGGAAAAATGCCATCCGGTTCATCATACCGATCGAATAAGCCGCTTCCGTCTGTCCCTTGCCGACACTGGCGAATGCAGACCGGAACGTCTCCATCACCGTTGCACTCTGTCCCAATGCGTATGCCAGCACAACGAACACCAGCGGTGCCCAGTCGTTGACATCGATTCCGACCAATGACAGGAGCTTCGGCAGTCCGTAATAGAATACAAACAGCTGTGTCAGCGGTGGGAATCCACGGATGATCGACATGATCACCCGCACCAGCTGGGACAGGACCGGGATCTTCTTCTCCCGGATAACCATAAACCCTGCTCCCAATATCAATGCTCCCACGACTGACAGAATCCATATCAACAGTGTGATTGGAAGCATTGGTAACAGCTTCGGCAGAAATATAAAGATGTACTTCCATTCAAAAATCTTCATAACGTGTCCTTCTAAGTGTCTCTTTTATCTTTTATTTAAAGCTCTCTACGTAATCTCTGTTGATATCTTTGGCATAATCTTCACCATAGTATTCCTTAGAGATCTCTCCTAATGTACCGTCTGCATACAGCTCAGCCAGTGCGGTATCTACAGCATCACGCAGCTCGGTGTCTTCCGATGAGAACCACAGATATGCATTGTAATCTGCGACTACACTGCCTTCCTCTGCCAGGTTATCGATCGGCTCACCGACCGTCTTAAACTGTGCATCCTCGTAGCTGGAATTCAGACTCAGCACATATCTCTGCGGGTCAACGATCGCATCAATTCTGCCTGCTACCAGATCCGGTACCGGGTCAGAGGAGTAAACCAGCTCAATGTCTGCTCCTGACTTCTCAATATACTGCTCTAAAATACCTGCCTGTGTAGAGCCTTCGTTAATACCCAGCTTCTTACCATTCAGGTCGTCAATTCCGTTAATATCTGAGTTACCGTCTAACACGATAATATAATATGGTGATGTGATATATGCTTCCTTGGAATGAATGTAATTAGCCTCTCTGTCTTCGGTTCTTCTTAAGTTAGAGCATGCAATCTGCACCTTGCCCGCATCTACGGCCGGCAGGATCGCTGCGAATTCCATCGTGCTGTATTCAAACTCATACTGCGGCAGCTTCTCATCGATTGCCTTGCAGACTGCGATCTCAGCGCCGTCCAGCTCACCGTCATCATTAATGAAGGACTGCAGTGCATATAATCCTGTAGTACCGACTACCACCTTCTTTACTCCATTTGCACTATCTGAACCGCCATTTGTATCTGCTTTTGCACCGCAGCCGGCCAGAACAGATACTCCTAAAATACCTGCTAATGATATTGCTCCTAATCTCTTAATAAATTTACCTGCTTCTCTTCTCATGTTTCTTTTCTCCTTTTCTCAATTAAAAAATTCAAATAATATATGAATATTCAGGAATTATCTTTTGTAAAAACTGACGTGTCCGATCTTCCTTTGCATTCCGGAAGATATCCTTTGCACTGCCCTGCTCTATGACTTTTCCTTCATCCATGACAACTACCTTCGTTGCGATATCCATTGCGAACTGTATTTCATGTGTAACGACCACCATAGTGATTCCTTCTTTGGCGATTGCTCGCATAACCGAAAGGACTTCTCCTACCAGCTCCGGGTCCAGTGCGGATGTCGGCTCATCAAATAAGATTACGTCCGGTCGTAATGCCAGTGCCCTGGCAATTCCGACTCTCTGCTGCTGTCCGCCGGAAAGATTCGCCGGATATGCATCACATTTCTTTGATAGACCTACCCGGTCCAGATATTCTTTTGCGATCTTCTCTGCCTCAGCCTTCGGTTTCTTCTGTACCTGAATCAGACCCTCCGTCACATTCTGCAGTGCCGTCTTGTTCTTAAACAGGTTATATTGCTGAAATACCATCGCTGTTTTTCTGCGAAGCTTTACGATGTCCTTCTTGTTTACGTTATGTGCATCCACGGTCAGGTCATCTATCGTGATCTTGCCGGAATTAGGTTTTTCCAGAAAGTTCAAACATCGCAGGAAGGTCGTTTTACCTGCTCCGCTCGGTCCCAGGATCACGACGACGTCGCCCTTGTCAACCTCCAGATTCACGCCCTTTAGAATATGGTTGCTGCCAAAGGACTTCTTAATATCTTCTGCCTTTAACATACATATCTTTTCTTCTGCCATCCTACTTCTCCTTTGCCTTCTTCACGATTTCTTTCAAGACCTGAACGACCTTCTGATTCTCCTCGTAGGTTCCCATGGAAATCCGGATCCACTCCCGATATCCATAGTCCAGACCGCTCCGGATCATAATCGCATGCTTCAGGAACTCCTGCTGCAGCCATGCGGCATCTATCCCGGTATGCACGAATACGAAATTCGTACTGCTTTCCAGATAATCAAATCCCAGCTCCCGGAATGCCTCATAATATAGCTCCATACTCCGGCGGTTGTTCTCCAGTACCTGATTTAAGTACGTATCATCCTCTACTGCCGCAACGGCAGCCGCCTGTGCGACAGAGCTGACATTTAATGGAATCCTGACCTTAGACAGGGTATCTATCACTGCCGGAGTTGCGATTCCGTATCCGATTCGTAAGCCTGCCAGTCCATAGCTCTTCGAAAAGGTCCGTAGTAAAATCAGGTTCTCCTTCTGCGTTGCAAGTGCTGCCGTATCCGGATAATCCCCTTCTGCGAAGTCCAGATATGCTTCATCTATGACAAATAAGATCCGCTCCGGAATTTCCTGGATCAGCCGTTCCAGATGCTCCTTCTTCATCAGTAGTCCGGTTGGATTGTTCGGATTACAGAGGAAGATCACCTTGGTCCGTTCCGTAATCGCATTCAGAATCTTATCCGGATGGATTGTAAAATCCTCTTCCACATTGACATATACTGGCTTTCCGCCATTGATCAGTGTTACATTGGTGTACCAGTTAAAGGACGGAACCGGAATGATCGCCTCCTCGCCTTCCTCGATATAACTGTCGCCGATGATCGACAACAGTTCAAAGGATCCGTTTCCAAAGATCAGGTTGTCCCCTGCGATCTTCAGCCGGTCTGCCAGCTTCTTTCTCAGCTGCGTCACATTCAGATCCGGATAGAACGAGAAGCTCTGTGCTTCCTTTGCAACCGCTTCTGCCACCTTCGGGGAACAGCCCATCCGGTTCTCATTTCCTTCCAGCTTAATGATTTCTTCCGGTGAATATCCGTACTGCTTCACTACCGATTCAATCGTTGCCGCTGCTTTATATAATGTAATTTCCTTTAATGCTTCTTTTTCTTTAACACTCATGCCTCACGCATCTCCTTTATCCGCCGATCGGTCTCCTCCATGGCTGCGACCAGCTTTGCAGTCTCTTCGTCTGTTACCTGTTTCCCTTCAAACTCGGACTGCATTCGCTCTGCGATCGTAATCAGCTGTTCCTCTTCCGAAAGTCCCAGCTCTTCGAGTGTATAGGTATTATCGAATTTCCGGAGGATCCGGATCCGCTCTGCGATTTCTTCCCTTGAGCGTTCCTCGTAAATTCCCTGTACCACCAGTGCAAACGCTACGATTTCTCCATGCAGCCGGATATAGGTGGAATGGTATCTCCGGGAAGAATGATAAAACGGATGTGCCAGTCCGGAGAATGCTTCCTTTCCGACAAAGCTTCCGATATTTCCTGCCAGGTAGATGATGGCATCCACCGCTGCGATCGTGTCATCGTTTACGATACCGGCTTCTGCCTGCTCTACTACCTGTGGGCCTTTTGTCCTGAGAAAGTCAAAGGCAAGCTTTGCAGTATGGGTCGATATCTGCATGGTAAAGGATGGTGTCTCTCTGTAAACCGGCTCATACCATTTTGCAAATGTATCTACGATACCGGCTTTTAAGTACCGGACCGGAGCCTTTGCGATGATGTCGGTATCAGCTACAATGTATTTCGCTGACTTCGGATTAAACAGGAACTTATCAAAATCACCCTGATCGGTATAAATGATGGATACGGCTGCCCATGCAGCACAGGTGGCTGCGATCGTCGGCACTGTGATCACCGGAAGTCCGGAATAGGTACCGGCTGCCTTTGTCACATCCATCACTCGGCCGCCGCCGACACCCAGGATCACTTCGGCATCGGCTGCCTTCGCCTCTTCCGCGTAGCTGCGTGCCTTTGCGTCCGTTGGGAATCCTTCAAAAAGCTGTTCCTCATAAGCAATTCCCTTCTGTCCAAAGTCTTCATCCAGAGCTTCCTTTACAAGAGACCTCGGTGTCTTTGACCAGATGATGTAGGCTTTCTTTCTTCCTTCGCCAATTGCCAGTTCTGTATAATCTGCCACCTTATGAATCGCTCCCGGTTCGTTGATATATATTTCCGGTGTATTGATTGAAACCATTCTGTATTCCACCCTTCCTCTGATCCTGTACTCTTTCGTATATGTTTTCTTTCTGTTCTTTCCTGTCACTATCCGGCAGTATGTTATTTGCCGTTTGTGTCGTTTCATATTATTCATATTATTTTAATAGGAATTGTATGTTTTATGTGCAGTATCATAATCCAACTTACCCATTTTGTCAATTCCATAGGCTATACGTTTTAAGTGTTGCCGGGTATAGGCCCCGGCTATAGCCAATCTCATTCCGATTTTCAATTCCTCCCGGCTCCCCGGAAACACTACCTTCTCCCCGGAAACACTGTCTTCTCCCCGGAAGAACTATCGGCTTTCCGGGAACGGATCATCTGCCAGTCTGTGAATCCGATAATGCCCGGTCAGCAGAAGGTAAAGCTCTATCAGGCTGGTTGCGATTCCCGTACTGCCATCGTAAAAGCTGTATTTCACATCTACGGTCTGCGGATCGATCCGTGCGAATGCTGTCGGCCAAAACACTTCCTGCTCATCCTCTTCCTTCTCGCCGAGAATGATTTCACCACAGGTCTTAGCGAGTTCCAGATACTGCGCATCCTGCTCTGTTATATATAATGAGATAAAATAGTGTAGCAATCCCGCAGCACCGCAGCAGTAGGTTACATTATTCCACAGTGTCTTACCCTGTACTGTCGGAGCTCCGGTCGCAAGTACGCCCTTGCAAAGCTCGATTGAAAAGTCATGGTATACGGCCTCGCCGGTTGCCCGGTAGAGTGTATAGAAGAACCGTCCGGTGCCTGCCGGTCCGTGGCAGGCATTTACATAGAAGATAGTCTCCTCTTCACCGAGAATATACGGAATCAGCTTTCCGTCTCCGGTCTGAACCGCAAGATTCATCAGATATTCTGCCAGTTCTTTCGCCAGAGCCAGATACTTCTCTTCTCCGCTGACCTCATACAGTCTGGTCAGTACAAACCCGGTTCCGGACGGGCCATAGACATAGTTCGGGCAATCACTGCCGTACAAAGGCTTCGTATCACATTTGATACCATATGGAGTCTCCTCCCGGTAGGTCTCAATATAATCACCGCCACGGAGTGCCAGCTCCTTTGCCTTCTTAAGCTGATATTTCTCTGCCGCCTCCAGCAGGAACAGGATCACGCCCGGATCGCCGATCAGGCCGGTCTGATGTCCCCAGTAGATTCCCTGCTCTGTCTCAACCTTCGTCTGATCCAGATACTCCACAATCTCTTCAATCGTCTTACGATACAACGGATCCCCGATCACATCATCTGCGATCATGATCACTGAACCCACACCACCGATCCCGAAATAGAATCCGTTCTTTGCATCCGGCACACTGATATGCTGGTAGGTAAAAATCGACCGAAAATCTCTACAGATCAGTGCCAGTGCCTCCTTGGCTGTCTTCAGCACTTCTTTATCTTCCGTCAACTGATATAAGTTCAGGAGATAATATACGATACCGGCATTCCCGCCGTACAGGCTCAGATCCAGTAGCTCTGCCGGCCGCTTTCCCGGCTCATACTTCGCCAGCTGCGGTCGTACATTTCTTAAATACTGATCCCCGATGCTCGCATCGAAATAAAGACCGTCCTCCAGCTCGAACTCTATATTCTTCAGGCTGTTATAGACCTTCTCTGCCACCCGGCGGTACTCTTCCGGTCCCTCCGGTGTCACCCGCATATACTTTTTCCCGATTCTGAATAAATGCTCTGTGTATGTTTTTCGTTCCATGTGCTACCTGCTCCTCTCATTATCATTTGCCGTTTGACATTTCATATTCTGTTCTTATGACTTGTCTTGCAGTATAACACCGGTTGCCGTTTCAACGGTAATACATAAAAAAAATCGTGCGTAATAGTTTTTAGCTATTACGCACGTCCTGTTCTTCCATCGCTGCGAGCAATCGCTCATGCAATTCCGGATTTACCCGTTTCAGTGAAATTGGTCGTCCTTCCTTATCCGTGAAGCAGTGCTTACTTCTTCCGGTCGTCCGGAGCTCACCGGTCGCCTTATCTCTTACCTCATATGTTACATAGAACTTCACACCGGTATACCCTTCAAATCTGGTATACACTTCTACTACGTCTTCAAAGCGCACCATAGACTTATATGTACAGGTTACTTCCATGACCGGACTGATGATCCCCATCTCCTCACATTTCCGATAGTCGATCCCGATCTCTTTCAGGAACTGGATCCTTGCGGACTCAAACCATCGAAGATAGTTGGAATGATGGATGATTCCCATCTGATCCGTCTCATAATATTGTGCCTCATGCTCATACACTGTCATCACTTCGCCTCTTTCTCCGCCATCACTACCCTATACAATCAAGTGAAGCATCTTCACAACTGCATCCACTATACTTTGAACAAATGCCGAATTGGGATTTATATAGGTTCCATAGAAAATAATGCAGCCCGGAATTCCGACAATAACGCTGATAATTCCTGTCACAATACCGACAATCGCACCTGCCGGGCGTTTCCCGTTCGGCCGCACCGCCTTTATACCCAGTACCAGCGCTATGATACCCGGTATGATTCCAAGACCGATAAATGCCAATGGTGCTCCTGCGATTCCCAGAACGCATGCAACAAATGCTTTCTTTTCAACTTTTTTCAGTGCTTCCGCCTGACTGCTTTGCATCGGCTTGACCGCCACATTCATCCGTGCCGGTATCTTCTTCTTGCTCATTCGTACATCTCCTCATATGCTTTATTCATTCAAAATCTTTGCTGCGGCTTCCGGTAATTCCGTAAGGCTCCGGATCACCGGCACTTCCGCATTCACCTGTCCAAATCCATATCCGGCCAGAATAAACGGAATTCCTGCTTTACATGCCGAGTCATAATCTCCCTGAATATCTCCCAGATATACAGCCCGGTCCAGATGATTCCGGTCACAGACCAGCCGGATATTATCACCCTTCTGCAGCCCGGTTCTACCGAAATTCTCAGTATCGGAGAAATATCCTCCCAGCCGATGATATTCCAGAAATGCTTCTATATATCCCACCTGACAGTTGCTGACAATCGCCAGAAAATAATCCTTTGACAGCTGTTTTAACACATCCTCCAGATGTGGAAAGAGCACACCGCCCTTTTGCCGCAGATACTCGTTCTCATATTCCTCACAGGCTTTCATGACTTCTCGAATCCGTTCCTCCGACAGTCCCTCATCCCGGAAACATCGTCTGCCGATCTCATCCATCGGAAGTCCCATAAATCCTTGTATGTCCTTCATTGTCACCCGCCGCCTCACATCCGGCTGCTGCTCCAGCACTACATTCCAGGACTCTACAACCTGTCTGCTGGAATCCCATAAGGTTCCATCCAGATCAAAAAGAATTCCCTGTCTCATATATTGTCACTCCTTTTGTTTTCTACATCTGATAATAAATCAGATTCTCTTTCAGCTCCGGCGTGATCTCACCACCGGCCTTCATATATTTATTATATAAAGCCCCAAACCGCTGCAATTTCTTCGCAGTCTCTGTTTCAAACCGGGTAATGGCTGCCTGATATAACGGGTTACTGCGCAGATCATTCCGGATTTCTTTTGCAAACGGACAATAACGCACCAGGATATCCCGCACAACCTTATTCAACCGGAAGCTTCCTTTGGATTCAAACTTCACCCAGTTTACATAATCTCTCACAAATACCTCCCGGTAACTATTTTTTGCCCGGGTCAATGCACTTTTCACTTTCTCCTTGGCATCCGCAGACAGATCATGATTCTTCCGGTAAAACTGCAGATAGGTACAATATTCTGCCGTCAAAGACTTCTCCCGGATGTCATTCCAATGCACGCCCTCTAACCGGCGGCACATCTCCCATCGATACTGTCCTACTGCCTCCAGCATCAGTTCATCCAGCTCTACTGCCGTGAATACCGGGAACATAAACCGCCCCGGTGTACTGCTCTTCCGTCCTGAGGTCTCCTGCCACATCATCACCCTGGTTCCGGCATTCGGCATCAGGATCATATCCGGAAGGATTTCTTTCATGATCCGCTCATTATTAATCCCTTTCTCCGGATCTGAGAACGATACCTCCTGATAAAATACAGAATAATCAATTTTCCGGATTTCATTCAATGCCCGCTCTAATTTCTCAGCTGTCACAAGCATCCGATCCAGCGAATTTAACAGATCATCCTTGCGCAGCAACGGGCAAAAGGTCGATATCTTACCATATGTCAGCTTATTGACAGAGGCAAACATATTCCGGATCTCAAACGCCACCCGTCTTTCCGGACTCTGATAATACTCTTTCACCTGTGCCTGTGTCAGCTTTCCGTTCTTGTTCTGCTCTACCAGATACGCTTCAAAATTCAGATCAAACTCATTCTTGGACGGTTCTTTTTCGCCCTTGTAAATGCATTTTAACCATTCATATATCGTATATATCCGTTTCGAACGGCAGATATCCAGATGTGCACAGAGATCATATAACTCTTTGGCATATTCCTCTCCAGTCAATCCGGTATCCACAAATCCGAAATTCAAAAACATCTTAAGCACCGGCGTTAACCGACTCTCATCTTCTACAACCCGTAGAAATACCCGCTCATACATATCATAGTAGACCGTTGTGATCTGCTTTCGCAATGTCCGCACTTCATTCTCCGCTGACTGCGGATCTGCCAGATCCCGATATGCATCTACCATCTTTGTAATCTGCTCTGCCGTCTCGTCATCATAACCGGCAAATTCCAGAATATGATTCAGACAGTCTTCACTGGTAATATCCTGCTCCTTCTGAGCCACCATGCTGCCGTCTGTAGTTTTTCCGGCATAATCATATTCCTGAAACTCCCGCAGCTTCCGGCTGATCATTCTTGGATTATAAATATTCAGCCGCTCAGCCAGCTTTGCGATCAGCTGTATTTTCTCTGAAATCGTGTCAATCTTGTACTTCTTCTCATACATTGCAATCGACAGATCAAAATAAAGCCGGAATAGATCCGCCTGTTCCTCTCCGATCAGGATTCCCTTATTGTAGCTTAAGTAGGACTCCATCTCCAGAATTCCCCGCATAAATCGCTGTATCTGGGCTGCTGCCTCTTTAATCGCACCAACTGTCAGATTCTCATCCTTTTCCATCAGGCGCAGATACTCTTCCATATATTTCATGACACTTGCAGAATTATTGACTTCCCATTCTTCTGCTTTGTGCTGCATGATCAAAGGATTAAAGTGCTCCATTTTCGGAAATAACTGCTCTTCAATCCTGTATTTTCCACATAAATTTTTATAATCATTATAAACCGTTT
Organism: Clostridium sp. CAG:632; assembly: GCA_000431515.1. Lineage (GTDB taxonomy): Bacteria > Bacillota > Clostridia > Lachnospirales > Lachnospiraceae > CAG-632. The sequence continues at coordinate 3,914 of HF991345.1, read as the reverse complement.
CCACAAACATATGAAACTGCCGGCTACGGTTATTTAAGTCCGAATATAAGGTCAGTAACGCATTCCGTTGCTCGATTGCCGCACGCAGGAAAATATTCCGGATCCGCTCCTGTCCGGTTAGAATCAGCTTTAATTCCTCTGTATTCTCGCACAGGAACTGCGCCAGCACGACATCTTCATCCGCCACATAATCACATAATGAAATATCACGTTCACCGATCCCGATAATAGAATTCTTCCGTAGCGGCACCTCCGAAAACTCAAACTTCTGAAGAACGGTTCCCTCCTGCACCAGATACCAGTATTTCACTTTTTCATTTTTATGAGCAACCATCTGCCCCTTCTGAACTTTTATAATTTCCATATATGTCCCTCTATGTTTTGCTCTCTGTTCCTGTATATTCTGCCTGTCCGTATATACTAAGAAAAGGAGTTGCACACTAATTACTTAATGCGACAACTCCTTCCATGTAATCTTTATCTTAATGATTTAATTTCCAAACCAATTTAAGCTTCCGATTACCGGTAACTCTGGATCTGTATCTTCCTGATTAATCTTAACTAATGCCATAATATCAAGCACAATTGCAATTACCCATCCAACTGCTGGAATAATTCCACATAAAATCGCAATTAATCCCTGTGTTAAACTAGACCCTATTTCCTTTCTGTCTGGATATGCAAAAAACGCAATTAACCAAAAAACAAGCTGTGCAACCGGAATAAAACAAAACATTCTGGCAGTTTTTGAATCCATTGTCTCTCCTCCTTTTCTTTCCCTTTTACTCCCTCACGGGATGTTCATACAAATTAAATATACAAATAATCCCCTGTATTGTCAATAGAATTTTCCCACTAATAACTTCTTTTCTGAAATTATTGTTTTTTTCTTTATTATTAGATATAATAAATAGGTTGTGACAATATTAAAGGAGGAGCATCCAATGACAAATATATCCGGTGCAGAAACGCCAATTGAAAAATATGCCGGTATTCTGGTGCATCCGACCTCATTTCCAAGTCCTTACGGCATTGGTGATCTGGGTGACGGTGCTTACCATTTTATTGACTTTCTTGAAAAATCAGGTTTAAATCTATGGCAGGTGCTTCCGCTTGGCCATACGGGCTTCGGTGACTCCCCGTATCAGCCGTTTTCATCTTTTGCGGGGCAGCCATTAATTATCAGTATTGACTTTTTAAAACGTGTTAAACTGTTGTATGACAGTGATTTCACAGACATGCCTGTCTGGAATCCGGTTCAGGTTGACTATGGTACTTTAATCTCATTTAAAACCGGCTTACTGCATCTGGCATATGAACGTTTTATAGACGATTCCGTTTCTGATGATTTCACGGGAGATCCGGAACTGATGAATGCCTATCAGGATTTCTGCGAAAAAACTTTCTGGCTGGAGGATTATGCCTTATTTATGGCAGGCAAGGACTACCACCAGGGTGCTCCATGGTATCTGTGGGAGGATTCTTTAAAGAAACCGACTGCCAGACAACGTGCTTCTTGGATTGAAAAGCTGGATAAGGAAATGGGCTATTATAAGTTCATCCAGTTCCTGTTCTACCATGACTGGTCCTTACTTAAGAACTATGCAAACGGGAAAGGCATCAAGATTGTTGGTGATATTCCGATCTTCGTTGCATGGGACAGTGTAGACGTATGGCGGAATCCGAGCCTCTTTAAGCTGGATTCCAAAGGATATCCGACAGTCGTTGCCGGCGTACCGCCTGACTATTTCAGTGCCACCGGACAGTTATGGGGCAATCCGCTGTATAATTGGAAAAATCATACAAAGACCGGTTACCAGTGGTGGATCGACCGCATCCGTTATCAGCTGACTCTGACCGATTTCCTGCGGATTGATCACTTCCGTGGTTTTGATAAATACTGGGCCGTTCCTTATGGAGATGAGACTGCTATCAACGGTAAATGGGAAGATGCTCCGGGCGTGAATTTCTTTACAACCCTGGAAGCAACCTTAGGTTATAATCTTCCGATCATTGCCGAGGATCTGGGTGAGATCGATCATTCCGTAGTGGAGCTTCGTGACAAGTTCAGCCTCCCGGGTATGAAAATCCTGCAGTTCGCTTTTGAAAATCCGGAAGAGAATGATTTTCTTCCTCACAACTTTACAAGAAACTGTGTCTGCTATACCGGTACGCATGACAATGATACAACACTCGGCTGGTATCAGAAGGCATTTGAAGCATCCCGCGATAAGCTCCGCCGCTATTTCAGCACAGATGCCAGCGACATCTGCTGGGTTATGATCCGTGCCTGCTTCTCATCCGTAGCTAACATGGCGATTGTTCCGATGCAGGATGTACTCTGTCTGGATTCCTGGGCCCGTCTGAACACTCCGGGCGTTGCCCAAGGCAACTGGAGCTGGCGTTTTACAGAGGAAGATATGAGCCGCCAATTAGAAGAACGTTTATATGAGACCGCTAAGCTATACGGTCGTTAGATTGATTTAGGAGGATTTCATGAAGACCAATTTCAGAACAATTATCTGCCTTATATTTGTTGCTCTGTTTTTGATTTTATCCATGCCGCTTCACCTTGTTCTCTGGCTGATCGGCAAGAAGAAGCCAATGGTCAAATACCGGGCATCCCATAAGATTATCCGCTGGGCCTTCCGCGTTATATTTGCGATCGGCGGCATTAAGCGCAATGTGGTCGGAGCAGAGCAGATTCCAACGGATACTCCGGTTGTATTTGTCAGCAATCACCGTAGTTATCTGGACATTCTTCTGCTGCAGTCCACCGCAAATGTTCCGGTTGGATTCGTAGCGAAAACAGAGCTTAAGAAGATTCCGCTTCTCGGCTTCTGGATGCAGGATATCGGCTGTGTATTCATCGACCGGGCCAGCATTAAATCAGCTGTAAAAAGTATCAGCGAGGGTGTCGAACATATTAAATCCGGTTGCTGCATGACGATCTGTCCGGAAGGAACCCGTGGTCACAGTGATGAGATGGCCGCATTCAAGGACGGCAGCCTAAAGCTTGCGAGCAAAGCCAAGGTACCGGTCATTCCGGTTGCGATCATCGGTACAGATGACTGTCTGGAAAACAATGCCGGTCTGAAGCTGACAAAAGGCTCCGTTACCATTGCCTATGGCGCTCCGATCGATATCGCAGCTCTGTCTGCCGAGGACAAGAAGCATCTGGGCGCTTATACCCAGAAATTTGTAAATGAACTATATACCCGGAACAAATAATAATGAATTTAGAAAAGGAGGAATCTTATGAATCCATGGATTATTGCTTTAATCGTATTAGTCGTACTGATTGCCGGTCTGGTTGCCCTGTATATCTTCGGTGATAAGATGCAGAAAAAGCAGATGGCTCAAAAGGAGCAGATGATGGCTGCCGCTCAACCGGTTTCCATGCTGATCATCGACAAAAAGTTTATGAAAATGAAAGATGCCAAGCTGCCAAAGGTAGTTATGGATCAGACCCCAAAGCGTTATCAGAATTCCAAGCTGCCGATCGTAAAAGCTAAAGTCGGCCCTCAGATCATGACTTTGATCGCAGATGATGCCATCTTTGATAATCTTCCAACCAAGGGTGAAGTAAAGGCTATGGTCAGCGGAATCTATATCGTTCAAGTTAAGAGTGTCCGCGGCAAGGCTGTGCCTGTAGAAGAAGGCAAGAAGAAGTCTTTCGGTGCAAAGCTCCGTAAGAAGCAGACCGAATATCAGAAGATCATGGCGGATGATGAGAAGGCAAGAAAGGCAGAAAAAGAAGCAAAGGCCCGTGAAAAGGCCCAGAAGGAAGCTGCCAAGAAGATTATGAAATAAATTCAGTCACCACCTAAGATACCGGGAGATAATTTCCCGGTATCTTTATATTATTTTCGTAGATAAGTATTGACGAGTGTGTGAAACTTTTTCTGTAAATA